>CAZXSV010000044.1:0-31853 GCA_964642735.1 uncultured Acidobacteriota bacterium
CACGCCAGCATGCTCGTCGCTCGCGCCTGGCCAGCGAGTCTGGGGGCCAGCAGCAGAGTGCAAACGTTATTCATTGACAGGCCCTTATTTCCTGCGCTCTTCGTCCTGCGAATCATAAAATCGGCGGAGGCGGCGGAGGCGGAAGGATCGCCGGGGGGGCTTCGGCGCCCGGCGAGCGTTTTTCAAAGAAAGCCACTCCGATGGCGCCGCCCAACATGGAAAGAAGGCAATAGACGAAAAGGATGACAAAAAAACTCGCGATTATAAGAAATTCGATCATTCCTTCTCTGGCCAGCACGGTCGCAATCAGCTGTCGGGTCTCCTCCGGCACATTGGGAACCTGCTCGATGGCGCGGCTGAACTGCTCGGCGACCGGGGATTTGGAGATCAGCAGCCTCGGTATCAGAAACAGGGCGTTGACGACGGCGCCGATCGCCCCGGCCAGCGCTCCAAGCGCGACGCCCCGCCCGAGAGTGACGCGCGACTTGCATTCCCGGACATAGACGTACGCCGCGAGCGCGCCACCCCCGACGACCCAGGCGCAGCAGCAGCAGGGGATGTTTAAAAAGGGCACCGAAGAAAGAACTCCTATCAGGACGCCGCCGATCAAGGCGGGTTTCATCATTCCTTCTTCATTCATGTGCAGCCTCCCTGGAAACGCCGAGCGCGGACAGAACCCGCCGCCAAGAAAATTCCCGTTCTAATTCCGCGACGCCGTGCGACAGGATCGAAGATCCTAGAAGTCCGAACGCCAGTCCAGTCGTGAAACGGCTGAAGGGCGAGCTGCTCCACAGGCCGACGAAAGGCAGAAGCGCGTCCAACGACAGAAAGCCGATCGCGGCGATCAGCAGTTTGCGGCGGCGTGCGGCCGTCGGGACGGAGAAACGGATCGCTATCAAAGAACCTAAAAATAGTCCGGTGTAGATCCCGGCGCACCGGTGGCACGCCGCCAGAGGATGCGCGGCCAGCCAGAAGGAGCGCTCGGGCGCCTGGTGGCAGAAACCGGAGAAAAAAATATATATGGACGCCGACAGGAGGGGAAAGGACAACTTCGCCAGAATCGGCGCGAGGAGCATCAGGCTCCACAAAGCGCCCCAGACGGCGGCAAGGCATAGCCGCGCTGAATTCGGACCGGAACAAGTCGATATATTCATAAGAAAACGGAAGCCGGTTTCGCAAAAGTGCGAAACCGGGAGAACATTATACCCGAAGAACGCGGTTTCCGTTTCCTGTTTCGTGGGCCTCCGGGAAGTTGCACGGAAATGGGAACCGGACTCCCGACGCCCCGCGCGCTATTCATGCGGGAAATGTTCATCAATTATGCAGGTGGACCAATACTGCCGAACCGGAAACCGGGATGCCAAGATGAAGCTGGAAGATATATTCAGAATCGATCGGGCCGCCCTTCTGGGCATTTTCTTGCTTGAAGCCGAGCAGGCGATGAGGGCTTAGGAGTTCTATACAAGATTTTGTACTGAAAGAAGGTTCCAACCCATTATCTTGTGTCAAATCGCGAAATAAGTCTTGACAAGCAATTCCGATTCTCTTATATCAAGTTGCGAAAGGGCAAGATTGGATGAAAGTCGGATTAACATTTAATATCAAGCGGGGGGATTCGGACGATACGCAGGAGCCTCCCGGTAGAGTCTATTCGGATGTCCAGGCGGAATGGGACGCCCCGGAAACGATCGAGGCGGTACGGAACGCTATTTCCGAACGCCATGAAGTTTTGCTGATCGACGCGGAAGGGGACGCTTACCGGGAGCTGCAGAAGATTCGGCCGGACATCGTTTTTAATATTGCGGAAGGGTCGTACGGGCCCTGCCGTGAAGGCTACATCCCGTCCATTCTTGAACACCTGAAAATTCCCTATACGGCGAGCGATCCCTTGACTTTGAGCATTTGTCTCGACAAATCAAGGACGAAGGAAATTCTCGCGTATCACGGGCTGCCCACCTCCCGTTTCCGCGTCGTGAGCGACGGCGATTTTTCCTTCAACAGCCTCCATTATCCTCTGATGGTGAAGCCGCTTTATGAAGGCTCCAGCATCGGCATCCGGAACAATTCCCTGGTGAGAACGCGACAGGAGATGCGGGAGCAGGTTTTGTGGCTTTTTAATAATTATAGGGAGCCGGCGCTTGTGGAGGAGTTCCTTCCCGGCAGGGAGTTCACGGTCGCGATTATCGGAAACGGAGGCGACGCCCGAGTTCTTCCGATTGTCGAGATATTGTTCGAATCGCTCCCGCAAGGCGTCAATCCAATTTATTCATACGAAGCCAAGTGGATTTGGGATCAGAGTTCCAATCCGCTGAAAATATTCGAGTGCCCCGCCCGCCTGACGCCCGAGCTTCAGCGGGAGATTGAAAGCGCCTGTCTCCGGGCTTATGGCATTCTGCGGTGCCGCGACTGGTGCAGGATCGACGTGCGGCTGGACGGCGCCGGCCGTCCGCACATCATCGAGCTGAATCCGCTGCCCGGAATCCTGCCGCGACCGGAAGAGAATTCATGTTTTCCAAAAGCGGCGCGAGCGGCGGGGATGAGCTACAACCAGTTGATCAATACTGTCCTGGACGTCGCCTGCCGACGATATGGATTGGGATGATGGGACCTTTTGATTGCGTTGTTCTCTACAACTCGGCGAACGTTTCCAAACGGGAAGACTGCGAAGAAGAAGTCTACCTGTCCAACATGTTCCGCGAGGAAGTGGCCGCCATTGAAGAGAGCCTCAAAGAAGGCGGATATCATCCCTATGTCCTCGCGGTGGACAGTTTCTCCAAAGACCTGATCCACACGATTCAGAGGATTGCTCCGAAATTCGTGTTCAACCTTTGCGAGGAAATCAACGGCAAATGCGAGCTGGAGATGTGCGTGGCGGGGCTGCTGGAACTCATGGGAATTCCCTATACGGGTTCCGACCCCTTCGCGTTGGGGCTTGCGCTGAACAAGTTCCATGTGAAGCAGATTCTCCGTTCCGCAGGCATTCCGACGGCTCGCGGCGTCGTCTGCTATCCCGGGCAGAAGGTTTCGGTTCCGCGAGGCATGCGCTTTCCCATGTTCGTCAAGCCCAGCCGCCAGGACGCGAGTCTGGGAATCAACAGCCATTCCGTGTGCCATACGGCCGAGGAGTTGCAGAAGCAAATTCTGTATATCCACAAGGCTTATGAACAGGAAGCGCTCGTCGAGGAGTTTCTGGACGGGAGGGAATTCAACGTCTCCGTAGTCGGCGACGGCAATCCGGAAGTGCTGGCCATTTCCGAAATCAACTTTGCGGGATTGCCGGAAGACGAGCCCAGGATCGTGAGCTATCGCGCCAAATGGGACGAAGAAAGCCCGATGTATCAGTTCACGGTCCCGATTTGCCCCGCGGTTCTACCGAAGCGGCTCGAGAATCGAATCAACAACATTGCGATTCGGAGCAGTCAATGCATCGGCTGCCGGGATTATTCTCGAGTGGACATGCGTGCGGATTCCCGCGGCAACATCTATGTGCTCGAAGTGAATCCGAATCCCGATATTTCACCCAAAGCGGGTTTTGCCAGAGCTGCGCGCTCGGCGGGCTTTTCCTATACCGAAATGATCCTTCGGATTTGTGAAGCGGCCATGAAGCGCGGCGCTCAGGTTGCAGCCGCCGTCTATGCATTCTGACGACCACCCAGCTGTTCAGATCAGGCCGATGACACTGGCGGACCGCTCCGCCATCGCCGAGCTGATTTTGTCGGTGGAAAATTTCAATCAACTTGAGACTGATTGCGCGTTGGAATTGGTCGATATTTATCTACATGATACAAAGCAATCCGACTACCGGGTGGCCGTCGCGGAAGACTCCGCTTCAAAATTGCATGGCTACGCCTGCTGGGGTCCCGTTCCGCTCACCCGGGGATCCTTTGATCTTTATTGGATCGCCACCAATCCCGCTTCGCGCGGCTGCGGATTCGGGCGCGCGCTCATGCGTCATGTGGAACGGGAAGCAGCGTCGTTGAGAGGGCGGCTAGTGCTCGTAGAGACTTCATCCAAAAAATCTTATCTGAAAACCGTCGAGTTCTATCGCGACCTCGGCTACCAGGAGATTGCTCGAATAAAGGATTTTTACGACGTCGGGGACGACAAGCTGATTCTTGCGAAGAGGCTTTCCTGACAAGGAGACAGGTTCGCAAATGGAACATATGGAGCAGTGGACCATAGACTTGCGCAACAGCGTCACCAGCGGAGACACGATCGCCAGGGATTTTGATGCAGAGGCCGAGATCATCAACGCCGTCTGCAAAGTGTATCCGATGAGGATTCCGCGGTACTACTACAATCTGATCCGGGAGGCCGGCGATCCGATCTGGAAACAATCGGTTCCTTCCGTCAATGAACTGATGGACGAAAATTCCCCGGAAGACCCTTTGCATGAAGAGGAAGACAGCCCGGTCCCGAGACTGACGCACCGGTATCCCGACCGGGTTCTCCTTCTGGTTACCGATCGATGTCCGATGTATTGCCGCTTCTGCACGCGCAAAAGGATGGTGGGCCGGACGAGCGTCATCAGCGAAAAGACGATTGCGATGGGAATCGATTACATCCGCGGCCATTCCGAAATCCGGGACGTGCTGCTGTCGGGCGGCGATCCCCTGATGGTGAGCAATCGCAAACTCGAGTCGATCATCTCCCGAATCCGGGCCATCCCTCATGTGGAGATCATCCGCATCGGCACGAGGTTCCCCTGCGTTTTGCCGAGCCGAATCACCGACGACCTGTGCAACATGCTGAAAAAGTACCACCCCATCTATATCAACACGCACTTCAACCATCCGTGCGAGATCACTTCTCAGTCGAAGGAGGCCTGCGAGCGGCTTGCCGGAGCGGGAATTCCGCTCGGGTGTCAGACGGTTCTGATGAAGGGCGTCAACGACGATCCGAGGATATTGAAGGAGCTGATGCACAAGCTTTTGGCGATGCGGGTCCGCCCCTATTACCTGTATCAGGCCGATCTGACACGGGGGACGAACCATTTCCGGACGAGGGTGGAAGCCGGGCTGGAGGTGATGCAGGCTCTGCGCGGATACACGACCGGTTTTGCCTGTCCTCAATTCGTGATCGACGCCCCCGGTGGAGGAGGGAAGATTCCGCTGATGCCCGATTACGTCGTCAGGTTCAACGAGAAGGAAATCGTCCTGAGAAACTTTGAAGGGAAGGAATACTGCTATCCTCAGGCCGATCAGCCCTACGTCAAAGACACTCGCGAGATCGAACTGATCAACTTCTGATTCTCAACGCTTGGACTCCGGGCCTTTGCGGATTCATTTTATCAATCCGCAAAGGCCCGAAACATTTCCGGGCGGCGCTTTCGCCTCTCCCGCCGCTAATTCTTTCGATTTCCGCGAACCATTCAAGACGCGCAGGCGCGATCCCTTTGGCAAATAGCGTCGCGAAACAGGAGCTGGCGGGATGGCCGGAAACACAAAGCTTATATATTGCGCTGCGGCGCCGACGCTGCTAATCTGCGTCCTGCAGGCGAATCTGATTTGAGATTTTGCGATTGCCGTCATCGGCGGCGGTCCCATCGTCCATCGTCAATTTGAAATGGGGTTCGCATCATGTATTCCGTCAAAGCGGGATCGCTCAAGCTGGGCGCCCGATCCCGGCCGTTCTTTATCGCCGGCCCGTGCGTCATCGAAAGCGAAAAGCATTGCCTGAAAATGGCGGAGCGGCTGGCCGGGCAGGCGCTTCAACTTGGCGTCGATCTGATCTTCAAGGCTTCCTTCGACAAAGCCAATCGCACCTCGCTGAATTCGTTTCGCGGACCCGGCATCGAGGAAGGGCTGCGCATTCTGGAGAAGGCGCGCAACGCCACAGGGCTGCCGGTATTGAGCGATGTTCATGAGCAGATTCAGGTCCGGGCGGCCGCCGAAGTCCTGGACGTTCTGCAAATACCCGCGTTTTTATGCCGGCAGACCGATCTGGTGATAGCGGCCGCCGGAACAGGGCTCTGCGTCAATTTGAAGAAAGGCCAGTTCCTTTCGCCTCAGGACATGGGCAAGGCGCTGGAAAAGGCGAGATCGACCGGCAATCGCAACATCCTGTTGACGGAGCGGGGCTCTTCGTTCGGATACAACAACCTCGTCGTGGATTTCCGTTCCTTCGCGATCCTGCGTTCGTTCGGCCAGCCGGTTGTTTTCGACGTCACTCACAGCGTGCAGACTCCGGGAGGGCAAGGAAACCGGTCCGGAGGAGACTCGCAATTTATTCCTCATCTGGCTCGGGCGGCGGCCGCCGCCGGCGTGGACGGCTTTTTTTTCGAAGTGCACGACCATCCCGCTCAAGCCCTTTCGGACGGGCCGAATTCGCTCAACCTGAAAACTTTCCCGCGACTTGTGGAAGATATTCTTAAAATCAGGGATTCGCTTCGGAGGCCGCAATGACCGCTGAACCCGTTCATCCCTCGCTGGCCACCGCTATCCGGGTGCTGGAAGCGGAATCGGACGCGATCCGGACCCTGATCGCCCGTCTGGGCGATTCCTTTATGCGAGCCGTCGACATTGCCGCGGCCTGCACGGGTAAAATTGCGGTGACCGGAATGGGAAAATCCGGGATCATATGCAAAAAAATCGCCGCCACCCTCAGCAGCACCGGATCGCCCGCATTTTTCCTGCACGCCGCGGACGCTCTTCACGGCGACTGCGGGCTTTTAGCTCACGACGACATCATGCTCGCGGTTTCAAAGAGCGGGGAAACCGCCGAGATTTTGCAGATTCTCAACGTCGCCAAGCGGCTGGGACTGCCGCTCATCGCCATGGCCGGTGAGCCGGATTCCACGCTGGCGCGCTACGCGGAAGTCTGTCTCAATGTCAGCGTGGCCGAGGAAGCGTGCCCTCTGGGTTTGGCACCCACGACCAGCACCGCCGCGGCGATGGCCATGGGAGACGCTCTGGCCATGGCTTTGATGGAAAGGAAAGGGTTCGGTCCGGAGGATTTTGCGGCGCTTCATCCCGGCGGAATTTTGGGGAAGAAACTGCTGCGCGTCGAGGAATTGATGCACCGGGGAGATTCGGTCCCATCGGTTCTGGCCGATACGCCCATGCCGGAAGTCATTTACGAAATGTCCCGGAAGAGTCTGGGCATGACGGCCGTGACTGACGAACATGGCATTTTGCTGGGAGTCATATCGGACGGCGACTTGCGCCGCCTGCTTCAGGCTTATCGCGATCCCCTCAAACTCCCGGCGAGCCAGGCGATGACCCGGAATCCGAAAACAATTTTAGGACAGGAACTGGCGAGCGTCGCGCTGTTGAAAATGGAAGAATTGAAGATCACAAGCCTGGTCGTCGTCGACCAGGGCCGCGTGGTGACCGGCGTGATACACCTGCACGATTTGTGGCGCACCGAGCTTTTTTAGCTCCCGGCTTGCATGCTGAAATTTATGCAGAGTCGACATTTCTTTTACAGCCGTTGCCGAGCGACAAAACGATAAAAACGCGCTTGTCTGACCGGGCAGCTGTCAGTTCATTTCTTGAATGAAGCGGGGCATAAAATCCAGCGAACCATGGCTTGAAGCCATTGGGAAACCGGAAGAAACGGCTGAAATGCAAGGTTCGGGTTTGACTTAATTTGCACCTGATAAGCTTATCGCCGATTTGGAGGGCTGACGATGAGATGTCCTGATCTCCGTGTTCCGTTTGCAGCCGCCTGCACAGGCCTTCTGTTGATCCTCGCCATGGCGGGATCCATGGCCGGTGTTTTCGCCGATCCACAGCCGTCCGGCCCCGTAGTCAAGACATCCGGCGGGCCCGTACGTGGACTGACGGATGCCAAAGGACTTTTGATCTTCCGCGGCATCCGCTACGGGGCTCCGCCGACCGGGGAGTTCCGCTTCCGCCCGCCGCGCAAGCCCGATCCATGGTCGGAAGTGGCCGACGCCACAAGGCTGGGCAACAGGGCGATTCAGGCGCCAGGCGCGCCCGGCGTTGCCTCCGATGCCCCCGCCATGAGTGAGGATTGTCTTTTCCTCAATGTCTGGACCCCGGCGGCTGACCGCAAAAAAAGGCCCGTCATGGTCTGGCTGCACGGCGGCGGCTTCTCATCGGGTTCCGGCGGAGACGCGATCAACGATGCCGGAAATCTTGCGCGCATTGGGGATGTGGTCGTCGTCGCCGTGAACCACAGGCTGAACGTTTTCGGATTCCTTCAACTCGGCCGGCAGTGGGGTCCCGACTACGCATCCTCCGGGCAGTCCGGGATGCTCGACATTGTGCTCAGCCTCGAATGGGTCCGGGACAATATCGCTGCATTTGGCGGGAATCCCGGCAATATCACGATTTTCGGGGAGAGCGGCGGCGGCCGCAAAGTCGCGATGCTGATGGCGATGACCAAGGCAAGAGGGCTTTTCCACAAGGCCATCATTCAAAGTGGCGCCGGACTTGACGCGCCCTCCGCCGGAGAAGCCGCGGCATACGGCCGCGAGCTGCTGAAGAAACTCGGCATCGCCGAAGGGGATGTTCGGGCCCTTGCCCGGACCGACGCCATGGCCATCTTCAAGGCGCAGCCTCCGGCGTCCGCCAGCGCTTCTCCTCCGGGAAAGCTGTTCATGCCGACCGGCGGGTTCGTTCCCTGCGTGGACCTCGTAGCCCTGACCCGTCAGCCGTTTATCCCGGACGCTCCCGGGTTTTCCGCCAAAGTGCCGCTGCTGATCGGTTCCAACAAGGATGAAATGACCATTTTCCGCGCCCAGGATCCCAAGCTCTGGAGCTCGACCGATCTGGATTTCGAGGCATACGTGCGCAAGTCCCTGCCGGAGCAGGCGGACGAGTTGATTCCGGCGCTGCGCGCGGCATTCCCCGGCTATTCGCCGGCGCATCTGATTACGGCTGCTGAGACGATGAAGGGATACTGGATGGCGACGGCGATCCAGGCGGAACGCAAGGCGCGGCAGGGGACAGCCCCGGTTTACGCCTACCTTCTTGCGTGGGAAACGCCGGTGAGCGACCGGAAGCTTCGCTCGCACCACGCTCTCGACCTCCCCCTGGTTTTCAATAATGTCGAAAACAGCCGCAGCATGGTCGGCCCCGGGCCCGATCCCCAGCGCGTCGCCGACGCAATGAGTTCGGCGTGGGTCGCTTTCGCACGTACGGGCAATCCCAATGCCGAAGGCTTGCCCCACTGGCCTCGCTACGACCTGAAAGACCGGTCCACCATGTTTTTCGATGTCATGAGCCGCGTGCGGAAGGATCCTTACCGGGAAATCCGCAAGATTCTGATGAAAGCGCTCGAGTAGATTTCCCGCAGCAGAGGAAGACTATTGCGATGAACAGGTCGCTCTTCAATGTTCATCAGGTCTCTGATTCGACAGCAAGGCAGCTCTTCACAGTCGGTACAACGGGAATCATTCTGTTTGTTCACTGCGCATCGTCGCTGTATTTGGCGTTGCAAGCCGGGCAGGCTCCGCAATAGGTTCCACATGCCGCCGCCAGATGTTCTTTGCCAATGCCGGTCCTCCTGGCTTTTGTCCTTTCTTCATTGTACGGGACAGAAAGTTCATGAGGCCAAAACCGCAGCCAAGCTCGTTGCATGTTCAAATAAAAACGGCTATGTTCGTTGTCATGCCGGTTCGCGTGCGGCCGATCCGCGGCAACACATTGCGGGCCCATGAAATGGAGGTGTCCATTGACCAGAAAGCGTTGTTTCGCATTATCGGCAATTCTCCTCATTGCCGTTTGTTCTACGGCCTATGCCGCCGATAAAATCAGGGTATTGAACCCGACCCCGCCGAATAGAATGGTCGATCGCGTGCCGCTCGCGCCGCGTCTCGGTTCACTGGAAGGGAAGACGATTTTTTTGGTGGATATCGGCTGGGGAGGCGAGAATGCGGCCCCCAGCATTTATGAGGAGATGAAGGCCTGGTTCGCCCGGAACATGCCGGGTGTGAAAATAGAGGTCAGAAAAATCAAGGGCTTCTATATGCAGGATCAACCGGAACTCCTCAAGGAAATATCCGAAAAGGGTCACGCAGCCATGTTCGGCATCGCCGGTTGAGACAGCTGCACATCGGCCGTGAGCCGAAACTGCAAGCAGCTGGAACAACAATACGGGATTCCCGCCGTCGGGGGCGCGGCGTCCAATATCATCAAGTATGCCCAGGGACACGATTTTCAGTATACCAACGGGTCTCCGATTCGATATATCTCCTTTCCTTTCCCGGTAGCCGGGCAGCCTCAATCCGTCCACCACAAGTACATTTTCGAGAGCAAAGACGTGGTCAGCGGAAAACCCATGATGCAGGCGTTCGTCGACGCCCTGACAGTCCCGCTGACCGACAGCGAGAAATATAAGGGCCCGGCGCCCGATCCCGATCCGACGGAATCCCGCTTTTTCGGGCCCGACACGGAAGAGAACCTGCAGCGCCTATTCAAAGACCGGGATTACACGGACTATCTTCCCATTATCCTTCCGACCGAAGAGCGTGTGGCGGACATGCTGAAAGGCACGTCTCACAGGAGGGATGAAGTCATCAAGGTATTGGATTGGCCGGGTGGCAGGCGCGAAGTGACGGTGGAGAGAGTCGCGATCTGCGCCGTTATGGCGGGCGCCAAGCGGGAATATCTGCCCGTGATCCTGGCCCTGGCCAACCACATACCTTTTGGGAACTCGACGTCTTCCATGGCCAATTTGGTCCTGGTCAACGGCCCCATACGCAACGAAATCGGCATGAATTACGGTCACAACGTCATGGGGCCCCACAATGAGGCGAATTCGACTATCGGCCGCGCCTACACGATCATGTCCAAAACCATTGGCGGTCTGCACAGCAAGAAGACCACATGGAGCACTCTTGGAAGCACCATGCAGTACAACAATGTCTGCATCGCCGAAAATGAAGAGGCCCTGCCGGCGAAATGGAAGCCTTTTCACGTGCAGATGGGATTCAAGCCGAATGAAAGCGTGATTACGGTGGCAACCGGGTGGTCCTACATTTCCAGCGTAACGGAAGCCAAGAGGGAATACCCCGTGCACATGTGGATGGGGGAGTACATGAAGGCTCTCACGATGGGATCCGCCACAGTCATTATGGATCCGACCGTTGCCGAGCTTCTAAAAGACGCCTATGGTTTTGAGACCAAAGAGCAGCTCGGCAAATGGTTTTCGCAAAATGTCGAAAAGACTCAATACCCTTCCGGCCAGAAAATAAAACCGTTCGAAGAATCCTCGGTAAACGTCCTCGTGACCGGCGGCGGGGGGCAGACGACGTGGTTTGTGACGGATTTCATGATGAGCCGGAACATGGTTCTGACAGGAGGGAGCACCAAAATCGACGACTGGCGCTAGCAGCGTTTACGAGAATGGGGATAGGCTGCGGCATATCCCCATTTTCGGATGCGGTTCTCGTCGTCGAAGCTTGTTTTGTTTCAGAAAGGCGGCAACATGCACCAAAACGTCTCGCTCGACTTCAGCGATCGGCCTTTAAACTTATATCGGCATCTATTTTGCAGAACCACACTTCTCCCCAAAACGCAAAGAAGTCGCGGGGAAAGAATCTACCCTTCTTCCGGCTGGTCGTCGTCCGCGGACTCGCTTTCCGGGATCTCCGCCCGCGCCTTGGCGAGGATACGCTCCGCTTCAGGCGCATTTTCTCCGGCGACATAGAGCTGAACGCCCCGCGCGAAAGACAGGGCGGGATCCACTGCGCCGCAGTCATCAGAGGTTACGAAGGACTCGATTCCGTTCGCCAGCAAAAGTTCGCGAACGATTTCGGCTTCGTTTCGCGAGTTGAATTCTCTGCACAAGCGGCAGTTCAGGTGCGACAGAGGCATGGGAAGGGGCGCTATATGAAGAGAATACAGATCCTGCTGACAGTAGCAATCTTTGTATCGCTGAGTATGGCGCGGGAAGATCGCGGTCCAGAAATAATGGCGAGGGTTCCAGAAAGATCTAATTCCATTATCAAAATGGCCAATTTAAAGAGGATCAAACAATTCATCCTGAAGCAGGGACTAAGCCGAACCTACAGCCAGATGTACAATAACAACCCGTATTATGGCTTTGCCAATTACAATGCCTACTTGAATCCGGATGTCGGCCAGAAGAACATTAATTGTGAGCGGTCTAAATCTGATTTCAACCATCTGGTGATTCAGACGAGCGCAGTTCCCTATAGGTATTGGGACATACAGCCAAGCGAGAACCGCAAATACCTTCTGATATATCAGAAGTCGACGATAGGGCGAGATGCTTTGGTCAATGAAGTCGAAGACATTTTCGGACAACTGCTGAGCGAAATAGACAGGAAGCAATGAGAAAGCAATTCAAACCCATATTCCTGTTGTTGCCGGCGATCACGATATCAGTTCTTGCCGGTTGCGAATCGCCGCAGAACTATCAGCTTGCGTATGGCGATATTTATTTTGTGCGGCCCTGGGATAAAATCGGTTGCGAATTGAATCGGAGATTCAAATCAAGTTTACATGACGGCAAATTATCGGAAGTCGGGGGCGTCGCCTTAGCGAAAGCGGCTGGGCGAAAGGCCGCCAATCTTTCCTATCCGCCTCACGAAATACCTATGTTTGCATAGCCGGGCGTGTTGCTTTCGATTGCAGATTCCTAATTCCAGAGCAATAGCCATACCTGTTCTGCACGGAATCTGCAATCTGGAATCGGAAATCGGGAATCAGAGGCGGCCGGCTTTTCTGTCCTGAAGCGTGTATTTGCGGTCTCCCAATGAGATGAAATAGGCGTCGTCTGTCGGATCATGCTGCAGGCGCTCGGCGAGTTCGTAGTAGGCCGGCCTTGAAAAGCGCGCTTCAAATCGGCCCTTTTTAATTCTGCAGTAAGGGATATGATTTTCCCCGATCCGGAGAGTGGCGGGATCGAGTATTTCTGCACTCCCGTCGGACAAGAGAAGCAGAGCAAAATCTTCTGTGTCTCCGGCCTTGCCCCACCGGAGCGCCCATATTACATGTGCCGTATCCTCGACTTCCACCGGGCAACGCTGACCGCCAATTTCAATGAAATACATTCCGGAAGCATCCTGGCACAGGTTCCGGTAGAACCGGTCGATAATCTCCTGCCGGACCATTTTTGTGTCTCTGTAAAACCAGGAACCCTCCGTATCGATCCGGATGTCACTGGCTGGAAACGAGGCTTTGCGCATACCGTCTTGTTCTTTCTTGATTTAACATTCCCGTTGCGCCTCTCCTTGCGTTACTGGAATATAATAGCCGCAAGAACTCAATAGCAGAGGTATTGTATGGAACATCGTATCATGCTTATTGCGGCCAACGAACCGGGAGCGGGGCGGGAAGAGGAATACAACGATTGGTACACAGGGAAACACATCCCGATGATGTTCCAGTTCAGCGGACTTAAAAAGGCGAGCCGATACCGCCTGTCCGGCGAAAACAGAGAGTCTTCCAAATACCTTGCGATCTATGAGTTTGACAGCAAGGAAGACATGCAGGCTTTCCTTGCGAGCCCTGAGTATGCCGCAGCCGTAAAAGACTTTGACGAGAAATGGAAGGGCGGCGGGTTTGAGGCAAAGTGGGGTGCATCCTACGAGCTCATAAAAACGTGGGAAAAAATGGAAATCACAGGTTCTTAATTCTTTATCGGATTATCAATGAACGCATTCAGGTATTTTGGGTTTTCTTTGATTGCAATCCTTGGCATGATTGTTTTCATGCAGATCAATTGTCATGACGCCCCCAGACTCGGCAAGGATCCGGTTGAGAAAGTGATTGCCGCCATGACGCTTGAGGAGAAGGCATATTTTGTCACCGGCAGAGGAATGAGAATCCCGGGCGTTATCGATACGACGAATCCGGCCACTATCCCGGGCGGACCGGTCGTCGGAGAGACAAAGGATCTCGTGGAAGGCGCCGCCGGAACCACGTACGAAATACCAAGGCTGGGCATTACCGCAATGGTTATGGCCGACGGCCCGGCCGGGTTGCGCATCAGTCCAACGAGGAAGCAAAGCAGCGGAACGTTTTACTGCACCGCTTTCCCCGTCGCTACGCTTCTGGCATCCACCTGGGACACGGATCTTGTATACAGGGTCGGACAGGCCATGGGCAACGAGGCGCTGGAATACGGAGCCGATTTCCTGCTGGGCCCCGGGATGAATCTTCACCGTAATCCGCTCTGCGGCAGGAATTTCGAATACTATTCGGAGGATCCGGTGATTACGGGCAAAATGGCCGCCGCAATGATCCATGGCGTTGAATCGCAGGGGGTGGGCGCTTCCGCGAAGCACTTCGCAGCCAACAACGCGGAAACGAACCGGAATGCATTGAACACGATCGTGAGCGAGAGAGCTCTCAGGGAAATCTACCTCGAAGGATTTCGCATCGCCGTCGAGGAGGCACAGCCGCAAACGGTGATGTCTTCGTACAACCTTATCAACGATGTGTATGCCTCGGAGAGCCACGATTTGTTGACGAAGATACTTCGCGACGACTGGGGGTTCAAAGGGTATGTCATGACGGACTGGTTCGGCGGCAGCGATCCTGTCGCTCAGATGCAGGCCGGCAATGACCTTATAATGCCGGGAAGCCCGGATCAGGCAAAAGCAATAATGAAGGCTGTGCAGGAAAAGAGACTCGCCGAGTCGGCGCTGGACCGGAACGTCGAGAGGATTCTCAATATCCTTGTGCAGACTCCTCGATTCAAAGGCTATAATTACAGAAACAAGCCTGACCTGAAAGGCCACGCGGTCGTTGCGCGCCAGGCCGCGGCCGACGGCATGGTTTTGCTGAAGAACGCAGACGCGACGCTGCCACTGCCTGAGAGCTCGAAAAATCTTGCCGCGTTCGGCAATGCTTCTTATGAAATCATCACGGGGGGCACGGGCAGCGGTGATGTCAACGAAGCTTACAGCATATCGCTCGTGGATGGTTTAAAAGGCGCCGGGTTTGCCGTCAACGATGGATTGCGGACGGCTTACGGCGATTATCTCCGGACGGCCAAGGCGAAAAGTCCGCAAACCAAACCCCTCTCGCCGCGCGCGCCCATCCGTGAAATGTTCGTAAATCCCGCCCTGGCGGCCAGAAGCGCCGCGGCAGCCGACGCAGCTCTGATCACGATCGGCAGGAACTCCGGAGAGGGATTTGACCGCAAAGAAGAGAACGACTTCAATCTCACGCCGGCGGAGAAGGATCTGATCAAGAGTGTTGCCGATGCATTTCATGCCAAAGGCAAAAAGGTCGTTGTGGCGCTGAATATCGGAGGAGTCATTGAGACCGCGAGCTGGAAGGATATGCCGGATGCGATCCTGCTGACATGGCAGGGTGGGCAGGAGGCGGGAAACTCCATCGCCGACGTGATCAGCGGGAAGGTCAATCCGTCGGGCAAACTCGCATCGACGTTTCCTGTCAAATATCAGGATGTGCCTTCAGCCCGCAACTTTCCTGGCGTCGCCCTTCAGCCTGAATCCAAGCAAGGCAGCGCCGGCGATCAGGACCTGAATGCCGCATTCAAACGCGCGCAACCTTCAAAGGTTGTCTATGAGGAGGGAATATACGTAGGATACCGCTACTATGAATCCTTCGGCGTGGTTCCATCCTATGAATTCGGTCACGGCTTGTCCTATGCCACTTTCGAATTCGGCAAACTGTCGCTGAGCTCGAAGAAGTTCTTGGGAAAGATCACGGCCACAGTACAGGTGAAGAACACGGGGAAGGTCGCCGGCAGAGAAGTGGTGCAGCTGTATCTGACCGCTCCGGCAGGCAAGCTTCACAAGCCGGCTCTGGAGCTGAGGGGATTCGCCAAGACGCGCCTGCTGCAGCCGGGCGATTCGCAAATCCTGCGTTTCGAAATCAGCCCGCGCAACCTGGCATCTTTCGATCCCGCTGTTTCGGGCTGGATTGCCGAAGCCGGCCAATACATGGTGAAGATTGGAGCTTCCTCAAGAGACATCCGGCAGACGGCAGACTTCACCCTGGACAGGCAGCTGACGGTGAAAAAGGACAGCATTGCGCTAGTTCCCAAAGACCGGATCAACGAACTCAAGAGGTGATTCGAAATGGGCGGCGGAAAGTCATGCGACGTTCTTTCTCTCGGCCTTTATCAGGGCCACGAACGCGTCCTCCGAGGAAAATAACAGATGTAAGGATATTGGATCGAGTATTCTTGCGCGTCCTGATTGCCGCGACTCTTCTTTCAGCGGCGGCAGCCGACGCGCTGTTTCGGATGGGGCCAGTGCAGGTTCAAACAACGCCGGACCGCGCGGGCTGGAATTATGCGCTGGGTGAAAAAGCTGTTTTCGATATAAAGGTTTTAAAAAACAGAAAGCCATTGCCCAACGACAAACTCCATTGGGGCGCAGGCCCAGAGCTGCTTCCGCCGATTCGCACCGGGACAGCCGACCTCTCTCCGGAAGGAACGGCGCACATAGATGCAGGAACAAGGAGCGATCCTGGCTTTCTGCAGCTGAAAGTCGCCGTGACGGATGACAGGCCCTTACTCCTGGGGATACAACGATGAAACGTGTCCGCAGACATCAAACTACTCGGCCTATAACGTCGTTAAGGCTCCAAAGCTGCTGGCGCTTCAATTGGAGACCGGTCACTACACGACGCCGGCGCAAAGCGCTGGAATAATGGATTGGATCAAAGAATATTTGAAAACCGGCAAAGCCGCTGCAGTTCTCATACAAGAAGGCAGTTTGCCGGCAGGCGCTCAAAAAAGCTGACGATCGCGGATAACTTATGCTTTTTCAGAGGCTGCCGATTTTTCCTGGCGAGGCCCGGGCCCGCGAGCAAGGTTTCGAGAAGCTGATGAAGCGGCCGCCCGCTATCAGCCGTCAGCTTTCAGCGCATACGGAGATGGCGAGCAACGGACCGCGGAAAGCAAATCATGGCAGCATCGTCAGCTCTCAGAGATGTTGCATTTCCCGAACTAATTCGCAAGAATATTGCCGTTTGATTTATCTTGCAGAAAAACAAAGAACTCACGGATAGACAATCTATCTGCTGAGCATGAGATGCCGATGAAAACCAAGGTTTTCTTGTACTGACGGAAGGAATTGAGACATCGAGCTCCGGAAAAGGGTCGGGGAATTATGAAAGCGTTTTATTTCTCCTTTAATGGGAGACAACCCCAATCTTAGTGGAATAATACGAATCTGCAATTGAAAAAGAATGAAAAGAAGGGACAACAGGAATGACAAAAAAAGCTTCCGGCGGGCTGCTGTTAATGGCTGCCATTTTGGCAGTCGGCGTCCAGGATATCGGCGGCGGTGCGGCGTCCCCCGCACTGGCGGACATCATGAAAGCCATGCCCGCCGTGAGTCAAACCAAGGTCATGATGATCCCTACAATACTGACGATTTCACAGGTTATTGTGAACCTCCTGTTCGGGAAATTGTGCGATATCTTCCTCAAAAAAACACTGTTCCATATGGCCAGTATTCTCTTCCTGGTCGGCGGGCTCGGCCCTTTCTGGATGAATGACATCAATACTATTTTGGTTTTCCGAGTCATCCTGGGCGCGGCCATCGGCGTCTTCGTTCCGCTCGGCGTCACTCTTATTACGGACTTCTATGACGATCCCAAACAAATCAATCGCATGAACGGACTCAATCTGACGGTTGCCTCCTGCGGCGGCATGTTCTTCCAGACGCTCGGCGGATACCTGGCGAGGATCGACTGGCATTATTGTTTTCTGACCTATCTCTTCGCCATTTTTGTTTGGCTTCTCGTATTCTTCGGTTTGCCGGAGCCCGAAAGAAGAGCCAAACAGGAGGCCGAGAAGGGGAGACTCCCAAGAAAAGCCTATGAAATCGCTTTTGTATATATGATCGCAAACGGCCTGCTGATGGCAATCGTCACCAATAATGCCGTCGCCATTGTCATGAATGGCTATGGGGACTCGGCGACCGCAGGCATTTCCCTCACCCTCTATACCGGCGGCGGCTTCCTGGGAGGAATTCTGTTCGGCTTTCTCGTAAGAGCGCTGAAAAAATTCTCTCTCTCGTTCGGGTACCTGCTTGCCGCCGCAGGATTTGGCATTGCGATGTTCGCAGCGAATGCAGGGACGATAATGCTCGGGACATTTGTCGCTGGGCTATCCTTGGGAACGATCATTCCCGCAACTTACGCCAAAATTCAAGGCAGCGTGCCTTCGGCTATGATTGGCGCCGCCATCGGCGTGGCGTGCGCCGGTCAAGGGATCGGCCAGTTTTTCCAGGCAATTGCATATGCCCCGATTCTGGAATTATTCGGCGGTCCGGGGAAGCCGGCTTTCGGAATCAGCGCCGTTGGATTCATAGCGCTCTTTGTCGTTTCCGCAATTCTCGCGGTTTCGACCAAAGGGCCCAAACCGGCCTGATAGAAAATAACCCGCATAAACGTCTGTTCCGCGCTGGAAGCCTATCTCCTCCCTGCGAGCGCAGGCGTTCAATGTCTTCTTGCCTGTGAACAGACCGTTATTTCCTGTAAACGCCGTATTCCCTTGCAGCCTCCATCATCGCCCGCAAATTCTCCAGTTTGGGATTGTCGGCAATGCACCCGGCGCCCAAAACATAGCCTCCCCCCTTGCCGCATTCTTCAATGAGTTTGCGGCAGCGCGCTTTAACCTCCGCGGGAGAGCCGGTGACGATCAATGAAGAAGGCACGTTCCCTTGAATGCAAAATTTGTCCCCCAGAATCCTTTTCGCCTTCCCCATGTCGGTCTGATCGAACCACCAGGTCACGCTTCCTTTGGGGAAGTCGGTCGCCTTTTCCAGCCGTGTGTTGTAGCCGCCCTCGGCGAACAGCATGCAAATAAGCCCTTCTTCAATGAATGCGTTCATCACTTTCTTCAGAGACGGCCAGTAAAAAACGTCAAACTGTTTTTCGGACATCCAGCCGTCGGCGCCTTTATGCAGAGGGAACAAAACGGAGAGCATCCTGGGAAAATTGGGAGAGTTCAGTATGGAATGAATGATCAGTTCTGTCATGGACTCGATCGCTTTCAAGAGCTTGTCGCCATGACGGAACATATCTATCATGATGCCTCGGGTCCCTCTGAGCGTATCCCCGATCGCGTCGAAAGGAGCGACGGTAATGGCCCCCATCGTGGACGGGAATCCATGCGGCCCCGGACCGGAATCCATCAATTTTGCGCTTATCTGATTCCTTTTCTGGAGCTCTTTTCCGGCGTCGATCATCTTTTGCAGAGTCTCCTGCACTTCCGGAAAAGCAAGGGGCATGAGCTGCATCGTAGGTATTTCAATGATGTCCGGCAGAGGCGCCAGCATGCGGAAGCTCTCAAAAGCCCCGAAAACCCTGGGCAAATACGTCCTCAGCCAGAAATCCGAAGGGTCTCGAACGAGGTCGGCGTACTCCTCCACCTTCATGTATTCGCCTTCAACGAATTGGTAGTCGGGCGCGTTGACGGAAAGGCCGTGTCCCGGCCATGCGTAAAGCTTATAGTCCAGAATTTCAAGCGCCTTGCCCGGCGCCGTGAAAGGCGCGGCGAAGTATTCCAATTCTTCAGAATATTTTTCGTTGAATGCATTGCAGGCCTCAATGCCCTTTTCGATGTCATACATGACTTCATGCATGCTGACGCCGTGCAGAATAAATGGCAGGTGGCCTACCGGCAGGCTGACCGGCACTCGGTCTGGCTCCTTAACGTTGAAAACATCGACCAGCCTCTGAGCCCGCGCTTTGTATGCCCCGGCTGCATCCCGGCTGACAAATGGGATATCGGTCGGATTAAGAAACTGATTGAGCCGGTATTCTCGCTTCTGTTCAGGAGCAAGCTGCGCCCAGTTTTCGGGCAAACCTCTGTAATTTGGCATCTTTATCGACTCCTTAGAATATCTGGATCATCAAGCTGTACATCCAATGGATAAGAAAATTCCGTCAGTTAATGCATGCGAACCGGCGCCAAAACAGCGGATATGTCTCTTGACATCCCCTTTTATAGAACGGGCTGCCAGGAGCGTATCGTCTTTTGAAGCCGCCCGCACCTCAAAGATCAAGTCGGCGCCGTCGAGCGCTTTGCTGTAAAGAACCATTTCATGGCCGCTCAATTTTCGAGGAGCGCTAGGGATCGCCGCGGCAGCCTCTAGGTCGTCGCTCTGAAAACGGCAGGAAATATTCAACCATAGCGGCGATCCCGACGGCAATGCCGCTGCCGACATGTGCCACGGGGCGCAGTTGATCTCAAGAAAAGGCGCATCCCAGTGAAGAGGCAAATCCTTTGCAGAGCCACACTTCTCCCCAAAACGCAAAGAAGTCGCGGGGGAAGAATCTATTCTTCTTCCGGCTGGTCGTCGGCCGCGGACTCGCTTTCCGGGATCTCCGCCCGCGCCTCGGCGAGGATACGCTCCGCTTCAGGCGCATTTTCTCCGGCGACATAGAGCTGAACGCCCCGCGCGAAAGACAGGGCGGGATCCACTGCGCCGCAGTCATCAGAGGTTACGAAGGACTCGATTCCGTTCGCCAGCAAAAGTTCGCGAACGATTTCGGCTTCGCTTCGCGAGTTGAATTCTCTGCACAGAATCCGTTGGCTCATAGTATTCTCCGGATAAATCATCCATCCTTTGGCATGTCGATTTCCTTTAAATACAGGATATTCCTTCCGCTGGAATTTTCATAAACATTTCGGAGCTGGGCGTTTGGGAAGGTCTTTAACAGCTGCGCGATGCACGCCGCCCGACTCAGGGAACGCGCGAACAGTCCAGGACCAAGAGAGAAACATCAAGGACCGCGAAATGTCTCTTTCGGCGAAGCATAAAAACAGCCTCCTGAGGCAGCTGATCCGCACGATCATTGATTCGTTCACGGCTGGCTGGAGAAGTTATTGTTGCATTGTCAAAGGGATCGTCACATATTTGTGACAGCAAGGATTTGATAATTCTGGCTTTTGAATGCAATCGACCGGTTTCGCTCAGGAATGACGGACGCGGCGACAGGGATGGTGTCAGCCGGGATTTATGGAAGAGGCTGATCCTGTCAACCTCTCCACGCGATACCTGGCGCTTTATCTGCAACACGGCGGCGGCGAAGATGGCGGGGCCGGATCGAAATGGGACGAACTCATTGGATCCTCGACAACCTGCTCGCTCAGGGGAAGGTCAAACCCATGATTGCGGTCATCAAAACCAGTGCCGTGGGCGGCGCAGGCAGCGCAAGACGAGGCGCCGGAGCTAAAATTGCCTTTTTCATGTTTGAAAATTGAATTTATCAGTTTATAGATCACTTTTTATCAGAGGCCGGACGACCGGATGCAGCCGCTGGCGAGCAGCAAAAGGCAAAAAGCGCGCTTTTACGACCTGTAAGTCGGACGAAGAGACCGTGGCAATCATTTGCATTTACGGAAGAGCCGGGCGGCGGCTTGACCCGGATGAGAGGCGAAATGCTTGGACTTCAACAAACAACGAAAGAACTCAAGACCTTCCGCGTGCTGGTTCTGTGCGCAATTGTGATCCTTTTAGAAGGATTTGATATCCAGGCAGCAGGAGTATCTGCGACAAAGCTTGCCCTGGCTTTCCAATTGGCTCCTTTTGGGAAAGGCATATTCCTTGGGGCCAGCGCAGTTGGAATATTTGTTGCGTCCGTATTAGGAGGTTTTCTGGCCGACAAATACGGGAGAAAACCGATTGTTATCTCGGGAGTTATTGCCTTTGGATTATTCTCCTTGTCGACACTGCTTGCAAATGGGCTCGGCACGCTAATCGCAGCCCGATTCTTGACCGGTTTGGGACTGGGAGCAGCAATGCCCGCAGTTATTGCATATGCCAGCGATCACAGCCCTGAAAACATGAAGAAAAGGGCTGTTGGCTATATCTATTGCGCCATCCCCATCGGAGGCCTGTTGTCAGGCGCAGTCATGCAGACTGGCCTATTCGGAAGCGACTGGCGGCCGGTTTACCTTGTCGGTGGCATTGCACCCGTTGCAATTGCGCCTTTTTTGTTTTTTCTCCCCAAATCACGCTCAAAAAGCCCAAACAGCTCTGAATTGTCTTCATCTCAATGCAATATTCTATCAGGATTATTGGGCAAAGGGCATTTCTACACAACGATTTATCTTTGGATGGCCAACTTTGGAACGCTGCTCGTAATGTATCTTTTGCTGGGATGGATGCCCTCCCTTATTGTGGCCATGGGCCTATCCCAACCTCAATCACAATATATTCAGATGCTATATAATGTCGGGATGTCGGTCGGCGCCGCCGCAGGAGGGTACCTGCTGGATAAGAAACTTCTATACTCAACGCCAGGCACAGCCTTCGTTGCGTTGGCCGTATTCCTGGCAGCTTTTGGATTTCTGGCGCTTGATTTCCATGCTGCCTTGATGACGGCATTTGCCATCGGAGCAATGATTTCAGTGGCACAGGCAACCCTTTATGCGTTTGCGCCTCTATGTTATTCTCCGTCCATAAGAAATACCGGCGTGGGCGCCGCCGTTGCCGCAGGCCGGCTTGGAACCATCGCCGGGCCGCTGTTAGCCGGTTCTTTGCTGGGCGTCGGGAAAACCGCCGCAGAGGTTTTGATCGCACTAATTCCTATTACATTGGCATCGGGCATCCTGACGCTTCTGATGATAAAGATGTCTACAAAACGAATGCAATTATCGGAATTGTCGGCGATGAAGCAACCTTAGGCGGCAGGACAACCCAAGCATTCCCTGATTATTTTTCGCCGCAATTTAGAAAAATCGGCATTTTGTCTGCAGCGGTCTTCATTTATTTTTGCAGCCTGTCGATCGCCCGGAATTGGCGGGAATTGGAAACTACCCGTTGGTCCGAAAATCAAGATATTAATATGATCGAAGAGCCATCGCCCCGCCCGTCCCAATCTCCCTATCCAGCAAGGCCAACTCCCTTCTTCGGCAACTTTGTTGCAACTCCATCTCTCAACAGAAGCAACGCCATTGGTCAAATCCATTCGCCTCACAGCGGTCCATGCATGGCAGTTTCGTTTCCGATAGTTTCGAGATGTGGCAGAAGACCATATAGAATGTTATTGAAATGTCAAAAAATATGTCACATAAATGTGACAACAATTGTGTTAGAGTTGTAGTTTCAGGCGGATGGGTTGACCCGCATTATTCATGATCTGACATTATCCGGGAATATAGGCGACGGTATGCAGGGTGTGTTTAATATCTTCCATGAATACTACAGACCGATTATAAAAAGGTCAGACTTGCGGAGACGCTGCCATGTTTAGGTTCCGTGGAGTTTTGCTTGGTTGCGCTGTAGCGTCGCTATGCGTAGCAGCAGCGATTTTTTCTCAGGAAGCGCCTTCAGCTGGCGGCAGATCAGGCGGCATGGAGGGGGCAATCCCCGTTGGCGCCGGCAGAGGCGGAATTACGATGGTCAGCATGACGCCACCGGCAAACGTGAACCGAATCAAGTTATATGAAAAGACGCCCGACGTAGTGGATGGCGCAGGAAACGAACTGAATCCGATGGAGCCGACGCTGGATCTGTATATTCCGGATTCGAACAAGGCAACGGGGGCCGGAGTGCTGCTTTGTCCGGGAGGCGGTTATTCAATGTTGACCGTGCCAGGCGAAGGGGCGGCTATTGCAGAGTTCTTCAAGTCGCATAACATCGCGGCGTTTGTGCTGCGCTATAGGCACGGCCCTCAATACCACTATCCGACAACACTGCTGGACGCGCAGCGTGCAATGCGCTTCATACGAGCGAATGCGAAAGATTATCACGTGGATCCGGAAAAGGTGGGAGTTTTTGGAGGTTCAGCCGGAGGACATCTTGCGGCCATGCTGGCGACACTGTACGACAACAAGCTGCTGCCGAAACCGCCCTATGCGCCGGATGCAATTGATAGCCTGAGCGCCAGGCCGGCCTTCGCGCTGTTGCTTTATCCTGTGATCGACTTGACGGATGATGCGGTAACGCATCGGAGTTCCCGCTCAAATCTTACGCAGGACAAACCTGACTTATACGAGCCCTTGTCGCCCTGGAAGCATGTGACACGGGACGCCCCGCCTGCGTTTATTGTCCATGGAACGAACGACTTCCTTGTGCCAGTGAAAAATTCTCTGCTGTATTACGAGGCATGCCTTAAGGCTCGTGTGCCGGTGGAAATGCACCTTTTGGATATTGCACAGCATGGATTTGGGATGGGCGCCAATTTGAATGATGAGACCGTGAAGGAATGGCCCGAACAGGCTTTGCGTTTTTTAATGCGTCATAGGTGGATATCGGCGAAATAATCCTAATGGCGCTGCGAAATCAGCTGCCATACGCAAAGCAGGTGGAATGAGGAAGGGATCTCATAATTAACCAATCGATCCTCCTAACGGCGCACAGCCTGGTTGGCGAGAATCTTTCAGAAGTTCTTTAAAAACCATCAGAAGAATGTCATTGCATTTCATGTTGTGGGACTTCCGAATAATCCCTGTTCTTTATGAGAATTTTTGAATTTTCGAGAATACAGATAATTTTTACGGAGATCGATTATGTCAAAAGCAAGCAGAACGTTGTGGTGTGCGGCTTTCGCCCTCTTTCTGGCGATCCTAGCAGATGCGCAGAACGCACCGGCTCCGACAACCCAATCCCTGGCCCCCGGGGTTTCCAGAGTAACCAGCCCGCCGGTGGGTAAAACCGCCGAACAGACCCGGCGCGCCGGCGCCGATCCGGTCGACGATCGCGTGGAAATCCGCGAATATGGCTTCAAGGAAACCGGAGAAAACATGCCGTACGCGGTGTTCGTCTCCTCAAAAATCGTCAAAGGCCAGAAGGCCCCTTTGGTTCTGGCCCTGCATGGATACAGTGGAAACTACGGCACCTTCATGCGCTCCGGCTGCGTCGAGGAGGCGGAAAAGAACGGCTACATCCTCGTTGGCGTGATGGGCTATAACCCCACCGCCCCATTCGGCAATACAAATATGTTCGCTGGCCGCCGCGGCCCCGGTCCAACCGCCACTCCAACCACTGGCCCAGCCACCGGCCCGGCCAAAATCGGCGCTCCTAAGATAATGCCGGGAGGTCGCGGCCCGGCCATCGGCGGAACCAAAGAAACCGATCCGACCAAAGTCTCCGAGCTCAGCGAAATCGACACCATGAGAGTTCTGGAACTAGTCCGCAAGGAATTCAACATCGACGACAACCGTATCTTCCTGATGGGTCACTCCATGGGCGGCGCCGGTGCGTTGTATCTCGGTGAAAAATACGCCCAGATCTGGGCCGCGGTTGCCTGTATCGCCGGCTTCGGCTCGCCCGATCCCAAGGGAAAGTTGAAAGACACTCCTCTATATTTTACTGCCGGCAGCCAGGACACTCTGGGCGCCATGGGGCGAACCACGGCTGAGCAGCTAAAAGCCGCCGGCCTTGACGTCCAGTGGAAGGAACTGCCGGGTCTCGACCATGGAAGCATCATCGCCGGCTCCATGCCGGATGTGTTCAAATTCTTTAATGAACACCCCAAAAAGTCCGGGAAATAAGGTCGACGACACGGGGAGCTGTAAAAAAGACAGGATGCGCATACGTCCGCCACACGGGCAAAGCAGAGTATCTGCTTCTTAGATCTTCATGATCAACCGAGCTCACGTGCGGCGCTGCTAATTTTCGGCCAAAGGCAGAAACGCGCCAGGCAAACAGGCGCCTGTATACTGAAGCTTTGCCTTGGAAATCGCTTGATCCATTAAACTCTTTGCTATATATAGCCTTCATTAACAACAAATGCGAATGCATTTGCAGGCAAGCTGAAAGAGTTGGGC
Source organism: uncultured Acidobacteriota bacterium (assembly GCA_964642735.1). Lineage (GTDB taxonomy): Bacteria > Acidobacteriota > UBA6911 > UBA6911 > UBA6911 > UBA6911. The sequence continues at coordinate 25,651 of CAZXSV010000044.1, forward strand.
GTTAATGCAAGTAAACGTTTACTCATGATCGATTCTAAAGAGCAATTTCTTCACAATTCCCATCAAGGAGAGATGTCTATGATTGGAAAGAAACAATTTGCTGTTCTCGCATTGCTGCTTCTCACCGGCTGCATTTTTGTCACTGCTGCGAATGCGGCAGACACGCCCTCCTGCGACCGGGAATGCCTCAAGGGACTTGTTACAAAATATCTGAATGCCATGATAGCCCGTAAGCCGGAGTCGCTGCCGGTTGCTTCCACGGTGAAATTTACAGAGGACTGCAAGGAACTGAAACTGGGCGAAGGCGAATGGAAAATTATTACCGGCCTCACCGAATATCGCAGAGATGTTCTGGATGTCAAAGATGGAGTTGCGGTTTCATTCAATGTTGTTACGGAGGAAGGGAATAACAAGGCGCTTTTCACCATGCGGCTCAAGGTTGTCGATAAGAAGATAACCGAAATCGAAACGCAGGCGGTTCATAATAAAGAAGAAGCAATGCTTTTGGATTTGGCGAATCTTAAAACCATCAGCGCGACCATGGCCTTCGTTCCGGAGAAGAAACAGCTTCTTTCACGGGAAGACCTCATCAAGGCGGGCAGGACTTATGCCGAAGGATTGAAGGTCGGCAGCTTTGTCAAAGTGGACTCGCCCATGGCGCCCGATGCATACCGCTTTGAAAACGGCCAGCTCATGGCCGGCCCTGGATGCACTTTTTTCCAGGGTTGCCAGACCATGAAAACCCAAACGATTCCAAGGCTGGCCGGGATAACACAGCGTGTCATGGCAGTGGATGAAGAAATGGGCGTTGTGGCTATCCGGATGAATTTCGGGCCCGGATCAACTTTCCGGGGAGGCGGCGAGCTGGACGTCTATCACTCGTTTAAAATATATGATGGCCTGATCCGTGCGGCAGAAGCATTTTTCAAACAAGCTCCAGCGGGCACCAAATCAGGCTGGGATTAAACTGAATAGAAGAAAAAGGACTTTGCCAAAGATGACGGCGGGATACGGCGGCATCCTTGCATTTATTCGATTAAGAACCCATCCAACTCATTGTCCGGGAGGATTCAAGGATGAAATGATTCTCACTATTTTTTCTGACGGCCGGCTTTATAGCATTTGGATGTGCTGAGGACAGGCGCTTGGTTTATAGGTCGTTTAAGCGCGTTTTTTGTCTTTTCCTGCTCGGCAACAGCCGCCTCCGATCGTCCGGCCTCTGAAAAAGTGATATGTAAACTGAGAAAACGAGGCATATCTCCCGAAATGGCCGTGAGGCTATCCAAAGTGTTTGGCGGTAGAGCTCAAAGTTGGCTGTTCAGCAGATACAGTACGATCTGGCTCATCTCCGCACCGATAGAATAAGCGTTAAACGATTGGGGATCGCTTAACCCGCATTATTCATGAAGCTTCTATTGCGGAGGCGGATCCGGGCGTGTCTGCTGCGTTGCGCTCGGTCGGGCTCCTCGACGTACTGTCGAGTACGCCTGCGGGGCACTCGGTCGCGCTGGCTGAAAAGCGCCAGATGCGCCTTGTATCCACGCCCGTCTACGCCTCCTCGTTACGAACCCTCATGAATAATGCGGGTTAAGCTCTAATTTGAAAGCATAAATTTTGTTAGAAAGCCACAGCGCCCCCCAGGGACGATAGCGACGAGATTAAAAGAATATGCGCCTGCGTTGAGGCCGCCAAGAGCTAAATGAAACGATCCAGAAGGCTATATCGAAAATCCTGGCTGAAACGCTGCCGGCAAACGCGGCGGCAAGAAAGGGAGAATGACCTGTGCTGAAGAACCAGTCGTCCTTAACCCTTGCGCTCGCCCTAATAGCGAGCCTGTCATTCACCTCCGGCGCCTTCGCGCTGAACTACTCCAACCGGCAGGGGAACAAAGCCACTTTCGAAACGCTGGAAGAGACTCGCGTGAGCAGCCCCGCGGCCGTTGCCTCACAGGGATCCGGCAAGGGGACCTTCAAGTCCCATCCTGCACTCGACGGATATCCCAAAGGAACCACGTTTGTGTACCGGTCGGCGAACCTATGGGGCGGGCGCGCCAACCGCTCCAACACGAACATCATGGTCTTTGTCGAGAAGTCCTTCCAGAACAAGGATGCCGCGCTTGCCTGCCTGAAGGAACTCGGCCTGATCAACATCATCGATGCGGCGATCGGCAGTGTGGTGCTCGTTACGCCCTCCGATCCCAAAGCCGGTTTCGCCGCCGCCGACCAGAAACACTACTACGCCCTCCAGACGGCAATGCTTTCGCTGGGGGGCTCTGAAAGATCCAACAATGTCGTTACGAACTACTCCGACGGCGACTATTTCGGCGGCTTCGGCTTCATTTATGCCATCGGCATCGACGGCGGCGCAACGTTTTTCAACAACTACATTGCCGGCACTCTCGACTACGCCGGCCGCATTGCCGGAGTTCTGCTGATCAACAGCAAGATGGATGAAATCCGTAAGGTAGCCAGTGTTCTGCCCGCCTATCTCGTGAACGCCACTGAGGCTGTAGAAGCCAAGTACAAGGCCGCAAACAAAACCGACGCAGTGAAGGGCGACGTCAGGGCCACTGCCTATTTCAATCAGACCCTGCCGCTTCAGCAAGTGATTGTCAGCAGAGAACCAGGTCTAAACGCGGCCGACATCATCAAGAGGGTTTATGAGGAGATGTTTTCCAGAACGATGCGAATCCCTGTTGTCAAACAGGGTTTGCACAGCGCCGGCACGCCCTACCAGGGATATAACTTCGATCAGGCGCCCTATTCTCTGGCTGCGCGGAACGTAGTCGCGAATGGCGTGGCGCCGGACGGCATTTCCGTGTTTCCGCACCAGGAAGACAGGTTCTCCGGCATCAAGACCAAAGCGGGCGAGTACCTGCAGACCTGGTACGAGTATGTGCCCAGCGAGGTTCTCCAGAACAGGGTCGCGCCCGGAACCGTTCCACTGGTAATCGCCCTCCATGGCGGCGGCGATGATCCGCAGGCGTTTGTTGAAGAGGTCGGCTGGCTGGAGATGGCGCGCCAGAAGCGGTTTGTCATCGTGGCCCCGGAACACCAGAGTCTCTATTCTGATCAGCCCGTTCTTGGAGAATCGATAGCTGCACTGGCTGCATACATGATGAAGACCTATCCTGCGATTGACGCTTCACGTGTATATGCGTCCGGCTATTCGATGGGCGGAGGAGCTACCCTCACAATTGCGACGAGCCATCCCCGGATGCTGGCGGCCGTTGTCGATATGGCCGGCGCGATGTTCACTTTTACGGACAAAATGGAGGCGCAGTTCAAAGAAACGGATCTGCCGTTCATGTACTTGACCAGCGCCTATGACCTGCAGCCCAATATAAATCCGGAAGACGGAAGTCTATCAGACAATTCTCAGGCGCTGCTGAATAAGTTCCTGCTTTTCAATAACATGAGCCAGGTCAGCTATGACTTCAGAGCGCACCCGAAATCCGGATTTCAGGCTGACGCCTGGTCCGAGACCTTGTTGAATGATGAACACAAGAACTTCATATGGTATCTGAATAACAAGCAGGGCGTTCCGATGGTGGCCTTAAACTATACGGCCGATCTGATCCATGCTTTGTATCCACCGTACGCCAGGATGGCCTGGGACTACTTGGCTCGGTTCTCGCGCAATCAGAAGACCGGCGCAATCAGATACAATCCTTACGCCAAATAGGGCCGTCAGCACGGCGTCCGGCTGCGCGCTGCCGTGCTGACGGCCGCATGATGTTCCTGTTTCGTCCGTGACGTCTGCTGAAGTATCGGTCAGGAGGAGAAGAGCACATGCACAGAACGATAATCAGCGCAGTTCTTTTTATGGGCCTTTTGCTTTCGGCGCGTAGCGCAGCGGTGGCTCGGAATTTCACGGGTGAAACCGGAAACAAGGCGACGTTCGAAACGCTTGAGGAAGCCCACCAGAATGCACCAGCGGTTGTAAAGATATACCAGGGCGGCATCGCCATGCCGCCTCCCGGCGCCCCAGGTCGCGCCCCCGCGGCGCCGCGAGCCTATGCCGGCCATCCGGCGCTGAATGCCTACCCAAAAGGGACAACGTTCGTCTACCGCTCGCCCAATATGTACGGCGGCCGCGCGACAGCGAGAATGAACACGAACCTCATCGTCTGCGTCGAACAACACTTCGACGCCAAGGATGTGGCTTTTGCATATCTGAAATCGGCGGGCCTGATCGAAATCGCGGACGAAGCGACGGGCAGCGTCGTGCTCGTTACTCCGGTCGGCAAGACGTTCGGCCGCGATGATGTGGCCCCCTACTACGCCCTGCAGACGGCGATGTTGGCCCAGCAGGCCTCCGGCGTCCAGGCTGACGGGAGCCGCGTCATTTACGCTGACGCGGAGTACTTCGGCGGCTTTGCCTATGTCTACTTCATAGGGGTGGACGGTGGCGCGACTTTCTTCAACAACTACGTCGCCGGGACTTTCGACTTTGCGAGCCGAATCGCGGGCGCGCTGCTGATTGGCGGCGGGATGAACGAGGTTCGCAAGGTGTCGACCTTCATTCCGGTCTATCTGGTGAATGCCGGCGAGGCCGTTATTGATAAGTACAAGGCCGCCAATCGCGTCAATGCTGCAAAGGGGTTCGGCGACGTCGTCATCCACTACAACCAGGCGCTGCCGTTGCAGCAGGTGGTTCTGGCGAAGGCGAATCCGGCCAGCCTCGCGGCGACGATCAAGACGGCCTACCACGAAATGCTCATCAAGGCGATGCGTGTGCCGGTAGCGGTTCAGGGCGTGTACAGCGCAGGGACGCCCTTCACCGGTTATAGTATGGACCAGGCGCCGTACTCGCTGTGCGAGCGCAATGCGCTGATCAACGGCGTAACGAAGAACGGCATTCACCTCATTCCGCACCAGGGCGAAGACCGCTTCGCCAGCATGAAGACGCAGGCTGGCGAGTATCTGGACACCTGGTACGAGTACGTGCCCGAAGAAGTCCTCAACAAGACTGCGGCGAAGGGCAGCGTGCCGTTGATCCTGGGCAACCATGGCGGCGGCGACGAGCCACGGCAGTTTGCCGACGAAATGGGATTACTGGCGCTGGCGGGCAACGAGCGCGTCGCCGTGGTGGCGGCGGACCACCAGAGCCTTCCGAACGATGTCCGCGGCCCGGCCCTTACGGCGCTTGTCAAGTATATGCTCGCCACCTATCCGGCGCTGGATCCCTCCCGGGTATACGCCATCGGCTACTCCATGGGCGGCGGGGCGACGTACACTGTGGGCTACTACGAGCCCAGGCTGTTCGCGGCCATCGCGCCAATCGCGGGCACGAACATCGAACCGACCGCTGCGGAAGTGGCGAGGTTCAGCAACACCCAGTTGCCGATCTACCTTTCGACCTCATCCTACGACATGCGCCGCCTGCAAGCCGCAGAAGGCCGCATTAACAATAACCTGGCCAACCAGGTGAAGCGCTGGTCGGACTGGAATGGCGTCGCCCCGTTCAACTTCGACTTTAACGCCTGCAAGCTCTCCGGCTTCAAGGGCGATTCTTGGACCGTCGAGACGCTCAACGGCGAATACGCGTCGCTTACATGGCGCCTCAACAACAACAAAGGCATTCCGATGGTGGCGCTCAACTACGTCAAGGGTCTGATCCACGCGCTGTATCCGGAATACGCGAGGATCGCCTGGGAATACATGAAACATTTCTCGCGCGATCAGAAGACCGGCGAGATCAAGTACAATCCGTAGGTCAAGTCGAATTTAGGCCTGGCCTCGTGAAAACCTGGCAAATCAGGCAGCTGGCTCTCGTATGAGATATTCAAAAAATATCGGACGGGCGCACTCCCTCGAACGGGACAGGGGAGCTTGCCGTCTTTCGGCTCCAGCTACGTGTCGACTGATCGTTGAGACCTCCCTAAATTTAAACCATGGGCTGCATGATGCTTTGCATTTGGAAACGTGATCCCGACTCGAGCCACAGGTGAACAGTGGCTTGGGAATTGGGAATCTTCCAAGGATGATTTCTCAGATTCCTGGGTGTTACGCTACATTTTGATGTGCTGAAGCACCGTCTCAGATGTAAAATCGATACGGACTTTCCTGCTATCCGAGTGGCTGGTTTTCAGTGTTCGGCGACAAGCATGGCAAGCGTTGCGGCTTTCATCTCCCGTTCACTGCGACGGAAAATTCTTCCGTTCGATGGTCCACTTCTCATCCGTGCACAGGCCGCATTGG
>CAZXSV010000045.1:0-31786 GCA_964642735.1 uncultured Acidobacteriota bacterium
GTTAGGCACGCCGCCAGCGTTGATTCTGAGCCAGGATCAAACTCTCCAATTAAATCGAAGAGTCCTGAATCTTTCGATTCAGGCTACTGGTGAAACTTTTGAAATTGAAATGGGTGTTTTTTAGGACACGCACTATCTAGTTATCAAAGATCTAGGCAAAAACTAATCTTAGGATTTTTTCGTCAGACTGTCAAGTGCTTCAGCAATTCTGTCTGACAAAAGTCCTTCTTTATTTAAAGATCGATTATCTCGATCTTTAAATCCCCTGAGATTAATCAAGCAAGGGATTGTCAAATCAAGACGATCTTGAAGATTCACTGCTTCGATCATCTCCAAGATCCGAGAAGGATTTTCCCAACCTTCAAGATTGAGATTCCATCCGACGCACTCGACAATTTCAAATCGAAGGTGATGATAAACGCCCGCAATTCTTTTGTCAAGGCCGGTCTTTGATTTGCATCAAAAAGGCAAATCAAAAAATCTTTTTTCAAATCTGCTGACTCAATCTCATTGACTGAGAAATTGCATTCTATATTTAAAACTCCGGGTTTGTAAAGAGCAAAATGTAGAAAACATCGTACAAAGTGGCGAATTTTTAAACGAGCTGACCATTCAGCCTGTCCAATGCCATCGCTATCGCACGCCAGTAAATCTGGTGCTCCTGCTCCAAAATTCGAGCCGATAGCGTCTCTTCGTCATCTCCCGGCAGCACCTCCACGGCTCGCTGCATCAATATGGGACCCGTGTCCACTCCTTCATCGGCTATGTGAACCGTGCAGCCCGTCACTTTGACGCCGTGCTGAAGCGCTTGTCTCTGTGCATGCAATCCGGGAAAAGACGGCAGAAGCGCCGGATGTATATTCAGCACCCTTCCACGATACTGTTGAAAAACGACAGGGCTCAGTACCCTCATATAGCCGGCCATGACGACCAGCGCGGGATCGCAGGATTGCAGCGTTTCCACCAGAAGCCGGTCGTAGGCCTCCCGGTCTTTGCCTTTCGAAGACAGAAAAATCGTCTTCAATCCATAATCGCGCGCGCGAGCGAGCCCCGCCGCGTTTTCCACATTGCTGATGACGCAGCTTATTTCCGCATTCAAATCGCCCCGCCGGATCGCTTCGTAAATGGCTATGAAATTCGATCCCCGTCCCGAAATCAGCACGGCAAGCCTTCTATTCATCGCTCCTCCTCGAAAAAGGAGATTCTCTTTTCGCAATCACCGGATCGGAATAAGAATCCGATCCTTCAAAGAGACTTTTCTGCTTCTTGTCCGGAACAAGTTCGGTGGGATAGACGTTCGTGAAGCACGCCGAACAGTATCGGCCCTTGTCTTCCACGGATTTCAGCATGTTTTCGAGGCTCAAATACCCCAACGATTCGCACCCGATGAATCGCCGGATCTCGTCGACGGATTTCGTGGAGGCGATGAGTTCGTGACGGGTGGCAATGTCGATGCCGTAATAACAGGGCGCCAGGATCGGCGGCGCCGTGATCCTTATGTGAATCTCCTTCGCTCCCGCCGCCCGGACAATCTGTACGATTTTTCTGCTGGTGGTTCCGCGCACAATCGAATCGTCCACGAGCACGATCCGTTTGCCCTGCAGAATTTCGCGAACGGGATTGAGTTTGACTTTCACGCCGAAATTGCGGATCGATTGCTTGGGTTCAATAAACGTGCGTCCGACATAGTGGTTGCGGATGAGCCCGAATTCCAGGGGAATGCCGCTCTCTTGCGAATATCCTATAGCGGCCGAGACGCCCGAATCCGGCACAGGCACGACGACATCCGCTTCCACCGGGTGTTCGCGCGCAAGGCATTTGCCCATTTCCCGACGGCTGGCGTTGACGGTGCGGCCAAATACCAGGCTGTCCGGCCGGCTGAAATAAATATGCTCGAATACGCAATAGGACGGCTTTTCCTTCGGCAGCGGAGATTGCGATTCCAGACTGTCTTCCTCGATCCTCACGATCTCGCCGGGCGCCACGTCGCGAATGTACTCTGCGTCGATGAGGTCGAAGGCGCAGGTTTCCGAAGCGACCGCATAGGCGCCGTCGAGGCGGCCGATGCACAGGGGCCGGAATCCTCGAGGATCCCGCGCGGCCAGCAGGTATTCCGGAGTCAACAAAATCAAAGAAAAAGCCCCCTGAACGATCTGGAGGGCTTCAATAAATGCTTCCGGCAACGTCCTTCTCCGGGAACGGGAAATCAGATGCAGGATGACTTCGCTGTCGCTCGTGGAATGAAAAATGGCGCCGTCCCGCTCCAGATCGCGCCTCAAATGCATTGCATTCGTCAAATTGCCGTTGTGCGCCAGCGCAATCGGCCCTCTCCAGCAATCAATCAGAATCGGCTGCGCATTCCAAGCGGCCGATTCGCCGGACGTGGAATAGCGCACGTGCCCGACCGCAGAGTTTCCCGGCAGGCGCTCCAGGCGCGATGCGTCGAAGAGATCGGCCACATAGCCCATCCCTTTTTCCAGGTGGAGTTTTTTCCGGTCGGAGCTCACAATCCCGGCGGACTCCTGCCCGCGGTGCTGGAGCGCATATAATCCCAAATAGGCGATGCGGGCGGCTTCCGGATGAGAAACAATTCCGAAAATTCCGCATTCTTCTCTAAGCTTGTCCCAGGGAGGCATGAACGATCCTTGACAGTGAATTTATTTCGAATTCAACCCTGCCTTTGTTCCGGTCCGAACAGCTGCACGGGCGAAAATTTCATTATACACAATCTTATGCGCCTCCGCGGAAAACAATCGAGGGAGATGCCGGTCAAAATCCGGATTGCTCCGGAATGAAACCCGCCGTCCCAGAATTCCCCGCTCCGTCCGGATTCGACGTGAAGCGTCATGAATTATATGGATTTACGCTCATCTTTTCTTTCTTTGTCGGCAAACCTTGATATACCATAGGGGGGTGTCCCATGGACCGGCGGGGCGCCCCGGGTCCGGATGTAGAACCCGCAGCTTTCCGGTCCGAATCATCGCGGACTTCTCGAGAAAGGATTTCATCGTATGCCGGAGATGGATGAAGCAAATGAAAAGGATTTCCATTTGGAAGTCCCCGCAAGGAATGTCCCCTTTTTCCTCAAGGGCTCCAATGCGCTGGATTGGGGAATGCAGAATCGTCTGGCGAGAATCTTCAGCCCTTCCTCCGGCCGTACAGTGATGCTGGCTATCGATCACGGATATTTCCAGGGCCCGACCTCAGGGCTGGAACGCGTCGATGTCAATATCGCGCCCTTGGCCCCTTTCGCGGACGCGCTCATGCTGACGCGCGGCATGCTTCGCACGTCGATGCCTTCTTCTTCAAAAGGCGGCATCGTGCTGCGAGCCAGCGGCGGCCCCAGCATTTTGAAAGAGCTTTCGAATGAGCAAATCGCTCTGGATATGGAAGACGCCCTGCGGCTGAACGCCGCGGCGGTAGCCGTGCAAGTCTTCGTCGGCGGCGAGTTTGAGACTCAATCGGTGCACAATATGACGCGCCTCGTGGATCTCGGAAATCGCTTCGGCGTCCCGGTCCTTGGCGTGACGGCCGTCGGGAAAAATATGACGCGGGACGCCCGTTATTTCCGTCTCGCCTGCAGGATTTGCGCCGAGCTTGGCGCGCACTTCGTCAAAACCTATTATATTCCCGAAGGATTCGAAACAGTGACAGCTTCCTGTCCCGTCCCTGTTGTGATGGCCGGCGGCAAAAAGCTGGCGGAACTGGAAGCCCTGAAAATGGCCTATAACGCCGTCTCTCAGGGCGCCGCCGGGGTGGATATGGGACGGAATATATTCCAGTCCGATGCGCCCGCAGCGATGATTCAGGCTGTTCGCAAAGTCGTTCACGAAAACATGAAACCGGAGGAAGCCTATTCCATCTTTCAAACTCTGAAAGCAAAAGCGGACGCGCTCCCCCAATGACGCCTTTGTTCTATCAATCGTTTGATTCATTCTCAAGATCGGAGCAGCATGGAAAACCGCTGGTCGGATGAAAAAGCGGCGGAATATATCGCCCGGTACGGAATCCAATGGGGCGAAGACCTCGCCCTATGCGCCTACAGCAGTTCCCTGATAGGGGCCGAGAACGGGCTTGTCCTGCACGGCGGCGGAAACTCTTCCGTCAAAACGTCTCGTACAAATCTGTTCGGGGAAGACGTTCCGGTCGTCTTTGTCAAAGCGTCCGGATTCGATATGGCTTCCCTGGAACCGCAAGGCTTTTCCGGACTCCGCCTGGATTATTTGAAAAAGCTCCGAACTCTCCCGGAACTCAGCGACCGTCAAATGGTGAATGAGTTTCGCACGCACCTTCTGGACGCCGACGCCGCGATTCCATCGATCGAGACCCTCGTTCATGTTTTCATCCCAAAAAAATTCGTCTATCACACGCACCCGGACGCCATTCTGGCGCTCACCAATCAAATCGACGGGAAAAACCATATCAAAGAAGCGCTCGGAACTCATGTTGCAGCGCTGGATTATTTCCCGCCCGGCTTTAAGCTGGCGAAAGAAGTTGCAGCCGAGTATGAAAAAACGCCCGCCATCCAGGCGATTGTCCTGGCGAACCATGGCCTGATCGCCTGGGGCGAAACGGCTCGAGAATCTTACGAAAAAACCGTGGAGTTGGCAGCCAAAGCCGAAAAATATTTATTTCGCAACGCCCGCGCGCCTCTGATTGCAGCGTCCTCCACTCCCATTGATTTGGCGGAGCGGCGGCTGATTCATGCGGCGCCGGCCCTACGAGGCCTGCTGGCGCAATCGACCGGGGACCCGGATCAGCCGTGGAGCATGTCCATCCTTTCCCCTCTGATCACGCGCAAAGTCCTGGATTTCGTCGACTCCGACCGAGGCCGGGATATCGCGCGAACCCCGCCTCTGACTGCAGACCATTTGATCCGGACCAAGCCATTCTATCTTTGGATCGACGACCCCGATTTTGAAAATCCATCCAAACTCCGCTCTCAATTTTCCGCGGCTATACGGGAATACGCGGCGGCTTACGACTCTTACGTAAACCGCTATCAGGATCATATGCCGGAAGGAGTAAAACGACTGGACCCTATGCCCCGGGTCATCCTCGTCCCCGGACTGGGAGCGCTGTGCGCAGGGCGCAACGCCGCTGCAGCCGCCGTCGCCAGGGATATCGCCGCGCACACGCTCTCGGTCAAGACTCAAATCGCCGCAATGGGCGTCTACTCGGGACTGTCCGAACAGGACCTTTTCCATATGGAGTACCGAAGCCTGCAGCAAAGGAAATTGCCGAATGAAAAATCGCTTCCGCTCGCCGGACGGGTCGCCATCGTAACCGGCGCAGCCGGAGCCATCGGCTCCGGAATCGCCCAGGAACTCTTGGAACAGGGTTGCCATGTGGCCGTCACCGATCTGGAGGGAGATTCTCTCAACGAACTTGTCGAAGAGCTGAAAAGCCGTTTCGGGCCGAAGGTGATCGGCGCGCCTCTGGATGTCACGGATCCCAAATCGACGGCCGACGGATTCGCCGCCGTCATCCGGGCTTGGGGAGGCGTGGACCTGGCGGTGTTGAACGCCGGCGCGGCGCATGTTTCGTCGCTCGAAGAACTGGACCTTAAGACCTTTCGCAAGCTCGAACAGATCAACATTGAGGGGACCCTGGTCATGCTCTCCGAATGCGCGCGCTTGTTCAAACTGCAAGGGATCGGGGGAGACATCGTCATGGTTTCCACAAAAAATGTCTTCGCCCCCGGCGCCAGATTCGGCGGCTACAGCGCGACAAAAGCCGCCGGCCACCAGCTGGCGCGCATCGCAAGCCAGGAATTTGCGCCGATGGACGTACGCGTCAACATGGTGGCGCCCGACGCCGTGTTTTCGCACGGAACGCGCAAGTCGGGCTTGTGGGCCAAGATCGGCCCCGATAGAATGAGCGCCAGAGGATTGAGCCCCGAAGGCCTGGAAGAATATTACCGCAACCGCAATCTGCTCAAGGCGAGGATCGCGGCGCGCCACGTGGCAAAAGCCGTTCTGTTTTTCGCCACGCGTCAGACTCCGACCACGGGAGCGACCATTCCGGTGGACGGCGGACTGCCCGACGCGACGCCCCGCTGAAAATTTGTCCCTTACTCAAGGTTTCATTTTGGCGCCGCGGTTTTCACGTCTTTTTTATAGGAAGTATTTCCGCAAAATCCGCGGAATCCATGGCGCTCTTCAGGACATTTGTTCTATAGTACAAGCGTATGATCGGACACTTAAGAGGACAGCTTCTCAGCAAAAAGCCCAACGCCGTAATTCTCGACGTGCAGGGAGTCGGATATGAAGTCCTGATACCGCTGACGAGCTTTTACGAGCTTCCCGACGAGGGGGGCGAGGCGGCGCTCAAGATTCATACGCACGTCCGCGAGGACGCTTTGATTTTGTTCGGTTTCCACTCCCAGCGCGAAAAGGACTTTTTCCTCAAGCTGATTTCCATCAGCGGCATCGGGCCCAAGCTGGCGATATCGATCCTTTCCGGAGCGCAAGTGGAAGAACTGGCTCAGGCGATCGCGGACGGAAACCTTCCGAGGCTCACTTCCATCCCGGGCGTAGGCCGCAAAACAGCCGAAAGAATCGTCCTTGAACTGAAGAGTCATATTGCGCCGTTCCTTGTCGCGGAACAGGCGGCCCCGGGTCGCGAAGCGGCCGGACCCGGCGCGCTGGAAGAAGATGTTCTTTCCGCTCTGGTGAACCTGGGATATCCAAGAGTTTCTGCGGAAAAAGCTCTCGCCGCCGTTCTCCGCTCCCCGGAATGCGAACGAACGTTTGAAGACGTCCTGCGCGGCGCTTTACACCGTTTGGCCGGTTGACCGTCATGGCAAAGAATCCACTCGCCCAAGATCTGCTGAATCCGGCTTCTCTGTCCGAGGAAAAATCCTTTGAGCAGAGCCTTCGGCCGCAGACTTTGCGGCAATATATCGGGCAGCAAAAGGTCAAGGACAATATCGACATCAGCATCCGGGCGGCTCTCAAGCGGCAGGAAGCCCTCGATCACGTTCTGCTTTACGGCCCTCCCGGACTGGGGAAGACGACTCTGGCGAGCATTATCGCCAACGAGATGAGCGTCAGCATTCGCACTACCAGCGGCCCGGTCATAGAAAAACGCGGAGACCTGGCCGCGATTCTCACCAACCTCAAGCCTCATGACGTTCTTTTTATCGATGAAATCCACCGGCTGCACCCTTCCATTGAAGAAATTCTCTATCCGGCCATGGAGGATTTTTACATCGACATCATGATCGGCGAGGGGCCGGGCGCGCGAAGCATCAAAATGCCGCTGCCGAAATTCACTCTCGTCGGCGCCACGACGCGGGCGGGGCTTCTCACCGCGCCTTTGCGCGGACGGTTCGGCATCATCCACCGGCTTGAGTTTTACTCCAACGAAGATTTGAAAGTCATCGTCAAACAATCCGCTCTGACGCTGGGAGTGGACGTCGACGAAGAAGGGGCGTTCGAAATCGCGTCCCGCAGCCGCGGGACGCCGCGCATCGCCAACCGGCTCCTGCGGCGCGTTCGCGACTACGCGGAGGTGAAAGCCGACGGTCGCATCAACCGACCGGTCGCGATGGACGCTCTCGAGATGATGGATGTCGACACCTACGGATTCGACGAAATCGACCGCAAGCTGATGCTCACAATCCTGGAAAAGTACAATGGCGGCCCGGTGGGCGTCGGTTCGCTTTCGGCGGCCATCAATGAAGATGCGGACGCTATCGAAGACATCTACGAACCCTATCTCATCCAGATCGGCTTCCTTGACAGAACGCCGCGCGGCAGAATGGCGACGCGAAGAGCTTTCGAACACTTCCGCATCGCGCTTCCCGAAAGCCAGAAAAATCTTTTTTGAAAAGAATCCCGCCTCGAGGAGAAAATGGAGCGCTATCCTACAAACCCACGGCGTTCAGCATTGTGGAAAAGCTTCGATTCTTGTATCGCAAAAACGCGATCCAGAAGCAGCACAGGAGAGCGACGGCCATCAGTTCCAACGCCAGCGCACGGTCCGGCATGAGGCCGCCGAAGGCCATCCCGCCGGCCTGAATCAAAGGCCGGTGCAGAATGAAAATCAACAGCGCCGACCGGCCCAAAGTCCCGATGAACTTCTCAATCTCCAAAAAAGAGCCCAGATTTTTCAGCAGCAGCACGATTTCCATGCTGATGATAAAACGGGCGCACGGCAGCATAAACTGCTCGGTCAGCCATTGAACGTCCCGCTGCACCTTGGCGACAAGGAGCAGCGAAGCCGCGGCGCACACAATCGCCGTCCATACCGCTTTCGGGCACTCATTTTTTTTCAGCATGTTGCCGAAGGCAAAGCCCCACAATCCGAACAGAAAGAAAAACAGGATCTCGATCCAGGTAAAAGTCTCGGCCATCGGACCCAGGAACGTCATCAGCATTTTGTTGCGGCTGAGCTCCAGGCGTGCATAAACGTCAAACAGCACTCCCGTTGCCGTAACGAGGCTTAAAAATTTCCAGGGCGCAATCCCGGTCGCAACCCGAATCACCGCCGGAGCGACGAACAAAAACAGCACGGTCGGGACCAGGAAGGCGGAAATGCTCCAGGGCTCTTGAAAAGTCAAAACGCGCAGGAAATAATCGAAAGAGCAAGAATTGGAGACGCATGCGGAAGCGAATTTGAAAAACAAATTGCTTAAGAATGCAATCATGCCAATTTTGACGGCGCGCCAGACAAGCTTCGAAGCGACGCCGGGTTTGCGGCTTTTCGGATCAAAGTTGAAGAGAACCGCGATGGTAAACCCTGTCAGCGTGATAAAGCAGGAGGTCGCCCATCCCGGGGGGCGCAGGTACTGCATCAGATCGTTCGGATCCAGGCGCGCAACGGTCAAAGCGTGCGCAATCACCATCCAGACGATCAGCATTCCGCGCGCATTGTCAATGAAGGTTACCCGCTTCTGATCCCCCATGTTCAGCGATGGAGAGGCGATCAGCGGCGCCTCCGCAGGAAACCTCGCAATCAAAGATGATATCGGCGATCGTTTCATAATTCTTCGTTTGTCGGCAGGTCTCCCCGGCCTGAGCCATCTGCTTTTGTCTCGAGCGCCCTGCCGACGCGCAGACCGGCCGCAATATGCAAAAAAGCGCCTGCAGACTCTCCAGGCACACTCGGGTTTATCGACAGTTTTCTGCTTTTAAATTAATGTGCTTTTAATGCCGCCCGGCGGGTCCGGCGGCACGGAAGCCCGGATTGGAGTTTTGTCCGACCTCTTCAATAGGAACCCGGAAATGGACTTTATCTGTAGTATACTGTTCGCCGGGAATGCGCTTATGTCCAAAACAACGCCCTCGGAACCGAGGATCGGCCAGCTTCAGGACGCGATTGAAAGCGTCGTCCGCGGGAAGACGGAGGTCGTCAAGCTGTCGCTGGTTTGTTTGCTCGCGGAAGGCCACCTGCTTATCGAAGACGTCCCCGGAGTGGGGAAGACGACTTTGGCGCGCGCCCTCGCCCGAGTATTCGACTGCACTTTCCGCCGCATTCAGTTCACCAGCGATTTGCTCCCCTCCGACATCATCGGGGTGTCGGTTTTCAACCAGGCCGAGCAGAGGTTTGATTTCCGCCGCGGCCCCCTGTTCGCCAACATCGTGCTCGCGGATGAACTCAACCGCACCACGCCTAAAACTCAAAGCGCGCTGCTTGAAGCGATGAGCGAAGGGAGCGTCAGCGTAGACAATCGCACTCATCCGCTCCCCCGCCCTTTCATGGTAGTCGCCACCCAGAATCCCATCGAGCATCATGGCACGTACCCTCTGCCCGAATCCCAAATGGACCGTTTCCTTCTCCGCATAAAAATGGGGTATCCGGAAAATGGGGCGGAAAAGGAGATTCTGCGGCTTCAAAGCCGCAATCCAGATCTGGAAAATCTCCAGCCAGCCTTCCATGCGGAGGCTATTTTAAGCGCGCAGCGCGCCGTCCATGCGGTTCGAGTGGATGAATGTTTGCTGGACTACATAATGTCGATCGTGGAAGCCACCCGGCGATCGGAGCTTCTCCGGATGGGGGCGAGCCCCCGGGGATCTCTCGCCCTCCGGCGGGCGGCGCAGGCGCTTGCTTTCTATGAAGGACGCAATTATTGCATTCCGGACGACGTGAAGCGATTGGCTCTGCCGGTCCTGGCCCACCGTGTGATCGTCAGCTCCAAATATTCTTCGCCTTATAAACACAGTGAAGAAGCCGAGGCGATTATTGCAGAAATACTTCGAAGCATTGAAATTCCGCTTTAATCCGGTCCGAAGTTTTCGAACTCAAGCGCGCGGCGCGAGAATTTCCCGAAGGCTCCCGTTTTCATTCCATATAACCCGACAGGGAGCGGTCTACATTCTGTGCGTGCTGATTCTTTCGTTCACAGCCATTCAGACGGGGAACAATCTCTTATATATTATTCTCGCAACATTGTTTTCCGCGATGGCGGTTTCCGGCGTCCTTTCAAAGAATTCTCTCAAGCAGATTTCGCTTTCTCTGCAGCTGCCGGAAAACGTATTTGTCGGCGAGCGGGTCTTTGTAAAAATTTCGATGAAGAACACCAAACGGATTTTCCCGTCCTTTTCCATCAACGTGGAAGATCCTGCGGCAAGCCGGAGGCATTCGCCTCTCTCTTTTTTCCGCAAGCCGCGGAACCCGCTTCGCGAAAAAACGGATCGAGTTCATCGGGACGATCAGGCGGTTCTGCGCCAGTCGGCATACTTCCCGATCCTGCGGGCCGGAGAAACGCGCACCGAGCTGATCATCCAGTCTTTTCCCAAAAGAGGCGTTTACACTCTCGACGGATTTTGGATCTCGACCCGTTTCCCTTTCGGCTTTTTCCGCCGGGGCCAGCGCGTCCACGCAAAGGGCGAAGTGCTGGTCTACCCCCCGGTGAGGGAAATCCCCGCTTTCTTCGATTGGCTTCCTTTCCTTCCGGGCATTTTGGAGGGAAATCGCGTCGGCCCTGGCGAGAACCTCTTTTCCATGCGCCGATATCAGGACGGAGAAACGGCCCGGATCATCGATTGGAAAGCGACGTCCAAAACAGGGGCGTTGATGGCTCGCGAATTCGCCCTCGACGAAGAAAGCAAGTTCTGCCTGATACTGGACACGCGAATTCACGGATCCTCAGCAGGGGAAGAAGATTTCGAAAAGGCCGTGTCGCTCGCAGCGAGCATCGCCTCTCATTTCATTCAAGAGGGCGCCGGGATGGAATTTCTCGCCCCGGGCGAATATCTCGCCCGCGGAGCGGGATCCGTCCAGCTTTATCGCATCCTTCGCCTGCTGGCGACCATTGCACCCCGAAAAAGCCCCCTGGAAGCCGCCGGCGATCTTTGGGAAACCGGCAGCTTTGGGATCGGCGATATTGGATCTCTTCAGCAAATCCTGTCGGACAAGGTTTTTAAAATAATCCTCACGTCCCAGCCGAGAGGAATGTTCCCATCAGGAATTTGGCGTTCTTCTCAGGTCATTTATTTCGACGAGCTATGACTTTTACGCGATATTTCAAAACGTCTTCGTATTGCCTTATCGCTTCGGGCTTTGCCGCGATTGCGGCGACGGGCAGAATCCACCCGGCCTTGATCGTTCTCTTCGCCTCCATCCTGGCAATCAGCTGGTTTCTCGACACGACGGCCATTCGCAGGATTATTCCCGCGTGGGCGTTCAATTTTATAGCTTTGGCTTATCTGCCTTTTTTCGCCGTCGACTGCACTTTGCTGTCGCGTTCGTTGATGCCGGCGCTGATTCATCTGCTCCTCTTTTCAGCCGCAGTCAAACTGTTCACGGTGTCGAGAGACAGCGATTATTTTATTTTGTACCTTATTAGTTTCGCCGAACTGGTCGCCGCCTCGACGCTCACGGGAAACATTTATTTTGGAATCTGCTTCCTTCTTTTTCTGGTTTCCGGAATCAGCGCCCTGATCCTGTTCGAAATGAGGCGCAGCAACGCCTATCTTCGCGGCCAGGCCACCGTCCAGCCGCTGGTCGTTTCCAAGGATCTGCAGGGGACCCCCTGGGAGCTTTTTTCCCCTTTCCCCGCCGGACTTTTGTGCGCCATGACGGTCGGGATCGCCCTGCTGATCCTCGCGACCGCCGCTCCCGTGTTTTTTCTTCTCCCGCGCATTTCCTCCGGTCCGCAAAAACAGCCTTCCGGCAAAAAGCAATTCATCACCGGGTTCTCGGAACGGGTGGAATTGGGGCAGATCGGCTCGATCAAACAATCAAACGCCGTCGTCATGAGAGTCAAGATCGACAACTTAATTTCGGAATTGCCGGCCGACCTGAAATGGAGAGGGATCGCCTTCGATCATTTCGACGGCCGGTCCTGGCGCCGATCCGACACGCTCCGGAAAGAAACTTCCACGCAAGGGAGCTTCTACAAGCTGGAGAATCAAGCCCATGGGGCCAGCCTGCTCTTTCAAAACTTTTTCATTGAGGCCCTCTCCACCGACGCTCTGTTTGCAGCGTATAAACCCTTGGCCATTTCCCGAGACGCCGGGAGGCTGCAGAGAGATTCCGCTGAAAATCTCTTTGCCGCGAGGCCTCCGCAGACAAAACTTCGATATTCGGCGGTGTCCGACCTTGTTCGACCGAACCCGGAACAAATCAAAAATTGGGATTCCGTTCCTTCGGCGCCTCTGCCCGCCTATCTGCAACTCCCGCCTCTGGATCCTCGCATCGCAGACCTGGCGAAACAAGCGACGTATGAAGTCGCGGGCAAATACGCACAGGCTCGGGCTCTGGAGCTTTTTCTCCGTTCCCGATGCCTATACAGCCTGGAGCTTGAAGGAATTTCCAGCAGCAAAGACCCGTTGGCGGCGTTCCTCTTTGAGATTCGAAAAGGTCATTGCGAATATTTCGCTTCCGCCATGGCGGTCATGCTGCGGTCTCTCGGAATCCCATCGCGGCTGATCAACGGATTCCGCACCGGCGAGTACAATTCCATCGGCGGCAACTGGACGGTGCGCTGTTATGACGCGCACAGCTGGGTGGAGGCGTATTTCGCTCCTTACGGATGGATGGAATTCGATCCCACTCCGCCGGAACCTGCTCGCTCCAAACCCGCGGCAATCCGTTTTCTATCCAATCTGGCGGACGCGATAGACCTCTGGTGGTGGGATGTCATCGTCAATTACGACTCCTCAAAACAATATAGAACAATTTCCGTCTTGCGCGATGCAACGGAAGCTTTCCAGCGCCGTTCCGCCAATATATTTTCCCGCGCGATCGAAAAATTCCGAAACGAAACCGGCCGCCTGCGACAGGAAAGCGCCGCGTCTGTAGAAGCGAACTCCTGGTGGCTCTGGATCCCGGCGGCCGCGATCGTCGCGGTTTTTCTGTTCCGACGGCGTCGCAGAGAGCTTTTCGATCCGCTGAGGCGACTGTTCCGGCGAAATCCGAGGTCGATCGCCCATGGCTTTTATTGGGACGCCATTCGCCTGCTCTCTGAACAGGGAAAGGAGAGAGGCCGCGGACAAACTCCATTGGAATTTGCCAGCAGTCTGGCAGGGCATCCCGCAGGCGTGCATTTTCTGGCTCTGACGGAAATTTACAATGAGTCGCGTTTCGGCCCGCCGGACAAGAAAGTGAATCTGTCGGAGGTGGAATCGCTCCTGCAATTATTGAGCGACGATCTGAAGCGCTCTTAGAAGCCCGCGGCCATCGGTCTGGGCGGTCTCACGTCGCGCCTGACGGCCTTCGCGCAATAGCTCCAAACATCCCCGCGCATCTCTGGTACAATGGGATCCTGGAAAAAAGGAGATTTGTGGCAAGGATAGGATTCATCAGTCTTGGGTGCCCCAAAAATCTGGTCGACAGCGAAGTGATGATCGGGTTGCTGCAAGCTCAAGGGCATGTCCTGACGTCGAATCCCGAAGACGCCGAAATACTCGTCGTCAACACATGCAGTTTCATCGAAAGCTCCAGGCGAGAATCCATTGAGACAATCCTCGCGGCGGCGCAGCTTAAAAAAACAGGCTGCTGTAAAAAAATCGTCGTCGCCGGCTGTCTGGCCGAACGCTACCCCAATGAGATACGCAGGGATCTCGTCGAAGTGGACTCCCTCGTTGGAGTCAACCAGATCGGGAAGATCGTCCGCGCTGTTTCGGGAAAGCCGATCGAGCCGCCCAATTCCTACGGCCGCCGCGACGCCGATCTATACCTATACAATCACCGGACGCCCCGGACTCTCGTCGGGCCGGCCTACGCGGCGTATATGAAAATTTCCGAGGGATGCAATCACCTTTGTTCTTTCTGCGTCATTCCGAAAATTCGCGGCCGTTTGAGAAGCCGAACCATTCCATCCCTTGTCAGGGAAGCCCAACAGGTTGCAGCCCGGGGAGTGAAAGAACTTACGCTGGTCTCGCAAGACACGACAAGCTACGGCGCCGATCTCGGGATCGAGGACGGCCTGGCGCGGCTGCTGGCGGAACTGGACAAGGTTGAAGGCCTGCGCTGGATCCGCTTTCTCTACGTTTATCCGAAGCTTGTCAGCGCCAGGTTGATGGACGTCGTGCGCTCCAGCGAGAAAATCTGCCGATACATCGACATGCCTCTGCAGCACGCCAGCGCCGCAATTCTGAAATCGATGAAACGCGGCGGCGACCGCAAAAGCCTGACCCGCATGATCGGGAGAATCAGAAATGGGATTCCCGGAGTCGCCCTCCGAACCACTATGATCGTGGGTTACCCGGGAGAAACGGAGGAAGACTTCGCAGAACTGAAGGGATTTTGCCTCGATATGGAGTTCGATCGCCTGGGAGTCTTCGCCTATTCCGACGAGGAAGACGCTGCCGCTTATAATCTTCAGCCCAAAACTCCGCCGCGAACGGCCGAGCGCCGCCGCCGGATCCTGATGGAGCAGCAGGCGAGAATATCCAAACGGAAAAACCGCGCTCTGATCGGAAAAGAGCTTCCAATCCTGGTGGAAGGTCCGGCTCAGGAAAGCGAACTGCTGTTGCAAGGCCGCCTTGAATCGCAGGCGCCGGAAATCGATGGAGTCTGCCTCATCAACGATTCCGAAGTCGGCCGGGTGCGAAGCGGCGAATTTCGGACTGTCCGCATTACGAGGGCGCTGGAGCACGATCTTCTGGGAACAATTGTTCAATAGCAAAAATGGAATATGCCGGTAAAATGTCCGAATTGCGGCAAAGAAACGTATTTTGAAGGCAATCCTTTCAGGCCTTTCTGCAGCCAACGCTGCAGATTCTTGGACCTGGGCGCCTGGATGTCGGGAACCTACCGTCTTGCAGCTGAAAAACAGAAGGACGAGGGCGGCGACGATCCAGGAAATTCTCCGGAAGGGGAAGGATTTGAAAATGATTGACCGTTTATCCCTGGAATTCGCCAGCGCGCTGCGCATCGGTTTCATTCCAGGAGCTCCCGGGACTTACGCATCGCTTGCGACCACATTGGTTTTTTTTACGGTCTTCCACATGTCGGGCCGGATTTCGCCCGGCGCCCACCTGTGCGCCATCCTCCTGGTTTCGATCCTCGGGATTGCAGCGTCCGCCAATGTAAGCCGCAACGCGGGCGTGGAGGACCCCCAATATGTAGTCATTGACGAAGTCGCGGGACAACTGCTGACTTTTCTATGGGCGCCGGTCAACCCGCTCACCCCCCTATTGGGCCTGGCGTTTTTTCGCGTGTTTGACATGTGGAAGCCGCTTGGAATTCGCAGAATGGAATCCTTCAAAGGAGGGCTGGGCATAATGGCGGACGATCTGCTCGCAGGCGTTTACGCCAACCTGGCGCTCCAGGCGATCGGCCGCATTTTTTAATCGCCAGGATCGGCGAACCGGAAACCGCAAGCTTGGGATTGAATATGAAAAAAGCTGAAATAATCGCAGTCGGATCGGAATTGCTGACGCCGGACAGCATGGACACCAATTCTCTTTTCCTCTCCCATGGATTGAACGAAGCCGGATTCGAAGTCCACCTTAAATCCATCGTCGGGGACGATCGAGCGAACATCGCCGCAGTGTTGCGATCGGCATTGCAACGATCGGACGTCGTCATTTTCAGCGGAGGCCTTGGCCCTACCGAAGACGACCTCACGCGCGAGGCGGTCGCCGGCGAACTCCATCGCGCTTTGATTCCCGATAAGGACGTCCTGGAAGCGATGCGGCGGAAATTCGCGGCCCGCGGATTCCGGATGTCGAAAAACAACGAGCGCCAGGCTGAGGTTGTTTTCGGCGCCGAAGTTTTGGACAATCCGGTCGGAACAGCGCCGGGAATGTGGATTGAAGAAAACAACCGCCTCATTGTTCTGCTGCCCGGGCCGCCTCGCGAACTTAAATCCATATTCGAGCAACAAGTGGCGCCGCGCCTCGGCAAACTTGGAGAAAGAATGAAGCTTGCGTACAGGTCTTTCCACGTCACCGGATTGACGGAATCGGAGCTGGACGCGAGGATTGCACCCATCTATGCAGCCTATCCAGATATCCGGACCACCATTCTGGCGGGAACGCGGCATATTGCCATCCGGCTGTATCGCTGGAGCCCATCCGCCGATTCCCCTCCCGATCTGGATGAGCTGGCCGGCAGGATTCAAGCGGAGCTCGGCGATGCCGTTTTTGCGACGCACGGAGAATCCATGGAGGAGGTCGTCGGCCGGCTTCTCCGGGAAAAGCGACGAACGCTTGCCGTCGCCGAATCCTGCACGGCGGGAATGCTTGGCATGCATGTCACACGCGTTCCGGGAAGCTCCGACTACTTCCTGGGCGGAGTTCTCTGCTACAGCAATAAGGCCAAAACCGACCTTTGCGGAGTTCCGCCCGAACTGCTGGAGAAGCACGGCGCGGTGAGCGCAGAAACGGCCGAGTCCATGGCTCGCGGCGTCCGGAACGTCTTGAAGAGCTCCATCGGGCTGGCGATCACCGGAATTGCCGGGCCGGGAGGCGCCGCTCCGGACAAGCCGGTGGGGCTTGTTTTCATTGGAATTGCCAATGGAGAGAAGACAGAAAGCAGAAGCAGGATCATGCCGGGCGACCGGGAAACAATTCGAGAGCGTTCGACGTATCTTGCGTTGTCCTGGCTTCGGCGTTTCCTGATGAAACATTAAGGAGAATCCCGGTGAGGGCTTTTGTGGCCGTTCCACTCCCTGAAAAATGCAGGGGAATGCTCGGCGCTCTGGAACAAAGACTGAAAGCGTCGGAAGCGGACGTGCGATGGGTTTCGGTTCCCTCCATCCATCTCACACTAAAATTCCTGGGGGAAATTGAACCGGCCCGGACGCCGGAGCTGGGGCAAAAGCTTCGCGAAAGAACGGGATCCATCAAACGTCTGGGGCTTTGGATTCATGGGCTCGGCAGCTTTCCGAATCCAAGGAATCCCCGGGTTGTCTGGTGCTCCGTCGGCGGCGACGTCGCGGGGCTTTCAAGCCTGCAACGCGAAGTGGAGAGAGTTTGTTCTGAATTCGGTTTTCCGGCGGAAGACCGCCCCTTCAGCCCGCACCTTACGCTGGGAAGAGTACGGAGCAAAAGGAATTTGCAGCCTCTTCTTGACTGTATTAAGATTGGCTCGGAACTGGAGTGCGATTTCACGGCGGACCATTATAATATTTACCAAAGCACTCTGCATCCCGGGGGCGCAGTTTATGCGGTATTGGAAACCATCCCCCTGAGCGCAGTCCACTGAGATTAATAATTTCATGCAAACTGAATATTGGATTCCACTGGCGTCGTATCTGATAGGGTCCATCCCTTTTGGCTATATCCTGGTCCGAACGGCCGAAGGCAAAGACATTCGCACTATGGGAAGCGGCAATATCGGCGCAACCAACGTTTTCCGCAGAAGCCGCCTGGCAGGAGTTCTCACCCTGCTGCTGGACGCCGGCAAGGGATTCCTGGCCGTCGTCCTCGCCCGGCTGCTTTCCGGATCGGAGGTCTGGCTGGCAGTGGCGGCGGTCTGCGCCATTCTCGGCCACGTCTTTCCGTGCTGGCTGCGTTTCAAGGGGGGGAAGGGGGTGGCCGCCGGGTGCGGGGCTTTTCTCGCTCTGTCGCCCCTGGCGGTACTGACGACTCTGGTTTTGTTTGTGCTGGTTCTGGCCGCCACCCGCTATATTTCGGCTTCTTCAATCCTGGCGACGGCTTTTTACCCGCTCTGGGCGCATCTGTACGGCTTCCCCGGGCCGGTGATCGCGTGGGCTTCTCTGGGAGCGCTGGTCATCATAGCCAAGCACCATCAGAAC
This sequence comes from uncultured Acidobacteriota bacterium, assembly GCA_964642735.1. Taxonomy (GTDB): domain Bacteria; phylum Acidobacteriota; class UBA6911; order UBA6911; family UBA6911; genus UBA6911. Next base: position 18,158 of record CAZXSV010000045.1, read on the forward strand.
ATCCGCCGGCTCATTTCCGGGACTGAAAACAAATTCATACTGGGCGCCCGCTCCGAAAAGCGCTGAACGCACTGAAAACGCGGCGTCCAACCGAGGTTTCATCGTTAAGGAGAAGCAATGGCCATAAGCAAGGAATTACTCGACATTCTCGCCTGCCCGGTCTGCAAAGAAAAGGTCGTCCTGACTCCCGACGGCGCCGGCCTCAAATGCGCAAAATGCCGCAGGGTGTACCCTGTTCGCGATGACATTCCCGTTATGCTGGTCGACGAGGCCAAGATTGAGGGGGATTAAAGCCGAGCTGTTGCGAAAGGAATTGGAGCGGATCCGGAGCATTCTCCTCGTCCGTTTGCGGTCTTTGGGGGATGCCATTCTGACGCTGCCATTGATCGATTCGCTGAAACAATGGCGTCCGGATCTGCAAATCGACGTCCTGATTGAAGCGCCTTACGCCCAGGTTTTTGCGCATCACCCCGCCATTCATGATTCCTTGATTGTGCGATCGCGGAATTTTCCGCAAGCAGGCGGCTGGCCTCGCGCAAAAGCGGCTGTAGAAATCCTAAAACGCCGCTATGCGGCCGCAATGAATCTTCATGGCGGCGCCACGTCAAAAATCTTCATGCTGTGCAGCTCGGCAAAACTGAGAATAGGCGAAGCGGACCATCGGGCTTCCTGGATCTACAACGCGCCCATCCCCTCCTCCTCCATAATTTGGGGCCGCCCGTCGCTGCATACCATCGAACATCAACTCAGCCTCCTGCGATGGCTTGGCATTCCCTGTCGGACGAACCTTGCCGGCTCTCTGCCGATAGACCCGGACGCCAAAGAACGGATTCGGCGCCGGCTGGCTCAAGCCGGGATCGGGAGATTTATCCTGATACATCCGACCGCCACCCTGGCGACCAAGCAATGGAGCACAGGCAATTTCGCCCGGCTGGGAAGCCAGCTGCGCAACCGCCACGGCATGGCGATCCTTTACACCGCCGGATCGAATGAAACGCAGGTATTGCAGGAAATCAAAGAAGAAACCGCGGGATCGCATTTTTATTGGCAGGACCTTCCGCTGGAAGACCTTTTCGCGCTCATCGACAGCTGCCGCCTTTTCATCGGCAACGACAGCGGCCCCACCCATGCGGCCGCCGCCTTGGGAAAGCCCATCGTAGCGGTCTGGGGGTCATCCAATTTCGCGGCCTGGCGGCCGTGGAGCGCGCATTATGAAGTCGTGAAGTCTGATCTGCCCTGCATGCCGTGCCCCGGCTATGCCTGCCGCGCTTTCGACGAACCCCGCTGCATCGCCCGCATCGAAGTGTCCGAAGTCCTGGAAGCCTGCGAAAGAATTTTGGCTAAAAGAGCTGGAGACGCGGCGGAAACGGGAATGCAATAATCTGTTCCGTGTGCTTCGGGACGGCTTTTCTCTTATAGCGAAGCCGGAAGCGGCAAGGCGAAATCCATGAAGGATCGGCGGATTCTCAGAGGGCGATAATGGAGCTGCCGGTTTCTTCTTTCGGAGTTGCGCGCAGCAGGAAGTCGACGTAGTCTGAGCCGGAGCGCTTTTCATCCATATAGGAAGCGACGATGGACTGCATGAATTCCAGGCAGCCTATGGCCTCGCCAAGCGCCAGCCGGCTGCTTTGGGGATCCACTATTCCTTTGTCTTTCGCTCCCTCGGGATTTCGACAGGATTCGATGACTTCCCGCAATCCCCTGCGAAGGGATTCGACCTGAAGGTCGTCGGATTTCTTCTCGTAAAGGATCCCTTTATCCTCGGTCCTGTAGTTTTCGAGCAGAATATCCAAAGCCTGTTTGACTTCCCCGTCCGTCAGACGCCGTGAGCGGCGCCGCTCGCATGAAATCGCGTACTCCAAATGAGCGAGGACGTCCTGGCGTTCCGCAAGCGCTTTGCGGACGTTTTCCCGGTCGATGTCTTTCAGGCTGCGCATACGTTTCCCGTATTCCTGAGCTTCGTGTTCACGCCCCGTTTTCAGATAGCCGCAGCTTTCCGGACAATCGATCTCGAGAACGCGCTTTTCTCCGCAGCACAAAGCGCAGATTTGATCGTTCCTCGCCGGACAGAATCTTTTGGCTTTTTTCTGGTTGCAAAGAATGCACTTCATGGAATATCCGCTTTTGTCAAAAGATTGGTTTATACCATATTCCTCAGGCTTCCCAAACCCTGTCGACTCCTGCGCCGCGATCCGTCGCCACGGCAGGAGGCATGGAGAAAAGAAGATGCTGCTGCGTATTCTCCTTGTCTTTTGCCGTGGCAGTGAACCTGACGCAATTCCAACCGCTACTTCATCAGCTTCTCCAGCGGTTCCTTGACCGCTTCGGCCCAGATTTCATAGCCTTTCGGGGAAGGATGCAGGGCGTCGCTCATGACGTCTTTCGGAATATTCCCGCTGGCGTCCAGAAATTTCGCACCAATGTCCAGGTAATGAACGCGGCCGCCATCGTGCAATTTGGAAATGATTTTGTTGATTTCCGCGATGACGCCTCGAACGGGATCATTGGCTGCGCCGCGGGGAAAAATTGCGAGCAGAAGAATTTTGGCTTTTGGAAAATCCTTCTGAAGCTCCAGGACCACAGCGCCGATTCCCTCGGCGATTTCCGCGGCGGTATTGCGGCCGGTGTTGTTGGTGCCGATCATCAGCATCACGGCTTTGGGGCTGAATCCTTGTCCTTCGCCGTTTTGAAGCCGATAGAGAACGCCCTGCGTCGTATCCCCCGCGATGCCGAAGTTCGCAATCTTCAAGTGTCCGAAATATTTGTCCATCACCGGCTTCCCCGCGTAGGCGCCGCTGGGGTTGCGCCAGAAATCCGTAATGGAATCTCCCATGAACAGGACTTCAGCGCTGCCCTCTTTCGCCACCGCAAGGTTGTCCTGATGCTTCTTCTGAAACATCGCGGCGAGGTTGGGGACAACGGCGGAATTCGGAGGGGGGACCCGCACGGCAATCAAGCCGGGATATTTTTTGTTGATTGCTTTGACTTTGGAGTCCGCCTTTTTAAAATATTTCTCCAAACTGCGTTCAGCCTGTTGTATCTCTTCAGCAGTCGGTCGTGGAATTGCAACGACCTTGGGAACGGGCGCAGGTTCGGCCGATGGCGCCTGGCCAAAAACGCTGAAAGCCGCAAAGCTGAAAGAAAGAAGAACCGCAAATAGCGTAAGTCGATGGCAACGTTTCACAGGATCCTCCATAGATCTATATGTTTAACGCGGCGTCGCGCCGCGTCACCTTGTTTTCCGGCGCAGCTTTGAACTTCGCCTTTCAAAGCCGTCCTGGCAGCATTCCGTTTGCGGCCGACACAGCCCGCATCAATGCGCCGTTCTTTCCTTTGTTCGTCTCGCTCGACCCCGATGGACGCATCGCCCAGGTCGCCGAATGCGCTTTCATCGTCCTCAGCGTCCGGCGGCGGGGGGGGGTGAAACAAGCGGGAATTCCGCGCACCCCCTCTCCGGCCGCCATCATAACATGCCTGCTGACTTGTAATTAAGACATTTTCAGGTCGCCGGGAGAGACGGCCGTTTTCTGCGGCGGGCGCAATATTCTCTTAGAAATTTGGTCGCGCGCGTGTAGTCGGGATAGGATCGTTCCGCTTTTCGGAATTCGGGAGGATGATGCCTCTTCGCATCCTGGAAGGCTGCATGGAGCATTTCATGGTAAACAAGATATTTTATGACATGCGCGGGAACTTCAGACGAATCGAGAACCGGACTGATTGCGATCATGTGATGCAGCGAATCGTAATGGCCAAGCCGCAACCAGCTGTTTCTTTTCCCCCAGCCGATCTTCCGTATTTCGATCTGACCGCCGAAAAAAGCGGCATTCACTTCCCGATATATTTCGGACAGGGAATAATGCACGCCGGATTCGTCGGCAATGTTCTTTCTTCCCTTCAAGACCCGGCGTTCCCGGACCGCCGATTCGGCCGGGGAGGATTTGCGAAAGCTTTCGTAGACTTCGAGCGGCTTGCGGGGCGGCGTCCTGCGCAACACTTTACAGCCCAGAATGACGACGATGGATTCGAGCACTTGGGCCGGCGCATTCACGCAGTGGTCGCTGATCCGGACAATCCATTTTCCGCCTTTTCGTCTTATCGTGTGCGTCAATCCGATATAGCGGTAGAATCGAGCGTCCACCTCGGCTTCCCGGAAAGCGGGAGATAAAGCCTGCAGAGTGCAACGGCAGATCCATTGCAGATCCGTCTCTTGGCGTCCATGCATGACGGGCGGTCCTGTTACCTTTTCAGCGCATCCCGAAGTTGGGCGATCTCTTTTTTCAGCAGTTCGATGTCCGCCTTCATTTCCGGCAACCGGCCGAACAACGCGTTCAACCGCTTGTATTCCCGGAGCGGACGCACCGGCACTCCCCAGTAAACATCGCCGCTGCGGACAATTTTCCCCGGCAGAACTCCCGCCTTGGACCCGATCACCGCGCCTTGCTGCACGCGGGCGTGGTCTCCAAAGCCGACTTGGCCTCCAATCACGGCATTGTCCTCGATGACCGTGCTGCCTGAAATTCCCGTTTGCGCGGCTATGACGACGTTCCTGCCGATTTCCACGTTGTGCGCTATTTGGACGAGGTTGTCTATTTTTGCGCCGGCGCCTATTTTCGTCACGCCAAGAGAGCCGCGATCGATCGTGGAATTGGCGCCGATTTCCACGTCGTCCTCCAGGATCACCGAGCCGATTTGCGGAAAAGGCCATTGCCTGTCGCCGTCGAAAACAAATCCGAATCCATCTCCGCCGACGACGGCGCCGGCGTGCAGAACGACTCTGTCTCCGATGACGGCGCCGGGATAAAGAACAGCTCGCGGGTGCAGGATGCATTCCCGGCCTATCCGGCAGTTTTCGCCGACGACGGCGCACGCCCGAACAATGCTCCCTTCCCCGATCCGGGCGTTCTTTTCCACGACAGCAAACGGCCCCAGTTCCACATTATCCTCGACTATGGAGTCCGGGGAGACAATTGCGGCAGGGTGGCGCTTTCCGGAGCTTTTTGGCCGCGGATGAAGCAAGACGGCGGCTCTGGCAAAATCGATTTTGGGCTGCTCGGAAAAGATGGCGGCGATTCCGGGAGGCGCGATTCCGGGAGGCGCCAGGATGCAACCGGCCTCTGAAATTGACGATCGGCGGATTTGCTTTCCCGCTTCGAGGTAAATCAGCGATTTCTCGTCGGCATTTTCCCATCCGGACGCTCTGTCCAGGAGACGGCGCCCGTCGCCTTCATAGCGACGCCCCAGCAATGCTGCGATCTGACCGACGGTATAGCTCATGACGAACCGGCTTTATGTTTTTCGTTTTGCAGGTTTTCAGCGTCCGCCGCGCGGGCGGCGAGATCTATCGCGCAGCCTCCGGCATAGACCGCATGCTTCCCCCGCGATCGGCTCCATTCGGCAAGGCTGGCCTGCTTGTGCCGATTTTCAACGATCTGCCTCCAACCCAAGCCCGTATTGTAGGCGCAAAAAGCGATTTCTCCCTCCTCCGTGCCGTAGGGGATCACGCACATCTCGGTGCGCCGGAAATCGTAGGTCCACAAGTCCTGAAACCACATTCCTTCGACGCATAAAACGCGCCATGCGTCGGCCCCGGCGCGATTTTTCATCCGATCGTTCCTGTCGCTATCGGCCTTTTCCGAACTGGGCCGGAACACTTCGACCAGCTGTGAAACCGGAAAACCTTTCGGCGCCTTGTCGGGCCGATAGTTGCGCAGGATCGCCAAAGCAAGCTGGGCTTCCGTCAGCGTCTTGCCGCGCGCGGCATCGGTGATCACCGAGACGTCTCTGATAAAACGCTCGTAGTCGAAAAAGCGGAACAACGGGACCCAATCGAGCGTGCGGCGATTGACGACCAGCAGGGTGAAGACTCCGCAATCCGGGTGGCAGTTGCAGGAACTCCACCCCCAGAAAGCCTGAGGCCCTTGCAGAATATCCATGATTCCGGTAAAGGCGCTGTAGCTGGAGAGAGGAAACCAATCGTGCATCGGATTCAGCTTGCCTTTCAACTGACCGTTCAAATCCGCCGCCAGTTGGGACAATGTGTATCTTCGGGCAAGCCTGGTCTCGTCATCGACTCCTTCGTCTCTGCCGGTGAATGAAACCGGCTGAAAGACGACGGTTTGAACCTTGTCTATATTGGCGATTGCGAAATCGACGATGGGGCCGACGGCGTCGTTATTGACATTATTGAGAACTGTGGCGACGAGCGTCGTTTTCATCCCGGCCTTCGCCATGTTGTCTATTGCGCGCATTTTAACATCGAATAAATTTTTGACGCCCCGGCGGGAGTTCACCTCGTTGCCAAGGCCGTCGAACTGAAGGTAGGCCCCGTGAAGGCCCGCCTGGAAAGCCTGTCGCGCAAATTCCTCGCTCTGCGCAAACCGGATCCCGTTGGTGGCTGCGAGAATCCTGTAGAATCCTATGCTCTTGGCGTAAGCGACGGAGTCGAGAAAATGCGGGGAAAGAGTCGGCTCTCCTCCCGAAAACAGGATGATGACCTGGCGGCGAGGTTTGAAGGAAACTGCTCGATCCAGAATCCGCTTGATCGTTTCCAGGTCCGGTTCATGGACATAGCCCACCTGATTCGCATTGGTAAAGCAGGGATTGCACATCATGTTGCAGCGGTTTGTGAGATCGACCGTCAGCACCGTTCCCCGGCCGTACTTTATAGACGAGGCGCCGTGACAGTGGACGCCATCATTCTGGGCAGTCCGGAAATCCCGGCCGCAAAACATGCTCTCGATGCGGCGGGTGAAGTCCGGATTCGTTGAAAGCACGTCTTCGAAAAATCCATGCTTTTCGCAATGCTTGCGCATCAGGATGCGTCCGCCTTCTTCCACGAGTTGCGCCTTGATTTCGCCCGGATGGCCCTTCAGCAAGAAATCCGGATCCGATTCGCCTTGAAGGACCTTCTTGCGGATCTCGGGGACGCAGCGAGGGCAGAGAGAGTCGGTTTCTCTGGGAAACCCCAGGGGAGGCGCCGACCGATCCTTTGTTTTAGCGATTCTCTCCGGCGCCCAATTCGGACGAGGGAGTTTCCCTTCTGGAAGCTTCGTATTGACGGCCTGAAACGCCCTCCAGGCAAAATCGGACATTGCGACGAGAAAAGACGCTTTTACCCGGTTGGGAAAGGATTCCTGTTCTTGTTCCTCTTGAGAGAAAGCCTTGCCATCCATACCCGCACTCCCATGAAACGCAACCCCTAGTCTACCTAAACTTTCACTGGAGGCGCAATGAAATCAACACCGCGCTCCTTTCGGCGGAGGCCGCAGTGGGAAATCAAAAGCCTGCCAGCCGTCGGATCGGTTCGCAAACCCGCGATCAGGAGTCTGTTTCGCCCGTCGCCGGGAGTGGGGCAGTCTGGAGATTCATTCAATTTGTTTTCGCGATCGCGGATGAAACCAGCTTAAAAAAAACGCGGAATTCCCGTTTGGCGACGGAAATCCCGCGCGTTCTCAATCCGACGGCAGAAAATTCACTCGATGACGAGCGGAATGCGCTGGAAATGGTTTATGTCGGCGATAACGTCCCGAACGTGAATCTGGAGAGTGTAGGTTCCTTTTTTAAAGCTTTTCAGCGGAAGAGAAATCGCGACGGAGGCTTCTCCCTTGCGCAATTCATCCTCCATTCCCGGCGGTCCGCCCATGCGGCCGCGAAAATCTCCGCCGCCCCCGCCCATGCGTCCTCCGCGATCTCCACCGGGCATCCCGCCAGGCATCCCGCCAGGGCCGCCCGGGCCGCCTGGGGGCATTTCGCCGAAGCGACTTCCCCTTCCAAAGAGGAATCCTCCTCTCGAAGAAGTCCATTCCTGGACATATTTGGGCTGGGTTTCCAGAATCTTAATGTTGTCCCTGATCAGGACCAGGTCCGTTTGGATGCAGGGCTTCTTTGTTTCCTTGTCTTCCGTCGCGCCGTAAACCTGGAAATAGACATAGACCGTCTGCCGCGGGACGAAAACATTGCCAATGCTTGGAACCACCTTCCTGCCCCCAATGACCAGGGGATCGTAGCCGGTCAACCCCATCGATTGAAACCGGCCCATGGCGCCCTGGTGGGTGATTCCCGACCGGATGTTTTCCCGGGTGTCGACCAATTGATTGCCCAGGACTATCGAGCTGGTCGATAGTTTTTTCAGATCGAGAGCCGGCACTTCAAGCGGCTGCTCGAAGCTGCCCATTTTTCCGGTCATATTGTCCCGCACCAGGAATTTTAGCTTATACGCCCCGGGACGCAGTTGAAATCCGGTTGAATAAAAAACCCCGCCGGATTTCAGTTTCTCCGCTTTGTCTGCAGGCAGCTTCACCTGGACCGCGTCGCGGGCGACGCCGGTGACTTTTCCCTTGAGATCCGTAGCCTGGGCCACAAATTCGAACTTTCCTTCACGATTGTCGCCCTTTTCCTCGAAAAACAGTCCGTCGCCGTCCAGAAGCATGGATATCGGGACATAAGCCGTGCTGTTGTCTTTTCGAAAGAAATCCGCCTGCAGGATCAACGGCACATCGACGAAGGGCCGATCGACGCCCATCGCCTGCTGCAGCTGCAGGTCCCGTTCCTGCTGATTGAGCTGTTTGAAGGACTTGGCCGCGAAATATCCGGGCCTGTGCTCGATTTTGTTTCCGGGTTTCGTCAATTCCACGCGTATTTTCCTGTATTTTCCGTCCTCTTTCGGATTGGTGCTGAAATATCCGATCACGTAATAGATATGGGAATCCAACTGGACCTGCTTCATCGCGAGGCTCAAATCGTTGGAGTCGGTGAACGTTTTGCCGCCGGTGTCATGGGACAGGGTTGCCAGCGTCTCGGTCGAACCCGAAAAACTGGACCTCTGGCGGCCCATGGCGCCTCCGGTGAACATCGCCCTGCCGGCGCTTGCCTGCGATGCGTCCCCGCCGGGAGGAAGCGCGACAAGACCCCGGGTGTCCACTGTGTAAATGGACATATTCGAGCGGTTGGCGTTGTCGACCGTCGAACGGATCTGCGCGTTGTTTTCATTTCCGGTCGTGCTCACTCCGCCTGAAAAATAGATCAGCGATTTGCGCTCGGGGAATTCCCGATACATCTTCGCGAGACTTTCAATCGCGGCCAGCCTCCGGTCGGTGTTGAATACGTTGAATTGAACGTTGTCGGGCACGTACACGTCTCCCGAAGTGTCTTCGTCCGCCAGACTTTCGGTCGAATCTTCCGTTTCGGAAGAAGTGAGTCCTTTCAGGGTATCGATCAGCAGTTGGCGATCATTGGTAAAATCCTGCGCCAGATCCAGCGCGCTCTCATAGGTCGCAATCGCGATCAGATCCTGCGGCCCCGTTTGCTTCTCCATGAACTCGGTGGCGGCGTCGACCGAGCGGAACAAGTATTCGGTTCCCAGCGAGCTCAGGTCGAAAAACATGACGATCAAACGCTTGCCGGCGATATCCTCTTTCTTGACCGGCTTGTCGGGCGCAATCCCAAGATTGACGACCTCGGGAGCGGTCGTTTTAATTTCCGGCGCCGGACTTTTGACCGCGGACTCCGCTGCCGCCGGGGCAGCGGCAACCGGCGGATTCCCAATCGGGATGTTCTCGGCGGAAAAAGTGACGATTTCCTGCGGCACGTTGTCTTCAAATATTTTGAAGTCCGCTTTGGTCAGCCCGCTGATCAGATTGCCTTTGCGGTCGCGCACGCTGATATCCACCACCACCATCGCGGCTTCCACGGAGAAAGTCGGCGTTTTCTTTGAAATGATTTCCGGCTTCGGCGTCTGCTCTTTCGGCTGGTCGGTAAAACCGAAAGCCGCAAATCCGAGGAGCAGGCACGCCAGGCAATGGAGCGGGACCCGAGATTGACAATTGGAATATATATTTCCTGTCATAGCCTTCCACTGATCAAGAAAAGAGTTTCCCATTAAAACCTGATTCTTAAATTTGCGGTCATGCTTCGCATCCCGCGGGCCCCGGTGACTCGCCCGAATTCATTGGAATTTACCGTCGTATTGACGCCGGACCAGTTGGGGTGATTGAACAGATTCTGAACCTGCCAGCTGAGTTCGACGCTGCGGTTGCTTTCATCCAAGGCAAAGCTTTTGCGCATCGAAAGATTCACCGAATTCGTGCCCGGGCCGGTGATCGAATTGCGGCTTGCGGTTCCGAATTGACCCGCAGGGATGGCAAAAGCGGCCGTGTTGAAAAAATGCCCGATCGTTCGCTGGCCTCTGGGAAGATTGGTGGAAAGGCCGGTGGCATCCGCTCTCAGGGAATTGTAAAGAGCGGCCCCGGAAACGCTGCCGCCGCTGTTTGCATACCGTACCGTCAGAGGCGTGCCGCTGGAGAAGGTGATGCTGCTGTTGAAACTCCACCCGGCGATGAAATTGAGCGCTTTGTTGGAGGCATTGGCGAAAAACATGCGATTCCTGCCGATCGGCAGCTCGTAGGCAAGACTTGTCTGGAAATTATGGCGGCGATCGGTATTGCTCAATGCGCGCTCGGCGCCGAGGTCGGCGTCGTTCTGAGCGACCGCCGATCCATTGGATCCCGAACAATCGTCGATGCTCTTCGACCAGGTGTAAGAACTGGATACGTTGAATCCGTGGGAGTAGCGCCTCGAAAATTGGACGTTCATCGCGTGATAGATAAGACTCGCCCCGTTGGTCTGGTAAAGGAATGTGCTGGCGTTGCTGGAACGATTGGGGGCGCGCATGATGTCGAGTCCGGTCCCCTTGGTGCCGTTGTAGGCAACCGTCACCACATAGAGTTGTGAAAGCTGCATCTGGAGGTCGAGGTTCCATTGCTGGGCATAGGCCGCTTTGTAATTCGGATCAATGGCGTAGGTATTCAGAATGGTCAGGGCTGGAATCGTCGGGAAACCGACGCGCAAAGACAAAGGATTGGCTTGGGTCGACGCGATGGTCTGGTTCACGGCAAACGGGGACTGGTTCACCGTCTGGTTTGTTATTCCGGAATATCCGCTTGCATCGTACCCGATTCCGTAGCCGGCGCGGACGACGAGACGCGACCGCCTTGTCGGCCTCCAGGCTATGCCGATGCGAGGGGCGAAGTTGTTCCGATCGGCGCCCACAAGCGAACGGGGAAACTCTTTGCCGCTCAGCGGCCCCTTCTGGTCAGGGAACACCTGCGCTATCTGCGTGAAATCCGAATTCGCGTCCAGCGTGACCAGACGATTGTATTTTTCATACGTAGGCCCGCTGTACTCGTACCGCAGTCCGTAGTTGATGGTGAAGTTGGAATGGGCCTGCCAGTTGTCCATGACGTAAAAATTCAGGGAGCGGTTTCGCAGATAGGTGGTTTTGCCATAAGGATTTTTTTCCGGGTCGACGTAGCGCCGGGAAGTCGAGTAGGGGGCGCCCAACAGGAAATCGGCGAAATCATAGCCGCTGCCCGCCGTCTGGCGCCCGTTGGCGTCCAGGAGAGCGGTCGCGTAACCGGTAAAACTGAATGTGCCCCGCCCGTTGGAATCGCTGTAGGAGTTGCGCTGCGTTGCGGTGAATTCAGCGCCGAACCGGAAGCTGTGCCGGCGCGCCATTTTGTTCATGGATCCCGAGATTGAAAAGTTCTGGCTTATATTTCGATTCGGGTTCGACAGCGAAAGGTCGCCGTAGTTGACAAGATTGACGGTCGGCGGTCCCCAGTTGATCGGATCCATCGACACTCCGGTGATTCCAAGATTTCCTTCTACATCGTTGGAGTAGGCGAAACTATTGGAGCTTTCGTTGCGGGTCCGGTTCAGGCTGACCCTCCAGCTCATCTGCAGCCGCGGCTGAAAACTGTGGGAGCCGGATATGCCGATGTTTTGTCCTGTATTCGTCGAGCTGGAGTCGAGACCCGGAAAAGTCGAAGTGTTTTGGGATTTGCCCCTCCGCATGCTGTAATTTACCGAAATATTGTCTTTGGAAGTCAGACGAATGCCGCTAATGCTTCCCTGAAACTGGTCGGAAGAGGAATGCATGGCTCTCTGCCGGAAATAGTTGTTCACACAGGGGGCGTCATCGGCGCAGGACATATTGGCCCGAGGAATATATTGGAGCAATCCCTGGGCGATCGGGTCAATGGAACTAATTTGAGAAAACGCCGACGAAGGATCGTTCGGATTGGAATAAAGCTGAACAGGCTTTGCCGTCATCGCCATCTGGCCGGTCGCCGGATCCTGCGTCAAGGTCCGGACCAGCGTCCTGGAAAAATCGCCGGCGCGCTCGAGGTCGGTGGGAACGGTCGTCAGAATGTCGGAAGCGTTTCGGTTGCGATTGCCGCTGTATCCGAAACTCCAAGACGGCTGCCTGCCGCGGCCCATGGGACCCTGCCTGCCGCCGGCGCTCTGCCGGCTGGCGGTCTGAGCGCCGCTCGCCGGAGCGCTGCTCGTCTGCGAACTGCTCGTCGAACCCGATCCGAAGAAAGGAAGCAGACCGCCCAACGTCAGGCTGTAATTATTCTGGATTGTGACGCCCTTCGGTTTGGTTGTTCCGTCTATCGAATACGGCCGTGCGTTCAGAGCGGAATTGCTGTAGGTTTCGGATGCGTTGCCCTGGACCACGGGCTGACTGAAGCTCATGCCTCGGCCGCCCCTCCCGGCCATTCCGACAAAACCCATGCCGCCGCCGCCCGGACCGCCGCCTCCGCCCATGCCGCCGCCGCCCGGGCCGCCGCCTCCGCCCATGCCGCCAAAAGAAGCGCCCGGGCCGCCGCCTGGAGGTCCGGATTCTTCCATCATGAATCCCATTCGTTGCGCCACATCCATTATCTGCCGCATGAAACCGGGGTCGTTCAGGTTCCCGGCGTCAATGGAAGCCGTGTTGCCGCTGATCAACAGGAGATTCTCGGTGCGGGTGGCAATGGAAGCGGCATCGATCGTTCCCGCGGCGCTTATCTGAGCTAAATCCTGAAATCGATTCAGCCCGGGAAGATCGGTCACTTCAGCCGCCTGAAAGGATGCCGAAGGAACCGTCGCAATCGTCGTCATCCCGCTCTCAGGCTGCGCCTGCTGTTTTGCGGCCGCCTGTTCGACTTTGGGAGCAGGCGGACGCGGCAAGGAGCCCATGGCAAGAACGAGCTTTGCACTCGCTTCGTTCGATGCATCGACAGCGTCTTGGGAAACAGCGCTAAATCCCGCGGTTTCTACGGTGATTCGATAAATTCCGGCCGGCAGCTTTTCAATTGAAAAAGCCCCGTCCATATCGGTGAGAGCCTCGGCGAGTTTACTTTCTTCGCCTTTGGAAAGACGAATGCTTGCGCCCGGAATTGGCGCGCCTTTGGAGTCAACGACCTTGCCGGAGATGGAAAAAGCCTTTTCTTGGGAAGCTTGTTCTTGAGCTGCCTGCTCTTGAACCGCTTCTTCCTCTGCGGCCTGTTCTTGGGCGAAGGCCATTGAACCGCATGTCAGACACCAGGAGATCAGCAATAGTATGGTTTTTCTCATCGAGGAAAAATACGGCATCGAGCCTATTTGTTACCGGAACCATTTCTTTTTTACAAAAACTTACAATTGCGTTGGATTGCTTTCGGATTCCGGAATAGCTACTAACAGATTCGTATTATAAACTTCTTAACCCGCATTATTCATGAAGGTTCGTAACGAGGAGGCGTAGACGGGCGTGGATACAAGGCGCATCTGGCGCTTTTCAGCCAGCGCGACCGAGGGCCCCGCAGG
>CAZXSV010000046.1:0-4708 GCA_964642735.1 uncultured Acidobacteriota bacterium
GATTAATGCAAATAACTTGCGGCATTAGGCGAGACGCCGGCGCTCCCGGCGCGGCTCGATTGTCGTGCGGCTGCTCCCGGCGCGGCACGGCAGCGCGGACGTTTCTGATGTCATGGATGGAGAATCGATTCTACCGGCCCTGCCGGCCCCGGCCGGTGTTTCTGCGCATGCGCGCGCGTTCTTCGGCCGAGAGGTTCCTCCACCTTCGCAGGTTTTCCATGAGGCGCGAACGCTCGGCCGGGCTCATGCGCGAAAGTTCGCGATAGATCTCCCGCAGCTCTTCCTGCCGCTCGGGAGGCAGCGATTTGAAGCGTTCGTAGTTTTCCTCGAGGCGGCGCCGCTGCTCAGGGTTGAGCCGCTGGTATTGGGCGTAATTTTCCAATATTGCCTCTCTCTCCCGGCGATTCATTTTTCGCAGCTGCTGCTGTCTTTTGCGAATTTCCCGCTGCTCTTCGGAATTCAGTCGTTTGAATTCCCGGTAGCGCTCCATCAGGACTTCCTTCTGCTCCGGAGTCATCCGGTTCCATTCTTCTTCGAGAGCGCTCGAATTCTTCTGCGCGTGCAGGCAGGGCGGAGCGCAGACCAGCGCCAGAATAATTGCGGTGATCGCTAAAAAAGCATGGTTTCTCATTTCTTTTTCTCGCTTTTCTTTGGTTCCGGCTGAGTCGCCTTCTCTTCCTTTTCTCCGCCGGAGTTTTTTTCGATAAAAAGCTCGAAACACTCAAATTTATCCAGTGCAAGAAGAAGATCGAGATTCTCGAGCATCTCGCGGTCTTTCAGCATTTCCTTTTCTTCGTCGGTCAGCGCGGCTTTTTCCGCTTCTTTTTTCGGCTTCTCTCCGGCAGCCGGCGGCGCAGGGAACACAAGCGCCAGCAGAGCTGCGGAAAGCGGCAGAATTCGTCTCAACAGGGTTCCGTTCATGCTGTTTATTGATCCGGCAAATTCTCGATTGTTTCAAAGTCTTCCAGCAAATCGAGGTGGTTGATTACCGCCATGTCTTCCAGCAGCGGAAGCTTTTCCGCGATTCTCAAATCATTTTCCGGAGCGAAAAGTTCCAGGTCGACGGCTGCAGGCCGGCGGGAATAGACGCCGATTGCGATAAGCAGCGCGAGCGCTCCAGCCGCGGCAAGCTGTCGGGGCCGCCCCCAGGCCGCGATCTTTTGCAGCCATCCTTGTTCCCGCTTATCGGCAGCGGCTTGGCGCAATTGCCGCAGCCTGGCCTCGAATCGCGCGGCGAAATCCACGGACGGCTCGATGGAATCGTCGAGCGCCGGCAAAACCTCGATTAAATCCGCCGCTTTCAACCCTGACCTGCATGGAAGACAGCAGGCCAGGTGTTGGCGGACCGATCGGGCCTGGTCGCCGCTCAGTTCGCCGGCCATAAATGGCGCCAGCATGGATTGAATCTCTTTGCAGTTCATTTTTCCAATAGTTCCGGCAGCAGGGGTTGAAGCCTCGCCGCCAGAGCCTCCTTTGCCCTGTGAATAAGCGATTTAACCGCCTTTTCACTGATTTTCATGATTCCCGCGACCTCGGCGTATGAAAATTCCTGATATTTATTCAAAATAAATGCTGTTCGCTGGTTTTCCGGGATACCGTCCAATGCCTGCTTGAGAACGCGTCCCACCGACTGCCGCTCCAACGAGTCGTCCGGCTCGGAGGCGGCGACGCATAGCGATTCGTCCACCGCATTCTGCGCCGCGCGGAAATGCGGTTTACGGATCTCGTTCAGACAGACGTTGGTGGCTATCCGGTA
The DNA here is from genome assembly GCA_964642735.1 of uncultured Acidobacteriota bacterium. Taxonomy (GTDB): domain Bacteria; phylum Acidobacteriota; class UBA6911; order UBA6911; family UBA6911; genus UBA6911. The sequence goes on from CAZXSV010000046.1 coordinate 1,757, forward strand.
AAGCCAGGTCGTAAACTTAGCCTGCGCCTGATAGCTTCCGGCGCTCTCGTACACCTTCAGGAAAACATCCTGCGCCAACTCCTCCGCCACTTCGCGGCTGCGAACGAAACGGTAAGCGAAATTGACCAGCGCCCGCGTATGACGGGCGAAGAGCGATTCGAACGCCCCCGGGTCTCCGTCTTTGAACCGGAGCATCAGCTGGACGTCAGGGTCCGCGATTTCCTGTTGTTTCGCACTAGTCCATTGCAAGGCCGCTTCCATTCCCGATGTCCCGATCTTATACCGGAAATTCTATTTGTCCCATGGATATAAAACACAAGCCGGCCGGAAAAGTTCCGCCGCCGCCGAAAATATTTTCGCTCTGGCGGCGCAACTTTCGAGCGGGCCCGCGTGTTTAAAAGGATTGAAATTATGATTTTGAAAAGGAGGGAACGATGAGGAAAAAAGGCATTCTTTTCGGACTTTTGTTGAGCGGCGCGCTTGCAGCCGGGGCTTCGACGTCATTGGCCGGCCCCGGAAATCCGCAGGAGCTCCGGCGGGACAGGCGCGAGATCAGGCAGGACAACCGCGAAATCCGACGGGACCGCAGGGAGATCCGGTCTGATTCGCGGGAGCTGCGGCGGGACATGAAAAACGGCGAAAACCCGACCGAAATTCGGACCGACAGGAGGGAGCTCCGGCAGGATCGCCGGGAGCTGAAACGAGATTTGAGGGAGCGGAGACAGGATCGCCGGGAACTGCGCCGCGACCGCAGAGAGTAAGGAACGCATGACCGAATAAACGCCACGGGACACACGGGGTTCAAGGATTTCCGTGAATCCCGTGGCTGTCGCCTGAAATCAATCCCCCGCCTTTCGAAAGTCAAACCAACCGCTTGAAATTATCTCTCCAACATGCGCGGCCGAAATGTTACACTCCGCCCTCGATATGAATGCGCCCAAAACCCACAACTACGACGAGGACAAAATCAAATCGCTCTCGTCGCTGGAGCATATCCGGAAACGCACCGGGATGTACATCGGCCGCGTCGGCGACGGCGCCGACTATGACGACGGCATTTACATCCTGCTGAAGGAAATCGTGGACAACGCCGTCGACGAGTACATCATGGGCTACGGCGACCGGATCAAGATCGCGCTCCAGGACGCCCGGGTCTCGGTGCGCGACTTCGGCCGCGGCATACCGTTGGGCAAGGTGGTGGAATGCGTCTCGCGCATCAACACCGGGGCCAAATACAGCGACGAGGTCTTTCAGTTCAGCGTCGGATTGAACGGGATCGGGACGAAGGCGGTCAACGCCCTCTCCCGCTACTTTTCGGTCCGCAGCCACCGCGACGGAAATTTCGTCGGAGCGGTTTTCGAACGGGGCAAGCTGCTGGAAGAGTTGAAGGGAAAAACGGACGAGCCGGACGGCGCCGAGATCGTTTTCGAGCCGGACCCGGAGATTTTCGGAAAAGCTTCTTTCAGCCCTGAGCATGTGGACCGCCGCCTGAGGCTTTATTCCTTTTTGAACAGGGGCCTGCGCATCGAATACAACGGCCAAATCTTCCTGTCGCGCAACGGATTGCTGGACCTGCTGCGCGACGAAGTCGGCGACGAGGCGCTCTACCCTGCTCTCCACTTCCACTCCAAAACCCTGGAACTGGCCGTCACCCATACTCAGCGCTTCGAAGAGACGTTCCTGTCGTTCGTCAACGGCCAGTACACTTCCGACGGGGGCACGCACCTGAGCGCGTTTCGGGAAGGTCTGGTCAAAGGCTTCAACGAGTTTTCCAAAGGCAAATTCGACGGCGACGACATCCGCGAAGGAATGGCTGGCGCGGTCGCGGTGCGGCTCAAGGAGCCGGTTTTCGAGTCCCAGACGAAGAACAAGCTGGGCAACACCGAATTGCGCGGCGAACTGGTCTCGCAGGTGCGCGAAATCATCGTCGATTTGCTCCACCGCAATCCCAAGTCTGCGGAAAAGGCGCTTGAGAAGATCGAAGAGACGGTCAAGCTTCGCCGGGAGCTGCAGTCCATCAAAAAAATGGCCCGCGAGCGCGCCCGCGCCACTTCCATCCGGGTGCCTCAATTGAAGGACTGCAAAGTCCACTTCAACAAGAAAACCGGCCACGGCGCCGATTCCATGATCTTCATAACGGAAGGCCAATCCGCCGCCGGCTCGATCGTCAGCTGTCGCGACGTCAACACGCAGGCGATCTTCACGATGCGGGGCAAACCGCTGAATGTCTGCGATCTGCAGCGCGACGTGATGTACAAAAACGAGGAGCTCTACAATCTCATGCGCAGCCTGGACATCGAGGAGTCGCTGGAGCGGCTGCGCTACAACAAGATCGTTCTTGCGACCGACGCGGACGTGGACGGACTGCACATACGAAACCTGCTGCTGACATTTTTTCTGCGCTTCTTCGAGTCCATCGTGCACGACGGGCACGTTCATATACTCGAAACGCCGCTTTTCCGGGTGCGCAACCCGAAAAAAACGATCTACTGCTATTCGGAAAGCGAGCGGGATTCGGCGTCGAAGGAATTGCGCAGCCCGGAAGTGACGCGATTCAAGGGGCTTGGCGAAATTTCCCCTTCGGAATTCAAGCGCTTCATCGGCCCCGATATGCGGCTGTCGCCGGTCCGGCTGGCGAACCGCCACACCGTTCCGGCGATCCTCGGGTTTTATATGGGACGCAACACCCCGGAGCGCCGACAGTACATCATGAACCACCTGGTGGTCGAGGCGGAACAATGATGGACGGCATCCGCGGGCAACACAACCCTTTCAGGGTAGTGCGCTATGCGCGATCTTTCCCAGGGTTGACCGCAAAAAACGCGGTCAACCCTGGGCTGTGAGATACAGCCCTTTCAGGGCTGCTCGATTCTTGCAGCCTTGCCCGGGGTTGGCGACAGGGTTTTCGCTTTCTGCCCTGAAAGGGCAGCATCGCAGAGCCCGGGGTTGGCG
>CAZXSV010000046.1:4808-8852 GCA_964642735.1 uncultured Acidobacteriota bacterium
CAGGGTTTTCGCTTTCTGCCCTGAAAGGGCAGCATCACAGAGCCCGGGGTTGGCGGCAGGGTTTTCGCTTTCTGCCCTGAAAGGGCAGCATCGCAGAGCCCGGGGTTGGCGCGTTTTTTGCGCCAACCCCGGGAGAAATGCACATACGCCGTCTACCCTGAAAGGGTTGTATCATTATTTTCTTTTGGCATTGAATTTTAAAATTATGGCAGACGGACAAAAAGAACTGCCGCTTTTCGGCGAAATCGACTCCATCGACGCAGAACCGCGCGCGCCTGCAAGCGGAGCCGCACCCATCAGCGGACTCGGCGGCACGGGCGATGGACCGCTCAAGCGGATGATGGACAGCAATTTCCTGCAATACGCCGCGTACGTCATTCGCGACCGCGCGATTCCCGACCTGGACGACGGATTGAAGCCGGTGCAGCGCCGCATTCTTTTTTCGCTGCACCAGAACGACAATGGGAAATTCATCAAGGTCGCCAATATCGTCGGCTACTGCATGCAATTCCACCCGCACGGCGACGCCTCCATCGAGGACGCCCTGGTGGGGCTGGCGAACCGCCAGTTTCTGATCGAACGCCAGGGGAACTTCGGCAATCTGCTGACCGGCGATCCGGCTGCGGCGTCGCGCTACATCGAATGCCGGCTGACCGAGCTTGCCCGGACCGAGCTTTTTAACGACGACCTGACGGATTTCGTCCCTACCTATGACGGCCGTCGCGAAGAGCCCGTTTTGCTGCCGGCGAAAATCCCTCTTCTGCTGATGCTGGGAGCGGAAGGCATCGCGGTCGGGATCTCGACCCGCGTCCTGCCGCACAATTTCGCCGAACTGCTCGAAGCGCAGATGGACATATTGAACAAGAAGCCGTTCAGCGTTCTGCCCGACTTCCCGCAGGGCGGATTGATGGACGCGCGCTCCTATGACAGCGGACGCGGCCACGTGCTCGTGCGCGCGCTCATCGAGAAGAAAAGCGAGCACGCCCTGGTCGTGCGGGAGCTTCCGGCCGGCGCGACCACCGATTCGCTGACGGCGTCGATCGAAGAGGCGGCGCGCCGGGGAAAAATCAAAATCAAGAGCATCAACGACTTCACCGCCGAGCATGCCGAGATTGAGATCCAGTTTTCGCCGGAACAGGATTTGAACCGGGCGACCGAAGCCCTGTACGCATTCACCCAATGCCAGGTGCAGATCTCCAGCCGCATCGTCGTGATTCGCGACGGCAAGCCGGTTGAAATGGACGTCCCCGGGATCCTCCGCCACAACACCTCCCGCCTGGTGGCGATCCTCCGGCGCGAACTGCAGCGGCGGCGGCGCAAGCTTATGGAAGAGACGCACCACAAGACTCTGGCGCGGCTGTTCGTCGAGCACCGCATTTATAAGACCATTGAAAACTGCGAATCCTCCGACGCCGTGCATGAAGCCGTTCGCGAAGGGCTGGCGCCTTTCCGGAAAGAGCTCGAGCGCGATGTGACGCACGAAGACGTCGAGGCGCTGCTTCAGATCCCGATCCGCCGCATCTCCCTGTTCGACCTGGAGAAAAACCGCAGCGAAATCGAGCGCATCCGCGGCGAGCTTGGCGAAGTGGAACTGGACCTTTCCGGCATCGTGCCTTACGCGGTCCGCTACCTGCGCGGATTGCTGCGAAAGCACGGGGCGGACTACCCCAGGCGCACCCGGCTTTCGGCATTCGGCGAAATTTCGGAGCGCGAGCTGACCGCCAACGAACTGGCCATCCACTACGACCGCGACAAAGGGTATATCGGATACAAGGTGGCCGGCGACCCGCTGATCGCGTGCTCCCCTCTCGACCGTCTCCTGCTGGCGTGGAAAGACGGCCGTTGCAAGGTGGTGGCGCCGCCGGAGAAGCTTTTTGTCGACACGTCGCTGATCTATTGCGCGCTGCTGGACCGCGAGCGGGTCATGACGGCGGTATACGAGCTGGATTTCTTCGTCTATTACAAGAAGTTCAAGATGGGCGGATTGATTACGAACCGGGATTCGCGGTTCGCGCCCAGGGGCGCCAACGTCCGGTTTTTCACGGACCATAGCCCGACGGCCCTGTTTGTGCGCTATGCGGCGGATTCGCGTATAAAGATACGGCAGCAGAAATTCGCCGTCGAACGCCAGCAGGTGCGGGGGCGCGACGCGAAGGGGCTTGTGCTGACCGCAAACGGGATCGAATACATCGGTTCGGAAAAGCCGCCGGATTGGAACGACGCGCTCACCGGCCCTCCCGGAAAATTCATCGACAGCTGACGCCCCGCCGCCGCCGTATGGTTTGCGGTAGACGAAAAAAAAGCCCTGAAAGGGCGTCAGACAAACTCTTCGCCATTCCAGGGCTCTATTCATTCACCATTTGCGCCGGCGCCTCTTCCTGCGCCAAACTCAAATAAATTTTTCCGTGTTCTCCGTGTTTTCTGTTTTACTTCCGTGTATTCCGTGGATCACATATTACTGCGGCGATGCGCTCGCCGGCCCGGCCGTCCCACAGCGGCGGGATCGATCCTTTCTTGGCCTTGCGGCCGAGAATTTTCTCAGCTTCCTTTTTCAAAAGCTCCATATCTTTGCCGACCAGTATGTTGCTGCCGATGCTGACCGTGACCGGCCGTTCGGTGTTCTCGCGCACCGTGAGGCAAGGGACGCCGAGGTAGGTCGTCTCTTCCTGGATCCCTCCGGAATCGGTGATGACGAAGGCGGCTTTTCGCTGCAGCCCTAAGAATTCCAGGTATCCGACCGGATCGACAAAATGCAGGTTGGCCGACAAATCGCCCATCGAGAGTTCGCGCATCATCTGCCGCGTCCGGGGATGCACCGGGAAAATGATCCCGATCTCCGAAGCGATTTCGTTCAGTGTTTTAAGCGTGGTCCAAAGCTCTTTCGCGTCATCGACGTTGGAAGGCCGGTGCAGAGTGACGAGAGCGTAAGGCCGGTCGGTCCAGTTCAGTTTTCCAAGCAGTCCGGTTCCATCCGCCTTCGGCAGCAAACGGATGAGGGTGTCTATCATGACGTTGCCGACCATGTGGATCTTTCGCTCCGGAGTCCCTTCCTTGATCAAATTTTCATTGCCATCGACGGACGGGGTGAACAGATAATCGGCCACGCGGTCGGTGAGGACGCGGTTGATCTCTTCCGGCATGGTGCGGTCAAAGGAGCGCAGCCCGGCTTCCACGTGGGCCAGGGGAATGAGCAGTTTGGAGCAGACCAGCGCGGCCGCGACGGTCGAGTTGACGTCTCCATAGACAAGCACAAGGTCGGGCTTTCTTTCGAGCAGGACCGATTCCAGGTGCGTCATGATCTGGGCGGTCTGCTGCGCGTGGGTAGCCGATCCCACGCCGAGGTTGTAGTCGGGCCGCGGTATTTCAAGCTGCGCGAAGAAAATATCCGACATGGAAGCGTCGTAGTGCTGGCCGGTGTGAACGATGAGCTGGTTGACTTCTTTGTGCGCTGCGATGGCGGCGTAGACCGGAGCGACTTTCATGAAATTCGGCCGGGCCCCGACAACGTGAAGAACTTGCATAAACATTTCCTTTTCAGATGAAGGATTCATGCGAGACGAGCTTCATTATAACATGCTCCAATTTCGCCTATAGAGCGCCGGCTTTGAATGTCGCGAAGCGTTGTGCAGCCCTTTCAGGGCAGCTTGACAATCGCGCCTTCTCCCAGGGTTGACCGCATAAAACGCGGTCAACCCTGGGCTGTGAGATCCAGCCCTTTCAGGGCTGCTCGATTCTTGTAGCCTTGCCCGGGAATTAGCGGCAGGGTTGAATCAACCCAGCCCTTTCAGGGCTGGCCTTTCTGCCCTGAAAGGGCAGTCCCGTTCTTCTGGGTTTGGGCTTTCTGCCCTGAAAGGGCAGTCCCGCTCTTTTGGGTTTGGCCTTTCTGCCCTGAAAGGGCAGCATCACAAAGCCCGGGGTTGGCGCGTCTTTTTGCGCCAACCCCGGGGAAAATGCGCATGCGACGTCTACCCTGAAAGGGTTGTATCATCGCAGCCCTTTCAGGGCAGCTTGACAATCGCGTCTTCTCCCAGGGTTGACCGTATA
>CAZXSV010000046.1:8952-13063 GCA_964642735.1 uncultured Acidobacteriota bacterium
GCAGCCTTGCCCGGGAATTAGCGGCAGGTTTGAATCAACCCAGCCCTTTCAGGGCTGCTCGATTCTTGCAGCCTTGCCCGGGAATTAGCGGCAGGTTTGAATCAACCCAGCCCTTTCAGGGCCGGGCTTTTTGCCCTGAAAGGGCAGTCCCGTTCTTTTGGGTTTGGCCTTTCTGCCCTGAAAGGGCAGCATCACAAAGCCCGGGGTTGGCGCGTCTTTTTGCGCCAACCCCGGGGAAAATGCGCATGCGACGTCTACCCTGAAAGGGTTGTATCATCGCAGCCCTTTCAGGGCAGCTTGACAATCGCGTCTTCTCCCAGGGTTGACCGTATAAAACGCGGTCAACCCTGGGCTGTGAGATCCAGCCCTTTCAGGGCTGCTCGATTCTTGTAGCCTTGCCCGGGAATTAGCGGCGGGTTTGAATCAACCCAGCCCTTTCAGGGCCGGGCTTTCTGCCCTGAAAGGGCAGTATCACAAAGCCCGGGGTTGGCGCGTCTTTTTGCGCCAACCCCGGGAAAAAGGCACATGCGACGTCTACCCTGAAAGGGTTGTATCATCGCAGCCCTTTCAGGGCCGGCGCCCCAAACTACGCGGCGACGTGCCGGCGCGCCGCCATTCGATCCACCAGGAGTTCATACTGGCGCGAAAGCGCCGTCCTGTCGAAATTTTCGAGAACGTAGGATCTTCCCCGTTCCCCGTACCGGCGTGCTTCCTCGGGTCTGGACGCGAGGGCCTGCACGGCTTCGCACAGCTCGCTGTGGTTTTCCGGCTCGATGCATATCCCGGCGCCCGAGCGCCGGATGAGATCGGCGGCGCATCCTTCGACGCCCATGATGATCGGCTTCTGCATGGCGGCGGCCTCGAATATTTTCGAAGGAAGGACCGACTTGAACAGATCGGTTTTTTTCAGGTGGACCAAACAGGCGTCCACGGAAGCCAAAAATTCCGGCATGAGCCTTTTGTCCTGCCTTCCGGTGAATATAACGTTGTCGAGGCCTGCGGCAGCCGCTTCCCGCTGCAGTCTTTCGCGTTCCGCTCCGTCGCCGATCAGCATGAATTTGATCGAGGGGTTGCTTCTCAGCCGGCGGGCCGCCTCCAGGACCACTTCCAGTTTCGCCGCCATCCCGATGGTCCCCATATAAGCGCAGACGAATTCGCCGTTCAATCCGTATCGGTCGCGCAAGCGGTGAACCGAAGGTCCGGGAATGTATTGATTCGCGTCGATTCCGTTGGGGATCACGGTGATGATGCGCGAGTCGACTCCCTTGGCCAGCAGCTGGTCGCGATATCCTTCGCCCACCGTGACGATGTGGTCGGCCATCCGGTACATCCGTCGTTCCAGCCATTCCAGGAAACGGATGAGCTTCTTGTTGGTCATGGCCCCGACAGCGACGATGGACTCGGGCCAGATGTCGCGGATTTCCAGGATAAACGGCTTGCGTCGCAATTTGGCCGTCAATGCCCCCGCCCATCCGCAGAAGAACTGCGGGCTGGTGGCGATAATCACGTCGGGCTTTTTGACGAACAGCCCGGCGATGCATGCGGTGCACATGAAGCTGACGTAATTCAGGATGCGGCGGAGCGTGCCTTTGTTTGGCGCGATGTAGGTCAGGACGCGAACCACATGAATGCCGTCGATCTTCTCGCGCCGGCAGATCTGATTCTTGTACCCGGGATACACGACTCCGTCCGGCACGTTGGGAGCGCCGGTGACGACAGTGACTTGATGGCCGTCGGCGACCCATTGCCGGGCCATTTCATAGACCCGGTTCGCCGGAGCGTTTCCCTCGGGAGGAAAGTAATGCGACAGAAACAGAATTTTTTTTGGAGTCATACGTGTTCGGGCCGAAAACGGCGCTTAACAGATTGTAAACAGGGACATAAAAGCGAAGGGAGCGAGGCTGAGATTCATTTCCGTGTTATCCGTGGAAATCGCTCACAAGAGTTGAATTTCGCAGCTCCAGAGCGTTGCGCCTTTTTGTGGGCGGAACGTGAGCTGGTGGTTCTGCATTTTCCGGCCGAATTCCGGGCAATAAAAGCTCGTTTCGGCTTCGAGTTCTCCCGCGCCTGTGAATGCGATCCGCACCGCGATGGAGTCGAGCGAAACCGTCGCTTCGGCGCCTTCGATTCGTTCAATCCGGCATCTGGGGTGCAAATGCAGGCGCGACACGAGCGATTCGCCCTCGGCGCCTTCCACGGAATCGACGATGCGGAGCCGCCCCTGCGCGTTCCATTCGAAGCGGCGGCTGTGGCGCAATTGCGGCCGCAGCCGTTTATACCCGTCGTGGACGGCGTGCAGTGCGAAACCACGGCCGGATGGCGTCCATTCGAGCAGATTGATTTGTGCCCGTCGCGCAACGCGGAAGCTGCCCCACAGTTCGCACTGGTCCTGTCCGGCGATTTCGACGGTGTTGTGGGCGCGCGTCGAGCGGCAGTAGTCGCGATCCTCGCCAGGTTCGTAGCTGCAGACGCCGCTGTCGACGATGACGCGCCGGCCGAGCAGGGACAATTCGAAGGAGAAGATATCGGAGTGCGCGTGGCCCGGCTGGTAGTCGGGGCCGATAGGGCCGGCGTCGCAGATGAGAAAATTCCCTTCCGGCCCGCGCCATCCGTAATACCCGGCTTCAGACAGGGCAAACGCGCCGAAAGTGTCGCCGGCCGGCCCGCAAATCTCGGCCGGCTCATGATAAATCTCAAATGCGCTGTCGTTCAGGAGTGCGATGCGTCCATCCGGATGCGTCAGGCGCTGCAGAGCCTGGGCCATTTTCATGACAGGCGCATTCACGAGTTCGCCGATCTGCGGATCGCCGGCAGCGGCCAGGAGCTGCAGCACGTAAAGGATGCGGCCGTGATACATAGGGGAGCGCTCGAAGTGAACGCCGTCGGACAGAATCTGTTCCGGGATCTCGCGGCGCAGAATGGCCACACCGGTCTCATACCAGTTGCGGGCGGCAGCGCCGCCAAAGCAGCTTCCGACGAAAGCCAGGGCGGCCGCATTTTCGAAAAGGTGGTTGGCTAGGAGGTGTTTTTCCAGCCGCCGCTGAAGCCGGCAAGCCTGCAGATAAAGGCTTTGCCAGAGTCTTGCGGCGAATTCGCGGTCAGTATCGATGGCGGACCTGTTTTTGCCAAAGAAGTATCCGGTCCAGTTCATCAATCGCAGCGATGTAGGGTAGGGTTCCCAACCGGTCCGGCCCCGCCCGGGAGTGTGCTGGACAATCCAATCGCCTGCGGCAAACCGCCCCTGTTCATATTCAAGGTTCCAGATCCAGTCGAAATAGTGAAGGTTGTACATCCAGAGTTTGGGCAAGTCGGCGCGATTCCATTGAGGCGGCCACTCCAGGCTCTCGGTTCGGTTGAGGAAAGCGAATTTGCCTTCCATGATGCTGGGCTGCCGGGCGCCTGAGCCGCCGGCCGGAGGAGGTTGGACGTTTCCGGACCAGCAGCATTCGGGGATGTCCGGGGCTTTCCGATGCAGAAAGACAGGTCCCTCCAGTTTGGTCCGGATGCGGTTGCGCACCTGCCCGACGATTTGACGGCCTTTCAGGTATTTGGCAGTGTAGTAGTATTGAAGCAAAGGAAGCGTCACGATGGATTCTTTAAAAATCGCATGGGCACGCGGAAGCGCGGCCGGGAAAGCGAATTTGTGATCGGCCGGCGCCGCATGGTCTTGGGTTACGCAGCTGAATGCCCTTCATCTCTGTTATCGGCCGGCGCCGCATGGTCTTGGGTTACGTCCCTGAATGCCCTGAAAGGGCATTATCTCACAGCCCAGGGTTGACCGCGCTTTTTGCGGTCAACCCTGGGAAAGTCGCCATTTGTCGTACTACCCTGAAAGGGTTGTTCCATGCAACCCTTTCAGGGTTGCCATCGCATGTGCATCTCTCCCGGGGTTGGCGCAAAAAACGCGCCAACCCCGGGCTCTGTGATTCAGCCGCTTCGCGGCATTGGAATTCGATCCTGGCTGTGATCGGCCGATGCCGCATAGTCTTGGGTTACGTCCCTGAATGCCCTTCATCTCTGTTATCGGCCGGCGCCACATGGTCTTGGGTTGCGTAGCTGAATGCCCTGAAAGGGCATTATCTCACAGCCCAGGGTTGACCGCGCTTTTTGC
>CAZXSV010000046.1:13163-31329 GCA_964642735.1 uncultured Acidobacteriota bacterium
CGCGCCAACCCCGGGCTCTGTGATTCAGCCGCTTCGCGGCATTGGAATTCGATCCCGGCTGTTATCGGCCGGCGCCGCATGGTCTTGCGTTACGCAGCTGAATGCCCTTCTTCTCTGTTATCGGCCGGCGCCGCATGGTCTTGGGTTACGCAGCTGAATGCCCTTCATCTCTGTTATCGGCCGGCGCCGCATGGTCTTGGGTTACGTCCCTGAATGCCCTGAAAGGGCATTATCTCACAGCCCAGGGTTGACCGCGCTTTTTGCGGTCAACCCTGGGAAAGTCGCCATTTGTCGTACTACCCTGAAAGGGTTGTTATCTCATCCTCATTTTTTCATCGTCCCGCCCAAGGCGATCCGATTTCAAAGAGAAACGACCCTTTTTTCGCGGGCTGAACGCACCGCGGCGAATGAAGCCAGGGTTATGTTTTTAAGCTGTGCAAAAGGGATCAGCGGCTCCCCGCCCTGTTCAACCCGGGAAATAAATTGTTTGAGTTCGGCGCCGTGGCCTTTGTCCTGTCGGGAGGTCTTGAATCGTTTAAATCCTTTAAAACCGAACCCGTAGGTCGCCCGGAAGTTTTCGAGCCGAAGCACCCTGCCGTCGCTGAAAATTTCCAGCATTTCCTTGGGATAGCTCTTGGCGCCGTTGGCGAAATAATTCACGGTCCCGATCGAACCGTCGGCGAACTCGAGTGCAATGGACATTTTGTCTTCCCGAACGGCGGGCCCTTCACCGACCATCATCGCGGAGACCGATTTCACGGGGCTGCCGGCTATGAAGCTCAGCAAATCGATAAAGTGGCACCCTTCGCCGACAATTCTTCCGCCGCCGCGCTCCGGGTCCTGCACCCAGTGCTCCGCCGGGATCTCGCCGGCGTTCACCGTCATATTCATGCATAGCGGGGCGCTCCTGCCGGCGAGCAAATTCTTTATCTTCGCCGTGTGCGGGCTGAACCTCCGGTTGAAGCCGACCATGAGCGACGCCGACGGATGGCTGCCCGCCATGGATTCGATTTCTTCGAGTTCGCTCTCATGCAAACACAGGGGCTTCTCGACAAACACGTGCTTCCCGGCTTCCAGCGCCTCGCAGACCAGCCGTGCATGGGTGTTGTGGCTTGTAACGACGAACACGGCGTCGACTTCTCTGTCTTCCAGGATTTGGCGGTAGTCGGCGACGGCTTTGCGAGAGCCGAATTTGCCGGCGGCATGTTTGGCGGCCGCGCCATTCAAATCGGCAATATAGGCGATCCGCGCGCTTGTTTTGGCCAGGGCGGGAAGAAGAGTCGCCTTGGAAAAATTGCCTGCGCCGATCACGCCGACGGCGGCCTTTCCGGAAGCTTTGGCCTGCGGCTGCGAAACCGTTACGGCGGAGGAGCGATCGACTTCATCGTCGTATTCAAGGATGACGCCCAGGGCCGAAGGATCGTTCTCTATTTTTTCATAAGCTTTCAAAGCGTCGTCGAGCTTGAATCGATGAGTGACGAGCGGCGCGGGATCGAGCGAGCCGTTGGACATCGCCCCCAGGATCGCTTCGAAGTTACGCCCTTCCGTCCAGCGCACAAATCCGGCGGGATAGTCGCAGCCGCCCTGCTCGTAGGATTCGTCATAGCGCCCCGGCCCATAGCTGCACGACACCTGGAAGGTCAATTCTTTCTGGTAGAAATCGCTGCGGCGCAGGTTCAGTCCCACCACGCCGACCAGGACGATTCGCCCCCGCTTCCGGCAGGCTTCCGCCGCCTGGTGCACAATTTCGTCGGTTTTTGCTGAAGCGGTGATGATCGCGGCGTCGACGCCTTGTTCGGCCGTGAAGTTTTTAGCGGCGGATATGGGATCGCCGCCTTTGGACATGTCCACCGCTTTGGCGCCGAATTTCTCCGCCAGCGCAAGGCGCTGCGGGTTCAGGTCGACGGCCAGCACTTCGCAGCCGCTGGCGCGCAGGATTTGGGCGGTGAGCAGCCCGATCAGGCCCATGCCGAAAACCAGCACTTTTTCCCCAAGAGTCGGTTGAACGAGCCGAACGCCCTGGAGGGCGATTGCGGCGAGAACCGTGAAGGCCGCATGCTCGTCGCCGACATTCTCGGGGATCTTCGCCACAAGGTTGCGCGGGACGCAAACGATCTCGGCGTGGTTCCCGTTGCTGATGACCCGATCGCCCGGCTGCAGGTCCGACACTCCGGGACCAATCTCCAAAACGACGCCGGCGTTGCAGTAGCCGAGCGGCAGCGGCTCGTCCAGCTTTCGGAATACGGCTTCCAGCGTCGGGACCAGCCCATCGGTTTTGATCTTGTCCAAAACCTGCTTGACCTTATCCGGCTGCTGTCTGGCCTTCTGCAGCAGGTTGGCTTTGCTGAACTCGACCAGCATTTTTTCAGTCCCGGCGGAGATAAGCGAAGCCCGGGTTTGGATCAGCACCTGGCCTCGTCTAGCCTGAGGAGCGGGAACATCGGCGAGTTCCATTATTCCGGATTTAAGATTTTGGAGGATTTGTTTCATAGAATGGGAGTTCTTTCTAATGAGCTTTTTATAGAGACATCGAGGCGTCTTGCAGGCCTAATTGAACAATTGCCAGAAGAGCGCGGCTGATTCACCTGCCGTCATGGCCTGCCAGCCAATCCGTCCTGGGGGGTCACGCCGATTGTGTTTTGCATAATAATATCGGCTTGAGAATCCGAGGCTGGCCGAATCCTGCCTGCCATCGCATCTTTTTCCGACCGATTGGGATAGCTTATCAATACAGCCCTGTAGACTCCCTTGAACACGAAAAGGCTTCCGGCTGCGGCGCCGATAATGCCGAATGCGTCGATCAGCTCGCCTAAATGTTTCAGAGATCCGGCGCCCCCAAGGACCGTGATGGGCAAGGTGACGGCTTCCCGAATAAGGCGAGCCAATTCCAAATCGTAGCCTTTCATCACACCGTCTTGATCGATGGAATTGACTACAATTTCTCCCGCGCCAAGCTCCTGGGCCTTTCGAGCAAACTCTATCGGGTCGATCCCGGTCTTTTTTTTGCCATTATGAGTCCATATTTCGTATTTCCGGCCCCATTTGCTTTTTTTCACGTCCATGACGACGACGATGCTCTGGTTGCCGACCACCTCGGCGGATTGCGTGATGAGGCCCGGGTTTTCTATTGCGGCGGAGCTTATCGCAACCTTCTCAACGCCCAGGCTGATGATTTTTTCCACCTGCTCGACCCGCTTGACGCCTCCGCCATAACACAACGGCATCCGGCATTCCGCGGCCAGGTTCTTGATCATCGTGTAGTCCGGTTCCCGCTTGAAAACGCTGGCGTCGATGTCGGCGACGATCAGTTCATCCACTTCCTTCTCGTTGAATATCCGGACGGCATTGATAGGGTCGCCGACATATTTAGGCTTGTCGAATTGAACGGTCTTGACGAGTCCGCCGTTATGGACCAGAAGGCATGGAATAATGCGAGGGCGCAGCATCGATTTACAGCTCCGCGAAGTTTTTCAGCAGTTGAATTCCCCACTGGTGGCTTTTTTCCGGGTGAAACTGCACACCGAAGACATTTCCGGAATAAACTCCGGAGGCGTAAGGGCCGCCGTAATCTGTAACGGCAAGGACGTCATCCTCGTTTTTGGGAACAAAATAGTAGGAGTGCAGAAAGTAGAAACGCGATCCGGATTCCAGATTCCTGAAAAGCGGACTGTTTCCCTGGGGTTTGACGTCATTCCATCCCATGTGCGGCAGATGCGTTTTCTGCGCAAATGCCGTCTCGCTGAATCTTTTAACTTCACCCTTTATCCAACCAAGCCCTTCGGATGTTCCCTCATCGCTGCGGTTGGCCAATATTTGCATTCCGACGCAAATGCCGAGGACAGGACGTTTTGCATTGACGACCAATTCTTCGAGAGTCTCCCGCATTCCGGACCCATTCAGCCGAGCCATCGCCCAGTCGAAGGCGCCTACGCCGGGCAGGATGATCTTGTCCGCTCCCATAAGATCTTCAGGCCTGGATGCGATCGTCGCCGGGATGTCGAGTCTTTTATAGATATTGGCGAATGCCTGAATATTTCCAAGCCCGTAATTGACGATCGATATCACCGTTTGCCTCCCAGTTCGAGCCCTAACAATCTCATCGCCTTTGCTCCAACGGCGTAGACGCTTTCCTGCGATTTGTAGTCTTTGTAAGTCTTTTTAGGAGCGTTCAAGTATCCTAGAAGTTCTTCTCTCGTTATGCCCAATTTGGTCGCCACATATTCAAATTCCTGCTTGACGGTGTTTTCATCGAAAGGCGGCGTTTTCAGCTTTTCCAGCGCTTCCACCCTGGTCATCTGCCCGGTGACTATAAGGCTTGAAAACTGGACCTTTCTTGTGTCGTATCCGAATCTTTTCGGAAGCCAGTATCCTTCGTAGAATTTCGTGAATCGCGACTCAAAGTGCTTCTGCGGGTAGGTTTGCCACCCGAACTTTTCTGAAAGCAGCCGTATGGCGTCTTTTTTCACGTAGGGAAGGTAGTTGAGCGGCTTGACGACTTTTATGCCCTTGATGTATGGCAAATATATTTTATGACGAAGTATTGAAGTTGTGGGAAAAGTTGTCAGCGGGTTCTCGCCGAACTTCTGATGGATGTCACGTAACTGTATGGAGTCCGACTGGTAATACATCCATTCTATCGGGTTTCGGATGCATTCCGTGGAGTAATTAGCGCCTGTCAAAATGTATCGTACGTTGTATTGAACGGCGAATTTGTACATCATTGCGAAGAAAGCGTGATCTTGCGGGGTGTCGATGTGCGGAACGCCCGATTTGAAAAAGGCCAGCTGCAGATCCCGCATTTCTTCCCAGTTAATGACTTCGGTGTAAAGATCCAGTCCAAGCTTTTCAACCAGCATCTGTATGTTGTTGACAGCTTCCTGCGAGTTCCAGCCGGCGTCGACGTGGAAAACTAGCGGCCGAAGCCCCAGTTCCTCCTTTGCGATGTAGGTAAGGTAGGAGCTGTCGACTCCGCCGCTCATTCCGATGATGCAGTCGAAGTCTTTTCCTTCGCCTTCTTTTTTAATCTTGTCCGCGATCTGATCGAGTTCTCGTCGTCCTCTTTCGTCCGTATGCCAATTGGGCAAAATCGTTTTGTAAAACGTATTGCAGTGGTCGCAGACGCCTTTTTCATCGAAAGCTATCATGGAGTCGGAAATGTCCATGACGCAATTGGCGCAAATTGCTATTTTTGTATATTCCATATTATTTTAAAATAACCAATATTTTGTTTCTTTTGTTTATAATAATTCTTTACGTTTTTCCTTATTTATAATTCATTTATATTTGATATATTTGTTCAGCCATAATTTTCATTGATTCACGCTGGTCAAACATTGTTTTAGCATTTTTTGATATAATAAAAGGCTGTTTTATAATTTTGTATGCTTGATCAATCGCTTTATCCAGCCAATTACACTCATTAATATTAATAACTATTATTCTATTTTTCATGCATTCTGGTAAACATTCGGTCCAAGGCGCCGATGTTACTGCTACGCAACATCCACATATTATTGCTTCATAGACGCTGCGAGGCGATGAATCGCTGATTGGGATAGATAATGCCAATACTGTTTGGTTAAGGACTTTGTATAGATCGTTTCGATTTATTCGCCCAAGATCTGAGTCTTTTTCATTAATATATTTAAATGTTTCTCTTTTATAGTTATCTTCACAAAATGGATAAATAAAAGTAATATCTGGCTTGTTCGTTGATTCTTCCCTAGCCTTTATAATTTCATGTATTCTATAAAGCGGCGTTATGGCTCGGATTGAAGTAACTTCTCTCGATCTTAGTGAACATTTATCTACTTTTTGAATATTGTCCATATCAATTCCATTTTGAATAATATAAGCTTCAACATCAGCCATTCTATTTATTTCATTTTTCATTGCAATTGAATCGACAGTTATTCTTTTAGCTGATTTTAAAGTTCTTTGTGCAAAATAACGATATATTTTTGATTTTTTTGGCCTTACTAATATCTCACTTCCCTGCGGCGTCCCAATGAATTGTATTCTCGCAGCCCAGCATAGCCACATATAATACATTGCATGAGCATGAATTATTATTGGTTTATAGCGTCTTACAATTCGCCTTAAAAGTAATAATTGGAGCGGCAGTAATATAGCTTTAAGAATATTTCGCCAAATATTTCCGATATTTGACTGAGCATTAAATAAAAATCGATCTATGTTAAGCAACGAAATTATTTCATCCCCATCATTTGCGATTTTTAAATATTTTTCGCTTTCAATTGAATCAGTTACAATTATTACATTTCTTTTTTGACATATTATTTTTGCGCTGCGGTACCAGTCCATCGTGTGATAGCAGCGTGCACTTCCAATAAATAAAATGTTTTTGTATTGATTATCATTTTTCATTTTTGCACGCTATTTAATCGTATTATTAATCTATTTACTTCTTAAAAACATATATTGTTGCCTGTCAGATATCGTAGCTATGATGAGAGCTATAAATAGCATAGTAGCTCTATCATAAAAACTAACAGCTACAATATCGATAATAAGCATTGTTCCCACAATTAATAAACCATAGAAAAACCAATTTCTTCCGTTTTTAAAACCGTAATATAATAAGTACATATAAATCGAATAATATAATATAAATGCTACTAATCCCCCTGCCACTAATAACTCAATATAATTATTATGACTGAATGCTCCAAACCCACTAATGTATGCAAATTGCCCCAATCCTTCTCCAAATAAGGGGGATGATTGCCATATTTCTATTCCTTTATTAAATAGCCATTCTCTTTGCAAAATCGATAAATCTGCCTTCGATTCAAACATCATTGAAATACGTCTGAAAGCAAGAACATTTTCTATAAGCAATTGATTTATATTTTCATAATATTTATAAATAATTATTATGACACTTCCTGTTGTAATCATAAAAACAGTACGCCCAATTTTTGAAAAACATTCTGAATATTTTTTTGAAATTAATAATAGCAGTGATCCTATAAGTATTACTCCTTTTCGTGAACCAGAAATATAAACTCCATAGCATGCAGTTGTAATTGAAACAAATTTAATTATCCAATTGTTAGGGATAAATAACCAAATAGCCAAAGCAGCTAATGAAAAGTTGATGCTCAGAGTATTGGAATTACCGATAAATCCACTCATTCTATCTAGTCTGAGACCTCTGTATTCATCAGGCGTCATGTCGATTCCCATAAGAATCCCGATTATATTCACAAATACAGATATCATCATTGTATAGGCTATTATTTTGGGACTTATAAGTCTATTTGTTAATATAATTCCAATACAAGCAGTACCAATAAGAATTGTAGTAGCTCCATATATTGTATCCCATGCCGGTACGGTAGCAAATATACCTGGAATAATTAAGTAAAGATAAAATATTGAAATCAATATAAGCCATGGTTGTACTCGAATAACTCGAAGACGTGGTATTAGAAGCAGTACTAATAATATCGAAGAAATAAATGATATGCGCGAAATACGCGGCACTCCTGATAATCCGAAGCTTACAAATGTATATATAATACATAATATTGATGCTATTAGCTTCTCAAAAGATATTGCTCTTTTAATTATTTTTATGTTTTTAATAATATTCATATTAATAAATACTTTTTAATATTTGCGATATTCCATCCGCTAAACCCAATTTTATCGATATTATATAATTCAGGGATGTATTATATTTTATGATATCGGTTTATATATTTTTAAACTCTCGATAATTAAATCCCGGTGTGATTCACATCGTATTAAATTAAGCATTTTCATTTTTTTATTTTCTGATATCATACATGGTAGTAATCTACGATAACGCAAAGCTTTAAATAATCGAGATGAGCCACATTCATAATTTAATATGTAGGCATTACTATTCTTTCTCACGAATGAATGCCATTCCTTATCCAATAAAACTGGGTTTGCAATAATATTATTAAGTTTCTCAAGAGCATTGTTGAATGATTGTTTCTCATATTCATTAAGCAGCAGCAGTCCAGGCTCTACTCCACATTGTTTGTATGGGATTATTTGAAACGATGTCTTTCTTTTCTCAAGAGCTAACTTTACAACAAATCCGAAGTTCCAGTCTGAATATTTTTCATCTTCTCTGTCAAATATGAAATTTCCCAGACCGTAAAATATTGTACCGTTTTGATATGTTTCGAAGCCGCTAAAACAATGACTATGATGATTAACAACAATATTTGCACCAATATCGATAAAGAAACGGTAAGTTTCAACCATTCTTGGACTTGGCAAAGAGTATCCTTCATGACCACCATGGATAATGACAACAACGAAGTCAGCATTTTTTCTTGCCTCATCAATCTTATAGTAATTTTGAACAGGGCACAAAGGAAGTGCACCTGGCTTATCTTTTTCAGCAATAGAATATTCATTTTCACAGAAATTAAGGAATGCAATTTTTACTCCTTTTTCTTCAAAATAGAATATTCTGGATGCATCTTCCAGGTTTTTGCCTGCACCCACATATGCAATATTATTTTTAGTAAGCGAATCAATCGTTTCGTTGAACCCTTCCGTCCCCTGATCCATAATGTGGTTGTTTGCTAATGCTACTAACCGAAAGCCTCCATATTTCAATACTCCAACACATTCTTTTCCTGCTTTCAGATTTGGACCTGTTTTTTTGATTGGAGTTCCATTATTCGTAAGCGGACATTCAAGATTTAAAACATTGAGATTATTTTGTTGTAAATGGGGCATAAAGTCATTAAATATTTTCGCCAGTTTATTATCTAAAACAAGCTTTTCAACTCTTTTATGTGGGCAAAAATCTCCTGCTATTAATATATTAATCATTTTAATAGTGAATTATTCCTTTCTTTCATTGAAAAGAATTTCAACATGTAATTTTAAATCATTATCATTGAATCGCTTTTTAATGACTTTTGCGGGTATTCCAGCAACAATTGTGTATGATGGAACACTTTTATTGACAAGTGCGCCTGCTGCAATTATAGATCCTCTTTCTATTCGAACGCCTTTTAAAATTATTGCACCAGCTCCAATCCACACGTCATCCTCAATAACAACTGGTAAATCATCATCCTTTCTCTTTTCTTCGACGTCGTACATATATTTTCCAATAATTGAGGTATTATGATCTCCAGTCATAATAATAACATTCGGGCCGAACATTACTTTGTTGCCAATTGTAATCGTTGCATTTGTTGCCGAGAAATGACATCCTGCATTTATCGATACACAGTCGCCAACACTTATATTTTTATAAGTGAATATCGAAAATGGATCATAGACAAAATGCCTTCCATGCTTTTTAAATAAAGGCATAAGCAAGTACATTATTGCCTTCTTGTAAATCAATCTTAAAATAATATATATATTACCGATAATTTTCATATTCTATTTAGTGATAAGATTGATCGTTTTTTCATATTCATCAAGATACTTTTCAATACTCAAATTATTTTCAGCATATTTTCGTGCACTGAAACACATCTGCTGAATATCTTTTTGACTTAATTTCCATAATTTAAGTATCGCATTCGCAATGTCTTCCGGATTGTTTGGTTCAAATAGATATCCTCTCTTTCCTTCTTCTACCAAATTTTCGTGATCACATACACGACTGACCAATACCGGCCTTCCACACGCTAATGTTTCACATACCACATTCGGCAGTCCTTCACTAAAAGAAGGATGTATTAGTGCATCGTGCATCATGATTTCTTGAATAATATTTTTTGTTTCACCCATCCATTTCCATTTATTTTCTATTCCTCCCGCTTTTATTACACCATCTGTTTCCAATGCGCACTTGTTTCCGCATCCCGATATATATTTTGTTCCAAACCAATCAAGATTTACGTCAATACCATAATCTCGATTACATTTAATTATTGCTTTAGCAAGATTAATGGAATTTTTATTATATGATGCGGACGCAATTGCTATTAAATTCAATCCGGTTTTTCTTTTGTCTTGTACTTCCAGCGTTGGTTTTATGATATTTAAATCGTATCCATTATATATTGTTTTGCTTTTAACCTTCATCCATTTAAATTTATCATTTAATATTTCCGTTTGGTTGTGCGAATTAGTAGTAATAGCATCAGCCATTCTATGGAATTGACACATAATTATTTTCTTTAAATTGAACTTATTGCAATAATATCTTTCAGATACGATTAATTTATAATCTCTTTTGTTTATTCGTGCGATTTCTGAATATAAATTTGGCGTGTCTAAAAATGAGACAACCACATTATATTGATTTCTAATTATTATTCTTCTCAAATAGATAATCGGCATTATGGACATACGATATTGTTTATGATAAATATATATCGGAATCATTTTATCTTGTATTTGCTGCATAAAATGATTTTCATAATGATAAACATAAATTCCCACATCGTATCCGCGTTCTTTTAATCCGCAAGCAAGGGTTACTATTTGTTTTTGTGCGCCTCCCGATCCCAAACTATCGATCACAAACAGTATCTTTTTATCTTTGATATTACTCGTATAATTCATTTTATTTATAATATTATAGGACATATGCCAATGGTAATGTTACAGCCTTGTTGCGCTTCCATCGTTGTTCATAGCAGAACAATTTCTATCTAAATATCTGCGTCTAAGCGTAAAATTAAAAGCCCATATAATCAGTGCGACGTTAAATATTGCGCCAATAACTGAATAGGCTATAATAGTATCCAAATCCGAAAGCATTGCTCCCCCGTATATAATTATTCCACTACGACTGATTAATAAAATAACGTCAAATATAAGTAAAAGCTTTTGTTTCCTATATATTTGAGCGGTTAATACTGAAGGTACATTTGCAAATATCGAAATTATCCATAAGATAAGCCATCGTGCATATATGCCTGCTTTATACCATTCATCGCCAAGAACGGTTGAAAACAAGTAAGGAGCAAATAAAATAATAAGCAAGCCTGGCAAAATAATTATCGCCGCCAGACCAATCGTAGTCTTTAAAAATAGCAGAAATACATCTCCCTTATTATTGTAGAGTTCGTTGGCTCTTTGAAAATACACTTGCCTAATTGAATTTAATAATAAATTAGAGGGAAGCTGCAATATCCTGACTGACATTGCATACAATCCAGCAGTTGACGAGCCATAATATTGAGCAAAAAGCAAAATCGGCAAACTTTGAGAAATCGCATTCAACAAAGACTGTGGACCACCATATAAAGGAAAATCTTTATATTCTTTTAGCAATCGGGCCATTGTGGCAATGTTAATGGATTTTTTAAACATATCAAAGTCGGCTTTTAGCGACCTATAAATTAAGTAGACTAAAGCGCATGAATCTCCGATTATTGTTCCCGCGATCAAACCAAATGGACCTAAATTATGGAACCCTGCCAACGTTTGACTGCCAGATAAAACCGCGCCTCTTGATATTTGGGATATTGAACTATGGATAAATAATTTTTTGCGACTCGACCAAAAAATAAATAATTGATACATTGCTGACAATAAAATTGACACCGGAATAAACATTTTCATCTCTTTGACAATTTGTATGTTTATAAATATTCCTGGGGCATAAATAATTAAAGCATAACATAATAAAGCAAATACTCCCGATGTCAGTAAAATGCTCATCGAAGCAATCGCTAATATATTAGACGCTTCTTCAATGCTTTGAGGCAGCATCAGCGCCTGGTCATACTTTAATGCGGCAATTGTCACAAATATTCCGACAACAGCTGTATACACGCCAAAAGCGCCAAAATCTGACGGACTGAATAGCCTTGTGATTATCGGAGATATTGCCACAACAATAATCTGCGATAGAGCCGTTCCAGAAACTAATAAAGCAACGTTTTTTACAAAGGGTCTTTTATTAATTATGTTATTTAAATCTTTCATTAAATTAATATATAATCAGATCAAAATTATTTGATATACCTAATCATTTATGATGACATTGAAGCTGTTTAAGTTTAAATCTAATTTAAAACCGTGTCTTTCTCCGACCGCATTTAATAGATTTTGAATTGTTTTCTCCATTTCCATCCACAAATTTTGGTTTAAGACCGATATCACTGAAATAGGATAGTCTTGCACTATTGGATGGTAGAATTGAGCTTCTCCAAGATAGGAACCGTCCTTATCGTTCAATGGAAAGGCAATTCGGTATTCAGAAGGCATTTTCAGCGTTTTTACCAATCCTTTCATTATCCCTTTTTGCAGAATCGGATTCTTTAGGCGCTCGCATTCAGCGCAAGTCGTTCTATATTCATTTTCAGGATATAGATAAGTCTCTAATTGTCGCGCCCCTTGCGTTTTTTGACGACTCCAACAGGAAAAGCAGGGCGAGGTCCAACGCAAAGCCATGCTATCCAAGCCTATTGGAACAGCCGTCCATTGCCTTTCCGGGTTTATCGGCAATCGCAGCCCGTCATTCCTCAGAGTCAGTTCAAATCGCGAAAAACAGAGTTCATCGAGACCCGCGCCCATCGATTGCATAAACTCATCCAAATTGGTGGATTTGCGCAGTTCCTCAACAAGCTGGCCTACAACAACGCTGCCCGCCAATAATTTCCTTTGATTTCTTAGGCCTCTTGAAACATAACCTTTCAAGCCATGCATTTCCGAGTAGCGCAATTGCTGAATGCCGAACCAGATGCAGGCGCCTAGGATCGCCAGAATAACCCCATTTGTCTTGTTTGATGGATTGATAAAACAAAGTGAGATCAGGCCGAAAAGCCCGGATATGCCATAAAGCACTATGACGGCATGTTTCGGCGCAAGGCCTCGATTCAGAAGCACATGGTGGATGTGCCGCCGATCGCCGGAAAATATGGGCTTCCCTCTCACAAACCGTCGCGCAATCGCCAACCCCGTATCCAGCATCGGCAAACCAAGCGCTACGATCGGAACCGCAATCGCATACGCTGCCGTGCTTTTTTGGGAACCCCGAATGGAAAGCACTGCCAGTGCGAAACCCAGCAAATAGCTGCCGGAATCGCCGAGAAATATCGTGGCTGGATTGAAGTTGTAGCGCAAAAATCCAAGAGTAGCGCCGGAAAGTGCAAATAATAGAAGGGATGTAAGCAGCAGGTCTCCTTTTACCGAGACCACCAGCAGCGCCAGGGTCGCAAACAAGGAGGCGCCGGCCGCCAAACCGTCCATCCCATCGATAAGATTGAAAGCGTTGGTTATCCCGACAATCCACAGAATAGTCAGCGGTATTGAAAAGGCCCACCATAAGTGGACATGGTCGCCCGCCCAGAAATGAAGGATTCTGAAGCCGGCAAACCAGCATAAAAGCGCGACAAACGATTGGGCGGCGAACCTTTTCCACGGAGCGACGCTTTTCAGGTCGTCCCACAGGCCGATCAGCATCATCATCCCCGAAAATGCCAGAATTTCAACCAGCGATCCGGAGTTACTGCGCACATAGGCTGCCACATCCGTGGATAAAAAGAGAACCGGCGCAAGGCCGGCCAG
Organism: uncultured Acidobacteriota bacterium; assembly: GCA_964642735.1. Taxonomy (GTDB): domain Bacteria; phylum Acidobacteriota; class UBA6911; order UBA6911; family UBA6911; genus UBA6911. The sequence goes on from CAZXSV010000046.1 coordinate 26,661, forward strand.
GAGCGCAAAGTAAATCCCTGCCCCGCCGAGCCGAGGAGTCGGCGTTTTGTGAAGTTTGCGTTTGCCGTCAGGGCGGTCTACCCAGCCTTTGGATTTCGCCAATTCACGCACCATCGGCGTCGCAAGCAGCGAGGCGATCAGGGCAGCGGAGAAGGCGAGAAGGTAGCTGAACATTTAGGTCGTTTGCGAATGGGAAGGTGGAAAAATAGGATGGCTGAAGAGCGGGATTTCTACGCTCGACGTGTTTTTATTGGGGTAGGTTATGGTTTCGGATGTTTGGTTTTTGGATTTTTTCATTTTATAGATACCGGCACGTTATGATATTCGGATTGTTCTGCCGGCGAGACGCCGGCGCTCCCAGCATGCCTGATGACGGCGCTCCCGGCGCGGCTCGATTTTCTGATGACGGCGATGCCAGGGAGCTAACGAACGCTGATGTAAACAAGTGAAGAAAGCACACTGCCAATGCCGCCAAGCACTCCGCGGCCGATGGTCTTGGTCGTCGACCCGGGGACGAAAACCACGTCGTTCTGAGCCAACACAACATCTTCCGCCTTGCCATTGAGAACCTTTTTGACGTCAATCGGGATCTGCTCGGTGGTCCCGTCGGCATTGCGGCGTATAATGGCCGTCTTGCCTCCTTTGGCCGTCACCATCATCCCTCCCGCGGAAGCCAGAGCCTTGCTCAACGTGATGCTTTCGCCCTTCTTCATCTCAAAAGCCCCGCCTCTGTTGACGTCGCCCAACACATAAAAAAACCGCTCGATCCGCTCGGGCACAGATATGACGTCTCCCGCATAGATCGGAATGTTCTGGCTTGTGTCCCCCTTTTCCAGCAGTCGAACCAGATCGATCTCCAGACTCTGGTCGGCGTCCACGCCGGAGACCTTCGCTGCAGGCGAGGCGTCCGATCCGGCGCGATGAATGAAAACCTTAGACTCGGATTTATCCGCAAGCAGTCCGCCGGCCATGGCCAGAGCATCCACGAGAAACGCGCGCCGGGTCAGCTGATACGTGCCGGGCTTCAACACGGCTCCCAGCACGTTGATGAACTGGCTGCGGTATTCCTTGACGCTTACCGAAACCTGCGGATTCTTCATCACCGACGCTTCATATAATGTGCTTATCTTGACTTCGGACTCGCGCGGCGTCAGGCCGATCAGCGTCACTTCATTAATAAAAGGAAGCGATATCTTGCCTTCGGAATCCAGGGTCAGCTCTTTGTCTTTCAGCTCATTGATGCCGAAGACATTGACGTGAACGATGTCGCCCGGCCCGAGCAGATAGTCCTGGGAAAACCGAGCCGCGCCCGACATGGCGCGCAGCCGCTCGTTGAGATCGACGCCCGGCTTCAGCGCCGTCGCCGCCGCCTGCTGCCGGAGCACGTCTTCCATCGTGAACGAAACATGTTTGCGGTCCGACTGCTCGGCCAAAGCGCACCCGGCAGCGAAGAATATACACAGGCCATAAATTATCGTGCGGTTCATGAGTTCGCCCCTTCCTTCTTTTCCTTGTCCGGTTGCATGCCGTAGCCGTATCCGTAGCCGTATTTCTTGCCGTACCCGTAGTAGTAATACTTCGAGTAGTAGTAGTAGTCGGCCGAGCGGACGTCCACGTTGTTCAGCAGCGTTCCCAGGAGGTGGGCGTGCACTTCCTGCAGCAGCCGTTTTGTGCGCTGGACCGCTTCCTTCGGCGTTTCGCCGCCTTTGACCACCAAAACGACCCCGTCAACCATAGCGCCCAGAATCCGCGCGTCGGTCACCGACAAAACCGGTGGCGTGTCGATCACGATGTGATCGAAGTACTCGTCCAGCAGAGCCAGCCCCTGCTTCATCCGCGGAGATCCCAGCAGCTCCGCGGGATTCGGAGGAATCCTGCCGGCGCTCACGACGAACAGGTTTTCAACGCTCGACTGCTGGATCAGGGTCGAAAGATCCGAGTTGCCCGAGAGATACGTGCTCATCCCCGCCACGTTCTCCACGTTCGTAACCTTGTGCACCCTGGGATTGCGCATGTCGCAGTCCAGCAGCACGACTTTCCCGCCGGTTTGCGACAGCGTGATGGCGATGTTGACCGCCGTGGTCGTCTTCCCTTCTCCCGCCTGGCTCGAAGTCACGACCAGCGTTTTAGGCGGATGCCCGGATCCCGAAGACAGCAGGATCGAGGTGCGAAGGTTGCGGTAGGCTTCCGATATCAGAGACTTCGTGTCCTGGTGCGTAATCAGTTCCACCGACATGTCGGGAGTCGCATCCTTCGATACATCGCCCGAGGCCGTGACGGCGGCCAGTTTGCGCCGGTTGGAGTGCAGCAGCGAAGCCGCGGAAGGGATCACGCCGAGCGAAGGCAGCTTGATGTAGCGGTCCACGTCGTCGGGCGTCTTGATGCTGCTGTCGAGGTGCTCGAAAAAGAAGGCCAGCCCGACGCCCAGCAGAAGCCCCACCGCGAGGCCCAGCATGAGGTTCATCGGCTTGTTCGGCTTGTAAGGCGATATCGAAGGCCGCGCCGGATCCACAACGTGAATGTTGTTGGACTTCAACCCGGCGGCGACGCCGGCTTCTTTCACACGCTGCAGCAACCCGTCGTAAAGCTGCTTGTCGGCTTCCACCTGGCGCTTGATGATGTTGTACTGAATCGAATTCTGGTTGAAAGCGTTCGCCTGGGTCTTTTGATCGTCCAGCGCCTTGCTGAGCAGGGCTTCGCGTTGAACTGCGGTGCGGTATTCGGTTTCCACATTGGCCATGGCCTTTTTCCGCTCCGCCGCCAGCTGAGATCCGGCCTCGGCCACCTGCCCCTTCACCTGGTCGAGTTCCGGCCAGCCGGGTTTGAAAGAAGACTCCAGCTTGGCCTGCTGCACTTTGAGGTTGGCAAGGTTTGTTTCAAGCCCCTTGATCAGATCGTTCTGCAACACTTCGGGAAATGAATCCCCTCCGTCCCGGTGAACGATGTTCCACACCGACTCCTTTTGAATCCTCTCCGCCTGGGCCACCGTCAGGGCGGCGTTCAGATCGGAGAGCTTCTGCAGAATCACGTTTTCCTTGTCGCTTATTTCATAAATGTCGTTCTGGCGGCTGAACCGGACCAGTTCCTCTTCCGATTTTTCCACGTTCGCCTTCATGTCGGTCATTTGCTTTTTGAGAAATTCCGTGGCGGTCGTGGTGGCCTCCAGCTTTGTCAGGAAATTCATCTCGATATATTCTTTCGCCAGTTGATTCACCACCTGGGCGGCCAGCTTGGGATCGCGGCTGGTAAAGCTCACGTCGACGAGACGGCTGTTCCGGATCGGACTGGTCGAAAGGTTGCCGCTGAAAATCCTGACCAGCCGGTCGATTTTGCGTTCTTCCAGGGCCGCCCGGTCGGTTTCGGGCGCCTCCTTGTTGTCCGAACCGAACAAACCGCGAAACCATCCGGCCGATTTGCTTTTCGCCGGCGCTTTTAAGGCCACGAAGCTTTCATTGCTTTCGAGGTTCAAGGCCTTGATGACGCGAGCCGCCAGCGTTTTGCTTTCCAAAACCTTGAACTGCGTTTGAAGGTATTCCTGGCTCTGGGCGTAGCTGGCCGTGGGTTCGACCGTGTCTTTGAAAGGAAGAACGTTGGTCTGCTCCGGATCGATCTGAATCTTGATAGTCGAACGGTAAATCGGCGTCGCCTTCCAGGTCGCAATGGCGGCGACGGCGAGCACTGCCACCGTTATCGTCAGAATCGTCCAGCGACGCTTCACGACCACACGCCAGTAATCCAGTAGATTTACCGAATCGTCCTCTTCCGGCTCGTGCATATAGGGCGAAGAATCCGGCGGCGCATAGTATTGCACGGGAGTTTTCGCCGCGTCATTCTGGGTTCGGATCAGCGAAAGATTGGGGTTTTGTTCGTTTTCCATTAGTTTCCTCAAAGCAAAGAAGCGGGAAATTAGTGCGGCAGGCCAGAGCTTCGCCTTTCCACTTACAGCCCGACGATTTTTCGAATAGGATGCAAGCGTTGGAACTGAATAAAAAATGCTGGGAGATACGCGAGCGAAACTCGATTTGCGGCGCCGTCCGGCGCCTTTAATCAATGAACGATCTAAAAATGATCCCTGAATCGCTTGCGAAACTCATCGGTTCCCTTCAACCTCGTATCAACAATGATTGTCCTGTTTAGCCGATCCGCATGGACAATCAATGGACCTGGAGCAGGTCCAGGATCCTATGGCCCATATCGGCATGGGGGGTGAAATATTCACTTATTTGATGAAATATGTTCGGAAATGCCGGCGCATAACGGCCTGGGAGCGCCCCGATTTTCGCAGCGCGTTTTTGAGCCGCGGAGCGGCGAGACAATCAGCAGCGTTTTTGAGCCGCGAAGCGGCGATAAGAAAATAGCCGGGGTGCGAGCGGAGCGAGCCCCCGGTCAGCAGACGATATATATAAAGCCCCGGAGGGGCGCCAGACATGCCTTTCGCCGCTCCGCGGCTCCGGCCGGCGAAACGCCGGCGCTCCCAGCGCGCCCCGATTGCCGCATGGCGTTTTTGAGCCGCGGAGCGGCGAGACAATCAGCAGCGCGTTTTGAGCCGCGGAGCGGCGATCAGAAAATAGCCGGGGTGCGAGCGGAGCGAGCCCCCGGTCAGCAGACGATATATATGGCTCTTCAGCAGAATTTGTGGGTATAACCCGATGAAGTTAGAAGCCTGTGG
>CAZXSV010000047.1:0-31042 GCA_964642735.1 uncultured Acidobacteriota bacterium
ATTGGTACGAGATTCAAAGGCGGGCGGGTATACCATTACTTTTCGTGACCTTCCCGAGGCAATAACACAAGCAGAGGATATCGCGGAAGCTAGAATGCAAAGCGCGGATTGTCTTGAAGAAGCAATTGCCGGAAGAATCCGATTGGAGGAATCAATTCCGGAACCATCAAAAGCACGCAAGAATGATCTGGCTGTCTCCTTGCCGGCATTAATGGCGGCTAAAGCTGCAATCTATCTTGCTCTCAAAGAAGCCAAGATTTCGAAGAGCGAATTGGCTAAACGCCTGAAGTGTGATGAAAAAGAGATCCGTCGATTGCTCGATCCCAGGCACAAATCCAAAATTGAACGTATTGAAGCTGCATTGGAAGTTTTGGGTAAAAGCCTTTTTGTTGGATATCACGCTGCGTAAAAAGTGAGGGGACAGTCTTCATAATTATAGGTATAGGCATTTTTATCCTGGAGTGGGAGAGCAAAGCCGGGAGATCGGAAAGGAAATCGGTAAAATCACGGTGGAAATCAGGACGGGGAGGGATTGGATGGGAATTCCGACAGCATGAAGACAGATTTTTCACCGTCCAATCCCTCCCGTCTGGTCAAAAAACTCGAAGGTACTGAGACCCAGTGATTTATCGCCTTGTCATTTTCTCTGCCAATTGCCTTTTTCTGACCGCTGATTAGATTTAGAATCCCCTTTCGATTTCTGATCGAAGGAAGGATTGGAATGGACTGGCCTCGCCTGTTGGCCTATATCACCGGAACGGTCGACCAGGAATTGCTCTTGCGCAATGAATATCTCGTGGCTGAAAATCGCATTCTCAAAGCCCAAATCAAGGGCCGGCTGCGCCTTTCCGATGCTGAAAGAGCCACTCTGGCTGAAATTGGTCATCGGCTGGGGCGCAAGTCACTTGAGGATATAGCAGTCTCGGCCAAACCCGATACGATTCTAGGCTGGTATCGGAAACTGATTGCCAACAAGTTTGATGGATCGAAGGCGCGTCGAACTCAGGGCCGGCCCAGAATTGATGAGGAGATGGAGAATCTAGTCGTAAGGATGGCCAAGGAAAACCCAAGCTGGGGCTAAGACCGGATAGTGGGGGCCATGGCCAACCTTGGCTACAAGCTGTCCGATCAGACTGTCGGCAATATCCTTGTTCGTCACGATGTCCCTCCCGCCCCCAAACGAAAGCACACCACAAATTGGAAAGACTTCATCCGTACGCATTTGGATGTTCTGGCAGGGACCGATTTCTTCACCGTCGAAGTTGTCACACTCAAGGGACTGATCACCTACTATGTCCTCTTCTTCATTCATCTGGGAAGTCGCAGGGTTTGCCTGGCAGGAATGACTCCTCATCCGGATGAAAAGTGGATGCAACAAATGGCGCGAAACGTAACCCTGGAGCAATGGGGCTTTCTCGGGAATTGCCGAAGATTCGGACTTTTTGTCGAAAGTTACATAACGCTCGTTATCGGAAGGGTGCGGAGGATCGCATCGGGATATGGCGTCACGGCTGCTCCCCCTCGTTTGTTCTTCCTATCCTTCGACGGGCGCGTGATGTACGGGCTTCGCCATCCCTGGCGTAACGGGGCGACCTCGGTGATCTTCGAGCCGCTGGATCTGATCGCAAAACTTGCGGCGCTGGTGCCGCCTCCCCGGTTTAATCTGGTGAGATATCATGGAATCTTCGCCCCGGCCTCGCGCTGGCGGTCGAAGATTGTGCCGTCAGATCCTGTGGAGGAGGAACCGCAGTCCGCCAGAGAGAGGAAGCCATGCGGCTGTCATCCGAGAAATTATACCTGGTCCGAATTGATGCGACGTGTGTTTGGATTTGACGTTTTGAGATGTGAATGCGGAGGCCGCATGAGAATCCTCTGCGCGATCAATCCTCCGGATGCGATAAGAAAGATCCTCGACTGCCTCGGCCTGCCTTCCCGGCCCCCGCCTGCTTTCCCCGCCGTAGAGGCGCCTCTTGATGAATTCTAAGCCTTTTCCCGCCCGCCAATCGATTGAGCTAATGGAGCTTTGCTCCAATTCGAAAAATCCTGCCTGCCGTACTGGCCGCCCCTTTCTCCGATTAAGGAACATTACGATCCTACAACAGGCTCCAGCCCTATCGAAATAGGTGAGCATGAGCACAATAATCGATGGATTTCCCCGGGATTTTGAGCAAGTAAATCGATGGTTGGATCGAAACCCCCTCAAAAAGCTTGATTAAAGCGATTCGAAGGGGTCTCTTTGTCTCCTTAACCGACGAAAGTGAAGGAGGCAATGCTTTTGTATCAAACCCTGCTCAATGATTCCAGTCTTTACAAATTCCTGTTAAAGCTCGATGAAGGCCTCGCGGCGCAGTGTAAGGAAGAGGGATGCTCTTGCGGCGGCCGTTTGCATAGCGCCATTTACCCGCGCAAACCCAGAGGCAATCCTTCCAACGTTGAAGATGCCTGTAATTGGCGCTACAGCTTCTGCTGTGCGCGCGATGGTTGTCGCCAGCGTCGCACTCCACCGTCCTTCCGCTTCCTGGGTCGCAAGGTTTTTGTGGGAACCGTCGTGGTTTTGATTTCGGCAATGCGTCATGGCGCCACTCCAAAACGAATGGCGCAACTGCGCGAACTCGTGGGAGTCAGCCGGCGAACCATCGAACGCTGGCGCGAATGGTGGCTGAACGGCTTTGTTCGAAGCCCTTTCTGGAAAGCGGCTCGAGGCCTGCTTCGAACGCCGATCGACGAAAAGCAGTTGCCATTGTCGTTGCTGATTTCTTTTTCCGGCGAAAGTGAGAAAGAAAAGCTGATTGGACTTCTGCGAATCCTCCTTTCGTTGACCGCACCGGGACTTATGCAATGTTTTTAATGGCTGATTCCAACCCGCAGAAGATGCCAATCGAGAGGAACCGCAAGGTTTGGTAGTGTCGCTCCCGTGGGCGGAAAACGCTTTTAACCTCCGCCCGAAAGGAGCAATCATCGATGTCACAAGAAAAACAGGCCCGGCCGCATGACCGATGGGCGCACCTGCGCTTTTCGATCGTGGGTCCGCTTCTGGCGGCCCCTCCGGCGCATGGCGAATTGAAAACGGAGCTCGAAAGATTATGCGAAAAAGAATGGCTCCATCCCATTTCTCTGCAGCCGGTTCATTTTGCTTCATCCACCATCGAGCGCTGGTACTACGCCGCTCGCGCCGCCAAGCACGATCCTGTCGGAAGCCTGCGCGGCCGGATTTTCCGACCAAAGGCAATTCATTCCGACTATCCTTAGCCGTTTGGTGAATAAACTCAGCCGAGCTGCAAGCGGCTGAGTTTATTCACCAAACGCAGTCTGCCACATATAAATGTGGTGATTCCTCGTCACCGCTTGACATTATGTATCCCATAAGGTGAAATAGTCCCCCATAAACACACAAAGCGTCCAATGAGTTTGTTCTCTGTGTGAAACCAGATAGCGGCTCAAGCGCGATCATGAGAAATACGAACGTCGGCCGATAGGCTACAAATAACTTGACGTATCGCGCATGAATAGTGGAATATATCCCCTATAAACACACGGAACGTACAATGAAAACCAGCGATTTTTTTGCCACAAGGCCAATCTTTTCTCTTGATGAAGCAGCCAGGGTTTTGGCTCCTCCAGGCGGACGTGCGGGCACAGTGGAAAGGCTTAAACATCACCTTCAAACAGGGAAATTGAAGCTGGTTAGTCGAGGCATTTATGCCGTGTTGCCGACAGGCCTGACTGCGGAAAAATTCCAGCCTGATCCCTTTCTGGTTGCCGCCGCCATAAGGCCGAATGGAACCTTCTCACATCACAGCGCGCTTGAGCTTCTAGGAACAGCTCAGTCGATGTGGAACAAATGCACGCTTTACACCAGCCAGCGTCGCAGAGCTCTGAATCTTAATGGTTCGACCATTTGTTTCCTTGAGCATCCAAGCCAATTTAGGGCGTCAGCGGATTCTTCTATGGGAACGCGACGAGTAGAACGCCGGGGACAAATTCTCCGGACCACCGGACCTGAACGAACACTGGTGGAAGGGTTTCGAAGACCAGCCCTGGCCGGCGGATTGGAAGAGTTGGCAAATTCAGCTGCCGCATTTCAAGTGCTCGATCTTAATCTTCTCGAATCAATATTGCGCCGCTATGAGATTGCGAACCTCTGGGCGGCAGTCGGCTGGTTTCTTGCCGCGCATCAAAACGATTTTCATGTACCGGGAGAATTCATAGCTCTTTGTGAAAATAATCGACCCAAGTCTCCGCAATATCTGGGGAGAAACAGCCGCGGCGGCAGATTGGCTGTGAGGTGGAATCTGATCCTCCCCCAATCCTTAAATGCAACTGGAGGATCAGATGAATCCTAGCCTGGAGTTTCTGGAGCGATGCTCCGCTGAGACCGGCTATCAGGTACCTTCCTTGGAAAAGGTAGTGAGGCTGGGAGAAATGGCTGGAGATATCGCCCGTCATCCTTTTCTTGGTGAAGCTTTAGCGCTCAAAGGAGGCAGTGCACTCAATCTCTGCTATGGACCTCCGAGCCGGCTGTCGGTTGATCTTGATTACAATTACATTGCCAATCTTGATCGTGACGCAATGCTGGCAGACAGACCTCGGATTGAGAATGCACTGATTGATCTTGCCAAGAGACACAGCTATCGAATCCAAAAATCAGCGGAGGCATTCGCCGGCCGGAAAATATTTCTGCGCTATCGATCTGCTATAGGGCAGGAAGAGCGGATTGAGATTGATCTGAATTATCTATTCAGGCTTCCTATATCCCGACCTGGAAAACGTGCGGCATGGCAGCCGGGCGGTTTGGATCAACCTCTAATCAACATTGTGGGCCTCGACGAGCTTTTAATAGGAAAAATGCTTGCGTTTCTTGACCGCTGTACGGCTCGCGATGCATGGGATATTGTTCATCTATCAGAGCCGGCTGCACTGATGCTCAAGGATTCATCGTTCCGAGCGCGCTTTATTGCCTTTGCGGCAATTCTTGAAAAACCTCTTCCGACCTATTCGCATGGCCGGCTGAAAACCCTGATTACAGAACAGCTCGTTGAAAATCAGCTTGTTCCCATGCTTTCGTCGCCATCCTTAATCCGCCCGGATGAATTAGCGGAGAAAGCCTGGTCGGAGATTGTTCCGCTAATATCTCTTCACAGCCATGAAACAGAATATATCGACGCTATTCATCGAGGCGATCTTTTCCTTAACTTGCTATTTCCGAATGATGCGGCCGAGGCTGCTCGACTTTCCGGGCATCCCGCGATCTTGTGGAAACTTGAAAATGTCCGATTGCATCACTTACGAAAAAAGCAAGTCCATTGATATTTGGCAGTATATGCCGGGCGACGGCATCAAGTGGATTTCTTAACCCTGCTCAGTACGGCTCTCGCAGCGACTTCAATCACGATGAAATCCATGATAGCCACGAAGACAATCGTGACATCTTCCTCCGTACAACGTCGGAAGAATAATGCCGTGATCGCCATACTGAGAACCGCAACCCATATACCAAGACCGATGATTCGTATTGCCGCTAACATAAGCGTTTGCCACTTTTATTTTGTATCGCTTGCCGTATCGTTTGCCGTATCGATCTGCGTATCGCGTCTGGTTGTAAGTCTCGTAGTTGCAGACAATAAAGTGTCCCGCATCCTGTATCGCCGGGCGTATCGATTCGCGTATCACCCGCGCAATCATTGAGTTCGCAAGCAACTGATCAACGAAGCGCTGAGCCATGGCATGACTCCAGTTGAAGGTCTTGGCGAGGAAGCGGATGCTTGCGATAAACTCACCGCGTTTTAATCCAGCGGCTTCGTCGTCTATTCCGGCAGCCAGTACGTTCGTTAGGTAGAGCCAGGCCTCGAGCCGGGAGAACTTTTTGCCTGGCTCGAAGAGCACTGGATTGGCCCAGAGCTTTCGCCAAATCAACGTGTGTCCGCGATTCATCTCGTCACCATCCCTGAGGCTTTCAGCATGCTGAAAGCAGATTTCAGCAGTTGCGCAGTCGATATCTCTGCAAAAGGCCGTGCCAGTTTTGTGCCAAATTAGGGAAGTTATTCGGGCTAAATCGGTTAGGTGGGACTGCGCGAAAACTCACCAACCAGCCAGTTTTAGCCGATTTGCGGATTTTTGTAAGTTACTGTAGAGGGCGATTCTGGATTCATAACCCCAAGGCGGTTCGTTCCCATCCGTCGCTGCCAATTATCCAAGTTATACAAATTCAACAACATACAGAAACGATACCAAAAATAATTCTAGAAATATTTGCGCGTTTTTCGCCTGCACATCGGTTGAGGCTGTTTGGTTGCTGGCGCTGGGATAGTCAATCCAGCGAGCATCTACAAAACTCCTAGGTTCGTCTCGAGTATTGATTGTCCTGCAGCACGAAACTTTGTCGAAGAAGACATTCCTAATTATGTTAGCATCTTGCGAGCCAGGGAATTCACATCGGAGGACTAAAATGATCCGGATAAAACCCCAAATTGACAAACGAACCTGTTTCTCTGGAGTGTTTGCCGTCGTCATCCTGGCAATGGGAGTCGGCTGTATCGGAGCTACGGCAGGCACAGAAAGCTTGCCCGCTTCACCGGAAGGGCAGTGGGAAGCCATCGGCAGATATGCTGCGGAAACGGCGTTGAGCCTCATTGCGAAGGCGTCGTCGTCAAAGCCCTCCAAAGGAAATATGATCGTAATGACGAACGCCGGATATGCGGAAGTTAACGGATCCTGCACACAAGGATCCCTGGACGGCCTGGCCTCTGTTACCGGCGTCAGCCGGGGGAAGAATACACTGGTAGAAATCAGTTCCAGCTCGTGGACGCCGCTCTGGTTTGCCGTGTTCGACAAAGTATCAGGATTTTGCGCATATCTCGAACCGAAGCCGGCCGAAGCCGCGAAGCCGACAGAAGGATCGAAGATATTCTTTCCTGCCCTCTTTGCAGTCGCGGCAGCAGAACGGATCGACGCCGAATACCTTTTTACACACGCATCCGAATACAATGCCAAATTCAAAAAGAGAGTCTTTGGAGGCAACGAGTTCAGAGTCATCTCAATCGCCAACGGAGTCGCAGCCGGAGCTCCCGAATATGTCGTACGCACCTTTAAAGTCCATAACCATTATTGTCCAGGCGTCACTTCCGGCATTCTCATGGCGCAATATGTGAAAAATCATTTCCCGTCTCCCAAAACCGGCTATTTCGTGCAAGCTCTGGATCCATACTGCAAAGAGGATGCATTGATGCTGTTGCTGAACGCAACGCCTGCAACTAAAAGCTATGCCGTGATCTATCCCACGGATTCCGACAAGAAAGCGGCAGTTGCGGAAGCCAAGAACGCTTCAACCATCGTCTACCGGAAGGATCACGAAACCGGGCGATGGAAAGGCCTGGTTCTTGGATTCGAATGGGCTTCGACATCATGTCCGAAAACAGGCGTCGACATCGTCGACAAGGTATGCGCGGATTTATGGTATCTGAAGCGCATTGGGAAACCCGAAGATTTCGTGAAGGTTATTAAGGAATTTGATCTGCCGGAAGGAGTTGCTCCTGAGGACCTGACACGGCCGCATGCGAATCCCCTAAAAGCCATCGGATTGGCAAAATAGGGACCTCTCTCCACTATGGAAGATTGTCGCCGACATTACAGACCGAACCGCCGCAGCCTGGGAGAAACCCGCCGAAAAGTATCTTCTTCCCGGAAGAATGCGCAGATTAATCGGCGATCATATTTCCTCGATGGCAAGGACTGTCGTGCGCAAAACCAACAGAGCCATGGATGGGCGCTCAGGTCCATTTCCCGGGCGCTGTCAGCCTTAGTAAACCGGCACGTTGTTTCGAAACATTTCAGAGATGATCTGTTCCATCGAATAGAATCCTGGACGCTGATTCTTAAGCCATTGCGCCGCAAAAATCGCTCCCTGCCCGAAGGCTGCGCGATTGAAGCTTTCGTGTACGAGCCTTATGGTTTGATTCGGAAGGCCAAAAATGATTTGGTGCGTCCCAATAATGCCGCCGACACGAATGGAGTGCACCTTTTCTTTTGGGTCCAGGCTGAGAGCCTGCGCAATCTTCACGGACGTCCCGGACGGCGATCCCTTTTCGCGAAAATGCTCTTCGACGATTTCGATATCCGCATGCGGCGCAATTTGTTGAAGTATCTGCGAGGCAATGAGCAGGCAGTTGATCCCCAATGTAATGTTCGGCGAGTAGAGGACCGCCGTGCCGGCAGACCACGCTTGCAGCTTTTCGATATGAGCATCGCTGTAATGGGAAATAGCGGTAATTATCTTGATCCCACGCTTCGCAGCCGCAGCATACCCGTACATGGCGTCGGGATGCGCAAAGTCGACGATAATATCCACCGGGCGCTCGTCATAGAACTGCTCATCGATCTCTTGAGCTTGATAAATCGTTCCGAATTCCTCATGAAGCCCGAGGAGAAGGCTGGACGGCTGATGCCTCTCGATGGCGCTCTTCCGTACAACCCAAGAGAGCTCGAAATTGGAGTCAAGAGCGAATTCGTTGGCGACAAGTTTGCCCGTCTTCCCGAATCCAAATATGCCGACTCTGGTTTTTGCTTTCATTCCTAACCTCCTTATGATGGGATTGAGGACTGAAAAGTGCTCGATACTATTTTTACAGCATCCAACTCTCTTGAAACACCTTTCAGGGTCCATCAAACAAATAATCTCGCAACCAGAAAAATCAGCTGCGATCTAACAGACCGTTTTTGCTCAATGACGCCCATCCAAAGCGCATGAAGGCGCTAAACAGGCCGCCTCTTCCTGCGCGTTGGACGGGCGCCCGCGAACTATCTGGAAAGCCGGGTCATCAGGGTGTCGAGAATTTCGTCTGAAGCTTTCGCCGGTCCACAAGCCGCAGTGCGCACCTTCCAGCATTGTTCGGCTGATTCAAGATTGGATTCAATGGCGTCTCCAAATGAAAGCGGCCTCTTTTTGGAAGCAAGCGACTTGCGCACTGCCTGGACCGTTTCACTTTCAGCAACCGATAGAGGGATGGCGCCGCCGCTAAGGCATTGATCGAGCGATTGGAGAATCTTCTGGATTAATTCCCGGCTTCGTTCGAACTTTTCGCTTGCTTTCAAGCCCCGCAGGGTCGGATCGGTCGAAACAATCTGTTCGACAATTTCGAGCCGTTGTTTTAGCTTCCCATCGCTTGGATTTAAAAGCAGCGCCGTTTTTAAAGCGTGCTGCGCCGACTGGAAATTTCCAAGACTATATTCCGCCTGTCCGAGCCCCGCATAGGCGTCGGCATCCTGGGGGCTTTTTTCAATGATATCCCGGAATAGCCGAGCGGATTCGGCAGCCAGTTTATAATCCAGCAATCGATGGGCTATTCGTCTTTTGACCGCGGCATCGTCGGGACGCTCGGCCATAAGCGACAGCAATTCCACGCGGGCCAGTTCCAATCTGTCGATTCTGCCCAAATAGTCAATTAACTCCATTCGTATCTGAGTCCGATCCGCTTGCGGTGAATCCTGCCAGCGGCCATAAATAGACTTGTGATAGAAGTCTATCGCAATTTGAACTTCTCCTCTCTGCACGGCTATTCTACCCAAGCCAAGATTGACGGGACCGCTATCGGGAGTTTCGCGGACGAGTTCTCTGAAATATATCTCCGCCTCATTCCAGCGATCGGCTTTTAACAGAGCGGTTGCCAAGGCAAGCCTGTCTTTGTTGCTATGAGAAATGGAAAGCGCGCTGCGATATTGTTCAACGGCTTCCTGATAACGACTCGCCTTCATGCTTTCATTGCCGGATAAAACATATTGCTGGGCTCTATCGATGCGTTGATATCGGGCGTAATAGCTTAAAAATACCGCTATTGCGGTCATCAAGACAACAACAGCCATAATGCCGCCGATAGCCGCTGTCGGAGCTTTCGCGGTTTGCTTGGGATGGCCCGCATCTTGCTCGTCACTGGTTAAGCCATGCGCTTGCAGCAAATCCCTCAAGCTTGCCACTCCAACCAGCCCCCAAGGTTTTGTTTGAGAGACGACTGGCAGCACATTGAATCCGCTCTGTTCCATCTGGTGTAATGCCGTATCGAGGGATTGGTCAGGGTGCAGGCTAGCGAATCTGCCGGAATTTGCGGATGTATCCGGTTCCAAAGGGGGGAGAAGATCGGCAATAGCGCTATTCTGCCGGCCCAACTGTACAGCTTCCTGAAGTTGCGCATACGCGACCATTCCCAGCAGCCCCTTTTCATCCACGACAGGCCAGGCAGTTTTCGCAGAACCCAGATTGGCCAGGACATCCCGGATTCTGTCCGTGCTATGGATGATCTTGACCGGCTTCCGCATCACATGATGGACGCGCGTCGCGGCATCCCGATCACGAAGCGCAGTCGGGAGACAGATCCCATCTTGATCCATCAACGCCGCATAAATGGATTTCTTCTGTAATCGGCTGGAAATAAAATAGCTGATGAGATTGGCGATCATTAACGGAACAATGATGGAATAATCGCGCGTAATCTCGAAGATCATGATGACCGAGGTCATGGGCGCCCGTATAATGCCGGCGAATGCCACTCCCATGCCGACAAGCGCATAGGCGCCGACGCTCCCTGTATAATCCGGCAAAATAAGATGCGCCCCGCTGCCAAAAGCGCCCCCCAGCATGGCGCCGATAAAAAGGCTTGGGCCGAAGATTCCACCGGCATTTCCGGAAGCGTAGCATGCCGATGTAGCCGACAGCTTAAGGACAACAAGCAGGGCCATTGTGCCAAGCGCCATTCGACCGTTGAGAGCCTCGCTGACGTGACCGTAACCAACTCCCAGCACCGCCGGCATAAACAAGCCCACAATCCCGACGAACGCTCCTCCGGCGACAGGCTGAATTGAAGCCGTCCATGCCGGCATCCTGATAAAATACTTCCTGAGCCTCAATAACAGCTTGACGAAGATTACAGATACAAGACCGCCTACGGCGCCCAGCAAGGCATAGAGAGCAAATTCAACCGGGTGTACAAGCTGATAGGCGGGCACACGAAAGAGAGGTTCATCTCCCAAAAGCAGGTGAAGAACCATCCAGGATGTTGCGGAGCTTATAACAATAGCGCCCAAAACCCGAGCATGGAGGTTGCCCAAGATCTCTTCCAGCGTAAATAACACAGCAGCAATGGGAGTATTGAAGGCAGCTGCAAGAGCGGCGGCGGTTCCAATCGGCGCCAGGGACTTTACGTTCACTGGACTCAATCCAAATTGACGTCCCAATACGGATGCAATGCCCGCACCCACCTGAACGGACGGACCTTCACGTCCCAAGGCAATGCCGCTTGCCAGAGAAATGGAGGAACACCAGAACTTGCCCAACACCGTGCGAAGATGAATAATGCCGGAATGAAGAAATAAGGCTGTTTTGGTTTGTGGAATGCCGCTGCCACGCGCACCAGGGAAATAGCGGAATAAAAGGAAACCAGTAATCAGCGAACCTGCAACGGGGACAACAACGCGTCTCCATGCCGCGCCTCCGGCGGGATACATGCGCGCGCCGAGATTCTCCGTCAGCACAATGAAAGCAACGATGACGAGCCCTACCATCGCCCCGATCATGAGCGTCAGAACAAGCAAAACTTTTTCCTCATGCTGACGAAGCTGCTGCACGTTTGCCCATTGAGTCAGAGATCCCCATATTTTTTTTCTGATGGACGACTTTCTCATCGAATCCCTGAGTTTCATTTCCAATATTCCGAAGGCTTTGTCCTGCTTTGCCTGCTCCAGAAAAATTACAGGTTCCCGTGATTATGAAAGCTTTTTTGCCTCCGCACCCAACGACCGCGCCAGAAATACGCCCAATATCATTTCCGGGATGTTGCTCGTTTTTTAATCCCTCGACTATTTGCCCGAACCAGCACTCCGTTTAGAGCCCTAACCAATTCGGGCTGGCTGGAATGCAATTGAACGAACCGCTCTTGCACCAACTTTTCGATGAGCGCCGCGCCTTTTCTGGTAAGTCGAATGAGCACCTTCCGAGAATCGCTCTTCGACCGGAACCGTCGGATTAAGCCTCGCTTGACGAGGCGGTTTGCCAATTCGACCGAACTGTTATGGCGAATCTGGAGACGTTCCGCAAGAACGAGGATGGCCGGTTCGCATCCATCAGGAAGTCCACGCAATGCAAGAAGCATCATGTATTGCTGAGGATTCAGTCCCCCGCTTCGGGCGATTTGTTCGCTCGCCGCGAGGAACTTGCGGATTTGATAGCGGAATTCCGCCAAAGCCTGATAATCTTCTGTAATAAGGCGCATGGGAATTATATATCGTAATACGATATATAATTCAACCCCTGGGAATTCTGCCGCGATGGCCGGCCAACATCTTCCGCTCGCGGCCGGGTCGAAATCCGCCGCTTGCCTGGGCAAATCTTACAATGAAGATTGCTGCATACGGGCGACAGAACGCGCAGAACTCATTTGTTCCACTCACAAATGGGAAAGAGAAGACGAACGTTTTGAAGCCGTCGCCGCAGATCAAAGTGGATATTTATCATTGAAAAATAGAGGGGCAAGCATGAATCGCGACGGTTCGAAGAAGCTAGTCGCTTTGATGGCTGTCTTTATCTGCGCCGCAGTTCTGGCGCCAGCCCAGGCATGCCCGGATCCGCAACAGAAGAAGAAGCTTCATGAAGAGAGCGAGCTAAATAGTCTGAGGGAGCCGCCGGCGGCTCCCTCATGTTTCAGCAATGCATGCTGTGGCCGAATTCCTTATAGATCCTAGGCAGCAAGTCGCCGAAGCGCGCAAACTCCTTCACATTGTGACGGGCCAAGCCCTGGATGGCCGCGGCCGGCACAGAAACGCCGGGCGGGAGGCGCAATACGGGCTTGCCGTCCTCAGCAAATCCGTAGCCCATCCAGAAGCGCGTGCGATGCACCAGGCCGCCGGGAACATTGTAGAACACATGGCACATGATGGCGGGCGCGGCGATAGAGCTGTCGCCATCATCGACCGGGAGCGACAAGCCCTCTCCCCCTGCAAAAGCTGCAATTACTTTGTTGAAGCGCTCCATATCGAAGCCCATATTCGCCGGCGAGCGGAAGCTTATGTCCACATTCTCCATGCCACAGCCGCAATTTTCCGTCACGCAGTGTGTGACGCCCCAGTTCTTCTCCCGGTTGGGGATGTCGGGATCCAGGATGCGGGCCTGGTCGATGGGGCTGAGCATGATGCCGGCGTGCTGAGGCGGGTACCAAATGCGGTAGCGCAGGTCTTCAAGCGAATGCCAGGCAAACCACCAGTCGATCATATCGGCAGTCGCACCGGCATAGAAATTCTTATTTGCGATGAAACCGGCGCCATTGGGCAGATTGCACCAGCCGATCTCCGTCTCTTCGGTTTCCAGCCGGTTCACATCCAGCAGCCGATTGATCTCTTCAGGACCGAAAGCCCGGGTCGGGTCCATGGGCCGGTCCATCTCAGCGTAGTGGGCCGGATCGCACGGCTTGATCGTCTCGTAGAAATATTTGGCAAAAGGCCGCGCTTCTTCCTCGGGCGTGAGCGGTGGAAGAGCGGCCTTGATTTTGCTGTCGATCCGGTTCTGCGCATAGGTCTTCCGGGCATCCCATCCCGGTCCGGGTCTGTCTTTAGTCATCGCAATCCTCTCGGAAAGTTTCATGGGCGCGGCGCATCTCTTCGTAGTCGGGGCCAGCCAGACTACTTCGCTCGCGATGCCACAAACTCCTCGGACCCGAAGCTGCCGACTGCTCGGGCGCCGCGGATCTCATTTCCGGAAATTTTGCCTTTATATTCGCAACGGAGCTCTTGCCCTTGCGCTTTCAGCGTTTCGACGAAGGATATTTCATCGCCCTTCACGAAGCCTTCGGATAAAGCAGACTCGCTCGACTCGCTTCCCATGGACATCACGGCTTTCCCTGTGAGTTTTTCTCCTTCAACCTTAAAGTCGAAAACGTAGTTCATATCTCCAACCGGAGTCTTGATAGTAGCGGTCCATTTGCCCGAAATGTCGGCAGCAAAGGACGGAACCAGACAGAAGAGCGCAATAGACGCAACAAGCAGAATCCTTTTGCATTTCATCGTTCATTCTCCTTTTAGAATCAAGCATCGTTGATCCGTTTTCTTCGAGCCGCCCTGGATCGCTTTACCTGGCGTTCTTCGCCAGGGAGCATTGTCTGTTGATTGTCGGGTCCTTGACGGCTTGCCACAATCTGTAAAGATCCGGCAGGAATTTTGGGAATGTCGACACTTCCGCCCGATCATGGGTTTTCCAAATTTCAGGCAGCCCCGGAGGAACGGGGCCCAGGAAGCGCATTGTGGAGCGCATTCTGGTTCCGCGCGGACTCTTCTCCCATTCGTGGAGAATCATGGCGCCCACTTTCCCCTCCGGATCGATTCCGGACGCAACGATCGCATGCTCATACGTGCGCGGGATGGGACAGCTGTCCGGATCGTCCCACCGAATCCGGATCTTTATCGGCGGCATCGGCCCCATTTTTTCCTCCGCTATCTGGATCGCGCCCAGATAGCCGCCCACGGGCGGCGGCGCTTCCCATACGAAGGATTTATGATCATTCGGTTCCCACAGCGGGTACCCCTTTTCCATATTGACCCACCACCAGTCGATCATCTCCGGCGTCACGCCCACAAGTTCGTCATGATCGACTACCGCATCCGGCGCCGCCGCAGTCAGGCCGGGTTTGATCTTGAAACGCTCAACGGGAATGTCTTCCGTCGTGACAACCATTTTGTCCTGCATTTTCTTGACAATGACCCACTTGAGCCAGTTCTCGTCATCCCGCTGGGGATAATCTTCGCGGTAATGCCAGCCTCTGCTTTCCGTGCGCGCCAGCGCGGCTTTGAATTCGATCTCGGCGCACCGCGCGATACAGGCTGCTTCATGGCACCGGCCAAGCTCGTGTGGATCCTTCGCATAAAGTTCGGGCAGCCTGGACTGAACCTTTTCAATCCTGGCCAGGGCTTCTTCAAGCCTTTCCCGGCTCCTGCGCATGCTGTACTTCACCGGGATCACCGTTTCCTGAACGCTCCGTATGGCATCGGAAGCCGGATAGCCGGGTTTTCGATTCAACGGCGCGAAGATGGAGTCTTTCAAGCGCGCCAGTTCATTCGAACCCGCTGAAGCAGGAGCTATCTTTTTTATGTATTGCGACACCGAGGGGCCTGCCATCAATGCGCTGAGCAGGGCGTTCATCAATCCGGAGCCTCGGAGCCTGCCGGGCGGCGCCTCGGTCGCGCCTGCCCATGCCGAGCCGGCATAGCTTGTATCGCCGATTGCCCAAAGGCCTGCAACCGTTGTCTTCATTTCATGATCGACTTTCACCGGCGAAAGCTCGCCGGTGAAGCCGAGAGAAACTTCCATCCTTTTTGAAGTCGACGGCGCGTACTGGCGCTCCTTGGCGAATTCACGCTCAAACAGGGCCTTTAAATGGGGCCGGTCCCATTTAAATATTCCTCCGTTCCCCATTGAGTTCGCATATTCGCTCATGTCGATATAAACAGGGCCTCGCCCTTCCATGATTTCTTTCTCCATCCCGAGGATGATGGAAATGGGGATGTCCGGCTGCGGGCCTTGCATGTATTTGGAGCTTATATGTTCGCCTTGCGCGTTGTAGAGATGATGGAAGCCGAAAACAACAGGGATGCCCGTCCCTTTGTTGATGACATCGTAAAAATTGCCGAACTCCGCATTCCGCATTTCCGCCCCGGCGTTGTAGGCAGCCGCAATGCCGTCTCCCGTGGCATTGGCCCACATTCTCATGACGCCAAAATCGCAATCGCCATTCGCCAGAATAGTGGCTTTCGCATTGAAAACCGCCAGGCGGCCATCGAGAAGATTGAATCCGACGGCGCCGGTTACGCGCTCGTCCTGTTTCAACAGTTCGACCACGTGTGTTTTATCCAAAAGTTTCACACCGAGCCTTGCAGCCTTCGCCCGCAACGGCTGCATCATGTCCAAATCCACAGCTGCCAGAGACCAGCCGAGCGGCAGACGGCTAAAGTCTATTTCTCCCGCGGCAGTCTTCAGAACCTTCACGCCCCAGTCCGCCAGTTTTTGCACCGCCCTGTAGGATTCCTGAGCCATCGCGCACAGCAGCTCCTGATCGTTTAGGCAGATCCCGATATTTTTCACATGAAAATCGACAAAAGAGTCAAGGTTGTCTTCGGGGGCGAGAACCCACAACACTCCGGCGCCCTTGTTTGCCTTTCCGCCCCAGCCGATCGTCTGCTTGTCCACGAGCAGCACGCTCGCGTCCGGAGACAACTCCCGGATTCTGATTGCTGCAGCAAGCCCTCCGAAACCGCCGCCGATAACGAGAACATCCGCATTCAAAACAGTTTCTGTTCCGTTCACTGTTTCCGCCATGTTCGACTCCTTTTATGTTCCCCTGGCGGGGGCGATTCAGTACGGATTGACCCGCGAGTCCTGCATGTGCGGAATGACATTAATGCATTGAACAGGACAGTTGATCTCGCAAGTGAAGCACCAGACGCAGTCCTGCGCATAGGCAATCACCGGCTTTTGTTCGGCATCATCCCACCGCATTACGTCCACAAAACATGCTTCGACGCAGGTTCTGCAGCCGGTGCATTCTTCAAAATTGATTTCAATCTTGGCGCTCATGCCGCCTCCAAAACTTATTGGATTTTTCAGCTCCCCATCGACGAAGCGCCGAACCAAGCTCTCCTTAAAAATTACCGAGGATCCAGCTATTTGTAAAATGAATCTTTTCTATGTATCCTGATTTAAATATTAAATAGATGAGGGATGATGGATTTTGACAATTTCGATGTTGGTCTTCTTGTGGCGCTGGACGCATTGCTCTCGGAGAAGAGTGTGACGCGCGCCGGCGAGCGGCTTCACCTGAGTCAGCCGGCTACCAGCATCATTCTTGCCCGTCTGCGGCGTTACTTTGGGAACGAGTTGCTGGCCCCGACGGGGCGCAGGATGGCGCTGACTCCGTTGGCCGAAAGCCTCGTGCAGCCGGTGCGCAATTGTCTGGTCCAGATCCAGCACACGGTGGCCTCCAAGGCGGAGTTCAATCCCGCCGTCTCCAGCCGAAGGTTTTGCCTGGCGGTCTCCGATTATGTGACGGCCGTTCTGATATCACAAGCCCTTCAAGAAGCTGCGCGGCAGGCGCCCGGCATCCCATTTGAGCTGGTCCGATTGGATGAGACGATCGAGCAGAGACTGGAAAAGGGGGAGGTCGACTTTGTCATCCGCCCTGTCGTTCATGCGCTGCCGATGCACCCGAAAGAGCCGCTCTTCGAGGACAATCATACGTGTGTGGTTTGGAGCAAGAATTCATTGGTTGGAAAGAGCCTTACCCGGAAACAATTTATGGGCCTCGGCCATGTCTCAGTCCATTTTGGACACGCTTCCGCAATCTTTGAGGATTGGTTTGCAACCCGCTATGGGAATACAAGAAAAATCGAGGTGGTGGCACAGGATTTCGAGGTTGCATGCCGCCTTGTAGTGGGAACCGACAGAATCGCCACGGTTATGAGCCGGATGGCGCGGCTATGCGCGGAGCGCCTTCCGCTCAGATTCCTCCACCCTCCTTTTGCCATTCCAACGGTTACGCATTGCCTGCAATGGCATCGATATCAGGACCAGGACCCCGGAAGCATCTGGTTGCGAACCCTATTGAGGCAGGTGGCCGGCGAGCTTAGTCCCGTGCGTCGCGGGAAGTCAGGTCCTGGCGCCTGAAATCAAGGAAGGAGTGTCAAAATGACCCGCTGCCAATATTTCCCGGTTGTCCGCTGATTTTCTGTTCTTTTGGGATTTCCCTTTCAACATCGGCGCCGGCGTCGCTATAATAGGTCTACTCATCAGCAGACGGCATCGAAGTCCATTTTGCCCGGAGGGACTTATGTCCATGATTATCAAATCTCCTTAACCCGTATAATGAAGCAGATTTGATTTCAGGAAACCGGCTTATGAATAAATTTTCATTCCGAATAGCGTTCATTGCACTGTCGATCGTCGCATTATCCGCAACAGTCAAAAGACCATCCTTTTCACAAACAACTCAGCCGTGGTCGGTGCGGATGGCGGAATCGCTTATGAAGCGGCAGCCGGCGCCGGGAATGATCAAGGGATTTGCGAGCCCTCTCTGGGAATACACCCAGGGACTGGAGATGAAAGCCATACTGAGCGTCTGGGAAAAGACCCAAGAGCAACGCTATCTGGACTATGTAATGGCCTATTACGATAAATCCATACAGGAGGACGGCAGCATCCGCCTGTATAAACTTTCCGATTACAACATCGACCGCATCAATCCCGGCAAGCCTCTGCTGCGGCTGTATCAAATCACCGGCGCCGAAAAATACAAGAAAGCGCTGCTGCTGCTGCGCGAACAGATGAAAACGCACCCTCGTGTGAGCGCCGGCGGTTTCTGGCATAAAAAAGTCTATCCGCACCAGATGTGGCTTGATGGCGTTTATATGGCGGCGCCATTCCTGGCGCAATTTGCCGCTGCTTTTAATGAACCGGCGCTGCTGGAGGATGCGGTCAAGCAATTTATCCTTATGGAGCGCTATGCCCGCGATGAAAAGACCGGCTTGCTTTATCACGGATGGGATGAAAGTCGCGAACAACGCTGAGCGGACCCCGTGACCGGACGCTCGCCGAATTTCTGGGGCAGAGGCATGGGGTGGTACGCCATGGCGCTAGTGGACGTGTTGGACTTTCTTCCGACGGATCATCCCAAACGCGGCGACGTCATCGCCATTCTGCAGCGATTGGCTGAAGCCGTCGCCAAAGTTCAGGACAAGAAAACAGGCGTCTGGCGCCAGGTGCTTGACCAAGGGGAACGCGCGGGCAATTATCCCGAAGCGTCCGCGTCATGCATGTTTGTGTATGCGCTGGCTAAAGGCGCGCGCAATCGTTACATTGACGCCCGCTATCAAGATATCGCCCGTCGTGGCTACGCGGGCATTCTGAAAGAATTCATCGAAGTGGATGCAAATAATCTGGTCAACCTGAATCGCGTTTGCGCCGTCGCCGGATTGGGCGGAAAGCCGTACCGCGATGGATCCTACGATTATTATGTCCATACGGACGTCGTCAGCAACGACCCCAAGGGCGTTGGTCCGTTTATCCTTGCCAGTCTCGAAATGGAAACCATAAAGAAGTAAGAATTGCCGCGGTTGTGCTCCATTGGCGACGACAAGCGTCAAGGCCGGCGTTCGCAATTGCCGGCACGAAGCAATCGATGAACCGGGAGCCGCGGTCGGATGCGACATCTGAAACGCCTTGTCCTTTCGCGCCCCTTTCCGGAGCGTATCCCGGATCCGAACTTGATTGCCGGCAAGAATGGATCAAAATCAGCATCCGATTTGCAGCGGCCGTTCGTGTTGGAGGAGACGGTAGATTCCCTTCGCTATCCATCTCGACTTATGGCGCAAAAAGCGCCTAAAATACAAATGGAGAATCCAAAACCTTGAAACTGCACTCGATACGAATTCTGCTGTCGCTTGCATCTTTGGCAGCGTTGACCTATGTGGCGCACAACATTCTGCATGTGAACGCAACCACTGCAGGGTTTGGATATTTGCTTTTGGTTCTTGTGGTTGCAAGCACGTGCGGATTGATCGAGGCATTCCTGGCTTCACTATCCGCCGCGCTTGCTTTCAATTATTTCTTCTTCCCGCCTGTCCATACATTCACTATTTCGGACACTTCCAATTGGGTCGCCTTAATCAGCTTTCTTGGCACTTCATTAATAGCCAGCCGGCTTTCAGCCAAAGCTAAAATGAAGGCCATGGATGCATTCGAACGGCAAAAGGAAATTGAACGACTCTATTCCTTCAGCCGCGCAATTCTTCTCATAGACAATTCCGAATCGTTTGCCGCACAGCTTGTCCGAAAGCTGGCGGATATTTTTCAACTTGACGCTGCAGCTCTTTTCGACAGGCGGACCGGGGAGTTTTACCGAGCAGGTTCTTTGGATCTTGAATGCATCGATGCGAAATTGCGCGACACTGCCCTGAACAACATTCCCGAACCCGACAGCCCATCCAGCTATTTGCTGACGCCTGTGCGCCTGGGGACAGAGCCCATCGCGAGCCTTGCAATCCAGGGTCCTCCAATCGCCGACTCCGTATTCCAGGGCGTTGCGAACCTCGTCGCCATCGGCCTGGAACGCGCAAGAGCTCAGGATCTTGCACAGCAAATCGAGGCGGCGAAACAAAGCGAGCAGCTGCGGACGACTCTCATCGACTCGATGGCGCATGAGTTCAAGACTCCGCTCACATCCATAAAAGCTGCAACCACCGGGATCCTCTCAAATCCCCAACAACTCCTGGAAAGCCAAAAAGAGCTGCTTGTCATCGCCAACGAAGATGCGGACCATTTGAAAGAACTCATCGACGACACTATAGACATGGCGCGCTTGGACACTGCGCGTATAGAAATAAATCCCGAAATATCGGATATGCTTGAAACCGTCCGGGAAGTGATTCATTCATTGAAAGCCGAACTTGAAGGGCGTCAGGTGGATATTTGGACTGAGGGAGGGATCAGGGAGATCGTCTTGGATCGACGGCTTCTGAAGCTGGCGATCAAACAATTGATCGCCAACGCCGCAAAATATTCTCCAGCCGGCTCGCCCCTTGAAATTGAAGTGCGCCAGGATGAGAAAACAACCCGCCTGGATGTCGTCGATCATGGGAAAGGCATTCCTGAACCGGAACAGGGGCGCATTTTTGAACGGTTTTATCGGAGCCCTTCCATACGGCGGCAGATCCCCGGCTCCGGCCTTGGATTAAGCATTGCGCATAACATCTTGCAGGCACATCATGGAGATCTGACGGTAGAAAGCCATCCCGGCAGAACAACATTTCATATGACTCTGCCGTCAGATTACAAAGGAGAACTCCTTGAGCGCAGGTCGAATTCTGGTAATTGACGATGAGCCCCAGATCCGGCGACTCATGCGCACGACGCTGATCGGGGCCGGATATGAAGTCGAGGATGCCAGAACGGGAGAAGAGGGGATCGCCAAGGTGAGCTCCTATCATCCCGACCTCGTGCTGCTCGATGTCAACATGCCCGGAATGGGGGGGTTGCTGACCTGCGAAACGCTCCGGGAGGATAAAAATATCGCCATCATTATGCTCACCGTGCGGGATTCCGAGGCGGATAAGGTCGCAGCGTTAGATGCGGGAGCTGACGACTTTGTCACCAAGCCTTTCAGCACTCCAGAGCTTCTGGCTCGCATTCGCGCCGCACTTCGCCGGGTCCCGTCGTCGCAGGCGATTCCGGAAAGAATATGCCTGGGCCGTCTTGTCATCGACTTTGTATCCCGGACGGTTTCCAGGGGAGATAAACCCCTTCACCTGACGCCCAAAGAACTGGATCTGCTTCGCTATTTTATACTGCATCCCAATCGTGTGATTTCACATCGTGAGCTTCTTCAGGCTGTCTGGGGGCCGGATTATGGCAGTCAGGTCGACTATCTAAGAGCCTTTATAAAGAATTTGCGAAAAAAAATAGAGATGAATTCCGAAAACCCCGAATACATCCTTACCGAACCCTGGATTGGCTATCGCTTTAATAATTCCCCCGAGCCTTCATAAATTCTTCACGAATTATCCATAGTCTTTTCAGACTCTTTCCACGATTTCTTCAGCGCTCGAGGCGTATGCTGTTTACAGGACGTAAAAGGAGCGAATCCGATGCTTGACATTTTCTATCTTGCAGTGGGCTGTTTGGGTTTGTGGGGGTGCTGGGCACTTGCCAAAGCATGCGACAACTTGTAAGGAGAATTCCTATGGATTGTCTTATCCCTGGCGTTGTCTCGGCTGGCCTATTCGTCTATTTGTTCTATGCGCTCCTTAAACCGGAACGTTTCTGAGGAGGCGAGCATGACCGGTCGCGGCATGTTCCTGATCGCAATATATTGCGCCTCGCTTCTTGTGCTGACCAAACCGCTCGGCGCATACATGGCTGAAGTTTATGCGGGGAACAAAACGTTTTTCCATCCCATTTTGCGCCCTCTGGAACGGTTGATCTATGCGCTGGGAGGAATTGAGGAAAAGACAGAACAGCGATGGACTCAGTATGCGGCTTCCCTTCTGTCGTTCAGCGCCGTCTGTTTTGTGTTCACGTATTTGATCCTGCGCATTCAAGGGCTATTGCCGCTCAATCCCGCAGAATGGGGGACAAAGCAGGTTGCGCCGGACCTCGCTTTCAATGCGGCCGTCAGCTTCATGACAAATACAAACTGGCAGTCTTATGCCGGCGAGACCACGTTAAGCTATTTCGTTCAGATGGCCGCATTGACGGTGCAGAATTTCGCTTCGGCGGCGACGGGAATGTGCGTCGCCATAGCTCTGACCAGGAGTTTTGCCAGGCAACAGCAGAAGACCCTGGGCAATTTCTGGGTCGATCTTGTTAGAGGAATTGTTTATGTTTTGCTGCCGCTTGCTTTGATTGGAGCGCTTCTCCTCTGCTCCCAGGGTGTCATACAAAACTTCAACAGCTCTGCGAAGGTCCTGACCCTCGAAGGAACAATTCAAACGATCGCCCAGGGACCCGTAGCATCTCAAGTCGCAATCAAACAGCTCGGGACGAACGGCGGCGGTTTTTTCAATGCCAACTCTGCCCACCCCTATGAAAATCCGACGCCGCTGAGCAATTTTATCGAAACCCTGTTCATACTTATGATACCCGCCGGCCTGGTTTACACCTTTGGGAGAATGGTCAAAGACGTCCGGCAAGGATGGGCTATTTATGCGGCGATGAGCCTGCTGTTTCTGGCGGGCCTTTTCATCTGTTATCCCGCAGAACAATCCGGCAATCCCAATATTGCCCGCCTGGGAGTTCAGACAACAGCGACCGGTTTGCAGGCCGGCGGCAATATGGAAGGGAAAGAGGTTCGTTTTGGAATTGCATCCTCTGCACTGTGGGCAGTAGCGACAACCGCTGCTAGCAATGGCAGCGTCAATAGCGTGCTGGACAGCTATACTCCGTTAGGCGGTCTGGTTCCGCTGTTCAATATACAATCCGGCGAGATTATCTTCGGCGGCGCCGGATCCGGTCTCTACGGAATGATTCTGTTCGCCATCCTCGCCGTCTTTATTGCAGGCCTCATGGTCGGCCGCACTCCGGAATATCTTGGGAAGAAAATTGAGGGCAAGGAAGTCAGGATGGCAATGCTCGCTCTGATTGCATGCGCTATCGGCATTCTTGCATTGACTGCGCTAAGCTCGCAAATTGAATTTGCACAAGACAGCTATTGGAACCGTGCGGGCGCGGCGGCTGAAAACATAAATAATCACGGCCCCCATGGGCTTTCACAAATCCTCTATGCCTATTCGAGCGGAGTGGGCAACAATGGCAGCGCCTTCGCCGGACTCAACTCCAATACGCCCTGGTACAACCTGACGATCGGATTGGCGATGCTGATCGGGCGTTTCCTCATCATTATCCCAATGCTTGCAATAGCCGGAAGCCTGGTTGTGAAGAAAACCGTGGCGATTACAAGCGGCACCTTCCCGACGTATGGACCGCTTTTTATCGGATTATTGATTGCAACTGCAATCATCGTCGGTGCATTGACCTATTTCCCGGCGCTCTCGCTGACTCCAATAATTGAGCATTTGATGATAAAGAACGGCCGGCTTTTCTGATCGGACGGCCTCAAGGGGATACCTGGCAATGGCAGCCATTCCTGCACCCTCCAACCGAAAACCAATGGTCTCCCACGATGAAGCCATTGCGCGTCATTTGGAAAAGCGCGCCGGCGCGCGCCCTCTCTTTGATCTTGCTTTGGCGGCTCGTGCTGTCCGCACATCCTTTTTGAAGTTAAATCCAATCTGTCTGATGAAAAATCCGGTGATATTTGTCGTCGAAGCGAGCGCTGCCCTTATCACGGCGCTTTGGATTCGCGATCTCTTTACAGGCGCTTCAGGGATCGGATTCTCCATTCAGATCTCTCTATGGCTCTGGTTCACCGTGCTGTTTGCAAACTTCGCTGAAGCCATGGCTGAGGCGCGCGGCAAAGCCCAGGCGGAAGCCCTTAGAAAAACGAGGACAGATGCGCTGGCAAAGCGACTGGAATCCGGAAGAATCCTAAGACAGGTCCCAAGCTCTACATTGCGAACCGGAGACTGGGTGCTCTGCGAGGCGGGGGATTTGATTCCGGGAGACGGAGAGGTGATCGAAGGAATAGCAACCGTCGACGAATCAGTCATCACCGGCGAAAGCGCTCCCGTAATTCGCGAGTCGGGCGGAGACCGCAGCGCCGTCACCGGCGGGACAAAGGTGCTTTCCGACCGTATCAAGGTGCGCATCACCTCGAATCCGGGGGAAACGTTTCTGGATCGCATGATAGCTTTGGTAGAAGGCGCAGAGCGTCAGAAGACTCCAAATGAAATCGCCCTGAATATTCTGATTGCAGGCTTGACCCTGATTTTTCTTCTGGTGGTCGTCACGCTTCGCCCGTATGCAGCCTTCAGTATTGCGCAGACAGGCGGCGGAACGGCCCCCGCCACGGTTGTTTTGGTTTCTCTTCTCGTATGCTTGATACCGACAACCATCGGCGGACTTCTGTCTGCCATCGGCATCGCAGGAATGGATCGGGTCCTTCAACACAACGTGCTGGCGCTCAGCGGCAAAGCGGTTGAAGCAGCCGGGGATGTCGACTCGCTCCTGCTGGACAAGACAGGAACCATTACGCTTGGGAATCGGCAAGCGGTTGAGTTTCTTCCCGCCAATGGCATTAATGCCGAAGAACTGGCCGACGCCGCTCAATTGTCCAGCCTCGCCGATGAAACGCCCGAGGGCCGATCCATCGTCGTGCTTGCGAAGGAAAAATACGGCCTTCGTGGCCGACACATTCCTGAAAAAGACGCTGAGTTTATTCCCTTTTCCGCATTCACACGCATGAGCGGAGTGGATTTCGAGGGGCGGCGGCTCAGGAAAGGAGCGACGGATGCAATCTGCAACTATGTGCATGAACTTGGAGGCCGGGTTGCCGTCGATGTTCAGGAAAAAAGCGATTGCATTGCGCGAAATGGAGGCACGCCCCTTGCCGTGGCGGACGGGAAAAAGATGCTTGGCATCATTCATCTCAAAGACATCGTCAAGGGGGGAATGAAAGAGCGGATTCATCAACTCCAAGGGATGGGAATTCGGACAGTCATGATCACGGGAGATAATCCCCTTACCGCAGCCGCAATTGCCTACGAAGCCGGCGTTGACGACTTTATCGCACAAGCCACGCCTAAGGCAAAACTCGACTATATAAAAAAGGAACAGGCGGCCGGGCGGCTTGTTGCGATGACGGGAGACGGCACGAACGACGCCCCCGCTTTAGCGCAGGCTGACGTTGGGCTCGCGATGAACAGCGGCACGATGGCGGCAAAAGAAGCCGGCAATATGGTCGATCTGGACAGCAATCCCACCAAGCTTATTGAGGTCGTCGCCATTGGAAAACAATTGTTGATCACCCGCGGCGCTCTGACCACGTTCTCGATCGCCAACGACATCGCCAAGTATTTTGCCATCCTTCCCGCCCTGTTTACGGGAACATATCCGGCCTTGCGAACGCTGAACATTATGGGGTTGCACACTCCTGAAAGCGCAATACTGTCGGCTGTTATCTTCAATGCGCTGATTATCATTGCGCTGATTCCGCTTGCACTGCGAGGAGTGAACTATCGCCCCAGGGACGCTTCCGGATTGCTTCGGCGAAATCTGCTCCTCTATGGTTTGGGTGGAATCATCGTCCCTTTCCCCGGCATCTGGATTATTGATCGATTGGTGCATAATCTGGGCTGGGCTTGATTGGAAAAAATATGCTTCAGCAGATCATTCCCGGAATTAGAATCGCGCTGGTCATAACGATCCTTACAGGCTTGTTCTATCCGGGCATTGTCACAGGGCTTTGCCAACTCCTTTTTCACCGTCAGGCGAATGGAAGCCTCGTCAATGTTCATGGGAGGATCATCGGCTCCAGTCTCGTTGGCCAGCGCTTTGCCAGGCCCGAGTATTTCCATCCGCGTCCTTCTGCGGCCGGCGATGGCGGATATGACGCCTCCTCGTCCGGGGGATCCAATCTGGGGCCAACCAGCAAGAAACTGCACGATCGCATAAAAAAAGATGCGGAAATGTTTCGAAAAGAAAATCCCGACTTTCACGGGTTGATTCCGGCCGATGTCGTAACCGCATCAGGCAGCGGCCTTGATCCGCATATCAGCCCCGCCTCTGCCAAAGCGCAGGCTTTCAGGATCGCAAGGGCTCGCGGAGCGCCGGTGGAGCAGGTTCATGAAATAATAGATCAATATACGGAAATCCCAGCCTGGGGATTTCTCGGAGAAGCGCGAATCAACGTCTTATGGCTCAACTTGGCGCTTGATCAATGCTTCGAGCCGCATCACGCCTCTCCTGGAGGGCTATAATCCCATTGATGAACCATGAAATTCGCCGCAAGACGCCCGATGAACTATTGAATGAGCTGCAGCCTTATGATGCAGGCAAAAAGGGACATCTGAAAATATTCCTCGGGTACTCGTCGGGAGTTGGAAAATCATTCCGGATGCTGGATGAAGCCCGTCGTCGCAAAGAAAGAGGACAGGATGTTGTCGTAGGGGCAGTTCAAATAAAGGTCTCGTCTGAAGTCCAAAAGCTGATGGACAAGCTTGAGGTCGTTCCCTTGAAAAAACATTCCGCCGGGATGGCGATGGATATAGAAGGCATCGTCAAACGGAATCCTGCCGTCTGTATTATCGATGGACTCGCTTTTAATAATCCGCCGGGACTGCGCAATCCGACCCGCTGGCAGGACGCAGGGGATCTGGTGAATGCCGGAATCAAGGTTATTGCATCCATCAATATTCAATACGTGGATGAATTGCGCCAACAAGTGGAAGCCATAACCGGAAAACACGTGGTCGAAACTGTGCCCGCATCTTTTATAAAAAGCTCGGACGAAATTGAGATCGTGGACGCTCCGCCGGAAGAGCCGATGGAGAGAACGCCGGAGCAACAGACGAAAGCGGAGATTCGGCAGCGGCAACTCTCTGTCTTGCGGGAATTGGCTCTTGTCCTGGCGGCGGATGTTGTCGATTCACAGCTGAATGATTACATGGATAAACATGGCATGAAGCAGAGCTTCGGAGCTCAGGAGAAAATTCTCGTTTGCATTACTCCACGCGCCAATGCCAGGGATATGATCGCAACAGCCCAAATGATCGCCGAAAGGTTCCATGCGGAAAGGACTGTCGCCTATGTAAGGCAAGCAGAGCTTTCGAAGGAAGATCAAGAGGCGCTGGAAGAGAAATTTGCGCTGGCAAGGGCCTCCGGCGCGCAAATAGAGATTCTGGAAGGCGGGGATGCGGTCGAGACAATACTGAGCTATGCGAAATCTCATGCTATCACGCAGCTCTTCATCGGACACACTCTGAGCATGAGAAAATGGCCATGGAGCGATCCGGTCGAGAAATTTATCCGCCGATCGCATGGACTGGATTTGCGCATCTTTCCCCAGTGAGTGCACGGAATTCATGACGAACACGGATCGTGGGAAGCTTAAAATTTATATGGGATATGCGGCGGGCGTCGGGAAGACCTATAAGATGCTCGAAGATGCCCATACGCTTGATGCTCAAGGAAGAGATGTCGTCATCGGCTATTTTGAGCCGCACGGCAGGCAGGCCACGATTGAAAAGACTGAAGGGCTGGAAACTGTTCCAAGGATGAAGGTGGAGTATCGCGGGTCGATGTTTGAAGAAATGGATGCAGATTCCATCCTCGCCCGGCATCCCGATCTGTGCCTGGTCGACGAATTCGCCCATACCAATGTGCCAGGGTCCTCCCGCGCTAAACGATGGGAGGATGTTGAAATATTGAGAGACGCCGGCATTGACGTTTTGACGACTATGAACGTCCAGCATTTGGAAAGCTTGAACGACCAGATCTGGCAGATAACCGGAATCCGGGTGCGAGAAACCGTTCCGGACTGGGTGGTTCAGCAAGCCGACGAAGTCGTCGTCGTCGATCTGACACCCCGCGCCCTCCTTCACCGCTTTGAACGGGGAGTCATATACGATCGCGAAAAGGTGGAACGAGCCCTGCAGAATTTCTTTCGTGAATCAACCCTGGCGGCCTTGCGGGAATTGGCCTTGCGCGAAACTGCCCACGAGATAGAGCGCCGTGCGATCAAGGACGAAACGGCTATAGCGCCGACGAAGCCTGATCAGAACCCGATGAACGATCACAAAATACTGTTGCTGATAACGGCACACCCAAACACCGCGATGCTGATCCGCCGAGCCAAACGCTTCGCCGACTTCCTGGGAGCAGAATGCTTCGCCGTTTCGGCGAATACTTCAGAGGAGTTGAGCAGCATGGCCTATCAAGACCGCGAAGCCTTGGAGCGGCATTTAAATTTTGCGCGCAACATGCGGATTGAAGCGCGGATGCTGGAGGGAGATCGTCCGGCCCAAATCCTGATAGATTTTGCGCACGCGAATCATATCACGCAGATTTTTCTCACGCGTCCCCCCCATCGAAGCAATTGGCTGCATTGGCGCGAGGAACTTCCCAACAAAATCGTTCGCCTTGCCAGAGATATGCAGATTGTCATCGTCTCCGAACGACCGCCCGCCGCAGAGTAAATCATCCACAGCAATTATTCATTGTTGAGCTTGTCGATAGAAGAGAATCGTCAAAACGGGCGCGCTCTCGCAAGGCGCCGCAACTTCAAACTTCACGAAAAACATTATTCCATCCGAACAGCGTCCGCCGCGACAGCGACTTGTTTCAACGAGATTGAGCAGAAACATAGGACGGCCTGGCCCAGGAAGGATTTTTTAAAACCGGGCAATGTTTTCTATCGACCCGCTGATATAATGTATTCGGTCAAGAATAAGGAGCCCATGCTGAAATGTACAAGTTTAAACCCATAAGCGAGCGCATGCAGCGCATGCATGAGCTGATCCGTGATCGTGTAATCCAGAACGACTCTGAGACAGCCATGATCACGACTCGCTGCTTTCAGGAGAATGAAAACCTCATTCCCTGCCTTCGCCGTCCCACGGTGTTGAAAGCCATCTGCGAGCAGATGACCGTCCGCGTCGAGGACTTCGAAATGATTGTCGGCAACAGCAGCAAGAATTTTTGCGGCGCCGGACATGCGCCGGATTGGGGCAGCGCCGGATGGATTCCCTTCGTGATCGAGAAAGGCGTTTGGACGCTCCGAGAAGACGGCCTTTATCACAATCCCGACGAAGAGGAGCTGCGTATGTCTATAGCTCCTGAGGATTATGAGAATTTGGCGTCCATCCGCGACTACTGGAAAGGCCGCACTTACAACGATATTGCGGCCGCCTGGCAGCCGAAGGGCTATGAAGAGCTCTGCCGCCTGCAGGTCTCGGCCACTGTGAAGGGCGCGCCCCTGCTGATGATGCCGGCCGGCCACCTGACTCCGGGCTTCAAGAAAATCGTTGATACGGGTTACGGCGCCATCCGCAAGCAGGCTCAGGATTGGCTGGATTCTCACGTCAACAACCTTATGGGCGAGGATGTAAACCGCAGCCTGTTCTACACCGGCGTCGTCCTTTCCTGTGACGCCGCGACCGTTTTGCTGAAACGCTACGGCGAGAAGTGCCTGGAAAAGGCAGCTTCGTGCGCCGACGGCAAGCGCAAGGCTGAATTGGAGTCCATGGCGGACAGCCTGATCTGGATTTCCGAAAATCCTTGTCGCACCTTCCGCGAAGCCTGTCAGGCGGCGATCACGTATCAGTATCTATTGCGTCTGAGCTTTATCGGCGACATCGGATCCTTCGGCCGCTTTGATCAGTATACATGGCCGTACCTGAAGAAAGATCTGCAAGAGGGCCGGTTGACGCCTGAAGAGGCGCAGGAGATCGTGGACTGCTTCTTCATGAAGATAAACTCCATGTACGGGGGCGGATTTGGCGAATTGGTTAAAATCATCGGCATCGGCAACACCTACCTCCACACCACCATCGGCGGCGTGGATCCCCAAACCGGTGCGGACTCCAGCAACCCTGTCACCGCCATGGTGCTGGAGAGTCTGGCCCGTCTGAGCCTCCACGATCCAACGATTTCGTTGCGTGTAAACAAAAGCACCCCGAGCGAATTGTGGGCTTTGGCTCTGGAAACCTCAACGAAGGTGGGCGGACTGCCGCTGTTCCAGAACGACGACATCATCATCCCCGGCATCATCAAGGAACTTGGGTTTACGCTCGAGGATGCCCGGGATTACGCCATCATCGGCTGTCAGGAAATTACAGGCTCCGGCAACGACTATTCCGCGGCCAATGGCGTGGCCCCGCCTCACGCCTCCATTCACTACAGCAAGTTGTTGGATATGGCGATCAACGACGGCAAGAACCCCTTCAACGGCGAGCAGTGCTCGATCCATACCGGCTATCTGTATGACATGAAGTCCTTCGACGAGGTCAAAGAAGCATGGCGCAAACTGGCCGGCTACTTTATCAAAGCCCAGGTTTCGCTCAACAACTACCTGGAGTATCTGGTTCAGTACCACACGCCGCACCCGATACTGTCCATCTCCCTCGACGGCTGCATGGAGTCGGGCAAGGATTGCACTTGGGGCGGCGCGAAGTACAACTCTTACGGCGGGACCGCAACCGGCCTTGCCACGGTGGCAGACTCGCTGACCGCCATCAAATACATGATTTTCGACAAGAAGCTGTGCACGGCACGGGAGCTTTATGACGCTGTTATGGCCAACTGGGAAGGCTATGAGCCCTTGAGACAGCGGATTATCCACGAAGCGCCCCATTTCGGAAACGCCGACCCCTATGCCGACGAACAGATGGCCTGGGTGATCAACGCCTACTACGACACCTGCAAAGAGTGCTATTCCACCCGCGCCAGGATTTTCAAAGCCGGCCTGTACGGCGCAGCGGACCATGTGGGTCAGGGATACACCACCTGGGCGACGCCGGACGGCAGAAAAGCCGGAACGCCCATTGCCGACGCCGCCTCTCCGGTTCAGAGCCGCGATACGAACGGCCCCACTGCGGTGTTTCTCTCTTCGCTTTGCTATGACCACCGCCGGTT
>CAZXSV010000048.1:0-30857 GCA_964642735.1 uncultured Acidobacteriota bacterium
GATTTGCCGTATTTTGTCCGTTCCGGAAAGGGTTGGCTCGGAGATTGCTCTATAGACGGCGGGACAAGCGATTGTTCGAGCCGGCGAAGGAGCTCAAGCCGGCGGCGGAGAAAGTTAATTTCGGAAGAAAGGGGACATGAATTAAATGAGCACCTCGCGAATGAATGCCGTTGCAGCCGTCACGAACTATAAACCCATTGAAAAGCCTCTCAATTTTTCAGAAACGCCTTCGAAAAATATATTCGGCGTCAATGTGTTCAGCGACTCCGTGATGAGAGAGCGGCTTCCCAAAGCCGTTTACAAAGCGATGCGCCGCACCATCGACAACGGAGAAAAGCTGGACATCTCGGTGGCGGACGCGGTTGCGGTTGCGATGCGCGACTGGGCTATTGAAAAGGGGGCGACGCATTACGCCCACGTATTCTACCCGCTCACGGGACAGACCGCGGAAAAGCACGACAGCTTTCTCGAACCCGACGGCAAAGGGGGAGTGCTGGCGGAATTTTCAGCCAAACAGCTGATCCAGGGCGAACCGGACGCCTCCAGTTTCCCTTCGGGCGGCCTGCGCGCCACATTTGAGGCGCGCGGCTACACGGCTTGGGACGTGACCAGCCCCGCATATATTCTCGAGAATCCGAACGGGACCACTCTTTGCATTCCGACGGCCTTCTGCTCCTGGACCGGCGACGCGCTGGACAAAAAGGTTCCGCTGCTCCGTTCGATGCAGGCGCTGAACGCCATGGCCCAGCGCATCCTGAAGCTGTTCGGCGAAAGCGATCCCGGCCTGGTGTTTTCCACCGCCGGGTGCGAACAGGAATACTTTTTGATCGACCGGAATTTCTTTTTCGCTCGTCCCGATCTCATCAACGCCGGGCGCACGTTGTTCGGGGCCAAGCCTCCCAAAGGCCAGGAGCTGGAGGATCAATATTTCGGCGCCATTCCGGAAAGAGTGCTGGCCTGCATGCTGGAGACGGAACGGGAGCTCTATAAACTCGGAGTCCCGGTGAAAACGCGTCACAACGAAGTCGCGCCGGCGCAATATGAAATCGCCCCGGTTTACGAAAATGCGAACCTGGCGACCGACCATCAATACCTGACGATGCTCACGCTGCAAAGAGTCGCGCAGAAATACGGGATGACATGCCTCCTGCACGAGAAGCCTTTCGCCGGCATCAACGGATCGGGCAAACATCTGAACTGGTCTCTGGGAACCCGGACGAAAAATCTTCTGGAGCCGGGAGACACGCCGCACAGCAATATGCAGTTCCTGGTGTTCTGCGCCGCCGCGATTCGCGCCGTTCACCTTCACGGAGACCTGCTGCGGGCGACCGTGGCGCACGCGGGGAACGACCATCGGCTCGGAGCCAATGAAGCGCCTCCGGCGATTATTTCCATTTACCTGGGCGAGCAGCTCACCGACATCTTCAATCAGTTCGGCGAAGGCGGCGCAAAAAGCTCCAAAAAGCCCGGCTATTTGAATGTCGGGGTCGACACCCTTCCGGCGTTCCCCAAAGACGCGGGCGATCGGAATCGGACAAGCCCGTTCGCATTTACCGGGAACAAATTCGAATTCCGAGCCGTCGGCTCCAGCCAGTCCGTGTCAGGCCCGCTCGTGGCGCTGAACACGATCATAGCCGATTCCCTGGACTACCTGGCGACGGAACTGGAGAAAAAAACAAAGGGGGACCCGGCGAAACTGAGCAGCGCGGTCCAGGACGTGCTCCAGAAAATCGTCAAGGATCACGGCGCGATCATTTACAACGGCGACAACTACGTCGAAGCGTGGCACAAGGAAGCCGTCAAGCGCGGGCTGCCGAATCTGCGCAACACGGTCGACGCTCTGCCGGCTCTCATCAGCAAAAAGAACATTGAACTGATGGAAAAATACAACGTTCTCTCCCCCCGCGAAATGGAAAGCCGCTGCGAGATCTATATGGAGCGGTACGTCAAAGACGTCGCGGTGGAGAGCCGCCTCACGCTCGAGATCGCAAAAACAATGATCTTCCCCGCGGCCATCAAGTATCAATATCAACTGGCGTCCTCGGCGCTCGCGCTGAAGCAGTTGGGCAAGCCGGCCACGACCGTCATCCTCGACGAACTGAACGGATTGATCCAGAATCTGGAGAGCGCGATCGCGGCTTTGGATGAAGCGCTCCAGAATCATCTGGAAGGGTCCACCATCGACCACGCCAGACACGCTCGGGACCATGTGGTTCCGGCGATGGCCGAGGTGAGGGAAGTGTCCGACAAGCTGGAATGCCTTGTTTCAGACGAATACTGGCCGCTCCCGACTTATCAGGAAATGCTGTTCATCAAATAAGCCGCCACCCGACAGCCGCCGGCGTTCATCGCCGGCGGCTGTCGGCCGAAATCTCTTCGCCTCTGAATTTTCCGCCTCCCAAAACAAGCCATAGTGTAAGATCTTCTTTTGAACTCGAGGAGAGCGTATGAAGAAGATCATGCAGGGGAATGAAGCCATCGCCCGGGGAGCGTGGGAAGCAGGCGCCGTCGTCGGCTGCGCCTACCCCGGAACGCCAAGCAGCGAAATCCTGAGCGAGTTGTCGGGCTGCAAGGAAGTTTACACCGAATGGTCGCCCAACGAGAAGGTGGCGATGGAGGTCGCCCACGGAGCTTCGCTGGCGGGCGGCCGGGCGATCGCCTGCATGAAACACGTCGGCCTGAACGTGGCGGCCGATCCCCTGATGATCATTTCCTACACGGGAGTCCGGGGAGGTTTTGTCGTGGTCGTGGCGGACGACCCCGGCCAGCACAGCTCTCAAAACGAGCAGGACAGCCGGCAATGGACGCGTTTCGGGAAAATCCCGATGCTCGAGCCGGCCGACTCCCAGGAATGCAGGGATTTCACCCGCATTGCCTTCGACATCAGCGAGACTTTCGACACTCCCGTTCTGCTCCGAAGCGAAACCCGGGTTTCCCACTCCGATTCGCCGGTGGAATTGGGCGAGAGAAAGGAGTCGCCGATTGCGAAAGGGCTCGACAGCAAAGAAATCGAAAAACTCGTCATGGTGCCCATCCATGCAAGAAAGCGGCGGCTGTTTGTGGAACAGAGAACCGCCCGGCTGGCCGCTTACGCGGAGCAGGAGTTCCCTTTCAACACGATGGAAATCAACGATCCTTCCATCGGCTTCATTTCTTCGGGCGTCGCCTATCTGCACGCCAAGGAAGTCTTCCCGCAATATTCCTTTCTGAAGCTCGGCATGGTTTGGCCTCTGCCGAAGAAGCTCATCGAGGACTTTTTCAAGAAAGTTGAAAAAGTGATCGTCGTCGAAGAGCTCGACCCTTTTCTCGAAACCGAAATCCGGGCGATGGGGCTGAAGATATGGCATGGGAAGGACCTCATCCCTGCCATCGGAGAACTCACCCCGGCCATCCTGGAAGAATCGCTTTCAAAGACGGTCGCCGGAACGGAATACAAGCCTCCCAAAACGCTGGTCGCGGCGGAAGATCTGCCTAAAAGGCCGCCGAACCTGTGCGCCGGCTGTTCGCATCGCCCCCTGTTCTACGCCCTGAAGAAGCTGGGGCTGTTCGTCTTCGGCGACATCGGCTGTTACGCGCTGTCGGTTTCGCCGCCGCTCTCCGCCATGCACTTTTCCTCATGCATGGGCGCGG
The DNA here is from genome assembly GCA_964642735.1 of uncultured Acidobacteriota bacterium. Lineage (GTDB taxonomy): Bacteria > Acidobacteriota > UBA6911 > UBA6911 > UBA6911 > UBA6911. The sequence continues at coordinate 3,631 of CAZXSV010000048.1, forward strand.
GTCTGGGCGGCGCCTACGGCGCAAGCAAGGTGCTGGGCGATGAAGGGCTGGGGAAAATGTGCGCCGTTCTCGGCGACTCGACATTCCTGCATTCCGGAATCGGCCCGCTGATGGACGCCGTCTACAACGGCGGATACTCCACAACAATCATCCTGGACAACCGGATTACGGCCATGACCGGCCAGCAGGAGCATCCCGGGACCGGCTACACGGTCCGGGGAGTTCCGGCGCCCCAGATCGACTACGAACAGCTGGTGCGGGCGCTGGGCGTTCAGCACGTCAGGAAGGTGGATCCCTACAACATCCCGGAAACCATGGAAGCGATCCGCGAAGAGGTGAACCGAAACGCCGCCTCGGTCGTCATCACCCAGAACAGTCCGTGCATCCTGCTCCGCCGCGCGAAGCCGCTCGGACGCTTCAAACATCCCCGCTACCAGATCGACAACGATTTCTGCACAGGCTGCCGGCTCTGCCTGGAAGTCAACTGCCCGGCCATCAGCTGGCTGCCGAATCCGGGCGTCGCCAAAAACGGCCGGAAAAGAAAGGGCGTCGCTTTTATCAATAAAGACCAGTGCGTCGGCTGCGAAGTGTGCAGGCAAATCTGCCGCTTCGACGCTATCGTCCCATGTGCGGAGTGAGGAGAAAACCATGTCCAGTGAAACCAGGAACATTTTTTTGTCAGGCGTCGGAGGACAGGGCACAATCCTCGCAAGCAACATTCTCGGTCAAACCCTGCTCAACGCAGGATACGACGTCAAAAAAGCGGAAGTGCACGGAATGGCTCAGCGCGGCGGGGACGTGACGACTCATTTTCGCTTCGGGAAAAAGGTCTATTCGCCTCTTATCAAGCAGGGAGACGTGGATTTCCTCGTCTCGTTCGAACTGCTGGAAGCGCTGCGGTACATAAACTGGCTCAAGCCCGGCGGCAAGGTCGTCCTGAACAATCAAACCATTTACCCTCCCGCGGTCAATCTGGGCAAATCGAGATACCCGGACAATGTGGAACAGACGTTCCGGACTCATTTCGCTAAAAATGTCTGGCTGATCGACGGCCGCGAAATCGCCAGATCGCTGGGGAATATTCAGGTGGCCAACGTAGCTCTGATCGGAGCTTTGTCCGGTTTCTTCCCTGAACTGGGCCCGGAACTTTGGACCGAAGCGATCAGGGAGCTTCTGCCCGCCAGGCTGCACGAAATCAATCTGAAGGCATTCCATGCCGGCAGAAGCGCCGTCTGAAGCCCTGGCAGCCCGCGATGGGAGCGCCGACATGCGGACGCCGCCGGCGATTCGCCGGCAGGGCCACACGGCAATCGAAACGATTCGAGGAAAACGGAATTTTAACGCATCGATTAAATGGCTTGCTTGCGCTAATCGTTGCGTAAAGCCGGCGGGACGCCGCTCCCAGGGCGGCTCGATCTGTCGCGAAACGCTTTTTTTCGCGAGAAGCTCCGTAGGGCCGAAAGAGAATAGCCCCGGATGAGCGGAGCGAATCCGGGGTAGGATGTAGGATAACGAAGAGCCCCGGCAGGGGCGACCGGGGGTTCGCGCCGCTCGCCCCCGTCTATTCTCTTTCGGCCCTACGGGCCTGAATTCCGAGTTTTGCGACAAAAACTAAACCAAGCCCCTGTCTTTCAGCTCCTTCAATTGCGCGGGCCCGAAGCCCAGATGATCGAAGAAAACCTGCTCGTTATCGTATCCGGCGGGACGGCAGATCCATCGGGTGCGAGGCGGGGTTTCGGTCATCTTGTGTTGCGCCTGCGCCGTGATGATCGCGCCGTATACCGGGTCATTGACCGGCACGAATATCCCGCGGTCAAGCCAATTGGCGTCTTTCATGCAATCTTCGGGCGACAGGATGGGCGCCACGACGCAGGTGATCGGCGCCAGCCGGCCGTGTTTTGAATATTCGAGCGACATGGTCAACAGCTCATCGCTCGTGTATTTCCGCGTTTCCTCGAAAACCAAGGAAGCCCATTTCAGCTGAGCTTCCTTCCGGGTGAAGGGAGCGACGCTGGTCCAACTGCCGGCGCCCCATTCGTCCCACTTCCCTACGATATCCGCAAACGCCTGCCACATCTCAAGCCTCAGACCGCCGAGGAAAACCGCGCCATCTCGCGTGGGCGCGAAGCAATAGAGCCAGAGCGCCGTGTCGAGATTTCCGAACCGTTCGTTGATCTGACCTTCGTGCTCGTACCAGAGCGCCACAAAATCATCGATGCGCGCATACGCTTCCGCAGTGGAAATATCCAGCGCCTGTCCCTCTCCCGTAAGCGTTCTCCAATGCAGCGCCGCCAGAATCCCCATAGCCATGAACGTGCCGGACATGAACCAGGCAATCCATGGGCCCGATTTGGTAGGGACGGCCCAGGGGCATTCTTCATAGGTTTTGCCTTCCGGCAGCATTTCTCCGGTGTCATACTGGAATCCGGACATCGCCTGGGCGATATTGTCGTAATCCGGCATCCGGCTTCTGCTCCTCGGCCCGAAGCCGCCGAACGCGGTGAGCGAAGCAAAAATCAGCCCGGGATTCATCTGTTTCAGGCTCTCATAGCCGATGCCCCAATCGTCCATGGTCCCCGGCCGATACGTTTCAATGATCACATCCGCCTTCTTCGCAAGCTTCTTGAATATCTCCCGCGCTTCCTCTTGCGCCAGGTCGAGAGTGATGTGGCGTTTGTTTCTCCCTTCCGTGAGATAATTCAATCCTTCGCCTTCGTATAGAATTCCATAGGGAGTGCAGGTCCGGATGAAGTCCCCCCCGGGAGGCTCGATCCTCAACACCTCGGCGCCGTGCTCGGAGAAAACCGAAGAGCAATGGCTCCCCGCAAAGCTCCTGCTGCTCAGGTCCAGCACCAGAAGGTCGTCGAGCGCCTCCGGCCTGCCATACGCGATTTTCGGATCGTCCCTCTCTCGAATCCAATCCGACCACTCCGTCCAATCCGATCGTTTCCTGCCGCCCATTCAGTCGCCCTCATTTGTCATTGACGATGGACGATGGACGAATTCAAACAGACGATCTGAAATGCACCGCATCAGGTTTCCAATTCGTCCATTGTCAATCGTCAATCGCTTTTCTTCACTTGCCTCAAACCGCTTTTGCCGTCCCAGCCCGGCGGCGGCCGCCTCCCCTGCATGTCTTTCCACTTGCCCAGAGCGCCGCGCTCGTACAGCTGTTTTATTTCTTCGTCGGTCTTGCCGAGGAAGCTCTTCATCACGAACTCATTGTCGAATCCAACCGGCCGCACAGACCATTGGGTTTTCGGCGGCGTTTCGGACATTTTGACCGGGAATTCGTAGTTGCGGTATTTTCCGTAAAGCTCGTCGTCGATCTCGGTGCGGAAATCCCGCGCCTCGTAATGTTCATCTTCCACCAGATCTTTTGCCGTGTAGAGATGGGTGGCGGCGAAGCCATGTTTTTCCGCCAAAGCTTCGATTTCACCGGCACGCTTCGTTTTGATCCATGCGGCGATTATTTGAAGCAGCTCGACGGCGTTTTCTTCTTTCAGCCTCGTCAGGTGGTCCTTGAACCTCGGATCTTGCGCCAGCTCAGGCCGGCCCATGGCGGAGCACAGCCCCGCAAATTCCTCCGGCGCTGCGGCCGCGAGCGCGACGAAATCGTCATCGGCAGTCCGGAAAGTGTCGGCGGGGCAAATCGATACATCCCGGTTGCCGGCCGGCTGCGCAGCCTGTCCGCAGATCTGCTGGTAGGGCCAGACCCAGGACATCGTTCTCATGATGTTTTCCGTCTGTGAGAACTCGATGTATTGGCCTTCCCCGGTCCGGTCCCGGTAGTGGAGCGCCGTCAGGACCGCAACTTCAGCGCACATGCCGCCGTAATTGTCTCCGACATAGGCGCGCATTTTCAGCGGCGTCTGGCCGGGAAAGCGAGACATCCACGAATAGCCCGTGAGAGCCTGGGAAGCCCCGTCATTGGACGGACGGTTTTCCTTTGCATACCGGCCCCACTGACCATATCCGTTTTTGGAGAGAAAGATGATGCGGGGATTTATCTCTTTAATCTGTCGATAGCCGATGCCCCAATCTTCAAGCACGCCCGGACGGAAATTGTTTTCCACGATGTCGCACTTGGCCGCCATTTCACAGAAGATCCGCTGCGCCTCCGGCTTGTGCAGATCCAATCCCAACCAGTACTTGTTCTGGTTGATGTGAAGAAGCAGCGGGCTCTGGTCCTTGAAAAACCATCCAAAGGGATTCAAAGACCGGGTCGCATCGCCTGCGGGAGGAATTTCACACCGGATGACTTCGGCGCCCATCTGAGCCAGCAACGCCGGTCCGATAGGCCCCAACAACATGGTGCAGACTTCCAGGACCTTGATGTCCTGCAGGGGCGAAGGCTTGATAGCTTTGTTCTTCCTATAGTCCTGCCACGTCTTTTCCGACATATCGGCAAAATCCTCGCATGGTTCAACAGCAGCCCCTCTGAGAATCGGGCAATGTCGCGCAGGCCCTGACTCTCATGCTGATCCTCGGGCAGGCGCCCGGAAGCCATGGTTTTACTACAATCAACGCATTTGAACAAGCCGTCAAATAGCCTCCGGGGAAAAGTCTGGCGCTCGGCGGCCCCGAATGAAACAGGGGAAACGCGGAGTTTTGATTTTTCGATTCCTTTATATTCCGCCCGTCGTTCCCGGCGATCTTTCTTCCGTGGCGGCATGAGGCAAGGGCCGGCTTCATCATTTTGGAGTTGTTGCCGACGCCGGTTATAGTCCAGAATGGCTGCCAATCGAGGTGAGTCTGTGATTGAGCTCAAGATCAGAGGCCGCGGCGGACAGGGCGCAGTCGTCGCTTCGGAAATGCTGGGCAAAGCCTGCTTTCTCGAAAATAAATATCCACAATCCTTTTCCGTTTTCGGGGGCGAAAGGCGCGGCGCGCCGGTCTTCGGATTCTTGCGCGTGGACAGCGAACCCATCCTGCTGAAATGCCAGATTCAGCGCCCCGACCACGAAATCGTTTTTGATCTTTCGCTGGCCGATTTGAGCGAGATTGTTCAGGAGCTCAAACCCGGCGGCGCAATCCTGCTGAACACAAGCTCCGGCGCCGATGAATTTCCCATGTTGAAAGCTTTCAGGCTTGGACTGGTCCGCGCCGGCGCGATCGCGAGAAACGCCGGGTTGGAAACGACCTGCAACACGGCGGTGCTCGGCGCTTACGTCCGGCTTACGGGTTTGGTCCAAATGGAATCCCTGATCGAAGCTCTGAAAGAGATGCTGCCGTCGAAAATCGAAGCGAACCTGCGCGCCCTCAAACAGGGCTATGAACAGGCCATGGTGCGTGAGCCCGGGGAGACGAGATAATGGCCGGCAAGGAAAGCTTCCTCGTCCCCATCTCGCGCCTCAGCACCGACATCTCGGAACCCGGGAAATGGGGCTTTGCAAAACCCCAGCCCTTGGAATCGACGGCGCCGTGCCGGGAAGCCTGCCCGGCCGGAGTCGACATTCCCCGATTTCTCTATTTCTTACAAAATTGTAGATTTGACCAGGCTCTTTCTACAATTTTGAATGAAAACCCCCTGCCCGGGGTCTGCGGAAGGGCTTGCCACCACCCTTGCGAAACCGCCTGCAGCCGCTCCGGCTTCGACGAACCGGTCTCGATTCACCATCTGGAAAGATTCGCCGCGGACGCCGCCGCCACGGAAGTGCAAGCCGCTCAGCCGCTTCCGAACGAGCGCCCCATGAAAGTCGCGGTCGTCGGCGGCGGTCCTGCGGGGCTTTCCTGCGCCTTTTTTCTTTCGCTTCTCGGGCATGCGCCAACGATTTTCGAAGCCAGGGAGGAGGCGGGCGGAGTCCTGCGCTGGGGGATCCCGGAGTACCGGCTGCCAAAAGCAATTTTAAAGCGGGAGCTGCGGAGGATCTTCTCGCTTCCGATCGAACTCAGGACGAAGACCGGGATCGGGAGGGATGTTTCTTTTGAAGATTTGAACGGATTCGACGCAATCTTCCTCTCGCCGGGCGCAGGGATCAGCGCGCCGCTGCCCGTTCAGGGAAAAGCTCTCGAAAGAGTCCTGAGCGGCGGGGAGTTTCTGGAGCGCATCAATTCCGGCCAAAACGTCCGGCTGGGCAAGGAAACGCTGGTCGTCGGCGGGGGCAACACCGCCATGGACGTCGCCAGGACCGCCCGGCGCCTTGGCGCCCGGGTGACGGTCGCCTACCGGAGGACCCGCAGTGAAATGCCGGCCATCCCTGATGAAATCGCCGAAGCGGAAGAAGAAGGGGTCCGGTTCAGCTTTCTGATCCAGCCCGCGAGAATCCGATTCACGAGGGGGAAGAGATTGGCCGTCTCTTTTCAGCGCATGAAGCTCCGAGCTTCGCCTCGGGGCGGCCGCCCCAAAGCGGTCCCGGTTCCGGACGAATATTTTGCGCTGGAAACCGACAGTCTGATCGCCGCCGTCGGCGAATCCGTGGACGTCTCCTGGCTTCCCCGCAAACTCGTCACAGGCGGCCGGATCGAGGCGGGCTTCGCCGCGAAAATATTCGCCGGCGGGGACGCGGCCGCGCAGCCAAGATCCATCGCGGACGCCATCGCCTCGGGGAAAAAAGCCGCCATGGCCATCGACCTGTTGCATCTCGGAGAAGATCCGGAAGCATTGGATAAATTCCGTCTCGGCCGGGGAGCTTTTTCGATGGAGGCTTACTTAAAATGGCGGCGCGACGAAACGCAGCCCGAGGCGAAAAAAACGATTCCCTATGAGGAAATCCGAACGCTGTACTTCAGGGAAAGCAGGCGATTGGAAATCAGAAAACTGAAGCGGGAAAAAAGGCTGAAAGGTTTTTCCGAAGTCCGCCTGGGCTACGACGCCAAAAAAGCCGTCGGCGCCGCCATGCGCTGCTTTGCCTGCGGCATGTGCAACTACTGCGGGAACTGCCGCCTTTTCTGCCCAGAAGGCGTCGTGTCCGTAGACCGAGACAAACAAGTGCGAGTCGTCGACTTCAGCCATTGCAAAGGATGCGGGACCTGCGCGAGGGCCTGCCCCAGGGGCGCCCTGGAAATGAAGGAGCCTTCATGAAGGAATTCATCTCAGGCAACCACGCGGTGGCTCATGCGGTCAGGCTCTGCCGCACTCCGCTGATCGCCGCCTATCCGATCACTCCGCAGACCGCCATCTACGAAAAACTTTCCGAATGGGAATCCTCGGGCGCGCTTAAAGGAATTATGATGCGGACCGAGTCGGAGCATTCCGCCATGGCATCCTGCGTCGCGGCCTCTCTGACCGGAGTCCGGACGTTTACCGCCACATCTTCGCAGGGGCTGGCGCTCATGCATGAGATGCTTCACTTCGCCGCAGGATCGAGAGCTCCGGTCGTCATGGCCAACGTCAACCGCATCCTGGGCGCTCCCTGGGGATTCTGGGCGGACCAGCTGGACAGCCTCTCCCAGCGGGACACCGGATGGATTCAGTTCTACTGCGAAAACGGCCAGGAAGCGCTCGACACCGTCATCCAGGCCTACAAACTAGCCGAACAGGTTTACGTCCCGGCGCTGCTGGCGATGGAAGCTTTCCTGGTTTCGCATTTTATCGAGCCCGTGGACGTCCCGGATCAGGAACAGGTCGACCGGTTCCTTCCCCCGCTCGATCTTCCTCACAGGTTTGACGTGGACAATCCCGGATTTCATATGCCGGTCGTTTCACCGGAACAGTACCGTCGCTTCCGGAAAGAATCCCAGGAGACAATGGAAAAGGTTAAAACCATCGCCGCCAGGGTCGACTGCGAGTTCAGGGAGGAATTCGGCAGGGGATACGGCATTGTGGAGCCGGTCATGATGGAAGACGCCGAAACCGTGATCGTCACGGCCGGATCCATTACAAGCACGGCGAGGCTCGCGATCAAAGAATTGCGAAGCGGGGGGCTCAAAGTCGGATTGCTGAAGATTCGTCTCTTCCGGCCTTTCCCGGCGGAAGCGGTGCAAGCCGCTCTCGCAGGGAAAAAGAAAATCGCCGTGATCGATCGCAACCTGTCTCTCGGCAGCGGCGGCGTCTTCTGCCAGGAGCTGAAATCCGCGCTGGTTCACTCGCCGGACCGGCCATGGGTCTACAGCTACATCGCCGGGATCGGCGGGACCGACGTAACGCCGGATGCGATCAAGAAAATAGCTGTCGAGACCATGGCCCAAACCGGGCCTCTCGATCAGCCGATCTGGATTATGGAGTGAAGACGCCCATGGATATTCTGTCCTGCTTCGGGCTTTCTGCTCCCGGGAGGTGAATGCATGAGCGCCGCCGGACCTGAATACTTAAGACGCGGCCACGCGGCCTGCGCCGGCTGCGGCCTGGCCATCGGGATGAAGCTGGTCCTGGAGGCGATGGGGCCCCGGACCATCGTCGTGATCGTCCCTTCCTGCGAAGGATCGATCGGAGGAGTCTACCCGCACACCGCTTATGGCCGAACCACTTTTCATTCGGCTTTTGAAATAGCGGCCCCGACTGCCGCCGGAATTTCCAACGCCTTGAAAATTCAGGGGAAAAAAGACATCCAGGTTTTGGCTTTTGCGGGAGACGGCGGCACCTTCGACATAGGGCTGCAGTCTCTTTCGGGAGTCGCCAAAAACAACGACGACATCACTTACGTTTGCCTGGACAACGAAGCCTACATGAATACCGGAATCCAGGTGAGTTCCGCGACCCCGTCCTATGCCTGGACATGGACGACGCCTTCGGGAAACGCCGGCCGGAAGAAAAACATCATGGAGATCATGGCGGCCCATTACAATCCCTATTCCGCCACCGCTGCCATCGGCTTCCCGCGCGATCTCGAGCGCAAAATCCAAAAGGCGATAAGCATCCGGGGGACGAAATTCATCCACATGGTCGTGCCCTGCCCGACCGGATGGAAGACGGCGTCCGACATCGCCCCGGAGTTGTCGATCCTGGCCGTCGAAACGAATATCTTTCCGCTCTATGAGATTGAAAACGGAAAGAAGTATACGCTGAACCACGAATCCCGAGGCCTGCCCGTCGAGGAGTATCTCAATAAGCAGGGCAGGTTCCGGCATTTGACTGAAGAGCAGATCCGGCGGATTCAATCCGACGTCGACGAAGAGTGGCGCCGCCTGAAGCAAAGGGCGAAGGACTCTCAACCGCGGAACAGGCGATCGGGCAGGGGCAATCGGGTCGCAACCGAATAGCCGGAAGACGAATGCGCCCCGACCGGTCTATTCCTGGATTTCGAGAGAGCCTTTCAAAACTCTCTCGAAAGCGTCGACGGATTTGTCCCAGGTGAAATTCCTGATGCAGTCGTTCCCTGCCCTGGCGATGCGGAAACGCAAGGCCTCGTCTTTTATCAACCGCAGAATGTTGGCGGCAAGCGCGGCCGGATCCCTGGCCGGGCTCAGCAAAGCCGTCTCTTCATGCCGGGCGAATTCCCTGTGCCCTCCGTTGTCCGCGGCGGCGACCGCGCAGCCGCAGGCCATAGCCTCCGCGGGAGGAAGGCCCCAACCCTCGACCCGGGAAGGCGCAACGAAAATTGCGGCTTCGTTGTAGATGCGGCGCAAGCGGTTTCGCGAAGGATTTTGATAATAGGAAATATAATCGGGAACAGCGCCGGGAGGCTCCAGCCCAAAAAGGGATACGCGCAGGTCCGGGACCCGGAGGCGAACCCGGTCGAAGGCCGCCAACCCCTCCTCCCAGCCTTTGCTTTCGGCTTTGTGATACATCATGGCGATTGAGAAAGGGGATCTCTTCTCAATCTCCACATCGATTCCCAACGCTTCGAAATCAATGCCGTTGGGGATGCAGGCGGCGCTTTCGCCGGCCTCTTCCACCATCCGCTGCAGCCATCTGGAGACCACGATTTTTTGCATCGGCAGGCGCCACGTCGCCAGCAGGCGCTTCTCGGAAACGGAAAAGGTTTCGTACCCCTGAATCAGATAAAAGGGACGCCCCTTTTCTGCAGGATAGCCGGCCAGCCATTCCGCCGTGAGGCATGCGGTTGCGACGGTGACGTCCGCGGGCGGAATATGGCGGGAATGCAGCGCCGAAACCCACATCAAACGCACCCTAGCATCGAAGGAGAACCATCGGTCGGGACGATAGCTGCCGGTTATCTTGCGAATCAGAAAACGCCACATTTTCGCCGGGCGGTTCCTGACGGGGGCGTCGATTTCCAGGCGCGCCGGGTGGATGACCGAGACTTCGTGGTTGCGCCGGGCCAGTCCGTCCGCATACTCGTAAACGACCCTGGTCCCTCCGCCCGGCTTCTCGCCGTGCCCCGGCAGCAAAAAATTAATCTTCATTTATCGAATCTTCGCGCCAAATTTCGGAAACGCCGCCCGCCCAGACCCACAGGGTTCCATTCGTCCATTGTCAATTATCATATCCGCTTGCCTTCAGCGCCGCGGCATGCCGCTTCCGCCGCGCTTCCCGCCGCCGGGCGGCTTTTTCATCTTCCTTATACACGCCGCTTTTCGGCCGCCACTTGTCGATCGAGAGCGTTTGGGTGCACATCATGTCCGTCGTAAACCAAAGCGCCTGGGTTTCGCCGCCGGCCACAATCGGCTGGATTTGATCCGGTTTGAAATAAGGCGCAATCAGGGCGTCTTTGGGCAGTTTCCACCATGAAGCGAAAGGCTCGACTCCGTCGCGCGCCAGGGGCTGGCTCAATGAATAGCCGAGATCGGAGGAAAAGAACTGGCCGGCGGTCATTTTGAAGTTTTCCGATATCCACTTCCCGAGCTGTTCGGGCGTTTGAAATCCCTGTTCTTTCAAATGGCTTGCGACCAGGGGATCCATCACAAACGTCACGGCGCCGGCGATGGCGGCGAAGGCCTGCAGGATGATCAGCATTTCCTGCTGGGCGGGCCTGCAGCACCCGGCGGCGCCCATGCTGTTGACGGCGCTCCATCCGCGGAAAATGCTGACCGCGCTTTCTTCTTTTTTAAAACCTCTCCGGACGTGGAATGGCGGCCAGACGCTTCTCTCTTCGTTCTCGGCGAAGAACATGTTGTTGTAGTTCAGGGGATTCCCGGTCGACCCCATAAACGTCTCCCCAAGCCGCGAGTCGCCCAAATTAATCGTCATCAAAGTCCAGGCTCTTCCGATGACGGAGTTCGCATAGTTGAAAGGGCTCAGCGCGCCCAGCCCGCAATTCATTCCGATCTCTTCCCGAATGGGTCCGTTCACGACCGCCATCCGCCCGAAGGATGTGGTGGAACTCGGCATCGAACCTTCCTCGCCGGCGGCCAGCGCGAGAATTACGGGAAGATGTTCGGGGCCGGCGCCGGCCATTACGGCGTTGACGGCGACCTTTTCGACCGTGTATTCGAACTTCTCCTGTTGCGTCGTGATCGTCATCCGGCCCACGACCTGACCGGGATCGGCCGCGGTCCCGGTCAGCATGTGCGCCACTCTCTCCTCCGTCGGGAGCACGATCGGCAGCCCGTCGGTCCAGTCGTTTTCCAGAAACAGGCGGCGCAGATTCTCCTCCGTGTCCGGTTTGAGCATGCGCGGCCGCGGCGCCCCGCGAAGAGGTTTCGGATTGCGCTCCTCTTCGGTCAGAGGCCTGGTCAGCGCATCCACCACCTGCGGCATCAGCGGCCTGCCCGTGCTGGGGTCGTTGCCGCAGGCGTACTGCCGCAGCACTTCTCTCGGCCTTCCGACCAGCGGATAAGGAGGAAAGGAAAAGCGCAGGTTCATGCCGTGGTTTCTCGAATCGGTCGCCGCGAACTCCGCAAAGCGGGCGCTCGCCATCGGCGCCGTCGGCACTCCGTACTGCGATTCAAGGACTCTGCAATATTCGGCGACACTCGCCGTGCAGCCGTCTCACCCGCCCACACCGGCGATGACCGCGTGCCCTTTAAGTTTGATTTCCTGAAACAGCTCCGGGTCGCTCATGAACATATTCCCCTTTTTGCGCCGGAGCTCGGTTTTTACCGAAGGGATGTTATTGCGCAGCCATGCGGCGGCTTCTTCCAGAAACTCGTAGCCGCCGCCGAACCCCACGTCCACGAGATAGATCGTTTTCCCCTCGATCGCATCGAGTCGAGGCGCAAGCGGCAAGGGTGCAATGACAGCCGTCGGTTGTCCTCGAGGGTCCAAGACTTCTCGTATCGCGCCTGCTGACTGAACTGAATTCTGTGCCATAGGTGTCGCCTCCTCGGATCTGCATACATTATCGCCAAAGCAGGACGCTCCCGTCCAGTCCGGGACGCAATGCATCCGATCTTTTCTGTCTCCCGGATTTCAGGCCGGCCGGCCGGCGCCAAACAGCAATATGGCAAGAACGGCGCGCAGACAGACCCGGCGCATTGTCGTTTATTTCCCGACTGCGGTTTCCGGAGAACGGGCGCGCAACCCCGCCGCGATGGCTTTGCCGATGTTGGCCATAAAGTCGCGGCTGCCGTTGACCGCATAAACGTGCGGCGTCAACGCCCAGAGTTGAGCCGCAACTCTCTTCGGAGCGAGAGCGCCGAAACCGAATTGTTCGAAAGCGTCTGCCAGCATCGGCAAGACCTTGTCGGTGAGACGCAGGGCCGTGTCCACCGCAAAGACCGCCAGATCGGGTCGAAGCAGATCAATCCGGCGCCAGAAGGAAGAAATTTCGCTCATCATGAGATTCCGGGGAGGAGAAGACTTCAGCTCGAGGTAAACAAGCTTCCCTTCCGCCGCGGCGACCACATCGAGATCGCCGCCGCCCCCGCGGACATGAAGCTTGACGCCGGTCGCCACGTCGAATCCGAAACGCCGCTCCATTTCGCGGCCGACATGCCATTCCAGGACTCCTCCAAAGCTTCGAAAAGCCCGTTTCAGCCGGTATCGTCCGCGCTCCGTATTTTCCGCCAACTTCAGATCGACCAGAGCTTGTGCATACTTCCGGGACTGCTGCTGCGTCAAATAGCGGTTCGTTTCTCCGGGCTCAAATCCCCGCCATTTCTGAATGGCGCCGCGAAGGAACAGGCGAAATGCATAATGGCCCATCCATTCCGAAAACCTGTCCGCCCGCTCCGGACTCAATTTCGAAAGGAACGCATCTTCTGCGCTTGCTTCGGGCTGCAGGCCTCTGCGAAAAAGCATCGCCATCGACTCGCCGCCGCCAGAGACAACCCGCCCGCCGGGAGCATGCAAAGCAGCCGCTCTGATCTCCAGTTCTCTCACGCTGAGCCGCTTAGGCATTGTCTTGCGTCCTTATGGAAGCATGAGGAAGCCAGAATAGCATTATCTGCAATTGTGGAGATAGGAAAGAATGCCCCCCGGCGCTCCTACGGAAGGAATCATTTGCCAAGAAAAGTTAAGCGCCAAAACTTGCCGAGCCCTGAAGGCTTGGAACAAAGCTCATGCGTTTGCCGTTGAAATCCATATTTTCTTCAAAATTACCTGAAGTCGAAATAATGAAGCCATCGCGGCGAGTGAAATGGGCCGGGGCAATTCTGGCTTCCGGCTTCCGGCTTCTGCTATGATCATAGCCGAACCAAAGGATGGAACGCGACAGGCTCTATGAACACAGATCGACTGCCCAAAACATTCCCGGAGCAATTCGAAGAAATCGTTCGCCGTTTTCCGAATCGAACCGCATTTTGCATGAAAACGCCTCAAGGCTACCCGACGACGTCGTATCTGGAAGCGTATCGCCAGATCCGAGCCGTCGCCTCGGGCATGCTTGCGCTCGGTTTGAAACCGGGAAACAAGGTGGCGATCCTTTCCGAAAACAGGCCGGAATGGGTCGTGGCGTACCTTGGGACTTATTTGGCGGGAATGGTTGCGGTTCCGCTGGACGCTCAGATTTCACCCGCGGAGTGGCGGCGGCTGATCGACGATTCCGACTCCTACCTGGTTTTCGTGAGCGGCCTTTTGCTTCCGAAACTGCGCGAGGCGACCAAGGACTGCCGTCCCTCGAGGCGGCTGATCTCCTTTGATGCGATCCCCGGAGACCGGGACGCCCGCAACGAGCTTCCCGGACTTATCGAATGGACGATCGGGCTTCCGTCGCCGCCGCCCCTTCCCGAATGCAGGCCTTCGGATTTAGCCACCGTCATCTACACTTCAGGGACGACGGGCGACCCGAAGGGCGTCATGCTGACGCACTCGAACATCGTGCGGGAGCTCCAATGCGTCTTTGGCGCAATTCACGCGGACGAAAACGACGCCCTGCTTTGCTTGCTTCCCTTGCAACACGTTCTCGCGTCGATAATCAACGTCCTGGTGCCCCTGTACCTTGGAGGCCAGGTCGTTTTCGCCGACACGCTGAAGCGCTCCGAGATTTTGCAGGCGCTGGAGGAAGCCGGCATCACGATCCTTGCGACCGTGCCTCAATTTTTCTATTTGTTTCACAACCGGATCCAGGAAGAGCTCTCGAAAAAATCCGCAATCGCCCGCAGGATTTTTCGGCTGATGCTGGCGTTGAACCGTTTCTCGATGCGCCGGATGAAAATCAACCTGGGGAAAATGCTTTTCTCAAAAGTCCACCAAAGCTTCGGCGCCCGGCTGCGCCTGTTCGTGAGCGGGGGCTCCTCCTTCGATCCCGAAGTCGCACAGGATTTTTACGACATGGGTTTCACCATCATTCAGGGCTACGGCCTTACCGAAACCACCGGCGCCTGCACCGTCACGCCGGTGGAAAAAAACGTGGTCGGTTCGGTAGGCCCTCCTCTTCCCGGCGTTGACTTGGAAATACTCTCGCCGGACGAAACGGGCGTCGGCGAAGTTCTGATCCGCGGGCCTATGGTGATGAAAGGCTATTATAAAAATCCGGCGGCCACCGAAGAAGTCCTGACAGACGGCTGGCTCCATACGGGAGACCTGGGGCGGTTGGACGCCGGTCGAAACCTCTTCATAACCGGACGGAAAAAAGAGGTGATCGTTTTGCCGAACGGCAAAAACATTTATCCGGACGAAATCGAGGCCCATTACCAGAAGAGCCCTTTCATCCAGGAGCTGGCCGTTCTGGGGATTGCCGACGCGCAGGAAAGAGGCGAAAAGCTGCACGCGGTCGTGGTGCCCAATTTCGATTATCTGAAATCAAAAAAAATCGCCAACGCCCGGGAAGCTCTGAGAGACGAGATCGCCGGACTCTCCAACCAGCTGCCGAAATACAAGCGCCTGATGAGCTACCGGATTCAAAGCGAGCCGATCCTGCGCACCACGACGCGAAAAATCAAGCGGATTGAGCTTAAAAAAATGATCGAAAGCGGCCAAATGCAATCGGTCGAAAACGGGGCCCTATTGCCCGCAAGCCCCGAGGATCTGGTTTTAATGAACTCATCGACGGGGCGCGAAGTCGTCCGCTGCCTGCGCGAGAACTATCGCCGGGAGGCGCCCATCGATGCCAATTCGAACCTGGAACTGGACCTCGGCTTCGATTCGATGGAGAGGGTCGAGCTTCTCGCCAGCCTGGAGCAGTCGCTGGATCTGCAGCTGCCGGAAGATTTCGGGAGCGAAATCTTCACCGTGCGCGATCTGATCAGCCGCCTGGAACAACAGACCGGAATCGCCGGGCGCGGCGGCCCCGCCGCCCGGCAGAGCTGGAAAAGCATACTTTCGGAAGAATCCCTGAAAACGGAGGATTTAAGGATCCCGCATGCCGGCAGGCTGGCTTCCATCGTTAAATTCGCGATCCTGAAGTCCGCCTACTGCCTGCTGTTCCGGACGCTGCTGCGGCTGGAGGTGCGCGGGCTCGAAAATCTTCCGGAGAAGGGCCCCTACCTGATCTGTCCGAATCACCAGAGCTATATCGATCCCTTTGTTCTCATATCCGCGCTTCCTTATCGCGTCTATAGCAACATGTTCTTCGTCGGCTTCAGCGAACTGTTCGCCGGCCGCTTCATGAAATTCGGCGCGCGGTTTGCCAATGTAGTCCCGGTCGATCCGGACGTCCACCTGTTGCGCGCGATGAAGACCGGCGCCTTCGGGCTGAGAAAAAACCTCATCCTTTGCATATTTCCGGAAGGCGCAAGGTCCTACGACGGGAAATTGCAGGAGTTCAAGAAAGGCGCGGCAATTCTGGCGAAGGAACTGAATGTCCCGATGGTCCCGGCGGGCATCCGGGGAGCGCATAAGGTGTGGCCGCGAGACAGCGGCCGGATCCGGCCGCACAAGGTGAAAATCGAAATCGGCAAGCCTGTTTTCCCGTCGTCATCCGACGCAGCCGATCCCTACCAGCAAGACATCGAACGGTTGCGAAACGCCGTCGCCGATTTGATTGCCGATTCCCGCAGCTCGTCTTGACGCCATCGGAGAACGCAGGAGCATTGTCCCTATGCAAATCGACAACCTTATCAGTCAAATCGCCCGACGGATCAAGCCGCATTCCAGGATCACGGCGCTGACAGGCGCAGGGATATCGGCTGCCAGCGGAGTTCCGACCTTTCGCGGCGAGGAAGGGCTGTGGAGAAATTATTCGCCGCAAGAGCTTGCCACCCCGGAAGCCTTTCGAAAGGATCCCAAGCTGGTATGGGAGTGGTACGCATGGAGGCGCGAACTCATCTCCAAGTGTCGGCCGAATAGAGCCCATCAAATCCTCGCTCTATGGAGCAAACGGCGTCCTGAATTCAAGCTGATCACTCAAAACGTCGACGGCCTGCACGAGAAGGCGGGAACCGAAAATGTCATCCGCTTTCACGGCTCCATCTGGGAAGTGCTTTGCTGCAATAGCTGCGAGTCTTCTCCGCCGCGATGGGTTTATGACGCCGTTCCCCTTCCCCGAATTCCGCCGCTATGCCCTCACTGCGGCGGCCTCATCCGGCCGGGCGTCGTCTGGTTCGGCGAAGGCATCGACGCCGATGTTTTGGAAAAGTCCGCAGCCGCCCTGGACTGCGACATCTTCATTTTGATCGGAACTTCGGCCCTGGTCTATCCCGCGGCGAACCTCGTCAACGGCGCCCGCGGCGCCGGCGCCTTCACGGTGGAAATCAACATGGAGGAAACGCCGGCTTCGGAACGGGTCGATCTGTCGATCCAGGGCCCGGCAGAAAAAATATTGCAGCAAATCGAGGAGCAAACGGAGAAACTCTGAATTTGCTTTTAATTATTTCCCGCAAGCTCCGCGGCCTAAATCAAAAGCAACGCCAGGGCGGTGACGAAGATGTTCAAAACGGAGATCGGCAGCAGGAATTTCCATCCGAACCGCATGAGCTGATCGTAGCGGAAGCGCGGCAGCGTCCACCGGATCAAAAGCAGGAACCAGCAGAAGAAAAACACCTTAATCGCAAAAGCTGCGAGTTGAAAAGCCGTCACCAGGAGTTGGGGCAACTCGTGAAAAGAGCCCCAGGGCATATGGAAGCCGTCGGATTGCAGGTACGGGACCTGCCAGCCTCCGAAAAACAGGGTTGTGATCATTGCGGCGATCAGAATCGTCTCGATAAAATCCGCCATGAAAAACGCGCCGAACTTCATGCTGCTGTATTCGACAAAATAGCCGATGATCTCCGACTCACCTTCCGGCAGATCAAAGGGGATGCGTTTGGTTTCGGCCATGCCCGCCGCCGTGAACAGGATGAATCCCAAAGGCTGCAGAAAGATGCCCCATTTCGGCAGCCATCCCCAGAGCAGTTCCCCCTGGGACCGGTTGATCTGGGCCAGATCCAGGGTGCCGAATATCATGAGAAGCCCGACCAGCGTCGCTCCCATGGTGATTTCATAGCTGAGCATCTGGCTGGAGGCGCGCAGGCCGCCCAGGAACGCATATTTATTATTCGACGAAAATCCGGCCAGGAACGTGCCGTAGATGGCCATCGACATCATGGCGAAGATAAAAAGCAGTCCGACGTTCAGCGGGAGCACCAGAAGTTCGACATTGCGGCCCGCGATTTCGATGGAATCGCCGAACGGGATGGCGGCAAAACTCATCAGGGCGAAAAACAACGCGGCGAACGGCGCCGCCGTGTGCAATGCCTTGTCGCCCCCCGGAGGGACATAATCCTCTTTAAAAAACATCTTGAGCGCGTCGGAAAAAATGTGGCAGAGCCCGAACGCCCGGACGCCGAAAATCTCCGCGCGGTTGGCGCCCAGCCGGTCCTGCATCACCGCGGACTGCTTGCGCTCCATCCAGGTCAGGAGCGAAGTGAGAGCAAGGACGCATGAAACAAAAAAAAGGGCTTTTCCCAGAATGATGAGCCAGTCGATCCACATGCTATTTTCCTGATTCCGGATTCAGCAATTGCCCGCCGTCGCCCAGCGACGAATACGTCATGCCGGCGAAGGCTTGCACGCTTCGCCCCAGGTCCGAAAATACCGCTTCTGCCGAAGCGCAGCTTAAAAGCTCATCGAGCTCTCCCGCGAGCATCGAAAAGATTTCCAGGTCGGTCAGCGCTTCGCCGATCGGGGAAACGGCGGCGTGGAATCGCTGCACGCGTCCCTGCAAATTGGTGAACGTCCCGGTTTTTTCGGCATAAACCGCCGATGGCAGCTGGATGTCGGCCAGCGCGGCCGTAGCATGGTCCCACGACCCCTGGAATATCACGCAGTCCACTTTGTCCAGCGCGGATTCAATCCGCTTCAAATCGTATCCGTCCGCCAGGTCGTGTTGAAAAATATAAAGCCATCGGATGCGCCCTTCATCGCAGAGGCCCAACAGGGAATCGATCCCGATGCCGGACGGCAGGATGACGCCGGCGCCCCGCGAATTCGGATTTTTGTCCGCCGTGATCAGAAAATCGTCCGAATAAACCGCGCCTTTGGCCGGGACGTGAAATCCGACATTTTCTATTTTCAGGTTTTCGATGAAAAACTTGCGAATGCAAAACAGCTCTTCATTGGCCATCCGGGGCGAAGCGAGCAGCGCCGCCGCCTGAGGTCCTTGCATCGACAAAGTCGATTGCAGTTTTTCGGCCGCCGCCCGGATCGCCGATTCCCAGGCGCACGGCCCGAAGGATCCGTCCTTTTGTTTCAGCGCGGGAGTTTTCAGACGGTTCGGGGCGTCGATGGAGGCATACGAATACCTCCCTTCGTCGCAAATCCAATGCCCGTTCACTTCCCCGTTATAACGGGGCTTCAGCCGGTGGATGCGCTGATCGTGATAGCGCGGATTGAAGCGCTCGTTGAAATGGATCTCGATATTGCATCCGCGGCTGCAGCCGGGGCAAACGGAAGGCGTTCTTCCCAGAAACCACACCCGGCATTTGAAGCGGAAATCCCGGTCGGTCAACGCGCCCACGGGGCAAATATCGCCGACATTGCCCGAATAAGGATTGTCGAGCTCGTATCCGGGCGCTACGTCTATTTCGCTGCGATGCCCGCGGTCGATCACGCCCAGCTCAAAAGTTTTGGAAATTTCCCGGGTGAACCGCACGCACCGGGTGCACAAAATGCAGCGTTCCTGGTCCAGGATGATATGAGGTCCGATCGGGCGAGCCTTTTTTCGCTTTGTTTTGTCCTCGTCGAACCGGGCGTCGTAAAGCCCGTGATCCATGTAATAATTTTGAAGCTCGCATTCGCCCGCCTGGTCGCAAACCGGGCAATCCAGCGGGTGGTTGGCCAACAGAAATTCCAGGACCGACCTCCGGTTGCGCAACGTTTCCGAAGTTTTTGTTCGGACGACCATCCCTTCGGAAACCGGAGTAGCGCAGGAGGGCTGCAGCTTCGGCTGTTTTTCAATCTCGACCAGACACATCCGGCAGCTGCCCACGACCGAAAGGCCGGGGTGATAGCAATAATGCGGAATCCGGATTCCAACGCTTTTTGCGGCTTCGAGAATTAAAGTCCCTTTGGCCGCCTGAACCGCCTGCCCGTCGATCGTCAGATTGACCAACTCATTTTCCGGCAATGGAGACCTCAAACTTTTGGGCCGATCCGCGGTTGTCTTTTCTGAATCGGATAGTCTTTGCGCAATGGATGACCCTGAAACTCTTCATACATAAGAATCCGCTTCAGGTCCGGATGCCCGGCAAAGCGAATTCCAAACATGTCCCAGACTTCCCGTTCGAGCCAATTCGCCGCCCCCCAGAACGGAGTGAGCGAATCGACCGGCTCGCCGTCGGCGACGGCTGTCTTGATGCGCAGCCGGCGATTGAACGAAAGAGACAGGAGATGATAAACGACATCAAAGCGCGGGTTCCTCTCCGCAAAATCCACGGCGGTGATGTCGACAAGGACGTCAAACTGCAGCCGCGGCTCCTTTTTTAAAAAATCGACGATCCGGACCAGGGACTGCGGGCGGATTGCGGCCGTCGCATCCCCCTGCGGCTGGCAAGCATCCAGGACGTCTTCGGGAAAATTCTCCTTTAAAAGCGCTAAGGAATTTTCCACTGTCTCTTCCGTTTTCATTCCCATTCCAGTGCGCCTGTTTTCCAGGCGTAGACAAAGCCTGCGCCTATCAAAATGAAGAATGCAAGCATTTCAAGAAAGCCGAAAATCCCCAGGCTTCGATATGCCGCCGCCCATGGGAAAAGGAAAGCGAGCTCGACATCAAACACGATGAAGAGCATCGCCATTATGTAGTAGCGCACGGGCATCGATCCCTGATCGCAGCCCTTTGATGCAAGCCCGCACTCGAATGGAGCGTCTTTGGCGGGATTTCTTTTTTTTGGCCCGAGCAGCACAGAGGCCAGGATGAAAAGCGCCGCGATTCCGCCGACAAGGACGGCCATAATGCACAAGGGGATGATCGGATTCATAGTTGTTCGGAATCCTCCGCTGCTGGCAACTGTAACATTACATGTCCTTTAAAATCAATTCGATAAAAGATGGCAAAAATCGCCGGCGCCTGCCGTCGATTCAGCCGCTGAAATCTGCACGGATAAAATTATTTTATCGGCTCTCACGATGCGCTATCCGGGAGCGCTTTCCACACGGCCAAAACAACGAGCGCTTCGGAAGAAGCGAATGCAGGCGACGCTATCCGGCCTTCCATTCTGGCTTCCGGCTTGGGGCTTCATGTATAGTAATCAGGGCGGCGAGCGCCGCCCTTTCAATCAGGGAGACACTATGAGGTCCGGCCGATCGTTTTTATTGCTGATCCTTTTTCTGAGCCTTCGCGCGCCCTCTCTCGCTCAAATTGCCGATCCATCCGACATCCTTAAAGCCGCAGATGAAATGACTGCGGTCGTGGCGAAAATACGGGGGCTTGAACTGAAAACCCCGATCTCGAAGGGAGTCAAAAACAGGCAGGAAGTATCCAATTTCCTGAATGAACGCATTCAGGAGGAACACAGCCGCAAAGAGCTGGAACAGGAAGCGAAATTTCTGAAAAAGCTCGGGCTCATTCCCGCGGACATGAATTACCCGGAATTCATCCTGAAGCTGCTCGGCGAACAGGTGGAAGGATACTACGATCCCGAAAAGAAAACATTTTATCTGGCTTCCTGGGCGCCCGTGGACGAACAGAAACCCGTCATGGCTCATGAGCTCACCCATGCTTTGCAGGACCAGCACTTCAATATCCAAAAAATCATGGAGGAAGACCGGGCGCTTGAAAATGACGACCGGGCCCTGGCGCACCAGGCTGTCTGGGAAGGCGACGCCATGGCCGTGATGTTCATGTTCCTCACTCAAAGGACTTTCGACAAACTGCCGGATTTAAAAATCGTCAAAGACCTGATGACGAGCATGTCTTCCCAGATGGAAGTCTTTACAAGCGCTCCGAAATACATGCAGGAAACTTTGCTGTTTTCCTACAGCTATGGCACGTCTTTTCTGCAGAAATTATGGGCTGAGAACCCATCCTGGCAGTCTATAAACGCCGTCTATTCAGACATGCCCTCCTCCACCGAACAGATCATGCACCCGGAAAAATATCTGCAACGCGACAGTCCCAAGCCCGTCCTGGAGCAGGATATTGCCGCAAAACTGGGAGAAAACTGGAAAGTCGTCTACAGGAATGTCCTGGGCGAATTCTCGCTGGGCCTTTTGCTGAATCTGAAATTCACCGATCAGCGGGCCAGGAGATCCGTCTCGGGCTGGGGCGGGGATGAAGCCGTTCTGTTGGAAAACCGTGAAGGGAAGAACGCCGCCTATGTGAACACTGTCTGGGACAGCCCCGGGGAAGCGGATGTGTTCTTTCAGGCCATGCGAGCCTGGCTTCAGCAAAGCTACCCGCTGGCTCGCAAATTGAATGAAAGCCCGACCGGATTCTCACTCGTTCAGGACCGCGAATGCCATTGGTTGCAGCGCGACGAGACCGGCATCCGCTTTATCATCGGACTCCCTGAAGCGGAAGGCATGAAACTGATCGGCGGAGAGCCAAAACCGCCGTCTGAGACCAAACCGGCGGACTTGCCGGCGTCCCAGGACAGCCCGGTTCCCGGCGCAGTGAATGCGCCGGCTGAAAAAAACTAGAAACAGAGCGTTTGCCATCGCGGAATGAGCGAATGAACACGGCAGAAAGCGTAGCTTTGCCTGCGTTCTTCATTCCGGTTCGCACGATCCGTTTTGGAAGGGCGGATAATGCAAAGTTTTGAAAAATTTGAAATTGTGGCTTTACATCCCAATTCCGTATAAGTTAGATTTGTACTACAAACAAAAAATGCGCGCTTTGATGTTCTTCCCAGGGAGGCCGCCACGAAAGAAAGAAACCGAGGCATCCCGCTTGAAAAACCTCTCCGGGCAGCTGTGCGGTTGGAGAATTCTCATGAGCGTACCGGGCTTGCGGCCCGCCCGATGTTTTACAGGAAAATTTCATCTCGGAAACACGGGTTTTTGTCAGCAAAATGGCGAATCGGGCCGATAATCTTAATGTTTGCCTCAATAATCGATAAAAGATCGAGCCTATTGGGCAGCGGGCTTTGAGGATAAAAAAAGAATGAGCACAGAACAGCCGCGCAAAACCAAAGACTCAAAAAAGATGAACCGTCGGGTGTTAGCCATGGTGCTGGCCGGCGGAAAAGGGAAACGCCTCTATCCCCTGACAAAAGATAGAGCGAAACCGGCTGTGCCATTCGGGGGCAAATATCGGATCGTCGACTTTGTTCTCAGCAACCTGGTAAACTCTGGAGTTTATTCGACTTACGTCCTGACTCAATTCAAGAGCCAATCCCTGCTGCAGCATTTGCGCGACACATGGCAATTCGGCAGCCTGCTGCCCTATCAATTTATCATCCCGGTGCCGGCGCAAATGCGTTCCAACGACGAAACCTGGTACCAGGGAACCGCAGACGCTATTTTTCAAAATATGGATTTAATCAACCAGGGCGAACCGGACCTCGTTCTGGTTTTCAGCGCGGATCATGTTTATCGCATGGACATTCGTGAAATGGTCGAATTCCACAATGCCAAAGATGCGGACGTAACGGTCGCAGCCGTCCCGATGGCAAAAAGCCTTGCATCGGAATTCGGCGTCATCGAGGTGACCCCGGAGGGAAGGATCATCGATTTTCACGAAAAGAAAGCGGGTGCGCCAACCATCCCCGGCAACCCGGATCAGATATACGCTTCGATGGGCAACTATATATTCACTTCCGATATCCTGCTGCACGAACTGATGTCGGATGCCGCCAACGACCAGAGCAGCCATGATTTCGGCAAGGACATTTTGCCCAGCCTCGTAAAACGGGCTAAGGTTTATGCCTATAATTTCATGGACAATCGAATCCCCGGAGACCCGGACAGCGTGCTTCCCTACTGGCGGGACGTCGGCACAATCGACGCTTTTTATGAAGCGAACATGGATCTCCGGGCTGTAACACCCGACCTGAACCTTTATAACCGCCAGTGGCCTCTCGGCTCCACCCGCGAACTGGACCCGCCGGCAAAGTTCGTCTTTGACCAGGACGGCAGGCGCGGACATGCTCTTGATTCCATTATTTCCAGCGGATGCATCCTATCAGGCGGCCTTGTAAAAAATTCGGTTCTTGGAAGAGCCGTGCGAATTCATTCCGGAGCGCTGGTCGAAGACTCCGTTATTTTCGACTACTGCGACATCGGACCGCACGCGAAAGTCCGCAGAGCCATCCTAGACAAAAACGCTCAAATCCCCGCCGGCGCAACCGTCGGATACGACCTGGAAAAAGACCGAAGCATGTACCATGTTTCCGACAGCGGAATCGTTGTCGTCGAAGGCATCCGATCCTCGGTGGAAGTCACGGTTCTTTATCTGACAAACCCCATAGAGAGACGAAAAAGAAAACTGGATTCCGTCTCTGAATTCAGTCAGAACATGATTTTCCACCAGTAAGACCGGCTTCGGGCCGGCGCAAAAGGCAATCCGAATTCAGATCTTGGCAGGCTCGCATAGATTCTTCGAATGCTTGGCCGCCCTGCCGCAGATCCCGCATAAAAACTGCGCATCTTTTGCCAGCATGCCGACAGTCTTCATGTTTCGCAGGCTCGTTATGTGACAAAGATGCTTCTCGTGATCCGGATGCTGATCCGTCAACCCATATCCCACCAATTCGTCATTTTTTTCATTCATGACCGTCTCCTGTCTTTAGATCAATTGTCATATTAGCATTTAAAGTTATTCTGATCTCACTTTTCAAAATATAGGACTCGCCAAGGCTCTTGTCAATCAGGGCGCTGACAGCTGAAGGTTGTCTTATATGCGAACGATGCGGGTGCCGGAGAGGAGATCGTGGAAGCATCGGTTTTCGCTATCAAACAGGCTCCAGGCAAGTCCGACGCCTAACGTGACAATGGACAGCAGAAAGCCGAAGCAGCGGCTGAATATTTGACCGATGGAGGGGCGTTTGCCGTCTTTCCCGACAACCCGCAGGTCGGTTATCATCATCCCGATCGTCTGGGTCGACGCCGCCAGAAAGAACACGGAGTAAAACAGGTATATGAGCAGGAAAACGGCCGAATAAACAACACAGCTGATCGCGTCCAAAGAGGTGATGCCGTAAAAATAATCCGATGCAATAATGATGGCCCCGGTGCACAGCGCGACAATCATCAAGTCGACCAGCCCGGTGAGGGTCCTGGACAAGAGTATCAGCTTATCTTCCTGAAAATCAGGCTTATGCCTGAAAAAATGAACAGGCTCAGTCGCCGGCGGCGTAGCCGCCGGATTTTTGGCGGCCGGACGGGAGATTGCTTTATCGATCAGCTTCTTGACTTCCTGCGGATCGGATTTGGCTACGGGGGTCAGAATTTTCTGCTGAGGGACAGGCGTGCGAGGCAAGGCGGCAGTCTGCCGGGGCTTGGGAACAAGCTTGGGCTGGGAGTTCGGTTTTTCCTCCGCCGGAGGCGGCAAAACCTGCGGCGGCTCGGTTTTTTCGCTGGAGTCCTTTTTCTGCCTGATCGCCTGCAGCCGCTCCGAAAGCTCCTGTCTCCAGGGAGGGAGCTCGCTTGACGGAGCAGAAGATTCTTCTGTTCTTTCAGCGGTATCAAGCTTCTCCCCGATCTTGTATCCGCAAACAAGGCAGACGCCGGTAGTATCAATTTCCGTATGATGGCATTGCGGACAATTCATGGATGCATGCTCCGTTTTCAGCCGATTATAGCCGGGAAAAGGAAAAGTCGCCAGTGTCCCCTGATGAAAAATTAAAGACGCCGGAAGCCGAGGCTTGATATAATTTCAGACATGGCCATAAAGAAGCGATGCGCCGCTATGATCGCGCTTATATTGATTGCCCTTATTGCATACTCGACAGCCAAATTCTATTCGCCATCCCTGGTCTATTTTGTCGTGGAACAAACGCTCCTGCAGAAGGCTCCTCCGGGAACGGATCGTATCCGGCTCCGAAAAAAGTTTGAAACGCTGATTTCCGCCGCCCCAAACCAGGAAGCAAAGACGAAAGAGCTGTTCCGGATATCCGCGTATCTTGAAAAAATACAGCAACTTAACCCACAACAGATGAATGAGCTTTTCGGAAGTCTGGGAGCAAGCCATCTGGCGGATTTTTAATTAAGAGGGAACTTTTTGCTCTCTCAGGGCGTCTGATATCATTAAGACGCGTGTTGCGGTGGCAACTAAAGAGAGTTCAGTCGCAATCCGTGGCGGGACCTATGTACTCAGATCAGCTGGCGCTGTCCAAAGACGACGGCGCCGCAACTCAGGAATCAACGCTGCAACGATTCGATGCCAAGGTCAGTATAGGTTTCGATGAGTTGTTTGATCGCTACAGTGCGATGGTTTTCAGCCTGGCGCACCAAATCCTGGGCGACCGCGAAGAAGCTCTTGACGTGTCCCAGGAGGTTTTTCTCACGATCCACCAGAAATTGGATACGTTTCGAGGAGAATCCTCGCTGAAGACCTGGATTTATCGGATTGCGGTTCATCGGGCTTCCAATCGGTTCCGGTGGTGGAACCGTATCAGACGCAGAGGGACGATTTCACTGGAAGAGCTTATGGATAAAAGCTCAGAACGCGAAATCCGCGCCAACGCGAGTTCAAGTTTTCAGTCTCCCGAGGACGCGCTCCTGATGGAGGAGGAGCGTGTGGAGCTTCAACGCCTTCTGCTCATCCTGCCTTTGCAGCAGCGGGTTGCATTGGTTTTGCGGGATATCCAAGGCTTGTCTTACGAAGAAATAGCCGAATCCATGAAAATCTCCCTCGGAACAGTCAAATCGCGGATTGCGCGAGGAAGAGAAACGCTAAAACGCAATTATAGGAAAGCGAACTGAAAGCCGGAGGACGCTATGTTTTGTGAAAAGGTTTTAAAGCAATTATCGGAATTTATCGATGAGGCTCTGGATCCAGCCGCTGCTCTGGAAGTCTCTCGACATCTGAATTCTTGCGAAAGCTGCAAGAAGGAATATGAGAGCCTCCTGCACATTCGGCTGAAACTAAAATCGATTCCCGTGGTTCAACCGCCCATTTATCTGCGCAACCTCGTCGAAATCCGAATGTCCGCTCGACGGGAGTCCTGGCGGGCAAACCTCCGGAATACGCTCGAAAGGCGCTGGTCCATTATCCGCACGACCGAAGGCATCTATTACTGGACCAAGGCCCTGGGCGCCGCCATGACCACAGTCTGTTTCCTGCTGATTATTCTTGCCGCATCGCCCTATTATTATTATATGAATGCCGGCTCCAACATGAGCTCGGATTCGATCACCCCTGAATTCCGCCAACAGGTAGTCCGGGATGTTTTAAAGAAAATAGGCCTGCAAACGAACAGCCAAATTTCCATCCGAAGAGATCCCGCGATCGGCGGCGCTTACCTGCAGGATTTTGCGCAGAGCGTATCCCACTTAAGCGATGACGAAACCGTGTCCTTTGGGCTGGCGGTGGATCCCGACGGCGCCGCAAAAATGCAGACCGTGATCGATTACCCAAGCGACAAGAAGGCTCTCAGCAGCCTGAATGAAAAGATCTCGACCGCCCGGTGCCGGCCTGCAAGCAAAAACGGGCAAACCATTCCATCGCATATGGTCCTGACGTTCAGCGTGATGACCGTCTACAACTAGT
>CAZXSV010000049.1:0-30491 GCA_964642735.1 uncultured Acidobacteriota bacterium
GCGAGTCTGGGGGCCAGCAGCAAAGTGCAAACGTTATTCATTGACAGGCCCTAAGCTTCGAAGCCAGGGTTTTGCCCTCCGGAGTTTTGACGGTAAAAGTGGATCCTTCGGGTCCGTGGAGAATCGTGATTCTTCTGTTCCTGGTTTCGAGATGGCCAATCACCGCATCCTTTCCCGATGAGGATCGAGAAACGCCCGGCGACTGGGCCGGTTCGCAGACTTCCTGATCTTGACTCTGGGCGGAAGATCCGCGAGTCGCCATCAGCGCGATGCAAAGGGCAAAAACGCTTAAAAAGACGCATGTTGTTTTCATCATATTCATGGAATCGCCTCCCTCGATACAGGTCGGATTTTCCCGGGAATTGCTTTGATTATCTCTCGTGACAGTCCGATTCGCAATCTGAGACTCGTGCAAGGAAACCGGTTGTCCTGGCGTCGAAAGGCAAAGTCTTTGGAGGTTCCGGCGAAGCCTGCTCAGGCGACAGCAACAGGTTCATGATCCATGTGTCTAGCATACGTCCCCAACGCCAGGATCGGGAAATAATCTTTATACAAATGGTATTGGATGTAAAAGACTCGCGGGAATCCCGTTCCGGTTGTTATCGTTTCTTCCCATGTGCCGTCGAAGCGCTGATGTTCACGAAGCCAGCGGATCCCCTTCTGGACTGCAAGGCTGTGGACTTCTCCGGCGGCGATCAAACCCAAAATCGCCCAGGCTGTCTGCGAAGGGGTGCTGACCGTTCTTTCAAAACGTTGCGTATCGTACCCCAGGCAGCTCTCTCCCCACCCGCCGTCCGGATTCTGCACTTCCCGCAGCCAGCGGGCGCCGTTTGCAATGGCTTTTTTGACGTGAGGAGATCCGGTGGCGGCAAGACCGCGAATGGCAAGGAACGTGCCGTAGATGTAATGGACGCCCCACCGTCCATACCAGCTCCCATTGGGCTCCTGCCTTTTGAGCAAGAATTCGACGGCGCGCGCGATGGCGGGATCCTGGCATCCGGCTCCCCGGCGGCACAGCGATTCCAAAACCCGCCCGGTAATGTCAGGACAGGTCGGGTCCAGCATCGCGTTATGGTCGGCAAAAGGAACTTTGTTTAGGATTTGCCAGTTGTTGTCCACATCGAACGCGGCCCAGCCGCCGTCGGAGCTTTGCATTCCGAGTATCCATTGCACGGCGCGCCGCTCCGCGCGAGCCTGCTTTTCAGGATCGCTCGCTTTGGCATGAAGCAGAGCGAGCAAAACCATTGCCGTGTCGTCAATATCCGGGTAGAACTCATTGGCGAATTCAAAAACCCATCCGGATGGCGTCAAATCCGGACGCTTGGCCGCCCAGTCCCCTTTGCGTCGAATTTCTCTGCACAACAGCCAGTCGGCCGCTGCCGTGAGAGCTTTGGGATCCGCCTGGCCAAGCTCGCCCAAGGCAAACGATGCAATCGCCGTGTCCCAAACCGGGGATTTGCACGGCTGGAAAATCAATCTGTCTTCGCTTTCCAGGATCAGATCGTCAAACTGACGGATCGCCAGCTCCAGATCCGGGTGGTCGCGCTCATACCCAAGGGAGTCCATGGCCATGATCGCGTACATCATCGCCGGATAAATGGCGCCGAGGCCGTCGCTGAACTGCAGCCGGTCCAGCATCCAGTGCTCGGCTTCGCGAAGCGCATGCTTGCGGATGGTTTTCACGCTCTTCCGCTCCCAGCGCTTGAACAATTTGTCCGCTTTGATAAAAAGATTCCCGATGCGGTCCTTGCGACGCAATGCGAGCTTGCGGTGGGGATGCATTAACTCGTCGACGCGCAGTTTATTCGGAGTGGGCTTCGAGCCTCCGACAGCCTGGATGATGGAAAGCGGAACAATAATGGTTCGCGTCCAGGACGACATCTCGTAAAGCAGGTTTCCGGGAATGATCATGATTTCCAGCGGAATCGTGGGACAGTATTTTCGCGGGAAAAGATCGAAAAGGCTGTAATTGATTTTGGTGTAGCTGTTGCATGCCTGTATGCCGCCCATTCGCAGAATAAGATCTCGAGCCTTTTTCATGCGCGGATCTTCAATGTCCATTCCAGTCATCTTGAGCATGGAATAGGCGCGCACCGTAGCGTTGATTTCCGAGGGACCGGGCTGGTAATTGTTCCAACCGCCATCCAATCCCTGGGCGTCCAGAATGGCCCGGGCGGCTTTGCGAATCCTGTTCATCGTGGGCGGATTCCAACTCCCATCCTGCGCGGCGGGATATAGCCACATCTGAAGAAGTATATAATCCGACTGAAGCGTTGAATCGGCAGTCAAGTCGCCGCACCAATAGCCCTGCAGGTTTTGTTTGGCTTGAAGAGTCTGAGCCGCCAACAGGGCGGCTGTCTGAGCTTCCTGGGAGGACGTGCGGGTCGCCGATTGATTTTCCAGCGCAAGTTCTTCTATCGCTATGTTGGCTCTCCTGAAAATCCCTGGAATCTCGTGCATCGACCTTCCTCCCGGCCTCAAAAGTTTCTAATCTTTAATGTAAAAACCGTTATTTTAATACAGGTTTTGGCAAAAAAGAAAAAATATCGCAAAACCGTCATTCAAGTGCAGGTTTTGGCAAATTGGAATATATTATTCCATTGCCTCTCGAGCCGGACGGCGGAGAGGATGCAATGCTGAGATCAGCTTATCCAATAACGGTTTCGGAGGAGTTGTTTTGATAAAAATAAAATTGCGATGGGCTGCATCGGCAATCCTGATATTTCATCAGAGCGCATTTGCTTCGGAAGCCGGACACTCGGATCCAATCGCGCCGGTCCTGCTGGCTCTTTTTATCGTATTGATTTCCGCCAAATTGGGAGGAGAGCTTTTTGAACGGCTTTCGATGCCTTCGGTGCTGGGCGAACTGGTGGCGGGGATCGTGCTGGGAAATATCATCCTGATCCATGGCGATTGGAGTTTTTTTGAACCCTTGCGGGCGACCCCTATCCAGCAGGACTGGGCGCTGATCGTGGACAGTCTTGCACGACTGGGGGTCATCATACTTCTCTTCGAAGTCGGCCTGGAGTCGACGATCCAGGGGATGATGAAAGTCGGCGGTTCGGCGCTGCTTGCAGCCGTGCTTGGAGTTCTGGCGCCACTGGCGCTCGGGTTCGGCGCCAGCTGGATTTTTATCAAGGAGCTTCCGCCTCAGCTGGCGGCTATAGCGCCGGATTTCAATTTGCATTATGTCCATTTATTCATGGGCGCGGTCCTATGCGCGACAAGCGTGGGAATTACGGCGAGAGTTTTTAAGGACCTCGGGAAGCTTCAGACAAAGGAGGCTCAAATCATACTTGGCGCCGCCGTTATAGACGACGTGCTTGGTCTTATTGTTCTGGCTGTGGTTTCCGGAATCGTCACCGCGGCTGAACTGGGGCGCACCCTGGATGTCGGCGCCATCTTCAGGCTGATCGGGATAGCGATTCTCTTTTTGGGCGGATCGCTCACTCTGGGCGCTTTTCTGATTCCGCGGATAATGAATCAACTGGCCCGGCTGCGAACCGCCGGCATGATGCTGATATCCGCGATAATCTTCTGTTTTGGATTGTCGTATCTGGCGAACATGGCCGGACTGGCGCCTATTGTCGGAGCGTTTGCCGCCGGCCTTCTTCTCGAGAAGGTCCATTTCAAAGGTTTTCGTGAAGAGATCGAGATCGAGCATTTGATCAGGTCGGTGTCTTCCTTCCTGGTTCCGATCTTTTTTGTTCTGATGGGAATTCAAGTCCGGCTGGAGACATTTGCGCAGATCCCCGTGCTTGGCGTGGCCATAGGCCTGACCGCAGCGGCCATAGTGGGGAAGCAGGTCTGCGGGCTTGGAGTGCTGGAACGAGGGATCAACCGGTTAGGCATAGGCGTAGGAATGATCCCGAGGGGGGAAGTCGGCTTGATATTTGCCAGCGTAGGTAAAAGTCTGAAAGTGATCGACGACGCAACCTTCTCGGCTATTGTCATCATGGTGATCCTGACAACTCTCATCACGCCGCCCATTCTGAAGGCAGCCCTTTCGAGGAAAAGCCCCCAGGCGTAAATAGTTACGATCGTGCCGTTGAAAAAAACTCCGCGGACGCAGCCGCTAAAGCGCGCTCTGCGCGAAGGGTTGCAGCCGCCGCGGCGCCGAGAAGCTTTTTGAAGTGTCGGGAACTGGCAATGGCCGTCGATTTTCAGAAAGCGGACTAACGCTTTTGGGGCGGATTCAGGCGCATGTGAATTTCGGCGCCGCCCTTCTCGAACCGGACCTCGTCCATCAGCTGGTTGATGAGATAAATGCCGCGGCCGCTCGTCGAAAAGATATTCTGGCCGACGACCGGACTCGGGATGGACGCCGGATCGAATCCGGGCCCCGGATCGCGGACGACGATGAGCATGCCGCGCGCATGGTCGCACGCGACACAGCACTGAATCCGTTTCGACGGATCTTGCGCGCTTCCGTGACGGATCGCATTAATCAGGGCTTCGTCCATCGCCAGCCGGATTTCAAACTCGCGGCCGGCCGCACAGCCCATTTCTTTGATGACCGCCATGACTTTTTCGACAAAGGGCGGAACGGCGTTGACGTCGCCCGGCAAAGTCTCATCCAGTTTCAGCAGCAGGCTGCTGCTGTCGAATTCGCAGCTTGTGAGCGGTTCGTCCGGCATCGACGCTCTCCTTTGAATGATGGGCAGAGGAGAGATAGGGAGCCCGAGGCCAAGAATAGCAGGAATGGCACGGGCGGTTCAGCAAAAAACTGGCGGAGGTGCATGGGAATCGAACCCACCCAGCCCACCTTCCGGTGAACTACAACTGGATTTGAAGTCCAGGCCGGCCACCAGGCCAGATTCACCTCCGCTCGTTCCGTGATTGTAGCAGAAACCGGATGGCGTCGGGCTGCAAATAAACAGATTTCTCCTCAATTGAAGCGATTTTTGGATCATAATAGGAGACTTACGGCTTTGCCGGAAGCTATCGGCAATTCCGGTTGGGCCGTATTGCGATCATGATGTTTTGAACAACAAGGGCGGCGCCGGTAAAGAAGCCGGATAAAGACTTTGTCTCTGAAATGGACATAGGCCAGATCCGCTTCAAGCGCTGGACCAAGTCCATGAAGGGCGCCGGGACGGCCATCCTGCCGTCCGGGCGCATATGAGGAATTCTGGAGATTGCTATGAACGAGTTCACCCAACGCCCGATCGGTCATCGGGACACGGTCGCCGTGCATTGCGGCGAAAAACGATGGATGGGCAGCATCACGACTCCCATTGACTATACCAGCACTTTTGTTTTTAAAAACGTCGCGGAAATGGTCTCTTTCGCCAACGGCGAGATCGACCACTACGAATACGGCCGATACGGCAATCCGACGCGCCAGGCCGCCGAGCTCAAGCTGTCCGCGCTGGAAGGAGCCGAGCGCTGCGTCCTCTTCGACTGCGGCATGAGCGCGGTTTCCGCCACCATTCTTTCAAACTGCGCCCAGGGGCAGCACATCATCATCACCGACGACGCCTACAAGCAGACTCTTGGCATGGTCAAGCGCATCATGCCCCGGTTTGGGATCAGCTGCACTGTCGTCCCGATGGGCGATTACGAAGCCATGGAAAAAGCCGTCACGCCCGCCACCGTGATGATTATTTCAGAATCGCCGACCAACCCGTATCTCAACATCGCCGACATCGACAAGATCGTCGGCATT
Source organism: uncultured Acidobacteriota bacterium (assembly GCA_964642735.1). GTDB lineage: Bacteria > Acidobacteriota > UBA6911 > UBA6911 > UBA6911 > UBA6911. The sequence continues at coordinate 5,669 of CAZXSV010000049.1, forward strand.
GCGCGGGCGCATGGAGTTCTCAGCGTAATCGACAGCACCTTCGCCACTCCCTATAATTCGAGACCGCTCGAACAGGGAGTCGATATAGTCATCCAAAGCGCCACCAAATACCTCGGCGGACACAACGACATCCTGGCCGGCGCCGCTTTCGGATCGGAGAAGGCGACGGAGCCGATTTACCAGTGGCGCCGCATGACCGGAGGCGTCGCCGACCCGATGAGCTGCTATCTTCTGATCCGGGGTCTGAAGACTTTCGGCATCCGGATGGAACGTCTGAACAACACCGCGATGCTGGTCGCCCGGTTTCTTGAAAAGCAGCCCCGGATTCGACGCGTCTACTACCCCGGACTTCCAAGCCATCGGCAGTATGAGCTCGCTTCGAAACAGATGAAGGGATTCGGCGCCGTCGTCACTTTCGAAATTGACGGCAATCTGGATCAGACGCTGAAATTCCTCGACGGGCTCGCCCTATGCATGCTCGGCCCCAGCCTGGGCGGCCCCGAAACGCTGATCACTCATCCCGCTCTGAACAGCTACTACAACCTCACCCGCAAGGAGCGCTATGATTTGGGAATTATCGACGAGCTTGTCCGGCTTTCGGTCGGCCTTGAAGACCCGCGGGACATCATCGCCGATCTCGAAAGAGGATTGGCCAATATGGGATGACTTCCGGAATATCGATAACGAAATATTTCACAACCGGCTATTTTATTCTCGCCTCCGGCGCGGAAAACGACGCCGGAATATTTCCAACAAAGCCTGCCTCCGACCCTAAACGATTGTGGCCACGGCGCCCCGGTCGATGATAGAGTTGAAAGAAGACGAAAAGGATTTCACACAATGGTTCATGTTTTCGGCGACCGACCTGCAGAACCCATGCTGGAAGAGACACAGACTCTTCGCTCGACAATCTACCAGCTTTCCGAAGGCGTGGTTGTGGCGGATAGAGAAGGCCGTTTTTTGATTTGCAATCAGGCTGCCGGCAAAGTGCTTGCGATTGCCACGGGTGAAACATCCCCTCAATCCTGGGCCAGCTTTCACAGCAGCTGTTTCATGGCGGACGGCGTCACTCCTTTTCCCCCGGAGAACTTGCCTTCCGCAAGGGCTCTCGCCGGCGAATCCGCCGGCGAAACCGAGATTTTTGTCTGCAACGCGCAATGTCCTAAAGGGATATGGATCAACGCTCAATCGAGCCCTTTGCGAAACGAGGCGGGCGAAATTCGCGGCAGCATCGTCACTTTCCACGACGTCACAAAAAAAAAGGAGGCGGACACCCGGATCCGGACCCTCACCAACGCCGTCGAGCAGACCGCCGACGGAATCATCATCACGGACAGGGGCGGATTGATCGAATACGTCAATCCGGCGTTTTTGACGATGACCGGGTACGCATGGGAAGAACTCAAAGGCGCGACGCCTCGAATCCTGAAATCCGGCGTTCACGACGACTCTTTCTATGAAAAACTCTGGGCGGCTATTTTATCCGGCCAGGTTTTCAGAGCCACGATCGCCAACCGCAAAAAAAACGGCGAGATTTTTTTCGCAGAACAGACGATCACGCCTATGTGGAGCCCGAACGGGGCTATCACTCACTTTGTCACCGTGATCAAGGACGTGACCGAACTGCGGCAACTGCAGGAGCAGCAGCTTCAAATGAGCCTGGCCCGCGCCGTGCAGCAGCAGATTTACAGCGTGTCCCCGCCGCCGGTCGAGGGGCTGGAGATGGCCGGCGCCGCTTTCCCCGCGGATGCAACCGGCGGGGATTACTTTGACTTTATCGCTTTGCCCGGCGGCCGCATCGGCATCGTCACCGGCGATGTGTCCGGGCATGGAATAGGCTCCGCTTTGCTGATGGTCGAACTGCGGGCGTATATCCGGGCATTCGCCCAGAGAAGCGCGGATGTCGGAGAGATTCTGACCCTAACGAACAACGCCCTGGTTTCCGACCTGGAAAAGGACCGTTACGCCACCCTTATATTCTGCTGCTACAGCCCCGCATCGAAATCGCTGGTTTATGCCAGCGCCGGCCACACTTCCGGCTATATTCTGGACGCAAACGGGGCCGTCAAAAACATCCTGGAAAGCACGGATATTCCGCTGGGATTTATGCCGAAACACGCTTTTGTCCGGGGCGCGCCTATGACTCTGGATGAGGGAGAAATCCTGGCCTTGTTGACGGATGGCATCACCGATGCGGAAAGGCCGGACGAGACTTCTTTCGGCATCGAAAACGCTCTCGAATACATCCGGGCGCACCGGCATGAAAGCGCGCAGGATATCGTCGCCGGAATCTACGAAGCCGTCCGGGAGTTTTCCGACGGGCTTCCCCAGAGCGACGACATTACGGCGGTGATCTGCAAGGCCGGAAAAAAGAAGTGAAGGAGACGGCATGCTGAGCGGCAAGACAATCGGAGTGATCGGCGCAGGGACGATGGGCGAAATTCTGATCCGCGGACTGCTGCAATCCGGGAGAGTCCGGGAAGAAAGCCTATTCGCATTCGACATCAACCGGGGCCGGCTGGAATACATAGCCAAAACTTACGGGATAGGAATTGCCGCTTCCAATGCGGAACTGGTCCGAAAATCGGCCATAGTCCTGATCGGCGTCAAACCGCAAAACGTCGACGGCCTCCTGGACGAAATGCCCGGGCCGGACTGCAAAGGCCGATTGTTCATTTCGATCGCGGCGGGAGTGAGCATCGAAACAATCGCCGGGAAAATACCCCCTGAATCCACAGTCGTCCGGGCCATGCCAAACGCTCCCGCATCGGTTCTTGCCGGCGTTACCGCCCTCTGCCCGGGAAAGAATGTCTCGCCCGACGACCTCGGGAGGGCGATCGCGATTTTCGACTGCGTCGGCAGAACGGTGACGATCAAAAATGAGGATCTGATGAATGCGGTCACGGGGCTTTCGGGAAGCGGGCCGGCCTACGTGTTTATGCTGATCGAATCGCTCAGCGATGCGGGCGTCCGGCTGGGGATATCGCGCCGGGAATCCTCGATCCTGGCGGCCCAAACCGTCTACGGCGCCGCCAAAATGGCGTTGGAAACCGAGAAGCACCCGGGAGAGCTGAGAGACCTGGTCTCCACTCCCGGCGGCACTACGGTTGCTGGTTTGAAGATGCTTGAGAAAGGCTGTTTCCGGGCGACTGTCCTGGAAGCGGTGGAAGCGGCAGCCGAAAGATCCCGCGAACTCGGAAAAAACAAATAGGCGGACAGCCTTCAGCGCTAAAGATTTCTTTCCCGGACGCTCCGCAGCCCATTGGGGAGCGTCAAAATCCAGAATAAATCCATGGATAAAATCCGCTGTCCTCTGCGATGGACTGCGGGGATTGAAGAAACGGGCCTCCCCGCATAACAGTGGAATGCGCGGTGCAACTGTGGTAGTTCTATCCGTGTCATTTCTCAAAAAGCATCGGAATACTAAATGCGCGCACGTCCCCTTTCTTTCAGAAGCGTCTTCCAGGTCGATCCGGCTTCCGGACGCATCTGTTTGGGAAACAATCGCTATGTCCTGCTGGAAGCGGGCGCGCTCAGCGGATTGCGCCAGGAATTGATCGACAACCTTGGGCAGGAGGTGGCGCGAGGCGTGCTCGAAAGGATTGGATACAGGTGCGGGCGTCGTGACGCGCACCAGCTTGGAAAACGCCGCCTTTGGACGTCCAATGAAGAATGGCTCCGGGCGGGTCTGAAAATGCATCGTCTTGAAGGCGCGGTCAAGGCCGTCCTGAAACAGCTGGAATTCGATCGCGCCGGCGGAAAGCTCCACATCACAGGCGAGTGGATCGACTCGTTCGAAGCCGAACAGCATTTGCAGGAGCATGGGATCGGAAGCCGTAGCGTATGTTGGACCCTGGAAGGATACGCCAGCGGCTATGCCAGCGAATGTTTCGGCGAAGAAGCGATCTGCCAGGAAACTCGTTGCCGCGCGAAAGGGGACCCCGAATGCAGATTTGAAATCCGGTCCGCAAAACAATGGGAGAGCGGCGGACGCGCCATACAGGACATGCTGTCTACTTCGAGATTTACCGAGCGTTTCGACCGGTGCCTGCGGATCATCGGCGACATGGGCTGCGAACTGGAGCAGACTTCTTTCGACGCCATCCTGACGACCGACGCCGACGGCATTATCACCTCCTGCAGCCAGGGCGCCAGCCAAATTCTTGGAATTTCCCCCAGCGAGGCTGTCGGAAAAACCATGGGCGCCTTCTATGTGGGAGGGGAATCGGAAATGATTTCGATACGGAAACGTCTGGAGGACCAGAGACGTTTTCGGAATTACCTGACCGAGCTTGTGGATTCCTCGGGACGCAAAACGCCGATTTCGTTTTCGGCATCCGCGATCAGCAGCCGAAACGGCGATATGATAGGCATGATTGGAGTCGCGCACGATTTAAGTGAAATCCGGCGGCTTGAAGACGAGCTTTCGAAAAAGAACCGGTTCATGGCCAACATCCTGCGCGATTCCGCCGACGCCATCATCACCATGGACCCGGACGATGTCATCACTTCCTGGAACAGGGGGGCCGAGAGCATATTCGGATTCCTTTCCAGTGAAATGATAGGGAAGCCGGTTCATGCGCTTCTTCCGCCGGAGATTCATGAGTCCAGCGAACTCGAATTGATCGCCCGCAGGTTCCGCGCCCAAGGAGCGGTACGCAACTACCAAACCGAACGCGTCACAAAAGACGGGAGAAGAATCCAGGTGATTTTTACGCGCACCGCGATTCATGACGATTCCGGAAAGGTGATCGGGAGCTCCTCCGTGCTGAAGGACGTCACTTCTTTCAAGAGCCTTGAAAAACAGCTCGCCGACGCGGAGCACCTGGCGACCTTGGGCGAACTGTCCGCCGGATTGGCGCATGAAATCAAAAATCCGCTTGCCGGAATTAAAGGCGCCATCGAAGTGATCCTCGATTCGATGCCCCGGACGTACGTGCATCGAAAGATCCTGGGCGACGTGATTCATGAAGTCAACCGCATCGACAAAATCGTGCGCGATCTTCTGAATTATGCAAAACCCAAGCCGGCGGCGCACAGCCCGATTGAACTTCACAGCCTTGTGCAACGCATCGTCGCCATCGCGCAGGCGACTTCAAAACACGACGGATGGCTGATCCGCGTCCGCCAGTCGACCGAAATACCCGATTTTACAGGCGATGAAACGCAGCTGGAACAGGCCCTGCTGAACCTGCTGTTGAATGCGCAAAACGCCATGCCGTCCGGCGGAAGCATTGAAGTGTCGCTTTCCTTTGATCCCGCCGCCGCGACAGTGCGGATCGAAGTCAGCGACAACGGGCCGGGAATTCCGGAAGATCTTAAAAAGAAGATCTTTCAGCCCTTCTTCACTACCCGCACCGATGGAACGGGGCTGGGGCTGGCGACCTGCCTTAAAAACGTCCAGTATCATGGAGGCTCGGTCGAGGTGCAGAGTGAACCGGGGATAGGAACAAAGTTTATCGTCTCAATTCCCATGTTGTGCCATATCTGACGATGGCCCATGGGCGCCGGTTGTAGATGCCTAAAGAAACCATTCTCGTAGTCGATGATGAACGCCTCGTACGCTGGTCGCTTCAACAGAAGCTCGAGCAATGGGGTTACCATGTCAGTCTGGCCGAAGACGGCGCATCCGCGCTGGCCCGCGTCCAGCTCGACAACCCCGACCTTATCACGCTCGACGTCAAACTGCCGGACATGACCGGCATTGCGGTTCTGTCGGAATTAAGAAACCGCAACGTGCGGGCGCCGGTCATCGTGATTACGGCTTTCGGCGTTGTGGACGACGCGGTTCGCAGTTTGAAGCTGGGCGCCTACGATTTCATCGAGAAGCCGATAAATTTCGAGAAGCTGGAAAATGCCGTTCGAAACGCCCTGGAAACGCGGCGGCTCCGCACCGAAGTCGCACGGACCTATGAAATCCAACGCAGCGCCTTCAGCGTGGACCGGATCATTGGGGTGTCCGAACACACGCGCGACATCCGGGAACTGACCAAAAGAATCGCCTGGAGCGAGGCGTCGACGATCCTGATCCAGGGGGAAAGCGGAACGGGAAAAGACCTTGTCGCCCACGCCATCCATTACGAATCGTCACGCCGCGACCGCCCGTTCTTTGCCATCAATTGCGCTGCCATCCCGGAGAACCTCATGGAATCGGAGCTCTTCGGCCATGAAAAAGGAGCGTTTACCGATGCGCGCACCCAGAAAAGGGGAATGTTCGAGATAGCGGACGGCGGCACCCTTTTTCTCGATGAAATCAGCGAAATGACCCTCGGGATGCAGGCGAAGCTCCTGCGAGTTCTGGAAGGTCAGGCCTTTCGCAGAGTCGGCGGAGTCAAAAACATCAACGTCGACGTCCGTGTCATCGTCGCCTCCAATCGCAACCTCGAGGAGGCGGTGCGGGCATCCAAGTTCCGACAGGACCTCTATTTCCGCCTTGCCATCATCCCGTTGCATCTGCATCCGCTCAGGGAACATAAAGAGGACATACCGGCGCTGCTGCAGCACTTTATCCAGCACTACAACCAGAAGTTTAGAAAAAACATCCGGGGGCTTGCCAAAGAAGCGGAAGAGCTTTTAATGCACTACGATTGGCCGGGAAACATCCGCGAACTGAAGAACGCGATCGAGCGATTCATGATTCTCGCCGACGGCGATCGCGTCTCAGCGAAATACCTGCCCATTCGCATTGCGGAAGGCTCGACCATGCCGGTCTCGCCGGCGGAGGCAAACAGCAATGGAGGATTGCGGCTCCCTGTCGGCGGCGTCTCTCTCTATTCCGTGGAAAAGGAGTTGATCAAACAGGCCCTGGATCAATCCCGAGGGAATAAAAGCACGGCCGCAAGACTGCTGCACATCACCCGCGATACCCTCCGCTACAAGGTCAAAAAATACCGGCTGGAATGACGGGGCCGAACCTCCCCGCCGTGAAAATCCCGGCGCGCCTTATTTGTACAGACCGGCTTTGATATTGCGGCGAATGCGCAAAACCTCGCAGAGGACCTGAAAATAGGACGCCATCGTCACTTTGCTGCCGGCGGCGTTAATCCAAACGATCGGCATTTCCTTGATTCTGCAGCCCAGAAGCCAGGCGATGGCGATCATTTCAATGTCGGCGCCCCAGCGATCGATGGTCAAGCGGCGAAAAATATTCTCGGCCATTCGGGCGGTAAACATTTTGAAACCAGCCTGCGTGTCTCGTATGCCCGGAACTGCGAGGTTGCGGATCAACCAGTTCCCGATGCGCCCCGCGATTTCCTTGCATTTTGCCTGATGTTTTCCGATAACCGAATCTTTTAAAGCGCGCGAACCGATAACCACATCCCATCCGCGCTCAAAATGAATCCAGAAATCCGCGATCTGGTCGAGGGTCGTCGAGTTGTCCGCGTCCATGAACAGGCGATAGTCTCCTCGAGCCTTCAACATCCCGAGCTTTACGGAAGCGCCCTTCCCATGGTTGGCGCCGTCCGGGTGAGAAAGCAGCAGAACGGGAATCCGCGGCGATCCGTATCGGCGCGCAATTTCGGCGGTCCGGTCGACGGATCCGTCGTCCACAACCAGGATTTCCGAGGTGTAAGCCTGGGATTGCAGGTATTCAATCGACTGGCCAAGGGTTCGCGGCAGGCGAGACTCCTCGTTATAAGCGGGGATGACCACGGAAAGTCGTACTGGCGATGAATCGGGCATTATTTTGATTTGCGGCGCGAGAAAAGAGAACGGCGGATTTCACCGGCTGCTATCCGTGCAATCCGCCGCAACTGATTTCTTCACTGATAAACCTATGCGACCGTCACTTCCTTGCAGAGATACACGTCCTGAATCGCGTTCAGCAGGGCGATCCCTTCTTTCATTGGCCGCTGGAAAGCCTTGCGCCCGGAAATCAATCCCATCCCGCCGGCTCGCTTGTTGACAACCGCGGTCTTGACGGCTTCCGCAAGATCGCTTTCGCCGGAACTGGCGCCGCCGGAATTGATCAGACCGGCCCGGCCCAGATAGCAGTTGATGACTTGATAGCGCGTCCGGTCTATCGGATGTTCGGAACTCAGTTCCGAGTAAACCTTTTTATGCGTCTTGCCGAACTTGACGGCTTCGTAGCCGCCGTTGTTCTCGGGCAGCTTCTGTTTGATGATATCCGCTTCTATCGTGACCCCGAGGTGGTTTGCCTGGCCGGACAGATCCGCCGAAACATGGTAATCCGGCCCCCCTTCCTTGGTTTTATTGAACGCGGGATTCCGCAAATAGCACCAAAGGATAGTGGCCATCCCCAGTTCGTGCGCTTCGTGGAATGCGGCGGAAATTTCCTGGATCTGGCGTTTCGATTCCTCGGATCCGAAATAGATGGTCGCCCCGACCGCTGCGGCGCCGAGCGAAAACGCCTGTTGCACATTGGCGAACAAAATCTGGTCGTAAGAATTTGGATAGGACAAAAACTCGTTGTGGTTGATCTTCACGATAAAGGGAATCTTGTGGGCGTATTTTCGGCAGACCGAGCCAAGGACGCCGAGAGTGGAGGCGACGGCGTTGCAGCCCCCTTCAATGGCCAGCTTCACAATGTTTTCGCCGTCAAAATAGATGGGATTCGGCGCGAAGGAAGCGCCCGCCGAATGTTCGATCCCCTGGTCGACCGGAAGGATCGAAAGATATCCGGTCCCGCCCAGACGGCCATGGTCGAATAGCGCTTGCAGGTTGCGCAGCACGGGAACCGGCCTGTCGCTTGCCGCCCAGACCCTGTCCACAAAATCCGGGCCCGGCAAATGCAACTGGTCTTTGCCCAGCGTTTTGCACTGGTGTTCAAGAAAATTACCGGCTTGATCTCCAAGCAGCTGTTTTATAATAGCCATCGTGTTTGGCATAGAAACCTCCCATAAGACAGTAATACTACAGCAGTTTATGCCGTACAGACCAAAAAATATTCATAAAAAGCGCAGCGGAGAGTCGCATGCACCATTACTCCAGAATCCAAACGGCGGCCGGCTGGTTCCGGGTCGCCTGCAGCCGGGAAGGAATCACGCGGATCGCCTCCGCGAAAGGATCGTCCAAGGCGTTCGAAACCCTCTATTGCAAACTCTTCGGCATTCTGCCGCAGCCGGGCGACATCCCTGCATCCTATATTCAGGCTGTCCGAGATGCGGCGGCAGGCCGGGAGCCGAACCGGATCCCTATCGACCTCGGCGAACTTTCGGATTTTCAAAAAACAGTCCTGAACGCTCTTCGCCAGGTGCCGCGGGGAGAAGTCCGAACGTACAAAGAACTGGCTGCGCTGGCCGGCCGGCCTAAGGCAGTCCGGGCCGTCGGCAACGCGATGGCGCGCAATCCCGTCCCGCTCCTTATTCCGTGCCATCGCATCGTGCCCTGCGGCGGGGGCGTCGGCAACTACGGCCTTGGCGTGCGGATGAAACGAGAGCTGCTGTCGCGGGAAGGCGTCCCCGTCGACAAGCTGTAGGGCAAAAAGGATTGCGGATTTCGCACATGCCGCTGGGTTTAAAAATCATCTCCATCCGGGCGATTCGTGAAATCCATAGCGCATTTTCAACGAACCGCTATTGCGGCCGCCGCTTCAGTCAAACCGCTCGATTTGGCTTTGACGATGATTTTCCCAGTCTGGCCGCGTTTCGCCTTCACGACAGCCAGGGCCAATCCGTTAAAAGCTTTCCGTTCATTTGATTTAAACGGCGCCATGTCGGTCGGATCCCCGTTGTCGGTTGCAACAATTTCGCCCGGGCCGCTGATCTCAAATTGAATCAGATTTTTCGATCGCGGAACGGGCAAACCTTCCTTGTCCACCAAAGCGAGGGTCACGAAGGACAGATCTTTGCCGTCGCCGGCGATCGCAGCCCTGTCCGGCGTCAATAAGATCTTTTGTGGTTCGCCTGTTGTTTTCACTCTGTCCGACGCCCACTTTTTGCCTTTCTTGTATGCGACAACCCGCAACTCGCCCGGCGCATAAAGGACCTCATCCCAACGGAATCGATATTCATAGGACGCGAGCTTCTTGCGCCCGAGCGATTTGCCGTTTAAAAACAGCTCCGCCTCATCCCCGGAAGTATAAACATGAACAGGGGTCGGAACGGCTTTGCCATCGGCGTCTTTGAGATTTTCGCGCTCCGGCCAGTTCCAGTGAGGGAGGATGTGGGCCATCGGCAGATCAGGGCGCCAGCGGGCCTGGTAGATGTAGAAACGGTCTTTTTTAAATCCGGCCAGATCGATGATGCCGAAATAAGAGCTGCGCGATGCATCGAACGGCGTCGGCTCGCCAAGGTAATCCCACCCGGTCCAGACAAATTCCCCGGCGACGAAAGGATAGCGGTCCTGGGCCGCGAATTCCTTGTCCGGCGACGTAGCCCATGGAGGGAAATAAAGGTCATAGGAGCTCATATGCCGGTTCATGACATCCTGCCCGGAACCGGCGCCCGCAACTGCGCCGTCGCCGGCCGCGACCGGGAAGGTGTATTCTCCGCGGCTGCTCACCGTAGAAGCGGTTTCGCTGCCCAAGACTAGTTTGTCGGGATAATTTTGATGAAAAACCGGGTATTGCGGCGCCATTCCCCGGTTTCCGGCGCCCTGGTAATTCAAACCGGCGGAGTCAATGGCGGCGGGAAAGGGACTTCCCGCTCTGGCGCTGTTCATCGCGGCCGTTGTGGGGCGGGTAGGGTCCTCGTCTCGAACAATATCGTTCAGTTCTTTGGCGACAGCGGCGCCGGCTTCACCTTGGCCCTGCTCTCCCACTTCGTTGCCGATGCTCCACATGACGACGGATGGATGGTTGCGATCTCGTCTGACCAGCATGCGGACGTCCTGCTCGTGCCACTCGGCGAAAATCCGGCTGTAATCCATTTTGGTTTTTCCCCTTCGCCAGACGTCGAACGCCTCGTCCATAACCAAGAACCCCATTTTGTCGGCGAGTTCCAGCAACTCCGGCGCCGGCGGATTGTGGCTCGTGCGGATGGCGTTGGCCCCCATTTCCGCCAGCATTTCGAGCTGCCGCTGCAAAGCCCGATAATTCACCGCGGCTCCCAAAGCGCCGAGGTCATGATGATTGCAGACGCCGTTGAGCTTGACGCGTTCGCCGTTGATGAAAAATCCCCGGTCAGGATCGAACTTAAGCGCGCGAATGCCGAAAGGCGTTTCGTAGACGTCGACAGTCTTTCCATCCTGCAGCACCTGAGTGACGGCGACATAAAGGTTGGGTTTCTGGCCGGGCGGCGGGCCCCAGAGCCTCGGCCTGGCGACAACGCTCTTCCCCTCGGTTTGTGCGCTTCCTCCGGCGGGTATCTTTAGATTCACCGGCTCGATGCCGGAAACGGCGGGACCCGTCCGTTTGCCAAACGCATCCAAAGCGAAAATGCGAGTCGAAACGCCGACAGCCGCGGCCTGCTTCGAATCATTGTCGATCGCCACTTTGATCTGAATCGTCGCGGATTCTGCGGAGACTTCAGGCGTGGTGGCAAAGGTTCCCCATTGAGCCACATGCACAGGCGACGTCTTCACCAGCCAGACATTGCGATAAATTCCTCCGCCGGGATACCACCGTGAGGAATTGGCGGGATTGTCCAACCGGATCGCCAGCTCATTCTCGCCGCCTGGATTTATATAGGGAGTAAGATTGACCCGCCAGGACGCATACCCGTATGGCCATCCGCCGACAAACCGGCCGTTGCACCAGACGACCGCATAGGACATGGCGCCGTCGATGTCCAGAAATATCGATTTGCCGGCGTCGGTTGCGGGAATCGCCAGTTTTTTCCGGTACCATGCAATGCCGTAAAACGGGAGCCTCCCGGTGTCGCCCCGGCCCGCGGTCGTGAATTCCCCCTCGACTCCCCAGTCGTGGGGCAGATCGAGCCGGCGCCAGGAACTGTCGTCGAACCCGTTTTGCGCATAGGGGACGCTCTCTCCGGGATTGGCGTCGCCGAGATGAAAATACCCGAGGTTTTTAACGAAATTGTTGCCGGTCTCGAGGATTCTGTTTTTAAGGGCTTCATAACTCAAATCTTCCCTGATCCCCGGAGGATCGTTTTTTATGAAACGCCAGTCGTCGTTGATGGACGTTCTCTGGCGCAACGACGCCGGCGCCGAAGTTTGGGAAGCTGCAATCGGCAGGGCTATGGCCAATAAGACAACCGTCACACATACTTTCGCTTTCATGGAATTGTCTCCCGGATGCTGTCAGGATATTACATAATCCGGGGACAGTCACGCTATTCCCCGATTCGGTAGATGCGCAAGAGAGGGCTTTTTTCATTATGCACAAAAACCCAGGCATTTGATGATATTGCGGCCTTATGAGAGCAGTTCTGTTCGATCCGGACGGCGCGCTTTCCAATTCCGAAGAGGCGATCGACGGGTCCGCCGGCATTCCCCGTCTTTCTGTCGCCAATATTGATTGATGCGTATGCGGCGACAAAGTTGGCCGGCGTCATTCGGCAGACAGAAAATGCTCGGCCAAAACGTGCGCGACGCAGCACGTCAGTTTTTTGGCTGTCGGGATATGCAGAAACTCATTCGGACCATGCGCATTGGACTGCGGCCCCAGCACTCCCGTAATGAGGAATTGCGCTTGGGGGTATCGCTTGCTTAACAGATCCATGAAGGGAATCGATCCCCCTTCGCCCATGCAGGCGGCTTTGTCGCCAAAAAACGCATTCGAAGCGCGGTCTATGGATTGGGCAAGCCAGGGTCTCGGAACGGGCGCCTGCCAGCCGGACGCATGCTGGCCCAGCTCGAATTTCACTTTGGCGCCGTAAGGGGGATTCTTTTCGAAAAGAGTTTTGAGAAATCCGGCGGCGGCGGCGGCATCGCAGCCCGGCGGCACTCGCAGCGAGATCCGGACGGCAGTCATCGGCTGAAGGACGTTCCCGGCGTCCTTCAACGAGGGCAGCCCCGCAATTCCTGTAATCGTGAGCGCCGGGCGCCACGTCCGGTTCAAAATCAGCTCCGCCGGATTGTCGATAACAGGACGGACTCCTTTGCAGAAGGGGAGCTTCGAGTAGACTTCGTCGTGGAGGATTTCAGCTGCAAACTCGGCCTGCTCGATTGTCCGCGGCGCTATCGATACATAAAATTCCGGAGGCAGAATGTCGCCGGTCTTCTCGTCCTCCAACCGGCTCAATAGCTGCCGAAGAACCCGGAAGCTCGAGGCGGCCAGGCCGCTCCCGTCCCCCGAATGGACGCCTTCCTCGAGCAGCTGCACCGAAAGGTCTCCCACGACGAGGCCCCGCAGCGAATCGGTGCACCAGAGCCGGTCGTAGTTTCCGCAGCCTGAATCAAGGCAGATGACAAGGCCCGGCGAGCCGATGCGTTTTGCCAGCGCTTCCACGTAAAAGGGCAGATCTCCGCTTCCGCTTTCTTCACAAGCTTCAATCAGCAGGATGCAGCGGGCATGCCGTACGCCCTGATCTTTAAGAGCGCGGATGGCCGTAATGGCTGCGAAAACGGCGTAGCCGTCGTCGGCCCCGCCGCGCCCGTAGAGCTTGTCCCCCTCTATTACGGGCTTCCATGGGTTCAAATCATGCCGCCATCCTGTCATTTCAGGCTGCTTGTCCAGATGGCCGTAAAGCAGAACGCAGTCGTCGCTGTCGCCGGGAACGTCCACAAACAGCAGCGGCGTGCGACCCGGCAAACGGGCTGTTTCGCAAATCATTCCGGCGATTCCCTGAACCCGGCACCACTTCTCAACAAGCGCGACCGCCTTGTCCATGAACCCGTGTTCTCGCCACTCGGGATCGTACAGGGGCGATTTATTGGGAATCCGGATAAACTCCATCAATTGGGGCAAAACGGAATCGTCCCAGCATCTTGAAACAAACGATCGAGTTTTCGATGAGTCCACGGATCCTCCCCGGTAAAGAATAGCACCGTTTCCGCTCTTTGAAAGAAAAGTTATAGGCGGCGGGACACACTTGTCACTGTGGTTCAAATCCATACCCCGGCAGAAGAGCTTAGCCGGGTGCTAGCGAAGCGACTCCCCCGGCTGTTCTCTTCCCTCAGGAGGACAGAAAAATTACGGCGTGCCGGAACCGGCTTAGCCTCTCAGGGTCGCAAGGCCATAGGCCGAGGGTTTAACTGGCGCTAATCTCCATTGAAACGCAACTATTCAGTTGACATGAAGCCTCAAACAAATAAAGCATACATCCTATGAATTTCAGGAGAACCCGAGCCGTCGCGCGAAAAGAATTCCTGCATATACTGCGCGATCCCTTGAGCCTGACAATGGCAGTGGCGCTGCCGATCCTGATGATTCTCCTGTTTGGATACGCGTTGACGCTGGATGTCGATCAAATACCTGCGATCGTTTACGACTCCGATCTGAGCCCGGAAAGCCGGGAATTGGTCTCCCGCTTCGAGGGATCCCGGTATTTCAACGTGCTCGGATCGACCAACAGCTACCGCGCCATCGAGCGCAAAGTAGACGGATCGGAATGCCTTCTCGGAATTGTCATTCCGAAAGACTACGCCAGGGATCTCCTGTCGGGACGGGCGCCGCAAGTCCAGCTGTTGTTCGACGGAAGCGATTCCAATACGGCTTCCATTGCTCTCGGCTATGCAAACGGCATCATTCAGTCTTTCGCTGCGGATATTCTTTCAACGGCTCAGAACCGTATCGGCGGAGGCGCGGTCCGGCCTCCCGTCGAAGCCCGACTGCGCGTCTGGTACAACAGCCAGTTGAAATCGAAAAATTATATCGTCCCCGGATTGATCGCTCTGATCCTGATGATCATCGGCGCCCTCCTCACTTCCCTGACGCTGGCCCGGGAATGGGAGATGGGAACGATGGAGCAGCTTCTCTCGACCGCTCTGCGGCCTGCGGAAGTGGCTCTCGGCAAAATGAGCGCCTATTTCGCGCTCGGAGTCGTCGACATGGCTCTCACCATCGTAGTGGGAGTGGCCCTCTTCGACATCCCTCAGAGGGGAAGCTACCTGTTTTTGATCGCAAGCGGATGTCTGTTTCTTTTCGGGGCTCTCTTTTGGGGCATCCTGATTTCCGCCCTTTCCCGGAGCCAGCTCTTCGCCTATCAGGCGGCCATGCTGACTTCCTTTCTGCCGGCATTCCTTCTTTCGGGATTTGTTTTCGCGATTGAGAACATGCCGTTTCCGGTCCAGGTGGCGACCTATTTTTTCCCAACCCGCTACTTTGTGACGATTCTGAAAGGCATCTTTTTGCGCGGCGTTGGAATGGAAGTGGTTTATGCGGAAGTCGGATTTCTTGCAATATATGCAGCTGCTGTGTTTCTGATCGCAATAAAAAAGCTCAGGCAGAAAGTAGCTTGATCGCATGTGGCGCCGAATCAGCGAAATAGTCCGCAAAGAGTTCATCCAGACCTTTAGAGATCCGCGCGCGCGCGCGCTGCTGTTCGGCCCGCCGATCCTCCAGCTCATCCTTTTCGGATACGCCGTGAACCTTGACGTGGAGAATGCGCGCGCCGCATGGATGGACATGGATCGCACCCCCGAAAGCCGCAATTTCCTCGCGGAATTGCAGGGATCGCGCTATTTTCGGATCGCCGCTTCGCCGTCGAGCGAAGAGGAAGTGCGAAGCCTGATGGACCGGGGCGAAGTGCAGGCCGTATTCCGAATCCTTCCCGGTTTTGCACGCGACATACGGAGGGGTGAAACGGCGACGATCCAGATCCTGATCGACGGGACGAACTCCAACACCGCCGCCATCGTTTCCGGCTACGCCTCCCAGGCAGTGGCGGCCTACAGCGGCAAACTGCAGAAATCACGGCAGAGCTCCCGATACGCGGCTTCTCCTGTTCCGTCGGCATTGCCGGTCCTGACGGCGCAATCCCGAGTGTGGTTCAATCCGGATTTGAAAAGCCGCGTCTACTTCGTTCCCGGAGTCATTGTCAACATTATCGCGCTGGTCACCATCATGCTGACGGCCATGAGCATAGTCCGCGAAAAGGAAATCGGCACGATGGAGCAGTTGATGGTCACGCCGATCAAGCCGGTCGAGCTGGTCCTGGGAAAAATTCTCCCCTTTGCCATGGTTGGAATTATCGAAGTCGCGCTCGTGGTGGTCGCGGCTCTTATGGTTTTTCGGATGCCGATCCGCGGGAGCCTTTTCCTTTTATTCGGCTGCTCGGTGCTGTTCCTTCTTTCCACTTTGGGCGTCGGCCTTTTCATCTCCACCCTCTCCCAGACTCAACAGCAGGCGATGATGGCCTCATTCTTTTTCTTCATGCCGGCGATGCTGTTAAGCGGATTCGCCTTCCCGATCCGCAATATGCCCGCGCCCGTTCAATATCTGACGTATTTGAATCCGTTGCGCTACTTCATGCAGATCGTGCGGGACCTTTTTCTGAAAGGGGTCGGTATTGAATTTCTCTGGAAGAACATGGCCGCGCTGCTTGTTTTCGGCGCCGCCATTCTGATCCTGAGCGCTCTTCGTTTCCGGAAAAAGCTGGATTGATGCCGCCATCTGCCGTGCCGGGTTTTTCCCGCCAGGAAAGCTTTTTGAATATGCGGATTGACTTTCCCCTGCAAGACAAATCGAGATTGCAGGAAAACGGCAACAAAAGTAGAATGTGCGGGCGCCGAGGAGGCATTGCTGATGCATTTATTTAGAAAAGCTTTGATTCTGGCTGCCATTGCCGCATTCGGATTCGGCCATGGCACCATCTATAGCCGCGACAAGAAAAGCGAATCCCAGGCGGTCGAAGCCCTGAAAAGGCACGGAGTGCCGTTCCACCGCGACCCCAAAGGAGTCGTGCGCTGGGTTGAATCGGAAGGGGGGGAACTCAGCGACGAGTCGATGCGCCATCTGCCGTCCTTGTCCAATCTGGAATGGCTGGAAATTGGCGGCGGGAACGTCACATCATCCGGCGTGGCTCATCTGAAGGACTGCACCAGGCTGAAACGGCTTTATATCCATGACATAAACCTGGCCGGCGACCCGCTGGAATGGCTTGCCGGACTCACTCGGCTCGAAGCCCTTTCCCTGCAGCGCACCGGAATAGACGGCAAGCCGTTGAATAACCTGAAAGCGCTTTCGGATCTTAAAGTGCTGAACCTGAGCGGCAATCCGATCGTCAACGATGATTTGAAACAGATCGCCATCCTGAAGGGATTGGAAGTTCTCGCACTGGCGGACACTAAAATCACAGGCGAGGCCGTCCGCAATCTCGAAGGCATGCTCCGGCTTAATGAACTGAACCTGATGAACTGCCCCCTATCGGATTTCGACCTCTCCTCTTTCCTGACGATGCCCAACCTCCGCATTGTTTACGCAGAAGGCGGCGATGTCAGCGAAATGGGCATTATGGACATGAAAGTCAAATTTCCCATGCTGGCAATTTTCCGGTAAGCGGTTGATGGAAGGGACGCCCGATGCATAAGAATTTTCGTTTGCAATTCACGGCAATTTTGATTTTGGCGGCGTGCACGCTGTCGCCCGCGAGCGGCGGCCGGGACCAGGACGATCCCAAACCGATGCGCGCGCCCGATGTTGTTTATGTCGGCACTCCCTACGATCTGGTTTCAAAAATGCTGAAGATGGCGCAGGTGAAAAAAAGCGACCGGGTTTACGATCTGGGTTGCGGAGACGCGCGCATCCTGGTCCTGGCCGCGCTCAAATACGGGTGCCGCGGGACAGGCTACGATATCGATCCCGACATGGTCCTGGCGTCGCGGAATAATGCGAAAAAGCACAGGGTCGAAAATCTGGTGAAGATTGTGCAGGCGGACATTTTCACAGTCGATCTCAGCAAAGCCGACGTCATACCAATCTATCTTTTGCCCGAGATGAACCAAAAACTTTTGCCCCAATTCGCCAAGCTCAAACCGGGATCCAGAATCGTGTGCCACAACTATGAACTGGAGGGTATCGTCGCAGACAAAACCGTCCACGTCGTTTCGAATGAGGACAACGCCGACCACACGCTGATCCTGTACACTACGCCGCTGAAGCAAAAATGACGAATTCAAACATGCGCTTGAACTGAAAACTCCGCTCCGAACAACGGCATGCCGCAAATGCAATTCAATCGGGAATTCTTGTGTTCTTGAGGGGATTGTCGCGGGAGAAGCTGCGCGATTGGCAGCGAATCGATCTCTTGCCAGTCAAGCACGCCCCTATTTGAAGGCCTTGCCTCGGAAAGAGGGGCGTGTTTGAGTTCGCAATTCGTCCTGCGTCATTTTGCTTTCGGTTTCGGTTTGACGGCGGCGACTCGCCGCATATCCTCCGCCATATGTTTTATTTCCGATAAACTGCGCTGCATTTCGCTCCAACCGTACCAGAGGGCGTAATCGGGATTTGCGTGGAAAGTCCCCTGGAACGATCGGTTCCGGTGCTCGAGGAACATTACAAACAGCTTTTGTTCGATCGGAGTGGGAGCGTCGTGAAATGTCAGCAGATCGGGAAATGCGGAGGCGTAATTTTTGGGTTTTGGGATAACCCCGTCTTTATATAGATTGGCCACGACTCGAATGGCTTCCGCCATGAGGCTGTCGGCCTCTTTGATCATCCGGTCGCCTTTTTCCAGTTCGGCTTTTACAAAATTGGCCGAATGGCATTGGTTGCAGGTGGAGATCATCTTGTCGCGTTCCTTCTGCCAGTCTTCCTGGGTCAGGCGCGCCAGTTGCACGGTCTTGACTGCTTCAAGCCTGCCGGTGGGCTTCCCGGCCGGATCCAGGACTCCGAGAGCTTTCAGGATGACGGTGCGGTCTTCTTTCCATGCGATATCGTCGGGCATGGGCAGCCGGACGGCCAGAAAACCCCACGCCGTCCTGACTTCATGATTGCCTTTCTGCATGTGACAGGTCTGACAGGTCGGCGCGGAAGCACTTTCCGGAAGGACCTTGTTTTGTTTCAGCAGATATCGGACTCCATGCTTGGATCCGGAGTACATTTCCCACTGTGGATGATCGAAACCGACATGGCATGTCTGGCATGCCTGCGGCTGTTTCGCCTCGACAGTCGAAAAAGTGTGCCGGGTGTGGCAGACATCGCAGGAAGCGGTGCCGAAACCGGGGCTGCTTTTCTTCAGCTCTTTTATCTCCGCGTCGGTTTTGAGCCCGACCTTGTGGCAGCCGCCGCAGCCCTTCATGCCATCGGTCAGGATCGATGGCTGCCAGTGCATGGTCGGCATGGCCTTCATCGCCGCCCAGGCGAGCGCATGCTTCCCTGCCTTGTATTGCTTGACCCTCTCGTCATGGCAAAGAGCGCATGTATCCGGAGACGGTATCTTGGTTTTGGACACGTCCGCCGCCGATGTATGATCGCCTCCGTGGCACATTGCGCAATCGATGCCGGACTGCGCATGTCTGCTGATCTGCCAGTCGGAAACAATGCCAGGCGTCTTGCTTTTATGGCATTCGACGCAAGTCTCAGCCAATCCGATCGCAGGAATGAACCCTACCGCCGGAGCCAAAAGGAACATCATGAAGCCCAGTCGTCTGTTTCTCATAATACGGCCTTTCAAGAATCTGACATTGGCAATGTTTCAATCCGAATACCTGCAGCATTATAAATTAAATGCCGTTCAAGGTTAAGCAATATGAGGAGAATGCATTATTTTCTTTGAAACCTTATAAGCCATTTTCACGCACTCGTTCAAGCTGACCCCGTAATAGGCGTTGCCTACGACAAAAAGTCCGGGGTGGCAATCCAGCAGCCGTTCCAGGCGCTCCCGGCGATGGCGATGACCCAGGGTAAATTGAGGGATGCCTCGTTCCCATCTGTAGACCCTCAAAAACCGGGGATCGTTCTTCAAACCGATCAATGGATCGATTTCGCGTTGAAGCGTTTTCCAAAGCTGTTCGTCCGAAAGCTCGAGGACGGAGGGGTCTCCCGCGCCTCCCAACATCGAGCGGAACTGGATATGGCCTTCAGGCGCGCGCCTGGAAAAAATCGATGAAGTCCAAATGGAGCCTAACGTCCTCAATTTTTGCGACCGCGGAATTAAAAAACCAAAGCCGTCCAGGGGGTGGCCGACATCGCCTCTTCTATGGCCGGTTGCAAGCACGATGATCGGGGCATAGGGGAAAGCGCGAAAAGCTTCTGAAAGCTCCGGATCGAAATCCGTGAACATGGGAGCGGCGGCGTAAGTCGGACATGCAATCACCACCTGCCGCGCTTGCGTCGCAATACCCTTCTGATCGACAATTTCCCAGCCGTCCTGCAGCCTTCGGATTCGCACCGCTTCCCTGCCCGTTTTGACGACGGCGCCCAGTTCGTCCGCCAGGCGGCGGGTCATGACATCCAGCCCCGTACGGAATGAGGTCAGGCGCCCGGCAGGGCCTCCCGGGCCGCCGGACTTGACGGCTGAAGCTCCGCTCTTTCGCAAACGCCGCTTTTCGAATTGCCGTCGAATCATGGCTTTAACGAGGCCACCATAGCGCAACTCCATTTCACGCATGACGGGAAAGCAGGCGGGCAGCGAAAGCTCGCGGGCAAGGCCTCCGAAAACTCCTGAAACCATCGGATCGACGAATGTCTCTGCGGCGGCGCGCCCGATTCGTCGGGCCGCGAAATCGAACACCGATTCGTCGCCGTCATCCTTCCTTCCGGGAACGAACGGTTCGCAAAAAACACGAGCCCTTTCAATCGGGCGCAGGAGACCGGTCCCCAGCATTTTCAAGGGCGACATGGGCACAGGGTGCAGCCGGCCGTTTTTCACGATGAAGCGCTTCTCGCTTTGGGAATTGGCGGGTTCCAACGATCCTGTCAGCCCCAGACTCTCCACCAGCTGAAGGGTCAGCGGCTCCCGGTCGAGGAATCCGTTGGGGCCCCAGTCGACCGAATACCCTTCCATCCGATCCGCGCCGATAGTGCCGCCCGTGCGATCGCACGATTCCCACAATTCACACTCGCCGGGCGAACGCATTCCCGAAACAAAAGCCGTCGTCAGCCCGGAAATCCCCCCTCCGATAATCAATGCGTCCATCATAGGCTTCATTCTATCCAACAGATCCAAACGTTGAGAATTAAATTTTCGTGGATTTTAAAGAGCTTTCAGCGCTTGCCCTTTTCCCTGAGCCGACTTCGTCGAAAACAGCCGCAGCCGGATGCAAAAATCATGTATGGACGGTCAGACGCGTTTTTGGGACACGAGACGGGCGAAATGCTCGAAGGACCTGTCATAGCTGCGTTCGGCTTCAGATGGAAAAACACAGGCCGGGAGCTCCCTGCAGTTCAGATGGTACTCCAGGCAGTCGCAGCAAACGCCCTTTCTGGAGCACGGTTCATAGGTGCAGTTGCACTTCGTCGAATTTTTCGTTTTCTTGCATTCCATTCCATTCCTCCCGATTGCGGCAGTATCGCACGATTCAGCCCGCAAGAGAAATCCCGGCTATAAAATGCGCCGGACAAGACAGCCGATTGTCTGATTCGAATCCCCTGAAGATTCATGGCAAAGACGGGCGGCTCTATCGAGGTCGCCGCGCGCGACTCCGACGAACCTCAAACGACCGCATGAAAATGGCCGCGGTTTTCAAAGAAGCTCTTGGCCCCATTCAAGCCGAAGCGCAGCAGCCCGGAAAAAAGTATTTTTTCACCGTCCTTTCAAAGACGCGCCTATAATAAAGCCATGATTGCTGCGGCATTGATATTTACCGGCACCTATCTGGTGCTGGCGATCGGGCGGCTGCCCGGATTCCGCGTGGACCGGACGGGCGCCGCGATCATCGGCGCCAGCCTTATGATCGCCTTCAATGTGCTCACACTCGAGGAAGCCTACGCTTCCATCGACTACAACACCATCATCCTGCTCTTCGGAATGATGATCGTGGCGGCCAATCTGCGTCTTTCGGGCTTTTTCGCCGCCGTCGGCGAATGGTCGGTCCGGCGGGCCCGCCATCCGCTCGCTCTCCTTGCCGCAATCGTGCTCATCTCCGGGGTTTTCTCCGCATTTTTCGTCAATGACACCATGTGCCTCGTTCTGACTCCGCTGGTGCTGGAAATAGCCCTCGCGCTCAAACGCAATCCCATCCCGTATCTGCTCGCGGTGGCCATGGCGTCCAATGTCGGGAGCGTGGCGACGATCACCGGCAACCCTCAGAACATGATGATAGGAGCTTTTTCGGGGATTCATTACCGCCATTTTGCGGCGGAGCTGTCGCCGGTTGCGGCGGCCGGACTGATGCTGACTTTTGCAGTCATCGCCGTCATTTACCGTCGGGAGTTTCGCCGTTCGGATCTGGCGGCCTTGAGTCTGCGCCCTGTCCGGATCAACAGGGCGCTGATGTGGAAATCGCTGGCAGTCTCGGGAGCGATGATCCTTCTGTTTTTTATCGGCTGGCCGGTTCCCAAAGTGGCGATTCTCGCGGGGGCTTTGCTGCTGGCGACCCGGAGAGTCAAACCGGAAAAGGTCTATCACGAGATTGATTTTTCGCTGCTCGTCCTTTTTGTGGGGCTTTTCATCGTCATCGCCGGAATAGAAAAAACGCCTTTCCCTTCCCAGGGAATCGAGCTGGCTTCCAGTTACGGGCTCAACCAGCCGGCCGTTTTCTGCGCCTCCGCCGCCATCCTCTCGAACCTCGTCAGCAATGTCCCGGCGGTCCTGGTGTTCAAACCTCTGATCCCGCGGTTTGCTGACCCGAATCAAGCGTGGATCCTGCTCGCCATGGCGTCGACTCTTGCCGGGAATCTCACGGTGCTCGGCTCGGTGGCGAATCTGATCGTCATCCAGCGCTCGAAGCATGAAGCGACCCTGTCCTTCTGGGAGTATTTCAAGGTCGGGTTGCCCCTGACTATTCTCAGCATCGCCGTCGGAGCGGCTCTGCTGGTCTATTTTTAGGACGCGGAAACAATATCCTCCCCAATCGGGCGCAAAAGCCGGCAATCACTTTGGATCCAGCAGTTTTTCCATTTCATCCATAACCTCATTCATCTCCTTGATGGCTGCATTGAACGGGCCGGAGGTCTTCATATCCACTCCCGCGGCCTTCAGAAGATCGATGGGGTACTTGGAGGAGCCCGCAGAAAGCATTTGAAGGTAGGCGTCCCGGCTCTTCGATGTTTTATCCGCGCGAAGGCCGGCGGCTATCTGAGACGAGGCCGTAATGCTCGTCGCATATTGATAGACGTAAAAGTCATAGTAGAAGTGCAGGACGTAAGCCCACTCAATCCCGTAGAGGTCGTCGATTTTGCACACCCCGGCCGCGTCGCCGTAATACTGCTTCAGCAGGGAAAGATAGAGCTCGGTCAGCTTCTCTCCGACCAAAGGCTCTCCTTTTTCCGCCATCTCATGGATCTTCAGTTCGAATTCGGCGAACAAGGTCTGCCGGAACAGGGTTGTGCGGAGGCCGTCCAACCGGCTGCCAAGGAGGAAAAGTCGCGTTTCCCGGTCGTTTGTCTGCTGCAACATATAATGCAGGAGCAGATTCTCATTCAAGGTGGAAGCGACCTCTGCCACGAAGGTTTTATAATCGTGGGTCGGGTAGGGCTGGTTTCTGTCCGATAGCAGCGTGTGCATGGAATGCCCCGATTCATGCGCCAGAGTCGAGACTTCATCGTAGGTTCCGGTGAAGTTCTGGAGTTGATAGGGGTGCACTCCATAGGCGCCGGTGGAGTAGGCGCCGGATTTTTTGCCGGTCGAGGGGAGGAAATCCACCCATCCTTCCTGAAAGCTTTTCCTGAGATCGGCTGTATATTGCAAACCAAGGGGCGACATGGCTTTCACGACAAGCTCCATCGCCTCTTCCGGCGTGTATCGCAAATCGATTTTTTTGACGATTGAAGCATACAAGTCTTCATAGCGCAGCTGATCCACACCCATCATCCTCTGTCGCAACCTGAGATAGCGATGCAAAGTCGGCAAGTTGGCATGTGCGTCCCGGATAAGCTGTCGATAGACCTCCCCGGGAATGTTCGAGTCAAAAAGAGCCGCTTCCAGACAGCTCGAAAACTTGTGGACGCTCTTGTTGAAAATGTGAGTTTTGATATGGGCATCCAGAGTTGCGCCGAGAGTTCGCTCAAAATTCCTGTATCTCGACCAGAAGGCCTTGAACACCTTGTCTCGATCTTCGCGGTCGGGCAAAGTCCTGTAGAGGGTGTAGGCTTGGGCGTCCAGCCGGATTTTTTCGCCGGATTTCAAGACCGCCTCGGGATACGGCAAGTCGGCGTTGGTGAAGACGTCGTATGCGCCGGAAGCGCCGCCGGCCATAATCGAAGCCTCGGCCACGATCTTCTCTTCGGAAGCGCCCAGGGTATGCGGAGCGTAACGCAGGACGTTGTCGAGCCAGGGAGCGTACGCTGACAGGCGCGGGTCGGACGCCGTGAATTTTTTCACCTTCGCTTCGCCCAAAGCGAGGATCTCAGGCTGCATATAGGCGGATGCGGCGGCAAGCTTCACGCCCATGTCTTCGGCTGTTTTCAACATTTCGCGAGTCTTGCCGACCCGGGCGTCCTCGTCCGAACGCATCGAAGCATACACCCCAAGACGGATCAGATCGCGCTCCAGATCCGTATAGGCGGATAAGGCGGCATAGAAGGATTTCGCCGAAGCTCCCAGCTTGCCCTGGAAATCGGCCAGTTTGGGGATGCGCGCCGTTACGTCCTCTTTCAGCTTGAACCAGGCTTCTTCGGTCTCGAAGAGGTCCGAAGTCTTCCACTTGTACTTGTCTGGCACCTCCGAGCGCTCCACGGCGGCCGCGGTCGCCGTAAAAAAAACGACTGTCGCGATGGATGCGATCACTATTTTGAGAGCACTGTTTTTCATGCGATCCTCCCGTAGAACCTGAGTTCAGCATTACTCTGAGCGGGGTCAATATTGTGATAAGAAACCATATCATAATGAGAAGGAGCATCCTAAGTCAGGAATAAAAAGAGCTCCTAAGGGCCTGTCAATGAATAACGTTTACACTTTGGCGCGAGCGCCGGGCGGAC
>CAZXSV010000050.1:0-29923 GCA_964642735.1 uncultured Acidobacteriota bacterium
ATGATGCTCACCGATCTGATCCCCATGATCGAGAAGACCTACCGTGCGCTCCCCGGTTCGGCGAACCGCGCGATGGCCGGACTCTCCATGGGCGGCATGCAGACCAAGAGCACCACGATGGCCAACCTGGACAAGTTCTCCTACATAGGCTTGTTCAGCGGCGGCAACATCACGCTCGCCGAAGTGAAGGACCCGGCCGCTTTCAAGAAACAGGTGAAGGCCGTGTTCTTTGGCAGCGGAGAGCTGGAAAGGCCCGAGGCGAACATTGCCGCGGCGGATGAACTGAAGAAGAACGGCATCAACGCTGTCGCCTATGTATCCCCGAGAACCGCTCACGAGTTCCTGACTTGGCGGCGTTGCCTGCGCGAATTCGCGCCGCTGCTGTTCAAGTAAAACTCAGCGGGGCAGACCTGGCGCCTTGGTCTGCCCCGCATTCTTCCTCCGTTCGCGCGTGCAGGTGAAGTTTGCCCGCCGCAGGTTGGCGCCCTGCCCCACCCCTGCTCCGGCCCCGGCTGCTTGCGCGTACGGATAGGCGGGATAAGCTGCCTCACCCGCGGCGAGGCTTCTGGATCCGACCTCCGACGACCGCCGTACGTTCCATTCCTAGTGTTCTGACAGAGAGTTAAGAATATAGGTTCTACAACCCATCCATAATCCCTTATGCCCTTACATCTTTATTTGAAAGTGGAGGGATTGCGCTGCCACGCTGTTTTCGCCGCTCTTCTGCTTATCCTTGATCACCAGCTGCAGCACGTAATCTCCTTCCGGCAGGGTCTCGCCCAAAAGCATTCGCTTTCTGATCGGGATTCGGCTTAAATCGTCAAGGCCGCTGAGTTCCACTCCTCGCCACTCGCCTCTCAAATACTCACTTCCATCCCGATAGAGAATGAATTGGGATTCCAGATCAGGCGCCCTATCTTTGTGATTTGCATTATACACAGCGGCCATATACTCAAAATTGTCGCCGGGTTTATAGATTCTGAACGCAGGACTTCTCCTCTCATCCCGCGACATGTCGGGCGTCAGCCAATTCTGGACTTTGTCTTTCATTGTTCCCGATCGAACCCAGGACGCATCATCCTCATCGCTGATGATAAACAAATCGGAAATTGCCAGCCGGCCTTGGCTGAGGCAATCCTTCACTTCCATTTCGAACTCCGCAAATCAATAGCCTCGATCTCAGGCGACGCTCCAGATCCGCTTTATTTCATCTAGGATTTAAAAAATGTTTTTTTGGTTCAAATATCACGAGCGAATCTTAGAGCAGGACATAGCGTGACCCATTTCGCTTCTGCAGAACTTTTGGAGCATAAGCGGAAAGCGGCTTTTGACGCTCGGCAGCTGTAGGTTGTTGATTGTAAAGGAAGGAATTTCAGAAAATGCTGGTCGGGGCGAGAGGATTCGAACCTCCGACCTTACGGTCCCGAACCGTACGCGCTACCAGCCTGCGCCACGCCCCGTATTAAAAGAATAGATGCTATCGCAAATTGAAAATCCGATCAAGACATGATTTGGCGCGCTCTAGGGCTTCAATGGCCCGAACAGACTGGTCGATTCCAGCAATAGCGACTGCGCTGCAGTGTAATCGGTCTGATCCCGCTGCAGCGGCGTGATCGATACGCAATGCTCCATGATCGCCTGACGATCGGACATATAATCCGATTTATGACGTTCGGGGCTGAAAGGCACGGCATTGTAATCGGTCTTGTAGTCCAGGGCGTTGAAATGCGGGATGTTTTCCGCACAGCCCTGCCGCGTGATTTTCATCCCGCGGATCTTGCGTATCGGGAAGTTGACATTCAGGCAAAGTTCGCCGCCTATGCCGTTGCGCAGCATCTCCTCCACAAGCTTGCGGATGAATGCGGCGCCTTCTTTGAATCGAATCGGCCTGTCGTCATAGGCTTGAGAAACCGCCAGGGCCGGGATCCCGTGACGGGAAGCTTCGCGCGCGGCGGCCACCGTGCCGGAATACATAATGTCGTCGCCCAGGTTGGCCCCGTGGTTGATGCCGGAAATCACCAAATCCGGAAAAACCGGAAACAGCTTCCTCAGGGCAACGATCACGCAATCGGCGGGAGTGCCGTTGAGGATATACCGATCGGCAGAAAGCTCTTTCAATTTCAAATCGGCGTGCAGGGTCAATCCATGGCCGACTGCGCTGCGCTCATGGTCCGGCGCCACCACCACAAGGCGGGCCAAGCCGCTCAGAGCCTTTTCCAGGGTCTCCAGGCCTTCAGCCTCGATGCCATCGTCATTGGTCAGCAGGATAGATGTCACGGTCGGCACAAATAAAAAATGGTCGGGACGAGTGGATTTGAACCACCGACCACACGCACCCCAAGCGTGTGCGCTACCAGGCTGCGCTACGTCCCGACTCAGAATCGAACAGTATCACTCGCGGTCCAGGAAAGTCAATATGTTCTCAAGTTCCGCCTTGACCTTCTTCAGGCGGTCGGGCTCCGGCGCCTTATCCTTTTTCGGCTCAGCAGTTTCCGGACGGGCCCGCACCGCCGTGCGGGGTTTCTCCCGCAGAGCCGCCGGCGCCCCGGAGTCCAACTTCTTGCGCGCGCCTGCAATCGTGAAGCCTTCCTCGTAGAGAAGCTGCCGGATCTGAAGCAGCAGTTCAATGTCTTGAGGGCGATAAATTCTCTGGCCGGACTTGGTCTTCGGCGGTGAAAGAGCGGAAAATTCCGATTCCCAGAAGCGCAGAACATGCGCTTCCACTCCGACGATTTTGCAAACTTCCCTGATTTTGTAATACAACTTGTTCGCAACAAACGTCATAACGGTCAGACCGTTTTCAGATATTTCGACGGTTTAAACTTAATAGACTTCCTGCCGGGAATAAGAACCGGCTTGCCGGTCTGCGGATTGACTCCTTTTTTGTCCTTTTTCCTGATCACGGTGAAACAGCCGAATCCGCTGATCAGCACTTTCTCGCCCCTGGCCAGCCGCGACCGGATGATATCAAGGATCATATCCACGGTCTTCTGAGATTCAGCATACGACAATCCGCCATGAGCTTCATAAACTTTTTTGCTTATATCGTTTTTGTTCATCGCGCGACTCCGGTCATGCATGCAAATGCGGCTGCTCTTTTTTGCCCGTCTTCAGGCGCTGCTGAATCCGAATCGGCGTGGCATAAAATCCAAACAGCTCACGCAGGCGGTTCACAAGGTATCGTTCCGTTGAGAAATGCAAACGGTTTCGCCCGGACAAAAAAACGACAAACGTCGGCGTCCCGGAGCGGACCTGGGTGATATATCGAATGCCCAGTTTTTGGTTGGGATTCTGCGCAGAGAAATGCGACGCCAGATCGGGGACGAAAAGGTTGTTGAGCGTCCCGGTTGGGATCCTTGTGCGTCGGGCCTCATACCCTTTCTGAATCATTTCAAACAATTTCGAAACCCGCTGTCCGGTGAGAGCCGAAACCGTCAATATCGGAGCATAGGAAAGGTATTTCATCCGGCGGCGAACCGTATCGGTGAATTCCTGAATCGTATTTTGATCCTTTTCCACTTTGTCCCATTTATTAACTACAATGATCACCGAGCATCCGGATTCGGACGCGTATCCTCCGATGCCTGCGTCCAGCTTTGTCACCCCTTCTTCCGCATCGATCAGCAACAAAGCGACCTCCGCTTTCTCCAGACTTTTTTGAGCCATCACGACGCTGATTCGTTCGGTCCGCTCCTCCGCCTTGCCTTTCCTCCTCATGCCCGCGGTATCGATTATCCGGTATTTCACTCCCTCCCGGAATATAAGGGTGTCGACGGCATCCCGGGTAGTTCCGGGAATATCGGTCACAATCGAGCGCTCAAATCCCAGAAGGCGGTTGACCAGCGAAGATTTGCCAACATTCGGACGTCCGACCACCGCGACTCTGATTTCCTCTCCTGCGCCTTCTTCCATTACGGCCGGATCGGCCTCCGTCTGTTCAGCCATGGCGTCAAGAAGATCCGCGACGCCGAGACCGTGCTCGGCCGAAACCGTAAACACTTCGGCGCCGAGCGCATAAAAGGGCGCCGCATTCATTTCCATGGCCGCAGAATCGATCTTGTTCACAACCGTCCAAAACGGTTTGCCGGTTTTGCGTATCATGGGGAGCAATTGTTCGTCCGGGGGAGTTATGCCCGCTCGCCCGTCTACGACCAGAAGCACAAGTTGCGATTCCGAAATGGCTTTCTCAACCTGGGTCAGAATTCGCCCCGGAATGATCTCATTCGTCTCAAGAATCAGTCCGCCGGTGTCGAGCAGCGAAAGAGTCCGATTGTTCCAGCGCACCGAGCCATAGATGCGGTCGCGCGTAATTCCCGGTTCGTCGCCGACAATTGCTTTGCGGGCGCCGCACAGACGGTTGAACAAAGTCGATTTGCCGACATTCGGCCGGCCGACAATTACAATTTTCAACATAGGAGGCAATTTACCAGTAAAACCTTATTGTAAGCTTTTAATTCTAAGACTCAAAGGCTTGAAGACCAAAAATATTCCAATAGATAGGGCAAATCTCTGTGGAGAACATGGGATTTATTCCGGCAGGGTTATTCTGTGTTCTCCGTGTTCAATTCCCTGGCAGGCTGTTTTGTCTGTTTCGTCGGCCTTGGAGGGCGAGCCGTCGAGCATGTTTTATGGAACAACCAGGGGGAAGGAGTTCGGCGTCAGCGAGATTTCGAGCGGCAAGCTGTCGCAAAGCTCTCCATCGGTCTGAACGCAAATGGATGGCGGACCTTCGATCCGGACAGATTCGGCGTGGAACCGGTGAATCCATTCGCCGGTTTCAGGCCTTTGGAGTCGCGCCTTTAAAAGAAACCAAGCCAGGCCGAGTCGGCGACGTCCTTCCAAAACCAGAACGTCCAATCGGCCATTGCTCATGTCCGCATCCGGGCAGAACAGCAGTTTTCCGCCGTAGCTTCTTGCATTGCATACAAGACAGCTGGTCGCGGTGAAGGTCCGGCCGCCCGCCTCCACCCGGAATTCAGGAAAAGAGTAGCTTTGAAGGCAGCGGGCAATTGCATATGCGTAGGATCCGATCCCGATCATGGACTTCAGTCGCGGGTTGACGCTGGAAGCCACATAGGCGTCAAAACCGATTCCGGCCACAAACAGGAAGCGACGCTTTGGTCCGGGCCCGAGATTTCCCAGGTCCACTCTCCGGAAGGACCGTTTCAACCCTACCGATAAAGCCCGAGCCGGATCCAACGGAAGCCGCAGCTCTCTGGCGACGACATTGGCGGTGCCTGCGGGAACGATCGCGACAGGGAATGGCGCATCCGGGATCTGCGTAGCGACTTCGTTGAGGGTCCCGTCGCCTCCACAGACCACTAGCAGGTCCGGAGGGCGGCGCAATAATTCCCGGGCGATCTCTCCTGCGTGGCCCGCGCGTTCCGTGGTTAAAAAATTCAATTCCCATCCGGCGGGGTTATGCTGCGCGACATGCTCCCGGATCTTCCGATACACTCGACCGCCGCCGGCGGCGGGATTGACGATGACAGCTGCTTTCATAGATGGTTCGCGATGGCGCGGTCTTCAAAGCTTCAATCCGCTCCGGGAGTTTTGGCAATTACCGGTCCGCCTGGGATTCGGAGCGCCGCTTCGACGCCTGCGATTCCGCATTCATTTGCGGTCCGCTATTCGTCATTTCCAGCCGTGCGGCGAGCGAATCACGAACCGCGGCGAACTCGTCAAATCGAGCCTCCGGAATGGGCGCACCCGGCGGGAACACGACTTTCAAGGGGTTGAGGGCTTTCCCGTGGCGGTACACTCTGAAATCAAGATGCGGACCGGTCGAGACGCCGCTGGATCCGACATACCCGATGACATCCCCTTGATCGACGCGAGAGCCTTGCGCCACGGCAATTTTCGACAGGTGAAGGTACATGGTCTCGAAGCCGCCGGAATGCCGCAGCTTGACCATCCTGCCGCTTTGGCCGCTCCAGCCGGCTTTGGTCACGGTTCCCGATCCGACCGCTCGAACCGGCGTCCCGACGGGCGCGGCGTAATCCACTCCCAGATGGGGGCGGACAATTTTGAGCACCGGATGCCTTCTGGCATAGGAGAATTTGGAGGTGATGCGGGTGAACTTCAGCGGCGATTTGAGAAAAGATTTCTTGAGCGCTTTGCCGTCCGTGCCATAGTAGGCCGGCTTGCCGTTCTCGTCTTCGAACCGGAAACCCATGAACGTTTTCCGGCCATTGTTGAACTTTGCGGCATAGACGGCGCCATAGCCTGAGAATTCATCCTTCAAATACTTTTTTTCCACCAGAGCGCTGAAGGAATCTCCCTTTTGAATGTCGGAATTGAAATCGATATCGGAACTGAAAATTTCGGCCAGATCCAAGGCAAGCTGGTCTTTTTCTCCGATGCGTTCAATCGACGCGAACAACGAAGAATCGATTTGAGCCGAAACAGATTCCACACGGGTTTCAAATTCGAAGTCTTTGACTTCGGAAACAAGGCGATCCTCGGCTGAGTCGCGGTGAACGGTCAGGTAGCTGTTGGCATCCAGGTTATAGCGGAAATTCCGGAACTCGCCTTCCGGGGTCATGCAAAGCGAATAAAGCTGACTGGCCTTGACCTTCGCCAGGTTATAGACTGGGCGCGAGCAATCGACTATTTCGCTGATGAGAGAATCGGACAGACCATGTTCGGATAAAGCCTGGGTGATCGTCTGATTCGGCCGGAAGCTGCCGATGATCTCCCTTAGCGGAATCGGAGCGGCCGACGCCGGGATTATCGATTCATTTCGGGAAGCCGGCTTTTCGGATAGTAAAGGCTTATGTCCTTTAAGCCAGTAGGGTTTAAGAACCAGCAGCACAAGAGCCAGCGCCGCCAGCGTCGGGCATAAACGGCCCGAGCGCAGAAGGAAGCGCATGATTTTGCGCCCTCCGCCCCATCGGGCCGGAGAAGGCCTTTGGCTGTCCGTCAAGCAGTCCACCTCAAATAAATAGAGCCGCGGGATCCATCATTCCCTCACCGAATCCCGGTACTTGCGGCTGAGACGCTTTTCAACGTGGTCTGGAACGAACCCACGGATGGAACGTCCATGCCGCGCAATTTCTTTGACAAGTTTTGAGCTCAAGAAAGAATAGGACTCCGCCGGGAGCATAAAAACCGTCTCCACCCTGCTCGACAGCCGCCGGTTCATCAGAGCCATCTGAAGCTCGTACTCGTAGTCGGAAATAGCGCGAATGCCCCGAATGATCACCGAGGCCCCGATCAGTTCCGCAAAGTCCACGAGCAATCCTTCAAAGGAGACAACGGATACGTTGCTGAAGTTGCGAGTCGCCTCCTGCAACATATCCATCCTCTCCTGCTCCGAGAACAGGGGAGTCTTGTCCGTATTCTTAAGGATCGCGACGACCACTTCGTCGAATAAAGCCGAACTCCGCTGGATGAGGTCTATATGGCCGTTGGTAACGGGGTCGAAGGATCCGGGGTAAACGGCTTTTTTTCCCATAGCCAGAACAAGTGCAAGCTCTTCAAAATAAGGTGGATTATAGGTTCAAGCGGCCGGGGAATGCAACCCTGGAGTGATTGCCCCGCAGCGTTTTTTTCTTTTCGGCGTCTCGCTCGATTTCCATGACAACATCCCGAAGAGTTTGACACAGCAGGCAAGCATGCTCGCCTGCCGGCATCTTTTTAAGCGTCTCCAAAGCGAAAGACCAATCCTTCAGCGCCGGCGCATCCACTTCGGCCCTGCGCAACGCCCTGATCGAAAGCCCTATATGGTCGGCTGTATCGAGATAATATTGCCAGCGGGAAGGCAGCGTGTTCTTCTTTTCAGAAGCTATCGCTACAGCCAGCCGCGTTCTGGCTGATTCCAGAGCAGCCAAAAGTTCCTTTTTCAGCTTCTTCCCGACAATATCCGTATCGGCTGAATTTTGATCTCCGTTTACTGCCGTTTCTCTGAAATGCAAAGCTCCCTCCCGAAACAATAGCGGTGTTGCACAAGGCATTTTTATTAATAACCTCGAACGCTATTGAGCGAAAAAATATGCAAACACAAGAGCAAAACGGCGAAAGCTTCCATTCAATGCTGGAATCCATCATGGACAGGAATAGCGGAAAATGGCTGAAATTCATCCTGGCCATACTCAAAAATGAGGCGGACGCAGAGGATGCGATCCAGGAAGCGGTGAAGCGGGTGCTTTTGCGCAACAGGCGGCTTCCGTCCGAAGAAGAAGCCAGAATGTATTTAAGCCGTGCAATCGGCAATGCCGCCTTTGAGCTCTACAACTGCCGCAAGCGGGAGCGCTTCCGACAATTGCCGATCCAGGAATCCATTGTTTCGATGGGCGATTGCAGTCCCGACAAACATCTGGAAGAAAGCGAACGATGCCATCAGAAGGAGCGGATGCTCGGTCTGATCAAAGACGGACTGAGGAAGCTCCCGCCAAAAGAACGCGAAGCGCTGCGCCTGACGATTCTGGAATCTCAGAATCTTTCACTGAGGAACATAGGATTGAACAACGGCATACCGTATTCAACTCTCCGCCATCGGAGCAAGCAAGCCCTCCGGAGGCTGCGGAGGCATCTGGAACGCTCGCTGCAAATTAAACCTATTGACTATTGACGATCGACCATCGACTATTAACCCGGATTGTTCATGAAGGTTCGCAGCGAGGCGGCGGGGCGGTCATGGATGCAAGGCGCATCCGGCAACTTTTCAGCCGGTGCGACTCGAAACCGAGGATGGCGTTCTCGACAGTGCGTCGAGGCGCCCGATGGAGCGCAAGCGTCGAAGGCATTGCCGGACCCGCCGCCTCAGCAGAAGATTCATAAATCAGGAGCAAAAAAGCCATCGGCAAGGGGCTGCGACGGATTGGCATCGGCAAGAATGCGGAATCCTGCGAACCGAAACCGCAAGGAATGGATACGGCTCAATCGTCAATGGAACATGCGGGTTATAGCTGGAAAGTATAAAGGCAGAAGATTAAAAGGGCCGCATGGGGTGGCAGTCCGGCCGACCGGAGACCGTCTCAAGGAAACCCTGTTCAACATCCTCGGCCCGGGGATAGCAGGCGCTGTTGTGCTCGATGGATTCGCCGGCGCCGGCGCCATCGGCATTGAAGCGCTGAGCCGCGGCGCGCGCAACGTTGTATTTATCGACAGCGGCGCCGAAGGGCGGCGCCTTGTCCGGCGGAACCTGGACCTTTGCGGCGTAAAAGGAGGGTGCAGAATTATCGAACAGGACATATTCATGGCTTTGCGGGCTTTAGCGCGCGAAGGATTCAAGGTTGATATTGCCTTCTTCGATCCTCCTTACGACTTTAAACCCTATCGGGATTTGCTGGATATTTCTTTTAAAAAAGAGCTCGTTTCCGGCCCTGGCTTTGCTGTAATCGAGCACCACCGAAAAGCTTCCCTGCCTGATTCGGGAGAGGGATACGCCAGGTCTCGAATGGTGCGCCAGGGGGACCACTGCCTCAGCTTTTACGCTTCTTCAGAATCCGATCTTTGTTCATCCGGTTAAAGCCAGGCCGAAATGATTTTTCCAATGCTGCTGGATCAAAAGAGCGGCGCGGCGGCTTTCATCATCCGGCTGAGTGCGCATTTTTTGCAGGAACCGGTCCGCCTCGGTTCGAGCCAGTTCAAGAACCTGCCGGTCTCTTACAAGATTGGCGTATTTGAAAGCGGGGATCCCGGATTGCCGGGTCCCGATCATCTCGCCGGGTCCGCGAAGCTGCAGATCCACTTCCGCTATCCTGAAGCCGTCATTGGTCTCGCACATGATTTCCAGCCGCCGGCGGGCTTCCGGGCTGTTTTGAACGTTTCCCAGCAATAAGCACCTTGACTGAGCGGGGCCCCGGCCTACCCGTCCTCTAAGCTGATGCAACTGGGCCAGGCCAAACCGCTCTGCATGTTCGATGACCATGAGCGTGGCGTTAGCCACATCCACTCCGACTTCAATAACGGTCGTCGAAACCAGGATCTGGATTTTTCCCGAAGAGAATGATTGCATGGTTTCTTCTTTTTCAAGGCTCTTCATTCTGCCGTGAAGCAGGCCGATCCTGAGATCGGGAAATTCTTTTCTAGAAAGATGATCCGCCATTTCGACGGCGGCCCTCAGGTCGGACTTTTCCGATTCTTCCACCAACGGATAGACAATGTAAACCTGATGTCCGGCTTCGACTGTCTGCCTGATGGCGTCCAAAGCCCTGCGGCGATCCTTTTCCTCCAGCCAATCGGTTTCGACGGGTTTTCGGCCGGGCGGCATTTCGTTGATGACGGATACATCGAGGTCGCCGTAGAAGGTCAAAGCCAGGGACCGGGGGATTGGGGTCGCGGTCATTACCAACGCATCCGGATGGCTTCCTTTTTCTTTCAAGATATTGCGTTGGACGACTCCGAAACGATGTTGTTCATCTATGACGGCCAGCGCAAGATTCTTGAATTCAACACCCTCTTGAACCAGCGCATGAGTCCCGATGGCAATTTGGGTTTGCCCGGCCCGGATCCGCTCGTGGGCGTGTTTTTTTTCTTTTGCGGTCATGCTCCCTTTGAGCAGGTCGACGGAGCAGTTCAACGGCTCGAGGAGTCGCCTGAAAAAGAAATAGTGCTGTTCGGCCAAAATTTCGGTCGGCGCCATCATCGCAACCTGGCCGCCATTCTCGACGGCGATGATTGCGGCCTGGGCCGCTACGATTGTCTTTCCCGAGCCGACATCCCCTTGCAGCAGGCGGCTCATCGGGTATGGCGAGCAGAGGTCCTCGGCGATCTCCTTGAGTGCTTGTTTCTGGGCGCCTGTGGGATGGAAAGGCAAAATCTTTTTTATGGCCTGGCGTACGTTTTCTCCCAATTGATATTTGCGTTGTTTCGTCTGCCGGACCCTGTTCTCGCGAACCATCCGGATTCCGACCTGAAGCTGGAAAAGCTCCTCGAAAATAAGGCGCTTGTGAGCCGATGAAACGCCTTCATTCAACAGGTTCATCTCCTGCTCGCGATCGCGGGGGGTTGTCCCTTTGAACTTGGGGAAATGGATTTGCTGAATGGCCTTGGTTTTGGGAAGAAGACGCCATTGCCGGATCAGCGGCGCCGGAAGGGCGTCGGGAATCTCCGGCGGCAGCTTTGAAATAAGCGAGAACATTATCTGCCGCAACGTCCGGGTGCGGATGTCTCCCAGCCTTCGATAAATCGGCGTCACCCGTCCCGAATGAACGGACTCTTCGGCGTCTTCCTCTTCCAGAATTTCACATTCCGGATTCATCATCGCCAGTGAATTGCGCGCGTAGGAGTCCTTCTTAACCTGTCCATATAAAACAAGCCGGACGCCCGGCTGCAAAGCCCGGCGCAGATAGGGCTGATTGAAGAATTTGATCCTCGCAGTCCCGCTGCCGTCCCTGACCAGCAATTCGAGGACTGAAAATCCCTTGCGGCGCGTGTCGAATCCGCCGATACTGAAAATCTCGCCGCGGATCAAAACCCATTCTCCTTCCCGAAGCGATTGAATCGGTCGAAACTGCGTACGGTCCTCGTATCGGAAAGGAATGTAATCGAGCAGGTCTCCGGCGGTGCGGATGCCGTGAGCGGCGAGCATCTCCGAACGCCGCGGGCCGATTCCCTTGAGATACTGGACGGGCGTATCGACAATCGATGTCTTTGAGATCGCCATAGATTCGGTTGACCAAGGACGATATACGATTTGCGATCAGAACATACGAAAGGATGGTCCGCTCCATTCGCAAATCGTCATTCGTAATTCTGAAGTATTTACTATAAAATAGGTGGATGCGATTTTTATATTTTCTTTTCCCTGTTCTGTTTTTCAGCGCCTGTGGAGGTCGCAACCTGGACAACGGCGCCGCCCGGCGGCTCATCCTCAGCCTTCCCCAGGAAGCGCTGGAGAAAGAGGATGTGGAGGTGGTAAGCGTCAGCCAGACAAGCGGATCGGAAGCCGTCGTGGAAACCCGGCTTAAAACAGCCTTCCATATTGAAAGGGTTCACGGCAGATGGGAAGTCAAGGAAGTCCGGCTTGGACATGGCCAGTGGGAAA
Source organism: uncultured Acidobacteriota bacterium (assembly GCA_964642735.1). GTDB lineage: Bacteria > Acidobacteriota > UBA6911 > UBA6911 > UBA6911 > UBA6911. The sequence continues at coordinate 11,993 of CAZXSV010000050.1, forward strand.
AGATAAGCAACCTTGAGCAGACTCTGGAAATGGTGCGAAAAGAAGAGACGAATAGAATGCTGGACCTGATTTCCGACGCAATCCGGGCTTACGCTCAGGCGAACGGCTCTTTGCCTCAATTCAAAAACTACACAGCGCTTTCGGACATTTTATCGCCGAAGTTTATGACGCCTCTGATCCGCCTGGACGCCTGGCGGCGGCCTTTTGAGGCGGAGCGGATGGACAAATCCATCGTCATCCGTTCATGCGGTTCCGACGGCGAACCCGGAACCGTCGACGACATCCGCAAATCAGTCGAGTAAATTGCTTCGGGGCATTCCGCCAGTCCGCCCGGCTTCAGCCGCTGAAATGAAGCGCTCGGACAATCTGAAAATGTAGAAGGCTGCGACAGCGCTTTCGCTGAGAGTTGAAAAGAGACGCCTGGAAAGCGGCCGGAAATATTTCGAATTTCGGCCCGCCATTTTCTGCCATAGACGGGCTGGCATCTATACTTTGTTGAGGATGTGGCCCAGTTTTTCTTTTTTAATCCGCAGGTAGTTTCGCGTTATGGAGTTGGGTGTGATTTCCAGCGGGATGCGCTTTTCGACCAGTATTCCCTCCTCCTCGAGCCCCTGGACCTTTTCGGGATTATTCGAGAGCAGGTGAATGCGGGTTGCGCCCAGGTATTTCAGAATTTCGGCCGGCATCCGGTAGTCACGCAAATCGGCCTCGAACCCCAGTTCGGTATTGGCAGCGACCGTATCGAAGCCGCTATCCTGCAACTCGTAGGCGTGAATTTTATTGATGAGCCCGATGCCCCTTCCCTCTTTTTGCTGATAAACCAGCACACCCGACTGCGCTTTGGCAATCAGGCTCATGGCGGCTTCGAGCTGTTCGCCGCAATCGCACCGCTGGGAGGAAAAAACATCGCCGGTCAGGCATTGAGAATGTATTCGAACAAGAGAGGAAACATCGGGGTTTGGGATTCCCGCCACGAGAGCGACAGCCTCTTCGCCGGAATCCAGGTCGCGGAAACCGTAAATAATAAAATCCCCCAGGCGGGTCGGCAGTTTGGCGCAAGGGACCTTGTCGAAATTCATCGTATGCTCTAAGCCGCCTGCCTGTCTAAATCCATTTTTTAATGCTTTGGTCACTTTTCTTTCTTCTCGTCCTTCTTGCTCTTCTCACTCTTTTCGCTCTTCGCCTTTATGGTTTTTTCTTTCTTTTCCTTCTTTTCCGCTTTTTCTGCCTTTTCGCCTGTTTCGGCTTTTTCGGCTTTATCGCTTCCGGCGGCTGCCTCTTTCGATCCTTTTTTGCTCCCCTTGCCTTCTTCCTTCTTCGAGCCGGAGAATTCGCTTCCGATCAATTCCAGATAGGCCATCTGAGCGCCGTCGCCATCCCTGTGCCCCAGCCTTATGATGCGGGTGTAGCCTCCATTCCTTTGGGCAAAGCGGGAGGCAAGGGCGTCGAACAGCTTCGCAACGATCGCCGGATCCTTTATGAAAGCCAGGGCTTGACGGCGGGCGTGGAGGGATTCGCGCTTCCCCAACGTGATCATGCGTTCGGCGATGGGGCGAACCGCTTTGGCGCGATCCAGAGTCGTGCGCACGCGTTCTTTATCGAGGAGCGACGTAACCATATTGCGGAACATGGCGATACGATGAGCGGTTTTTCTCCCCAGTTTTTTTCCAGCAACTCGATGTCTCATGAATTACAATCTCCGATCTGATCGTTCTTCCGGCTATTCCGGCTTGGGAGCAGGAACGGGCCTGCCCTCCGGGTCGAGCTTCATACCGAACGACAGCCCCATTTCGGAAAGAATCTCTTTGATTTCGTTCAAGGACTTGCGGCCGAAGTTTTTTGTTTTGAGCATTTCAGCCTCGGTCTTCTGGACGAGTTCTCCGATCGTCTTGATGTCCGCATTCTTGAGGCAGTTGTAGGAACGCACCGAAAGCTCCAATTCTTCCACGGAGCGTTTCAGATTCTCGTACATCCGTTCGGCGTCCCGGTCGACTTCCTCTTCCTCTTCCTCCGGCTGCTCCTCGAAATTAATGAAGATGAACATATGGTCTTTTACGATTTTCGCAGCTTGAGCGATGGCATCCTGCGGCAGGATGCAGCCGTTCGTCCAGACGTCGAGCACCAGCTTATCGTAGTCTGTTGTTTGGCCAAGACGGGCGGCTTCCACCGTGTAATTCACCCGCTTGATCGGAGAATGGACGCTGTCCAGCGGTATGTATCCGATCGGCAGATCCTCCTCGAAATTCTCGTCCGCCTGGATGTAGCCGCGCCCCTTCTTAATGCGCATTTCTATTTTCAGCCTTCCGCCCTCGCCGATTGTAGCGATGTGCACGTTGGGATCGAGTATCTCGATATCGGGATCGGGAGCGATGTTTCCGGAAGTCAGGACGCCGGCCTGATCCGATTCGAGGTGGATGGTCTTTGGGTGATCCACGTTGAGTTTCAGCGGGACCTGCTTCAAGTTCATAATGATGTTTGTTGCGTCTTCCGTCACATTCGGGATGGGTGTGAACTCGTGAAGGACGCCTTCGATCTTCACCGCAGTTATAGCCGCCCCTTCAATCGATGAAAGCAGGACCCTGCGCAAGGCATTTCCGATAGTCGTGCCGAAACCTCTTTCAAAGGGCTGAGCGTAAAAGTGGCCGTACGTCGGACTCAGGGTTTCAAGGTCGCAGATAAGCCTTTTGGGCTTCTGAAAAGCTCTAGTCATATTTTTCCCCTTACCTCATCTCCCTACTTCGAATAGAGTTCAACGATGAGTTGCTCGTCAATCGGCATTTGGATATCTTCACGTTTAGGCATCGCCAGAACGGAGCCTTTCAAACCTTCGGCGTCCAATTCAAGCCAAGCCGGCACGCCGCCTCTTCCGCCAACAGTCGCAATCGAATCCAGAACCTGTTGATTCTTTTTGGTATTTTCGCGCAGGGTGATCGCATCGCCGACATTAACTTGGGCCGAGGGTATATTCAACTTCCTGCCGTTGACGAGAATATGCCCGTGGGTGACCAACTGCCGGGCCTGGTCGCGCGAAGGAGCGAAGCCCAGCCGGCAAACGACATTGTCCAGCCGCCGTTCTAAAAATAAAAGCAGGGTTTCTCCCGTGATTCCCTTCTTTCTGTCGGCGCTGCTGAAGTAGTTGGCGAATTGGTTTTCCAAGACGCGATAAATTCTCTTTACTTTCTGCTTCTCGCGCAGCTGAATTCCGTATCCGACGGTTTTGGGGCGATGATCGCGGCCGTGCTGTCCCGGAGGAAAATTGCGCTTCTCAACGGAGCAGGAATCCCTGAAGCAGCGGTCCCCTTTCAGGAAGAGCTTCGAGCCCTCCCGCCGGCACAGCCGACATTTCGCTTCGCGGTATCTAGCCAAATTAATGCTCCTTTTCTTCTGATATTTCTATTCGCATTTTCGATTTGCGATTTTCGAGCAAATAATATTCTTTCACTCTTGAGCCCGACCCCGGTCGTTTTCTTTCAATCGTCAATCGTAAATCCAAAATCGTAAATCTGTCACACTCGGCGGCGCTTGGGCGGACGGCATCCGTTGTGCGGTATCGGCGTGATATCGCAAATAGCCTTGACTTCCAAGCCCGAGCTCTGCAGGGCGCGAATCGCCGACTCCCGCCCGGCGCCAGGACCTTTCAAATGCACCTGCAGCGAGCGCATGCCGAACTCCTTGACGGCGGACGCTGCTACAGTAGCGGCCTGTTGGGCGGCGAAGGGCGTTCCCTTTCGCGAACCCTTGAATCCGACCGCTCCGGCGCTGGACGTAGCCAGCAGGTTGCCTTCGAGATCCGTAATGCTGATGATCGTGTTGTTGAAGGTCGCCAGGATATGCGCCACGCCGGCCGGGATCGTAAGCTTCTCCCGCTTTTTCCCGGTTTTCTTTTTGGGCGTTTTTTTCTGTTGTTTCTCTGCCATAATGAACTCCAGCTAATTTCTACTTTTTCCCGACAATCCGCCGCGGCCCTTTGCGCGTCCGGGCGTTTGTGTGCGTACGTTGGCCGCGGACAGGGAGCCCGCGTCGATGGCGCAGCCCTCGATAGGATCCGATCTCCATGAGTCTTTTGATGTCCATGGAAACGGCTTTCCGCAAATCCCCTTCCACCATCCCGTCTCTTTGAATGATGTTGCGAACGCGAACCGTTTCATCTTCAGTAAGGTCTTTCACCTTGGTTGCAAGATTGATTCCGGCTTCCTGGCAGATCTTAATCGCTCTGCTCTTCCCTATCCCGTAGATATAGGTCAACCCGATCGGAATCCGTTTGTTCAGTGGCAGATCCACTCCTGCGATTCTAGCCAATGATTACCTCCCCCTTAGCCTTGACGCTGCTTGTGCTTGGGATTGGTGCAGCGGATTTGAACGACTCTTTTCCGGCGCACCACCTTGCACTTTGAACATATCTTTTTAACTGACGCTCGAACCTTCATAATTTTTTCCCTACTTATATCTGTAGACGATGCGCCCCCTCGATAAATCATAGGGGGACAGCTCAACCAGTATTTTGTCGCCCGGCAGAATGCGGATGAAATTTTTGCGCATCTTGCCTGAAACGTGCGCCAGGACCATATGCTTGCTTTCCAGTTCGACCCGGAACATGGCATTGGGCAGCGTTTCCACCACAACCCCGACCACTTCTATAGCATCTTCTTTGGACATAGAGCGCAACGACGAATGATGAATGACGAACGACAAACAGCAATTATTGCTTTTATTTCGTGATTCGTCATTTGTAATTCGTAATTAAATTCACAATATTGTCAAACACTTCGCCAATAGGCCTGTTGCCATCGACGCCTTTATATGCGCCCCGGTCCCGGTAATACCGGATCAGCGGCTGCGTCTGGCTATGATACACCTTAAGGCGATTGGCGATAACCTCTTCCGTGTCGTCCATCCTCTGCACCAGCTCGGCGCCGCATTCGTCGCAGCGGCCATGATACTTGCGCGGGTCCAGGTCTGCGTTGAACATCTTGCCGCATTTCGGACAGGTCCAGCGCGATGAAAGGCGTTGAATCAGCACGCTGTCGTCGACTTCCACTCCGACGGTCAGCGCTTTCATCCGCTTTTTGCTCAAAAATGCCCCGAGGACTCGAGCCTGCGGGAGGGTTCGCGGATAACCGTCGAGCACGAACCCGCAGAGGCAATCCTCGTGTCCAATGCGTTCAATCAAAATCGCGTCCACCAGCCGGTCGGGGACCAGCGCGCCCGAATCCATATACCGGCTCGCATTCTTGCCCAATTCCGTCTGTTTCTTCAACGCTTCCCGAAGCATGTCTCCCGTCGAAATGTGAGGCAGCTTCAACGATTCGCTCAGCATTCTCGCCTGGGTGCCTTTTCCGGCCCCCGGCGGCCCTAATAAAACGATCGCCAATCCCGCTTCCCGTCCATCACGTTCCAATTTGCATTCAGCCTTTGGACTTATGAACCTGTTTTCCAATGGTCAATGGTCAATCGTAAAAGCTTTTATCCTCTTCTTCCCCGAATTCTTCCTTTTTTCATGAAACCGTCATAATGCCGCATGATGAGCTGAGACTCGATTTGCTGGACGGTATCCATGGCGACTCCGACCACAATCAAAAGCGAGGTGCCTCCAAAATAAAAAGGCACTCCGAATCCTGTCGTAATCCCGCTCAAATTGAGCGAGTTCAGTATATCATCCAGCCTGGGGCCTATCAGGGGTATCGGCTGGACTTTGAATCCCGTAATCAGGAATTCCGGAAGCAGGCAGATGAGAACAAGGTAGATGGCGCCGGCCGCCGTGAGGCGGCTCAGTATCCGGTCGATGTATTCCGCGGTCCGGTGCCCCGGCCGAATGCCGGGAATGTATCCGCCATACTTGCGGATGTTGTCGGCCACTTCCATCGGATTAAAAATAATGCTGACGTAAAAAAAGCAGAAGAAGACGATCCCGACAATGTAGAGGAGGTTGTACAGCGGCATTCCTTGTCCGAGCTGCTCGGTCAGCTTTTTCATAAAGCTGTTCTGGAATAGCGAGCCGAGAGTGGAAGGAATTGCCACGATCGAGGCGGCGAATATAACAGGGATCACGCCGCCGGAATTGACCCTGAGGGGAAGGTGGGTGGCCTGCCCTCCGTAGACTCGGCGTCCCACGACCCGCTTCGCATATTGAACCGGTATTTTCCTCTGCCCCCTCTCCACAAAAACCACAGCGGCGACCACCAGGACCATCAGGACCATCAACGTGAGGATGGCAAACGGCGACCATATATTCTGCTTGTAGTTTTCATAGATAAACCGTACGGCCGAGGGCAGGCCTGCCACGATTCCGGCAAAAATGATCAAGCTGATCCCGTTCCCGATGCCGCGTTCGGTAATCTGCTCGCCAATCCACATGATGAACGCCGTTCCGGTAGTCAGCGTGATCATGACCATCAGGCGGAATCCCCAGCCGGGATCGATGACGATCTGAGATCCGGGGCCGCCGGACCGCTCCAGTGTAACGGCAGTCATGAAACCCTGAAACAATGTCAGAGCCACCGTAAGATAACGGGTGTACTGCGTGATTTTTTTTCGTCCCAGCTCTCCCTCTTTGGAGAGCTTTTCCAGGAACGGTACAACCACCGTCGCCAGCTGAAGAATAATGGAGGCGGTGATATAGGGCATGATCCCCAAAGCGAAGATGCTGAACCGCTTCAGCGATCCCCCGGTGAAGAAGTCAAGAAAGCCGAAGATGGTGCCGCCTTGAGATTGGAAGAGCGCCAGCAGCGCGTCGTGATTTATTCCCGGCGTAGGAATGAACGCTCCAATCCGGTATACGGCGAGCAGGCCGAGCATGAACAACACCCGTTTCCGCAGATCCGGGATGCTGAAAATATTTTGAATCGCGCTAAAAAGCGGATGACTTTTCTCTTCAGGCATCGTCCGTAAACCTCAAAGACTGAAAATCTTCAAAAGCAGCAAGAGCCCCTATCTCCTAGCTCGACACTGTTCGCACGGGTCTTGTTACGCGATTACCTCAATCGCGCCGCCCGCTTTTTGAATCTTCTCCGTCGCGCTTTTGCTGAACTTATGCGCCTTCACGGTAATTGCGTTCTTCAGCTCGCCGACTCCCAGAATTTTGATTCCGTCGCGGAGGTTTTTGACAATCTTGGAGCTTTTTAAAACCTCGGGAGTCACCTCGGCGCCGGCTTCAAAACCGGCCAATTTCTCAAGGTTCACCGCGACATAATCCTTACGGAAGATATGCGTAAATCCGCGTTTAGGCAACCGGCGATGCAGGGGCATCTGCCCGCCCTCGAATCCAGGACGCATGGTTGCTCCGGCGCGGGACATTTGACCATTGTAGCCCCGGGTGGAAGTTTTTCCGTGTCCGGAACCCATTCCGCGTCCGACACGCTTATTTTTCCGGTTGGCGCCGGGCGCCGGTTTTAACGTATTGATGCTTAACATAATTATATGCCTTTTCAAAGCGGCCGAAGCTAATTCGACTGCTCGCCGACGATTTTGAACAGATGAGGCGCTTGCGCGACCATTCCTCGGATTGCGGGGGTGTCCACTCGTGTGACGACCTGGTACAGGCGTTTGAAGCCCAGGCTTTTCACAACCAGCTTATGCTTTTCAGGCGCGCCGATCGCGCTGCGGACATATTGTATTTTTAACGTTTTGCCGGATTCCGGTTCAGCTTTCTTTCTTGGTGCCATCGTTACAGTTCCTCGACCTGTCTGCCCCGCAACTTCGCAACCTCGGCCGGCTCTTTCAGTCTTTTTAAACCGTCAAAAGTGGCTTTGACTACGTTGTGAGGGTTGGTGCTGCCGATTGATTTTGTGAGGATATTGGAAATGCCGGCAGATTCAACCACCGCCCGGACGGGGCCGCCCGCAATGACCCCGGTCCCGTCGGAGGCAGGCTTGAGGATGACGCGGCCCGCGCCGTACCGGCCTAATATGATGTGCGGGATGGTACGCCCCTTCAAGGGAACGCGAATCATGTTCTTGCGCGCTTGTTCGACGCCCTTTCGAATGGCCTGCGGCACTTCCTTGGCTTTCCCCATACCATAACCGACGAGCCCGTTTTGGTCGCCGACAACCACGAGAGCGCTGAAACTCAGGTTTTTCCCCCCTTTGACCACTTTGGTCACGCGGTTGATCGAAACAACCTGGTCCTTAAATTCCTGCGCATTCGGATCGATTTTATCCAAGTTACCTCCAAATCAGCCGAACCCGGAGCTCTACGGCGTTCGCCGAACTCCGGCGGTTGGCTGCCCACTTAAAATTCCAGTCCCGATTCCCTTGCCGCTTCCGCGACGGCCTTCACTCGTCCATGATAGAGATAACCGCCCCGGTCAAAAACGACCGCTTTAATCCCCTTGGCTTTGGCCCGTTCAGCGATGGTTTTTCCGACGAGCTTGGAAGCCTCAATATTGCCGCCCTGTTTCATTTGCCCGCGCATTTCTTTTTCGGCTGTAGACGCAGCGACCAGCGTTTTACCCTGGCTGTCGTCGATGATTTGCGCATAGATGTATTTCAAGCTGCGAAAAACGCAAAGCCGCGGGCGATCCGGTCTGCCCGAGATTTTTTCTCGAATGCGTTTATGAATCCTGCAGCGCTCGCTGGAACGGTCAATTGGAATAATCATTACGCCCCCTTCTTCCCGACTTTGAGTCGAACGGTCTCGGTAGCATACCGGAGGCCTTTTCCCTTGTATGCGTCCGGCTTTTTCAAAGATCGGAGATCCGCAGCAACCTGGCCGACCAGCTGTTTGTCCGAACCGGAAATGCTGATCGTGGCGATGTAATTCTGGATGCTTTTGCTTTGCTTCTCCGCCTTGATCGCGATCCCTTCCGGAATCGGAAATTCAATCGGGTGGGAGTAGCCGAGAGAAAGGGTTATGGCTTTTGGCTTCACATCGACTTTGTAGCCGATCCCCACCAGATCCAGCTGCTTCGTAAAACCCTCGGTGACGCCCCGGACGCAGTTGGCGGCCAGAGCGCGGGCTAAACCATGGTAAGCGGGATAGGGTTTCTCATCGGAGCTTCGAACAGCCGTCAGTGTGTCGCCGCTTAATTCAAAGCGGACTCCGGACGGTATCGGGGCCGTCAGCTTCGCCTTTTTCCCCTCGATTTCCAAGTGGCCGTCGCAGATTGTCACTTTGACGCCGCTTGGCACCTTGATCGGTTTTTTACCTACGCGCGACATAAAGCACCCTTTCAAAATTCGAGAGATCCGCAATCATCGCCGAACCTCTTTGCCGGAATAACGTCAACTGATGGTGCAGAGCACCTCGCCGCCCAACCCTTTCTCTTCCGCCTGCTTTCCGGTAAAAATTCCCTGCGAGGTCGACAAAATGCAGACTCCCAACCCTCCCAGTACAGAAGGGATCTCGGATTTCCCGGCGTAAACCCGGCAGCCTGGCCTGCTGACGCGGTCCAGGGAAGAGATTACCGGCTTCTTGCCCGCAGAATACCGAAGCTGGATGCGAATGACGCCCTGCTTGTTGTTTTCCGAAAAGCTGTAACTGGAAATATAGCCTTGCTCTTTAAGGATGCGCGCCAATTCCAACTTCAGCTTCGAGGAGGGAATTTCCACGGCCTCATGCCTGGCTTCACTGGCGTTGCGAATCCGCGTCAGGAAATCGGACACGGGATCGGTCATTGTCATGATCAACTCTCCACATATTGACGATTGACAATTGAGGATTGAAAACATCAGCGTGTTTTTTCAATCGTCAACCGTAAATCGTAAATGCTTTACCAGCTCGACTTGGTCACTCCCGGGATTTCGCCTGACAAAGCCAGCGAACGGAAGCAAAGCCGGCAGAGCTGAAATTTTCGGAAATATCCACGCGAACGCCCGCAACGAAGGCAGCGGTTATGCGCCCGCACCATGAATTTTGGGGTTCGCCGGGCTTTAGCTCTCATACAGGTTTTTGCCACAGTATCTCCTGTCAGCGATTCCGGTCCGTGCTGTCAGCCGGACTCAATCCTTATTGACGATTTATGATTGACGATTTACGATTGAAAACATTCGGCGAGGCTTTCCAATCGTCCATCGTGAACCGCCAATCGCAAATTCCATTATTGTTGCCCTTTTTTAGCAAAAGGCATTCCCATGATTTTTAAAAGCTCGCAGGCTTCGTCGTCGTTTTTCGCCGTCGTGACGATCGTGATGTTCATGCCGCGAGCTTTGTCCGCCTTTGCGAAATCTATTTCAGGGAAAATCAACTGGTCCCGCAGACCCAGAGTGTAATTGCCCCGCCCGTCGAAGGAACGAGGGGAGACGCCACGAAAATCCCTGACTCTGGGCAGCGCGATGCTGACAAGACGGTCGAAAAATTCGAACATCCGATCGCCTCGCAGCGTGACGGCGACTCCTATCGGCATTCCCTGACGAAGCTTGAAAGCGGCGATTGACTTCTTGGCTTTGGTAATGACCGGATGCTGTCCCGTAATCGCGGAAAGCTCCTCGCTCGCCACATCGAGCAGCTTAGCATTGGAAATGGCCTCGCCCAATCCCATGTTCACATTGATTTTGACCAGTTTCGGGACCGCCATCACATTCGAATACCCAAACTGCTTCATCAGGGCCGGCACGGCTTCCTTTATATACAATTCCCGAAGTCTACTCATGTTCTGACCTTTCCAACCTCGTCTTGCCCCTAATCATCCAAAGGCTCATTGCAGCTTTTGCACACCCTGTACTTGCGTCCATCCTGAGCGACGGATATTCCCAAGCGGGAGTGTTTGTTGCACCGCTTGCAGACAACCATCAGGTTGGATATGTGAATCGGGGATTCCTTCGGCAGAATCCCCCCCTTGACGTTTTTTTGCGGATTAGGCCGGGTATGCTTCTGAATATTATTCAAGCCCTCAACCACCGCTTTATTCTTTTCCAGGAAAACTTTGAGCACCTTTCCGGTCTTTCCTCGGTCTTTCCCGGACATCACATAAACCAAATCGTTCTTTTTGATATGCACTCTGGGCATTTTATCCTCTTCAACCGCCGCTAGATCACCTCAGGCGCCAGCGAAACGATCTTTAAAAACTCCCTGTCTCTCAGTTCGCGGCTGACCGGGCCGAACACGCGGGTTCCGATCGGCTCTTTCTGGTCGTTGATAAGCACGGCGGCGTTATCGTCGAATCGAATATAGGTGCCGTCTTTGCGCCGGTATTCCTTGCGAGTCCTTACAATCACGGCCTTCACCACCTGCCCTTTTTTTACGGTTCCGTCGGGCGTGGCTTCTTTCACATTTGCCGTGATGATATCCCCGAGGGCCGCCACGCGTCCCACCTGGTTCCCCAATGCGTGAATGCAGGAAATCTTGCGGGCGCCCGAGTTGTCCGCAACGTCTAAAATCGTCCTCATCTGTATCATGATGACCCTCAGTTCATTGACTATTGACTATCGATAGATTCGGTGTTTCTTTAATCGTCAATGGTCAATTGTCAATCTGCACTTACGGCGCTGATCAATACTTTCTCGACACGCCATCTCTTGCGCGCGCTCAATGGACGTGTTTCAACAATGCGTACCCGGTCGCCGACCTTGCAGGCCCCGGCCTCGTCGTGCGCCAGGAATTTGGAGGTTTTCCGCATTCTTTTTTTGTAAAGCGGATGCTGAACCATCCGGTCAACCGCGACCGTGACGGTTTTCTGCATTGCCGCGCTGGTAACGGTTCCGACTTGGCTTTTGCGGATTCCTCTTTTCTGTTCAGTGCCCATGTACCCTCATTTACGATTGACAATTGACAATTTGAAATTTTAGAACCTTTATCAATCGTCCATTGTCAATTGAAAATAGTCAATTCCTTGGTTCCTTATCCTTCAATACAGTCAAAATACGGGCGATATCCCGCCGGATGCCTCTCATTTTGGGAGCGCTTTCCAGCTGGCCCGCTGCGGTCTGAAAACGAAGTCGGAGCAGCTGCTTGCGCAGTTCGGATTCTTCCAGGATCAAGTCCTCCTTGGACATGTCTCTCATCTTGGAAGCTTTCATGCCTCCTCCTTCCCGAATCGTTTGACAAATTTCGACTTAATGGAAAGTTTGTGGCCGGCCAGCCGCATCGCCTCCTGCGCTTGATCTTCCGGAATGCCTTCCATCTCGTAAAGAATTTTCCCGGGTCTCACTACCGCAACCCATCCCTCGGGAGCTCCCTTGCCTTTACCCATTCTGGTTTCAGCCGGCTTTTTTGTTATGGGCTTGTCGGGGAAAATGCGGATCCATATTTTTCCGCCGCGTTTGACGAACCGGGTAATCGCCACCCGGCCGGCTTCGATCTGGCGGTCGCTGACCCAGCCGACTTCCATGGCCTTCAATCCATACTCCCCGAAAGTGACCTCGGAGCCTCGCCACGCCTTTCCGCGGCGCTTTCCCTTTTGTTGTTTGCGGTACTTAACTTTTTTTGGCATCAACATGATTAGCAAACTCCTCGAGACTACCGTGCGGCTTTTTCAGGCCTTTGCATCTCAAATACTTCGCCCTTGTAGATCCACACTTTCACGCCAATTTTTCCGTAAGTGGTGCTCGCCTCGGCAAAACCGTAATCGATATCCGCCCGAATCGTGTGCAGCGGAAGCTGGCCGTTCAGATACCATTCGGTGCGCGCGATTTCAGCTCCGTTCAGTCGTCCGGAGCAACGGACCTTGATCCCTTTGGCGCCGAAGCGAAGGGTGCCGTCGACGGCGCGGCGCATAGCGCGGCGAAAAGCGATTCTCTTTTCCAGTTGCTGCGCGATTCCTTCCGCAACCAGTTGCGAATCCAGTTCAGGCTTGTTCACTTCCTGGATCTTAAGATTGACATCCCTTCCGGTCAGAAGCTGCAGGTCCTTTTTCAGCTTCTCGATCTCGGTCCCCTTTTTCCCAACGATAATTCCCGGGCGGGAAGTAAATATAATGATGGTCAGCTTATTGGCCGCGCGCTCCACCTCAATCCGGGAGATCCCCGCGTGGGAGAATTTCTTCTTAAGCATGCTCTTGAGGCGAAGGTCCTCATGGAGCAGGGCGCCGTAGTCCTTGCGAGCGAACCAGCGGGAACGCCACGTTCGATTGATCCCCAGTCTGAAACCGTAAGGATGAACTTTCTGACCCACGGATTACCTCCCTATTCTTCCTCTGTATCCTTGCCCTTGATGACGATGCTGACGTGTTTATAGCGGCGCTGCTGCCGGTATGCCCGTCCCATTGGCGCCGGCCGGACTCTCCTGCGATATTTCGTCGGCCCGGAATCGACCACCGCGCGTTCCACAACGAACTGGTCGACATCGGCGGTTGCGTTCTTTTCTTTGGCATTGGCGACCGCGGAAAGCAACACCTTTTCAATCGGCCCCGCAGCCCGTTTATTCGTGAAACGCAGAATAGCCAGAGCTTGCTGGACGTTCCTTCCCCGGATCAGGTCGATAACGAGCCTGGCTTTCTGTGGCGATCCTCTCAAGTATTTGCCTTTTGCTGTTGCTTCCATATCCCTTGGCCGGCAGTCCGCTTATTCTCCGCTTGACCGCCGAATCCCTCCATTAGCTTGTCTCATACATCCACTCTCGGCTGTCGCCCGCCGGCTTCTATGCCGCAGGCGGCTTTGCCGCTGCCGTTGTTTTTTCCGCAGCTTTGGTCGTGTGTCCCTTAAATATCCGGGTCGGAGCGAATTCCCCGAGTTTGTGGCTGACCATGTTTTCCGAAACATAAATGGGAATAAACTTCTTGCCGTTATGCACGGCGACAGTCAGGCCGACCATTTCCGGAGTGATGGTGGAACGACGGGACCAAGTCTTGATCACATTGCGGCTGCCGCTTCCGGACGCCGCTTTCACTTTCTTAAGAAAGTGTTCGTCTACAAAAGGCCCTTTATGGACTGATCTGGTCATGCTGCTCCCTATTTCTTGCCGCGGCGCTTGATGATAAAGCGCTGAGTGCGTTTATTATTTCGAGTTTTGTAGCCTTTGGTGGGCAATCCCCAGGGGCTGACGGGATTTCTTCCGCCCGAGGTCTTCCCCTCTCCGCCGCCATGGGGATGGTCGATCGGATTCATGGCCACGCCGCGCACGGTGGGGCGTTTTCCAAGCCAGCGTGTGCGGCCGGCCTTGCCGATTGACACGTTTTCGTAATTCAGGTTGCCGACCTGCCCGATCGTGGCGTAGCAGTCCAGGTGCACTTTTCGGACTTCGCCTGAAGGCATCTTGATTTGCGCGTACCCGGATTCCTTCGCCAGCAGCTGAGCCGCCGTGCCCGCTGACCTGGCCATCTGCCCCCCTTTTCCCTTCCTGAGCTCGATATTGTGAATCATGGTGCCCAGCGGGATGTTCTTCAGCGGGAGGGAATTCCCGACAAGAATGTCGGCCGACTCGCCGGTAAGAACGGTGGCGCCTTCAACCAATCCGTCCGGCGCCAGGATGTATCGCTTTTCGCCATCCGCATAGGCGAGCAGCGCGATGTTGGCTGAACGGTTCGGGTCGTATTGCAGCGAAACGACTGACGCCGGGATTTCGCGTTTGTCCCGGACAAAATCGACAACCCGGTAGAGTCTTTTGTGTCCGCCGCCTCTGTGGCGGATCGTCAATCTTCCCTTGTTGTTGCGTCCCGAAATCCTATTCTTGGATCGAGTGAGGCGCTTGAGCGGCCTATCGGTCGACAGCTCCTTTTTATCCAGAGTCGTTCGGAACCGCATCGCCGGTGATGTGGGATTATAAGTCTTGATGGAGGACATCGCCCTGCTCCTACCTTTTTATACCGCCTCGGAAAATTCTATCATTTTTTCGCCTTCTTTAAGCGTGACGTACGCCTTCTTCCAGTCGGGCCTGCGTCCGGAGTACCGCCCCTGGCGCCGCTTTTTTCCATGGAATGTGGCTGTTCGTACGCTTTCGACCTTCACCTTGAAGATTTTCTCGACGGCGTTTTTTATCTCGATCTTGTTTGCATCGCGCAGGACCTTGAAAGCCACTGTTCTCATGTTTTCCTTGAGGTCCGTGCTCTTCTCCGTGATAACGGGAAGTATCAACACCGATTCTTGTCTGTTCATTTGCTCAGCGCCTCCTGCAGCTGGAGAATGGATTCCCTGGAAAATAGCAGGATGCTGCTGTTGACCACGTCAAAAATGTTCACTCCGGCGCCTGGAACCAGTTTGACTTTCGCAAGATTCCTTGAAGAAAGCGAAAGGTTCCGGTTCCCGCTGGAGTCGACGACCAGCACCTTGCCGGCGGCGCCCAGCGTCTTGAGGACCTTTTGAAATTCTTTGGTCTTGCCGGTTTCCACCGCCAATTCCTCGACGACTGCGAGAGAGTTTTCGCTGAACTTGCGGGACAGGGCCGAACGAAGAGCGCTATGCAGCTTCTTGCGCGGGAAGCGGTAGGAATAGTCCCTGGGATGCGGACCGTGCACTGTTCCGCCATGCCTCCACAAAGGGCTCCGAATGCTGCCCACGCGCGCTCTGCCGGTTCCTTTCTGCCGCCAAAGCTTCTTGCCGCTTCCGCTCACATCGCCTCTAACTTTGGTCGAAGCAGTCCCGGCTCTGAGGGAGTCGTTGTAGTGCTTGACAGCTTCCCAGATCAGCGACTGGTTGAACTCCGCCTTAAACACCGCGTCGGAGAGCTCGAGTTTCCCGATCACCTCATTGGCAAGATTTTTAACCTCAATTTCCGCCATAAAACCCTCACGATTAACAATTTACGATTTATGATTGACGATTGACGATTGAAAACCCGATCTTCGGCTTAAAATCGTCAATCGTAAATCGTAAATCGTCAATCCCTATGCTTTTTTAACGATCACGTACCCGCCGTTTCGGCCGGGGACGGATCCTTCCACCAGGAGGAGATTTTCCTGCTCCTGAATGCGAATCACTTTTAAATTCTGGGTTGTTACGGTCTCGTCGCCCATATGCCCCGCAGCGCGCATTCCGGGAAGAACGCGGCTTGGGTATGCGGATGCGCCTATCGAACCTGGCGCCCGATGAAACATCGAGCCGTGGGTTGAAGCTCCGCCGCCGAAGTGATGCCGCTTGATCAAACCGGCGAATCCCCGGCCTTTGCTCCTGCCCGCCACATCCACTTTGTCGTTCTGTTTGAAGACCTGGCCGACCAGTATTTGTTCGCCGACTTTCGGCCCTTCGCTCCCGCCGGAGTGAAACTCCCGGAGGATGCGGCAGGGGGGAACGCCGGCTTTCTTAAAGCGCTCCGCATTTGGCTTATTGATCCGGGAAGGCCGAACAAATTCGACCAGTCCCAACTGGACGGCTTCATAGCCGTCCTTTTCCTTCATCTTGTTTTGAACCACGATACAAGGGCCGGCTTTGATTATGGTGACCGGAACCACGGTTCCTTTGTCATCAAAAACCTGTGTCATGCCCACTTTTATTCCAATCAGTCCATCCACCATAGTAACCGTTTCCCGTTTCCCGTTTCCTGTTTCCCGTTAAAAAGCTTAAAACGGGAAACGGGAAACGGGAAACGCAGAACCTTTATTTATTTATGTTCTGTACCGAAAGCCTTGATTTCAACGTCGATCGCCGCCGGCAAATCCAGTTTCATCAACGCGTCCACAGTCTGCGGCGTCGGCTCCAGAATGTCGACCAGACGCTTGTGCGTTCTGATTTCAAACTGCTCCCTGGACTTTTTGTCCACGTGGGGAGAGCGCAGGACGCAGAACTTGTTCTTGACTGTCGGCAACGGGATGGGGCCGGAAACCCGAGATCCGGTGCGTTTGGCAATTTCGACGATCTCAGAGGTGGATTGATCCAGCACCCTGTAATCGTAGGCTTTCAGCCTTATTCGTATCTTTTCATTCAACATGATCGTTTCCGATTACTCCAGGATTTCCGAGATAGTGCCGGCGCCGACGGTCCGGCCGCCTTCGCGGATTGCGAAGCGCAAGCCTTTTTCCATCGCTATCGGCGTAATCAGTTTGATGGTCAGGTTCACGTTGTCTCCCGGCATCACCATCTCCGTGCCTTCCGGAAGTTCCGCCACTCCCGTCACATCCGTCGTCCGGAAATAAAACTGCGGCCGGTACCCGTTGAAGAACGGCGTGTGCCGCCCCCCCTCTTCCTTCGTCAAAACGTACGCCTGAGCCTTGAAATGCGTGTGCGGCGTGATGCTCCCCGGCGCCGCAATCACCTGGCCCCGCTCCACTTCCTTCTTGTCCGTCCCGCGCAGCAGCAGCCCGACGTTGTCTCCCGCCATCCCTTCATCCAGCAGCTTCCGGAACATCTCCACCCCTGTCACCACTCGCTTCACCGTGTCCCGGATCCCCACAATCTCAATCTCTTCTCCTACCCGCACCTTCCCGCGCTCCACCCTGCCGGTCGCCACCGTCCCGCGCCCCGATATCGTAAAAATATCCTCCACCGGCATCAAAAACGGCTTCTCCACTTCCCTCTGCGGCACCGGCACGTACTTGTCCACCGCTTCCATCAACGCCAGAATCTGGTTCTTCGCGTCCGCGTCCCCCTGCATCGCCTTCAGCGCGCTCCCCCGAACCACCGGGATGTCGTCCCCAGGAAATTCATAGAACGTCAAAAGCTCCCGCACCTCCAGCTCCACCAGATCCAACAGCTCCGGATCGTCCACCATGTCGATCTTGTTCATGAACACCACGACGTACGGCACCCCCACCTGCCTCGCCAGCAGTATGTGCTCCCGCGTCTGCGGCATCGGCCCGTCCGCCGCCGACACCACCAGTATCGCTCCGTCCATCTGCGCCGCACCCGTGATCATGTTCTTGATGTAGTCCGCGTGCCCGGGACAGTCCACGTGCGCGTAATGCCGGTTCCCCGTCGAATACTCCACGTGCGCCGTCGCTATCGTGATCCCCCGCTCCTTCTCCTCCGGCGCGTTGTCGATCGAATCAAACGACCGCACCGCAATCTTCGGATCCTTCTCGTGCAGCACCATCGTAATGGCCGACGTCAACGTCGTCTTCCCGTGATCAATGTGTCCTATCGTTCCGATGTTCACATGCGGTTTGCTGCGATCAAATTTCTCCTTTGCCAT
>CAZXSV010000051.1:0-29876 GCA_964642735.1 uncultured Acidobacteriota bacterium
TGTCCGCCCGGCGCTCGCGCCAAAGTGTAAACGTTATTCATTGCCAGGCCCTAACCCGGGTTAAACTCGATTCCGCCGCGGGGATTGCCTGGAAGCCGCTGATTTCGGCGTCCGATCACCGGAAAATGAAGGAGATGCGGTCCCGGTTCACGATCAGGTAAGGCGCGCTTTCCAGGAGGGCGTGTTCGGGAGAGGATTCGGCGGGGAGCCCCCGGATCTCCGGGTTCACCATTACGATAAAATCATGGGCGGGAAGCATGTCGGAACGGATGGCGCGCTTGCGCACCAATCCTGAAAGTTGAACCGGCGGGCTGCACTTCAGGTGAAACACGACGGGGATTTCGGGCTTGTCCCGCGACGCAAGTTTTCTCAGCGCCTCGTCGCCGGTCTGCTCCATCTCGTAAGCGAACAAAATGTCGTCCACCCGCACCATCATCCACTCCGCCTGGGTGCGGACGCCCCCGGAATGTTGAACGACGGTCGATTCCTCCATTTCCAGGAATCGCTTGCGGGCGCCGTTCAGAAAGGACGAGAGCCGCTGGCCGCCCGTATGCGCGTGCCCTTTGATTAAAAACCGGTCGGTGAATAGGAGGTCTTTAAGGTATCTCATGGAATTATTATGAGGCCGTGAGGCCGCAGATCCCAAAGACAATAGTCCTTCGAATTTCTGGAATGCGGCCCTGCTTGCATTTTCTCTGGACATTTTCGTCGGTTTATGGAAATAGTTTCCGAAAATCCCGTGATGAAGAAAACAAAAGCTTGTCTAAAGCCGCTATTTTCGAAGCCGCTTTCACCCAAAGAGGAATTCGCCCTCGTCATGACGGACCCGCGGGCCTTCAGGCGCGCCGTCCGGACCGGGAAGCTGAATCGGCTGATCCCCGGGTTCAAGGAGTTCGATAGCGACCAACCGGAGAAAGACCCGAACATTTACCGACCCATGCCTTTGATGGGACACACGTTTGAATCCATTCGACAGGCTTTCGCATGGATCGAAAGCTTCGGCGCTGGAGAGTACCAGAGCGAGGATGCGAAGGCCGGCGCCATGCGGTGGATCAATGCGGCCCTGTTGTTCCATGACCTGGGAGAGACGGCCATCGTCAAGGGGACGAATCTGCCCGTCTGGTACGGCCTCGCGGTCGAATGGAGCAGGAATAAAGAGCGGAACGCCCTGATCTTGAAGGAAACCTACCCGTTCTTCGGGATGGACACGCCCGAAGCTCGGAACTATCTCGGGCACCTGTTGCATCCGGAAATTTCAGCATTGCTGGCCGAAGATTTCCTTTCGCGTCTGGGATGGGATTCCCGTGAAATCATGATCGTCAGGTTCCTCGTCAGAAATCAATCGGTCCTTATTGAGAAGGCGACGTATGGCCGCACCAAAGACGGGAAGACGCTTCATGAGGATTTTTATGAAGATATTGATTCCGTCGAAAGGGGAACAGGCGTTCCCAAGGACGATTTGTTAAAGATGCTTCAGGTCCTGCAAATCGCGGACGCCAACGCCGTAAGACCCGGCATGGCGCAGATTT
The DNA here is from genome assembly GCA_964642735.1 of uncultured Acidobacteriota bacterium. Taxonomy (GTDB): domain Bacteria; phylum Acidobacteriota; class UBA6911; order UBA6911; family UBA6911; genus UBA6911. The sequence continues at coordinate 1,530 of CAZXSV010000051.1, forward strand.
CTCAGTCGACGCTGATGCGCGTTTGGATGGCTTATGACTACATGAGATTTGTTCTCCTGGTCCGGAGCTCTCCCGCCCGGCACCAAGCCTTTATGAATTATAGAAACGAATTCAACCGGATACGCAGGGAAAAACCTTTCGGCGCGCCGTTCGAGGAATTGTTCGGTGAATTGCTTCGCCGAATCGAAAAGGAGGAATGTGGGATCGGCGAGGAGGACAAAAAGATTCTCCAGCAGCATTTGGAATACTACGAGAAATTCCGAATTATCAAGGAAGATCATATTCACAGCAATGATCAGTTCAACCAGCTGCTCCAGCTGATCGAGGCCGCAACGGGAAAAAAGCTGCCGGCGAAGGATAAAGCCCTGCTGCTGACGGCGTATAAAGTGGCCTACCGCTCCCACGACGGCCATTCCCGCAAACAATTGAAAACCGTTCCCGTCGGCGACGTGCGCCGCATGTTCATCGAGCACCCCATTCGGGTGGCGAAAATCATGATCGAGGTTTTCGGCGTCGCCGACCCCGTCGTTCTGGCCGCGCTGTTGTTGCACGACGTTCTGGAAGATACCGACACGAGCATGGAGGATATTCAGGCGGCATTCCGGAAGTACGACGACCAAGGGCGCATCCCCAGGGCGCTTGAGATCCTCACCCGGCGGGAAATCGAAGGGATGAAAAACCAGCCGCAGCTCGTCCAGGAAATCGATTACTTGCGTTACATCGCCGGGACTTTAACCGCCGGCGATAAAATTTTGCCGGACCTGGAATTGTTTCGGTGGCTGCGGACTATTGTCCCGTTGGCCAAGGCGTCGGACAAGATTCAAAACCGCCGGACGTTGATGGGCCGGAAACCGAAGGGGCGGATCGAGGAAATTTGCAGGAACAGCAACGCGCTGCGGATGTTTATGGAGGCTTCCGCCATGACGGCGCAGCAGAAGCTGAAGATCCTGGACGAATTCAGCAGAAGCCTGCTGGATATTTTCAATCTTGTTGATCTGAAAAGACTCGAGAACGAGGAGAGGTTCCTCGCGCTGCTTCAAGCGTTCTTGAACGATGCCATATTGAACAAGTCGGGAGGCCGCTTCCTCGGCAACCGGTCAAGACGGAGGCTCGAGGAGTTCGCCCGCGACTCTTTGGCGCTGTTTGAGAAAACCCTGCAGGACCCGACAAAGGACATCCGGGTCAAGCTGATCCAGTTTGAAAAGCAGTATTTGCCCGAATTTCTCAGCGAAATGCAGCTGGATGAAAATGAAAAAGCGGCGGTCATGGACGAATTTAACCTGTTCCTGTTCAATGTCTCGGAGGTCGCCTGGCTCAAAGGCAAACAGAACATTTTAGAATTTCAGAGAATCATCCGACGGTATCGGGAAAAGATGGTCCGCGGAGACTGGAAGCCCGAACTGCCCGGGATCCTGGAGGACCTGGCGCGGTATTCACAGGCGGACAGGACCATCCCGCCGCCTCTCTTTCAGTCAGACGCCCCATCGCGCGTTTCCAGCTTTCTGTCCAAGGCGCCGTTTTTTGATTCCGTCCGCGACGCGTATTGGCGGTGCAGCAGGAAAAGAAGAAAGCTCGCCGCCGAGATGCTTCCGCGCATGGCCATGCTGCCTTTGGAGCCTATCTATTACCTGGAAGACGAGGAGGTCAAGAGCGCCGACAGAGAATCGGTTGAGGGTCTTATCGGGGGAATTTCCGTCGCCAGACGGCCGGACGGACGCCTGGTCGTCGCCATCGGGACCGCCCGCCCGCGCGCTGGGAGCGGCGTCCCGCCGGCTTTCTGAGGGCCGGCGGGTCTCAAAACAACAGGGAGGGTTAGAAGCGGATGGAACTTGCCCGGTGGACGAGGCGGATGAATTCTTCGCGATATCCGTTCCTGTCGTTTCCTTTGCCTTCCCTTGCCCATTCCAGGGCGGTGTTGAATGTGGAGGTTCCCTTGTAAGGGGAATCGCGCAGGACCATGCCGAATGCGGCGACTGCAGCGGCGAATTTAAAGTCTGCGGAAGCGCTGAGGAATTTCTTCGGCGTGTTTTTCACCGTGTATTCCGAGAGCACGCTTTTTTCGCCCTCGGGCTCCTTGCTTCGGATTTTAAGCGTGAGCATTTCATCGCTTTCGCCGTTTGCGGAAGGCCGAGGCTGCTTCTGATATTTCAGCGGATCCACTCCCGGCGCCGGGCTGTTCCCCGGAAGGACGATTTCATACAGAGCCGTAACCCTGTGTCCTGCGCCGATCGAGCTCGCCATCTTTTCGTCGTTGTTGAAATCTTCCTTGGCCATCAGCTTGTCTTCATATCCGATCAGCCGGTAGGCGCCGACAAACTTCGGATTGAACTCGACCTGGATTTTGACGTCCTTGGCTATCGTGATCAGCGTCGAGTCCATCTGTTCCACCAGGACCTTTCGGGCTTCGTGCCACGTATCGATGTATGCGTAGTTGCCGCGTCCTTTGTTTGCAAGCATTTCCAGGGTGGCGTCCTTGAGATTGCCCATTCCGAAACCGAGAGCGCTAAGGAACACTCCGCTCTTGGCTTTCTCTTCGATGAAGCCGGCAAGGGCGCCCCTGTCGGTCATGCCGACATTGAAATCGCCGTCGGTCGCAAGAATGACTCGATTGACTCCCTTTTTGATGAAGCCTTCCTGCGCCATCCGGTAGGCGAGCTGGATGCCCGACGCGCCGTTGGTCGCGCCGCCCGCGGCCAGGCTGTCGATGGCCGCCCGGATCGTCGTCTTTTGATGCCCCCGGGTCGGAGGCAGCCATACTTTTGTATCGGTTGCGTAGACCACGATCGAGACCTTGTCGGATTCGGTCAATTGATCGAGGAGCATTTGCATCGACTGTTTCACTAGAGGCAGCTTGTTCGGTTCATCCATCGATCCGGATATGTCGAGCAGGAATACCAGGTTGCAGGAAGGCCGCACCCGGCGATCGATTTCCCGCCCTTTCAGGCCGATGCGCAGCAGCAGGTGCTCCCTGTTCCACGGCGCTTCCGTGAGCTCGAAATTGGCGGCGAAAGGTTTGTCGTCCCTCGGGCCGCTGTAATCGTAATCAAAGTAGTTCACCAGCTCTTCAATGCGGATGGAGTCTTTGGGAGGCAGAGATCCGCGATCCAGGAACCGCCGCATATTGGAGTAGGACGCGGTGTCCACGTCGATCGAAAAAGTGGAAAGCGGATTTTGGGCGGCGTCCAGGAACGGATTGTCCTGAACGGGCTCGTAGGATTCCGCATTATATCCTTTGGGCGGACGCCGAACCGCGTACAACCGGCCGTCGCGTCCTTTGACAACCATTTCTCCACGCCCGCGCGCCATTTCTGCATCGACGGGAGCGAGGATGACTTTGAATTGGCCGACCGACTCCGGATTGAGGTTCACAGGCCCATTCATGCCGGTCGCCCAGCGAACGTCATTCGCCGTGACGCCGTCTTTCTGAATGTTGACATTAGGCGCCTGGAGACCGGCCAAGGTGGCGTCATCCTCGCCGAAGCTCGGATTTTCCGTCCTCACAATGCCGCCGGCCATCGTTTTGACGAGATCAAGGACGTTGCCACTGACCAGAGGCAGCTGAACGACCTTTTCTTCCGGGAGGACCTGGCCGACCGATGAGCCCGATTCCAGGAGGAGATTCTCCGTTGCCGCAGCAACCTCGACGCTATCGCTCGGTTTGAATTTTTCGTTCGTCGCCGCCGCCTTCGCCTCCCTTCCTTCGGGTGCATCGGCGCCCGCAACTTTGATGGACGCCCCTTTGCTTTCGACGCTTGCCCCCGAGGGAGCGGCCGGCGCCTGAAAAGCGGCCGAGGCTTGTTTTTTGAACCGCTCAACCGGCGCAGGCGGCTGAGCGGCTGCGGGGGGCGCCGGCTTCGGCATCGCGCGACCGGATGCTGTGGCAGCGGCAGAAGGATTCAGCGGCGCCGTTTTTAACGCCTCGGGGAAGTTTTCCGCCACCTCAACCGGCCCAGAAGCCGGCGGCGTCCGGTTCAGTTGCTTGATGGCGATAAAGGATATCAGCATTACGGCCGCGGCGGCGGCCGCCAGGGCCCAGGCCGGCTTGAACCCGAACCAGCTTCTATAGGATATTGCTTTCTTTTCGATGCGGCTTCGCTGATCCGAAGTCAATTTCATGGAAGGCTCCGCCCGCAGTTCCATCGCCAGCAGATCCGCCGTGCCGCGGACTTCATCGACCAGCCGGCGCAACTCTTCCGAGTTCTCCAGGGCGTTTTCAATTTCCGCGATCTCGGTCGGATCGCTCAATTCCCCGAGAGCGTATGCAGTCAATCTTGGATCATTGGCGTCGATTCTCATTTCACCCTCCCTAAAGCCGGCTGCGGCTGAACTTTTTCTCGGATTGTTTTGAGTCCGGTATGGATGAGAAAGCCGACATTGCTCACCGAAAGCCTGGTGACTCGGCTGATTTCCAGGTAGCTCAGGTCTCCCTGGAATTTCAATCGCAGGACTTCCTGCTGGTTGGCGGGGAGAGTTTGAAGCGCTTTCAGAACCTCCGCAAGCTGTTCGGATTTCTCCAGAGCCGAGGATATTTCCGGCCCGGAGCGAGCATGCATATCCAGTTGAACATCGCTGATTCCGGTCATCCTTTTCTCCTTTCGGATCACGTCCAGCGCCCGGTTGCGGCAAACCGTGTAAAGCCATTGAGCCACATGGTCGCCGATCTCGTCCGGCTTCTGGCGGCAAAGCTTCAGAAACACGTCCTGGACGACCTCGCGCGCGCGCTCGATGTCGCCGGTGATGTGGGCCGCATAGCGGATCAGCGGCTGCTCGTACTCGACCAGTATTGTCGAAATCCAGCTTGAATCCAGATTGTTCATGCGGCCTCATTTCGGCTGTTTCCGGCTGCTTCCAACCGGGATAACGCGGCGGCGCAGGTTTTCTTAGGAAAAAAGAAATAAAAGCGAGAATTTTTGCGCGATGAAGTTATATCACGAATGCTTCGCAGCGGGGACGCGAAGAGCGCGGGTGAACGCCAAGCAGTTGAAAACTAAATTATTTAGCTTCAGAAATAGGGACGGCGCCCTATTTTTTCGACATCGCGATGTCGCCGGTGTATGTGATGAGCTTGATGGGCGCGCCGCCGGCGCCGACGGCCGCCTTCAGCGATTGGGCGTTTTTGCTGATGACGATATCGGGCGGCGTTTCTTCGCCGTCCACCACCTGGGGCGGGAAGTCGACCGAAATCTTGCCGGCGCGCGTCTCCAATTGGAGAGCGGCGGAATAGTCTGCCGGCAGCAGGAGGATCGCCGAACCTGAATGAGTGACCGCGGCGAATTCCAGGCCGCGCCAGTTTTTGCCGGACATTTCCGCCCGGATGTCGCCCCGTTGCGTTTTGGCTGAGAAATACCCGTCCAGCGACTTGGCGTCGATACCGCCTTCCAGAAGCGTCGCTTCGATCCAGCCGTTCACGGCCTCCACGGAAAAATTTCCGTTCCGCACCTGCGCCTTGATGTCTGTTTTTTCCTTCGGAACGTACAGGGTCAGATTGACTTCCATTGTGGCGTCCGGCGCAGACAATGCGGAAGTGCTGACCGAGGCGGTCGTCTGCCTGTAGCGGACTTTGATTGGATTTTGTTTGATTATCTCTTTCGCCTCTTCAGGCGGCAGGTAATAAACGATTTTCTCCGCTTCCATCCGGACCGATCCCTTTTCCCATCCGACAATCCTGACGCTTCCCGCCGCGCCTGCCGAAATTTCAATTCTTCCCCCGGGGAAAAAATTGAATTGCTTCTCCTCCCGCTCCACATAGGGCGCTTCCGGAGAGGACGCCGGATTTTTGGATTCCTGAGGGCGGACATCCGGCGCCAAGAGACAAAAAATCAAAAAGGCATAAAAACGCATCAGGACTCTCCTTGCATTACTAATCGGGGCCGCGGAAAGCATGAAATAGCTTTTTTTGAGGAATATTTGCTTCTGTTCCGACAGAGTTCCCAAGGCTCGCGGACCTGGAACGTACTCGAGGGACGGGACACTAGCGTCCCGTCAACAGCGGCGACAGGCAAAAATTGGAGGAGTCTGTCTTGATGGTGATGGTCTTGCGCTTCCAGCCGTCCAGACCGATAGAGTAGATTTTCCAGGCGCCGAAGTCGTTGGAACAAAGCATTATTTTCTTGCCGTCCGGCGTGAAAATGGCATTTGCAATGCTCCGGAAACCTGCCGCCGCCTGCAGCAGCACTTGCTTTTGACCGTTCGGGTCGATGAGGCGCGCTGTATCGGACGCCTGCAGCAGCAACATGCCGCCGTCGGGCGACCACAGGACGTACGAAGCCGGCCGGCGGTCCACGCACTTTTTGCCTGTGCCGTCAGAGGCGATGACGAAAACTCCGGAATTCCCGGCGTCTGCGTCGGTCTTCGGGTATGCGATGTACGCCAGGGTCTTTCCGTCGGGAGACCAGACGGGGCGGAAATCAATGGTCGCGCCATCCGTCAACCGTTCACTTTGCCTTCCATCCGGACTGATAAGATAAATACCGCAGTTTTCACCGGCCCCGAAGCCGACCGCCAGGCGAGCGCCATCCGGGGACCAGGAGGCGGAGCAGTTCCGTCCCGATCCCGGCAAGCGGTTCATGGCGCCGGTCTGCGTGTCGAGCACGTACACATAAGCCAGCGGGCGGCTGGTCCCGTTCAACACTTCCGGCGAATTCCGATCGGGGCTTTCATGCGCGGAAATGAAAAAGAGGCGCCGGCTGTCGGGCGCCCACCCGAAGTCGGTGACAGGAAAATCAAGGAGCCGCTTCTGGTTCGCGCCTGTCGCATCCATGACGTAGAGCAAATATTCGTTGATCAGGCGGTATTTCTTCAAGACGGGCTCATCCTGGCTGCGTGTGTTGTAGAAGGCGAGTTTTTTCCCGTCCGGAGACCATGAAGCGAACCGGACTTGCGCCATCCTGTCGGCGACGAGAATTTTCGAGCCGGTGGTGTCGGAATTTATCGAGAAAATTCCGAATTGCCCGGCCTTGCTCGACACGAACGCGACTTTATAGCCGTCCGCGCCTCCGGGAGACTGGGAACAACCCGCACAAATAAAAAGAAAGAGAAGCGCCATCCAAATTGCAGGCTTGTTCACTGCCGCTCCTTTTTATTTCCAATCCTGCGCTCCCCGGCGCAGGGTTAGATCCATAAAACCTTCAGCCCGCCGATTCCGGTTGTGACACGGATCGACGCTTTGATCGCCGCCCGTTCGTAGTTTTCACTGTAATAAGAAGAATTGCTCTGACGGAATCCTTCCAGGTGGACGCCGCTCAGAAAATTCTTCGCCGAATCCACCCGGACCCCGATTTCCCGGGGCATCCTCATTTTCACTTCTCCCACCCCGACCCGTATTTCGATATCCGCGCTTTGCTTCCAGTCTCCTGAAAAATCCAGATCGGCGCTGCCGACTCCTCCCGCGAATTCAAGCTGGCGAAAATTCAGGTTGCCTAATCCAATAGCCTCCATCTCTCCAACGCCGCTGGTCAGCCGGATATGATCGCAGAGAATCGGATTCGGCTCATAGGATGTCAGCTTGGCGCCGCCTACGCCTGCTTTTAAATCGAGTCGGGACAAGCTCAGACCGGATAGGGAAAAGCGCAACTCTCCCACGCCGGCGGTTACGTCCAGATTCAGGGGAACGGAATTGTTAAAAGCCAGGTGCAGCTTGTTGATTTCATTTTTTTGCCCGCCGCCCGGAGTGCGCGTGCTGTGAAAATGAAAGGAGAGTCGGCCTTCAGTGTCGCCGCTTGGCAAAATGTAATAAGCGTCGGGCGCAAAGCTGTTTTTATCATAGGCGACTTCGTAAGAATAAAGAGGCGCCGATGAGTCGCCGGCCGATATTTCCAGGGCGCCGACGTCCAGCCGGATGTTCGAGTAAAGAGACTTTTCTTGTCCCAGGGGCTGCGACTGGCTGATCGAAGTTATTTCAATCGGGCGCCTGTTTTCGACGACGCAACCGGCGGACATCATCAGGATCCACGGCAGCAAAAAAAGTTTCTTCATGGCGCATCCTCCGAAATCGCGGATTGGGGAGGCGCCGTCCGCGAGGGTTCCTCCTCCGGGCGCCGGTTTTGCGCGTTCCCCGTCGCCCTGAAGATTCGGATGTTGCTGTTCTCCGTTTCCGCATAAATTTTGGGTCCGCCGGTCCTCAGTCTGGCCCTGAGCTTTCCATTGCCGGCGTCCGTTTGAATGAATTTCAATTCCGGATGGTCCGATTCGATTCGGCCGCTCCGGGCTATGGCATCGATTTCCAGCGCGGCGCCTTCAGGAAGGTGCAAATCTATTCCCCCGGTGCGGTTTCGGAGAGAGACGTTTCCTTTCCCGAGCGTTTGGGCGGAAACGCTGATTCCGCCATATTCGTTGGCTATGGTGCAGGCGCCCGCAAAATCGCTCGCCAAAACTTCCTTCATCGAAGTCTGGATGTCCAGGGCGCCGCGGATGGCGCTCGCGCGGATGGCGCTGCCGCGAGCCCGCACCGTGAGCCGTCCGCCGACGTCCTCGGCCTGGACGCGGTCGGTATTGGAGTTGATGTGGACATTTCCCTTTACGCCCCTGAGCGAAAGAGACGCGTATCGGCTTTCGAGCGTGACATCGGAAGCGACGTCCGCGATTTCCACCGTCTTGTAGCTCGTCTTGATTTTCAGGGAATCCTGCAGTTTCTGCACGCGCATGTCGGAACCGCGGTCGTTTATGACCACGGAACTGGAGACGCCGTCGATTGTCAGGCTGTTTTCGGAGCTTGAAATAGAGAGCTTTCCGTCGACATTGTATATTTCCAGCGGAGAATATTCGTTGGCGATCGAAACATCCCCCTTGATGTTTTGAAGGTAGACTTTGCCGCGCCCTTCGAGCTTCAGATTTCCGACAAGATCGGTCAGGCGGCATTCGGAATAGCGCGCGGATATGTCGAATTGGCCGGAGCAGTTACGGACGTCGATGGATTTGTGCGTCGTGCTCAAATCGAGGCGGCCGTTCACCCCCGCGACCCGGATTTCACCGAACTGGTTTTTCACTTTCAGATGCGAATTTTTGGGGACCAGGACCTCCATGTCGGCGGCGAACCGGTAGTTTTTGGCGCTCAGGGCGTCGCGATTGGTCCGAATCACAAACGGCTGTTTCGATTTCGGATCCTGCTCGGGACGGAGCGGCGTCCCTTCTTCCGAAACGGTTTCGAGGCGTATCTCGTCCGCGATGATCTTGGCGCGCGATTCTTCGCTGTATACCGCCTTGCGCAATCGCACCCGGATTTCACCGTCGCTCCCCGGCGCCACCGAAACGAGGCCATAGGAATTTTCAATCTGGATCGGTTCGTTCGATTTCAGCGGATAGACGGCTTCCTCGGTATACGTGTGGGACTCGCCGATCAGGGTCCCGGGACGGATCGAAATATTTCCGATTTCAATCGGCAAATTCCGGACGATCCGTCCCAATTGGCCGTTAGAAATCCGGGTCGCTGCGGACCCGATGAAAAAAACCAGCATCAGGAGGGCCAGCTCGCCAAAACCGACGGCAACCGCGTCTTTTTTCAGGAAATAATCCGCAATCTTGCCCAGTCCCAGCAGGATGAGAATTACGGGCCAGTACCGGGCCAACAGAAGCCACACGTCGGATAGGATATTGAAATTCTGAAGAAGGAATCCGAGCCCCAACCCTGTCCAGAGCAAGGCGCCCAGGAGTGAAGGACGGCGTTTGACGGGCATAGGCTTACTCCTTTGCCTGCGGCGAGCCGTTCGGGGGCCCCGGTTCGGACCACAGGAAAAAATCGACGAGTTTTTTCAATCCAACAAAAATGAAAACCAGAGGCCAGTAGCGTTCGATGAAGCGGATGGCGGAAAACGGGGCGAAAAAATTTTCGATCAGAAAAACAATCCCGAGGACGATCAGGACAATCCCGACGCTTAAAGCGCTTCCATAGGAACGTGCGGACATTTATGCGCCCTCCTTCCCATCCCGGATGGCCGCTTTCGGCGTCGGAGCGCCGCCCGGCTTCCTGTTTTGATCCCGCTGCTGCATCGCACGATAGACGAGATAGGCGCCCAGCAGGACGAAAACGAGAGGCCATAAAAGGCCCAGGACATGCTGGGGCATGAATTTTATCAGGAGAAACAAAACGCCCATGACAATCAGCAGGACGCCCCAGGCGATGGTTTCGTTTGGCTGCGCCGGCGGTTCTATCGGATCGATTCCCGACTCCAGGTTTTTTCGGACATTGGCCTGCGCCGTTCGATAGGCGTCGAACATGGTGAAAATCAGGAACACGGCGGCCGCTAACCCGAAGATGCCGCTGGCGCCGCCCGCCATCATGATCAACCAGGCGAAGACGGAAAAATAGGCGATCGCCTTGAGGTATTCGTTGTTGAACACGGCGCCGATCCCGGGAATCAGGGCCCAGAAGGCCGCCCATTTCGGAGTCGTCGACGACAGCCGCCTGCCTTTGATGATGGGCGCCCACTCCGCGCCCTGAACGATGCATTCCTGGCAGAAAGGCTTGCCTTTCACCTTGTAAAGACACTCCGAACACAATGGCTTGCCGCAGGCGGTGCAAATTCCTTGAGATTCCGACGAGGGATGGTTCAGGCAATTCATTTTCAATCTCCTCCCGGGGCCTGATAATTCGCGGCAGGCGCCCATCCCGCTTTCTGATCCGCTTTCACCGCGGCTGCGCTAAAATCAGGCCGGAAAAAGCGGCAGAGAGCTGCTTTTTTCTTCCGGCGCCTTCTTCCGGCCTTCCGGAGAAGCGGATTTGCCGCTTTCCTCGGCCGGCATATCGATTTTTCCAATAAAAAATCGCAGTTTGCCGAACAGATTGTTTTTCAGATAGGCAAACTGTTCTTCCAGATCGGTTTTTGTTTTATAGGCTTTGAGGCCTTCGCCGTATGCCTGCTGAACTCCTCTGTCCATCAGTCTCAGAAGCTCCGAAGGGGAAAAGGCGGACAAGGCGGGCGAGACCCGGGGGAAGACCAGGTTTATCATTAAAAACAGAAACAAAGCCGCCAGGCCAGAGCCGACGGCGAAACGGGGCGTCCATAAGGATTTCAGGAAACAATCCGCGCACATCTCCCGCAAGGATCGCCGCCGCGGCCGGCCGGAAGTCCGAAGAAGTATTTTTTCCAGGAGGGAGACGTTGATTTCCAGGACAGGATATTTTTGACACAGACGGATCGCCGAAACCATCCCGTCGCGCAGCCTGGAACAATCAGGGCATTGGCTAAGATGGCTGGCCGCTTCGGCCGTTTCCTTGTCCGGAAGCCGGCGTTCTATATATTCACTCAACAGTTCTTCGATCTGAGAGCAATTCATAAAAACCTCTAAATCGCCATGCCGGCCGCGGCGCGCCTTTTCATCAATACTTTTGCCAGTTCGATGCGCCCCCGGTTTATCCGGCTTTTTATGGTTCCCTCGGGCACCTTCAGCAGATCGGATATTTCCTGGTAGGTCATGCCTTCGATGTCCCTGAGGATGACGGCTTCTTTCAATTCGGGAGAGAGAGCCCCGATGCCGTTCCTTAGGAAGCGGGAAGCGTCTGTTTGTTCGGCGGCGCGCTGAGGATTCGGCAGGCGCTCATCCCGGACGTTCAGCGCCTCCAGCTCCTCGCTTCCTCCCGTTTGCGGATTCCGCCGGATTTGCCGGTAATGATCGATAATCAAATTGCGGGCTATCCTGAGGATCCAGTTTTGAAAGCTGCCGGCCTCGGGCCGGTAGCTTTTGAGATTCTGATAAATTCGAATCATAATTTCCTGTGTCAGGTCTTCCGCGATATCGCTCCGGTTCATGTAGCGATAGCTCAGGTTGTAAATGCGCCGGCCGAAAGAGTTCACCACCGTCTCCCAAGCGGCGTCATCTCCTTGAAGACAGCGCTCTACAAGTTTGCGATCGCCTGAGAGCACGTGCAGCTCCTTGTTATTTCCAACCTGTTCCAATCAGTGGTAACGAAACGGCGTTTGGCAAAGTTCAATAATGTTAATTTTTCGTGAGGATAACAGATTTCAGAGGCTATAAGCCAGCAAATGGACAAGGTCTGGAAAAACATCAGGCGATCTTTTGAAAGAATATTGTATTAATTCTTTCAAAACCTTTGTATCCTTAGGTTTGTATCATTTTAATACGAGGTTCGTCGAGCGCCGTGAAGTGCCCATACTGCGGTTTTCTGAAGGATCGTGTAGTCGACTCGCGTGAAAGCCGTGATGGAGATTCCATCCGGCGCAGGCGACAGTGCCTTAATTGCGCCCGCCGCTTCACAAGCTATGAACGAAGCGACGAAATACCGTATATGGTGGTAAAGAAGGATGGCGGCCGGGAAAGATTCGATCGGAACAAAATCCTGAACGGCCTCCTCAAAGCCTGTGAAAAGCGCCCTGTCAGTCTTACCCAGCTGGAAAAAATCGTCGACAAGGTTGAACAGACGGTTCAGGAGAATCCGGAACGGGAACTGGAATCGGTCAATATCGGCAAAATACTTCTTTCCGAACTCAGGCGAATCGACAAGGTCGCCTATCTTCGTTTTGCTTCCGTTTATCTCGAATTTGAAGACGTTAGCGAGTTCATGACCGAAATCAATGAGCTCTTTGAAAAGAAGCAATAGCGGAACCGTTCGGTCCTCCGATACCCGCGGGTCCGGGTGAACTTTTTTCGAAGCGGGCGAATCAATGGCATTTAAAAGAGCGCCGAAAAACCCGAAGGATCTGTTGCCGGAACCCTCCGCGAGCCGGGAAGCGGACCTGCTGCTGAACAGGCAGGATTTCCTGAATCCCATGTCGATCGGATCCTGGATTCCTCCCGTGGATAAATGCCAGACAGACAGCCATGTTGTGGTTCGCGTGGAGCTGCCGGGCGTGAAAGCTTCCGACATTTCGATAGCCTTCAAAGGTGAAATCTTGTGCATCCAGGGAGTTAAGCGAGAGAAGGGCTCGTCGCAAAAACCTGTTTGTTTTTTCTGTTTGGAACGGAGCTACGGAAGATTTTTTCGCACCCTGCACATCGGCTGGATCGTGAATCCCCGGCGAGCCCGGGCTAGTCTTGAAAAAGGGATTCTCACGATTGAACTGCCGAAACTGAAAGAACGGCGGGGAGAGACGGTGAAGATCCGGATAGCGGAAAAATGATTTGAAACTTTGCCGTTGCGCCGGAATCGGAATCAATAGATTTGAGATGGCGGACCGGATCCGGACTCAAGCCTGTCCGGGAAATTCGATCCCCCGGGCGATTCATTTAGGCGCTGAGGTGAGAAGACGCTATGCCTGCCCAGGAAACGAATGAAAGCGGATTCCAAAAGGACGAACTGGTCAGGGACGAGAAAGTCGAAATACCCAAAATCCTGCCTGTTTTGCCTCTGCCCGATGTCGTTACTTACCCCTATACGATCGTTCCGCTGCTTGTCACGACGGAAAAGGGCATCAGCGCCGTGGATCAGGCGCTTTCGGGAAGCCGGATGGTCCTGCTTCTGACTCAAAGGGATCAGGCCGGCGACAGCCCGGCGCCCGGAGATATGTATGAAATCGGGACGGTCGGGGCGATCATCCGAATGCTCAAGCTGCCGGAAAAAAAGGTCCGGGTTCTGGTTCAAGGGATTGCAAGGGCAAAAGTGAAAGACTGGGAAGACCAGCTTTCATACCTTGAAGCCCACATTCAGGTTCTGAAAGAAGAAGCCCGGGATTTATCGGGAGTGCAACTGGAAGCCCTGATGCGAAACGTCGTCTCCGCTCTCGAAAAAGTCGCGGCAATGGGGAAGAATATTTCGCAGGAAGCGATGGTCATTGCGGCCAATCTGGACGATCCGGGACGGCTGGCGGATCTGGTCGCATCGAACGTTTTGCTGAAAGTGGAAGAAGCGCAGGAAGTCCTTTCAATCCTCGACCCCACCATGCGGCTGAAACGCATTCATGAATTGCTTGCCAGGGAAGTGGAACTGCTGACAGTGCAGCAGCAGATCAACACTCAGGCCAAGGATGAGATCGACAAAGGGCAGCGCGAGTTCTTTTTGCGTCAACAGCTGAAAGCCATTCAAAGCGAGCTGGGCGAAGGGAATGAACTCACGGAAGACGTGGGGAACTACAAAAGAAAAGCCGATGACGCAAAAATGCCCAGGGAGGCGAGAGAGGAATTCGACCGCCAGATACGAAGGCTCGAACGCATGGCCCCCGATATGGCTGAAACCTCAACTGTCCGGACCTATCTCGACTGGATGGTTTCACTGCCCTGGAGCAAACAAAGCGAGGACAATCTCAACCTCAACAAAGCCCGCAAGATATTGAATGAAGATCATTACGGTCTGGAGAAAATCAAAGAGAGGATTTTGGAGCACCTGGCCGTCCGGAAGCTGAAACAGGACAGCAAGGGACCCATTCTCTGCTTTGTCGGCCCTCCCGGAACGGGAAAAACGTCTTTGGGGAAATCCATCGCCCGCACTTTGGGAAGGGCTTTCGTCCGCTTAAGCCTGGGCGGCGTTCACGATGAAGCGGAAATCCGCGGCCATCGGCGCACTTATGTCGGCGCTATGCCCGGCCGGATCATCCAGGGCATGCATCAGGCGAAATCGAAAAACCCGGTCTTCATGATGGATGAAGTCGACAAGCTGGGCGCCGATTTTCGAGGCGACCCCTCATCGGCATTGCTCGAAGTTCTTGATCCTGAGCAAAATAACAGCTTTCGCGACAATTATCTGGGCGTGCCTTTCGACCTTTCCAATGTGCTTTTCATTACCACCGCCAATGTCCTGGAGACGATCCATCCCGCTTTCCGGGATCGCATGGAAGTCATCTTCCTCTCCGGCTACACCGAAGAGGAAAAGATCGCCATCGCCAGCCGGCATATTCTTCCCAGGCAGCTTGAGGGTCACGGCCTGACCGGCAAAGACTTGATCCTATCCGAATCAATGCTTCAAACAATAATTCGCGGATACACGCGGGAAGCAGGTCTTCGGAATCTGGAAAGGGAAATTGCCGCCATCTGCCGCAAGGTAGTGATGAAATTCGCCATGGGCAAGCGAAAGCCGGTTGTTTTGACGCAAGCCATGCTAAAAAATTATCTCGGGCCGGCGAGACATAAATCTGAGGAACGGCTGGGTCGCGACCAGGTCGGCATCGCCACGGGCCTTGCCTGGACGCCTGTCGGAGGGGAAGTGCTGTTTGTGGAAGCTCAGGCGATGAACGGCAAAGGGAGCCTTATCCTGACCGGACAAATGGGCGACGTGATGAAGGAATCCGCCCATGCAGCCCTCAGTTATACCCGGGCCCATGCCGGGGAATACGGGATCCCGGACGACTTTTTTGCCGGCCGAGATTTTCACATTCACATACCCGAAGGGTCTATTCCCAAAGACGGGCCTTCCGCCGGAGTCACGCTGGCGACCGCCCTGATTTCGGCTTGCACAGGGCGCCCGGTTCACCAGAATATCGCAATGACCGGCGAAATAACGTTGCGAGGCGACGTCTTGCCCGTCGGCGGCATAAAAGAAAAGGTTCTGGCCGCACACCGCGGCCGGGTTCAAACGGTCATGATCCCGCGCCAAAACCAGAAAGATCTGCACGAGATCCCCAGCCAGTTGCGGAAAGAAGTGCAAATCGTTTTGATTGATAAGGTTACAGATGTTCTACACCGGGCTCTTGCTTGAGCGGCTGATTTTGCTGGAGCGCCGGTTTATTTTGTCAAAATACAAAAACCGACCAGGAAACCGGCTTTCGGCCTTGAATCGCCCATATCGAAATTTTGATATGGGAATATCGCCATCTGGCTCGGACAGCTGCAAATTTACATATTCGAATGCCCAACAGAGCGTCGCAACCCATGGATGAAAACCGGATTGTCCGGCTGCTGAAGGATCGATACCCGCGGGGCAGTCGGTCGATTAAAAAGGGAATCGGCGACGACGCCGCAGTCATTCTTCCCAAAGGCGCCGAGGAGTATTGGATCGCCACCACCGACATGCTGCTGGAAAAAATCGATTTTTGCAGGGATTGGACGGCGCCGTACGGCTTGGGTATAAAATCCCTCGCAGTGAATCTGAGCGATCTTGCGGCTATGGGCGCCCGGCCGCGTTTTTTCACAGTTTCGTTGGCGCTTACACCCGACATTCCTGAAAAATGGATTCTGGAATTTTATCGAGGCCTGACAAAGCTCGGCCGCTCAAAAGGCGCATGGCTGATCGGCGGCGATTTGTCCGGATCCAAAAGCGAAATTATGATTTCAATTGCTGCGCTGGGAGAATCGCTCCGGCGAAAAGTGCTTTGTCGGTCGGGCGGCAAGCCGGGAGACTTTTTATTCGTGACGGGCAAACTGGGCCGGTCGGCTGCCGGATTGAAGCTTTTGCAGGCTGGGCGCCGGCGCCCGGAGTCGAAACCGCAAAGAGAAGCCATTCAGGCGCAACTGCGGCCGGCGCCCCGCTGCGAAGCAGGGCTATGGCTTGCTCAATCCGGTTTTGTCCACTGCATGATGGACCTCAGCGACGGCCTTTCCGCGGATCTCCCCCGCATGTGCTCCGCCGGCGGCGTCGGCGCGGAAATCGACTGCAGCCGCCTTCCGCTTTTCACGGAGTCGTCCCTATGGGGATGCGATCCCGAGGATCTGGCTTTGAATGGAGGCGAAGATTTTGAGCTCCTCTTCGCCGTTCCTGAATCCAAAGTCCGCATGTTCGAAAAAACCTATCCGTCGAAATTTCCTCGCGTTTCCAATATTGGGGCAATGAGTTCCCATCGAGGCGTGTGGGTGCACGACGCAGGGAAAAACCGCCGGCGCATGCCCGAGCGCGGGTTCGATCATTTCAGGGCGAAACGCTGAAAAACGACACAAAATTTTGCGGATTGCAAAGGCAGAAAGCCAAAGAGGCGTCTATGCACGAAAATGCCGACCGAAACGCTCCTCGACCGCCAGCGCTTCCGGAACTGGAAAATCTTCTGGGATATAGCTTTAAGAATCCGAATCTGCTTCTTCAGGCTTTGACGCACCGCTCCTTTGTCAATGAAAGCGAGGGGGAGGGTTTGCGGAACAATGAATCGCTTGAGTTTCTTGGCGATGCGGTTCTCGGTTTTTTGGTCAGTTCGAGGATTTTTGAGCGCTGCCCGGATTTCACCGAGGGGGAGCTCAGCAAAATCAAGGCGTATCTTGTCAGCGCGGCCAACCTGATCAAGCTGGCTGAGAAGATAGGGTTGGGCGATTTTGTCCGCCTCAGCCGTGGCGAAGAAAAAACGGGAGGACGATCCAAGCGGGCAATTGTAGTCGACGCCTTCGAAGCAATCATCGGCGCCATTTACCTGGACGGAGGAGTGCAGGCGGCTGCGCAATTCGTCGGCCGCCAGGTGGAGGAGTTTCTGGACGAACTGGACCTCAAGCAGCTGACCTATGGCGATTTCAAATCCGCCCTTCAGGAATATCTTCACAACCTCGGCCTTGCCGAGCCTGTTTATTGCGTCGTCGACGAACTGGGCCCGGATCACAAAAAGACTTTTGTCGTTCAGGTGCTGGTGGACGGGGAGGTCGTCGCGGGTTCTTCAGGTTGCACCAAGAAGGAAGCTCAGCAGGCGGCCGCACGCCTGGCCCTGGAGAATCTGAAAAGCAGCGGTCATTGAACGCCATCGGCATTTTGAAAATCCTGCCAATTCGCGCTTTCCGCCGGCTTCAACAATACGTACAGGCCGAAAACCGGATTTTTATGTTCGGAAATGATTTTCCACCCTCGAACCTTCTCAGGGTCGGCCGCCTCCTCCGCCGGCAGATAGCGATAATCGGGCGGGACGTCGCGAAATGAATAGAATTTCCCGCGCGGGAAAAGGCCTTCCGCGCCGCCGGTCGTCCAGGCGGTGCGGCTGTAATAGCCCAGCAGCAAAGAGTCTTCCGGTTGAACAGGGGAGGGGCTCGGCTGGACGAAATCGATGTGCGCTTCTCGATTTCCGGTTGTCGGAATGCCGTCGGTTGCGGCTCGGAAGTGTTCGCCAAGGGCGCGCATCGCCGCAAAGCCGCGGTCGTTTCGTTCGGATCGTTTGTTCAGCCGCAGTCCGTGATGATATCCGATCGAAACCAGCAGCGCGACGGCGATCGCCGCGGCCGCTCGGGCCAGATACGGTTTCCGCGCGGCGGCCAGCGCGCGGCTGATGGAAAACACCATCAGCAGGATCAGCGGCGGAACGGAAATCGTCAGATAGCGTGCGTCGATATGGAACGGCAGGACGAAATGTTGCGCGGCGAATGTTCCAATTAAAAACAGCGCCACAAGCCGGTCGCGGAAGCGCTTGGCGACAAAAATGAAGATCGCCAGTCCCGCCAGCGTCGCGCGCGCGTAGGTGCGCGTGAAAAAATCGTTGTCCCGGAATCTACGGTAAAACTCGCGCAGGTTGAGCGCCACGCGCCGGCGGAACGCCCCGGGATTTTTCCGTATCGCCGCAATCATGCTCTCGCCGTTGACTGAGGGATTCCCGTAGAGCTTTGTCGCATAGACATAGCCCTCCCCCTCGACGTCGGTCCCGATGCCGGCCGGCGGATCAACCCAACCCTGGCTGAGGTAGAAGGTGTAAACCGGTTTTCGGATAAGAAGCCCGTCGCGCTTCGCAACCCGGTCCGCCGCGATATTGTAGGGAACGACGAACGCCGCAATCCCGAGCGCGCAGGCGGCGATCGGCGTCCACGAACGCTTTTCCTTGGCGAGCCTGAACCCGAGGGCCGCCAGGTGAACCATGGCGAACAGGATCAGTTCCGGCCGGCATAAACAGGCCAGGCCCCAGAGCGCGCCGGAAAACATGCAATCGCCGGTCTTCAGCCGGTCGGCATAAAGCAGTCGCAGCGCAAGCAGCAAAGCCGGGCCTAGCACGAGGAGCGCGCCCAGATGCGAAAAAGAGTGGATATGATGGATGGGATAGATTGTGACCGCCGGACATGCCAGGATCAGAAAGCCTGCGATGCAGCCCGCCGCGGCGCCGCAGAGCATTCGTGCGCCCAAAAACATGGTCGCGGCAAGCGTTCCAATCGTCAGTCCGCAAAAAACCCTGTAAATCCAGAGGGGATCGTCGGAAATCAGGCGCAAAGCCGTGACAAGCAGGACGGGAAAAACCGGCCGCCATGGGAGAGCCGACGGATAGTCGACGCTTGTTGCGTACTGCCCGTGATCGATCAGGTGCTGCGCGATCAGAAGCTCGATGGCGTTCCACCCGAGGCTTCCGACGAATTGCGCATAATAAAAATACAGCGCAAATCCCGCCAGACCAAACGTCAGGGAAGCGCACACGGGAAAAGACAGGAAAAGCTTGATCGACGGATTGGTCTTCATGCAAGAGTTTCGCCGGCCCCGCCGGCCGTTGATTCAATCCGGAGGATTTGAAACCGGCCACAACTACAGCCGGCTGAATTTATCGTCAAATCCCACGAGGCCTGCCGAAGGGATAACGACCTTCCGGTCCGGGTCGTGGACCGCCCGGCCGATTGTGCATGAGCGGGCGTGGTGCTTTCGGGCGATCGCGTGAGCGGCGTCGACGTCCTCAGGGGCAAGGACGATGCAGAAGCCGATCCCCATGTTATAGGTGAAATACATTTCCTCGTCCGAAACGCCGCCGTGACGCCGGAGGAGTTGAAAAATCATGGGCGGTTCCGGGAGGCTGTCCAGCACGTATCCGACAGGAGCGGCCGCCCTGCTGAGATTGAGAAAACCTGTGCTCGTGATGTGAGCCAGCGCTTTAATCCGCAGCCCGGCACGGATCATGTCCAGGACCTCGCGGACATAGATGCGGGTGGGTTCGAGAAGCTCTTCGCCGATGCTGCGCCCCAATTCCTCGACATGGCGATCGGGCCGCCATCCGAGGCGTTCGAAGAAAACGCGCCGCGCCAGAGTCATGCCGTTGCTGTGAATTCCGCTTGAAGCGAGTCCGACGACGACATCCCCGTCGACAATGGTTGAGCCGGTGAGAACGCGGTCCAGCGGCACTTTCCCGATGCAGGTGGCAACCAGGTCGAAAGCGTAGCCTTCCCGTTTGCCCTGTATCATTTCTTTTATCTGGGCGATTTCCCCTCCGGGGATTGTGATCCGGGCCATTTCGGCGCCTTTGTACAAGCCTATCGCAAGGTTCTCCAGCAAGTCGGGATGCGGCGCCTGTACGGCGATGTAGTCCAGAAGAGCAAGCGGTTCCGCGCCGACGCAAAGGACGTCGTTGACGTTCATGGCGACGCAGTCGATGCCGACGGTGTCGTACTTTTCGAGCATTTCCGCAACCAGGATCTTGGTCCCGACGCCGTCGGTCGAAACCGCGATTCCCAGACCGCCGCCCACGTCAATGACGTTGGCGAAATAGCCCAGCGGCAGCTTCACCTCGGACGGACGCAACTCAAAGCTTTTTTCCACCCAGCGGCCGAGAAGCTGCATGGCTCGGTCCTTCTGACCGGAATCCACTCCTGCGGATCGGTAGCTCAACGGTTGTTTGTCGCTCATTGCCTATAACCTCGAACGGAGAAGATGATTAAGACCGAACAATATAACACGGAAAGAGGCAACTCGGCAGCGCATCTTTTGCCGGCTGCAGCTGGTGCGGCTTTGGCGACGGGATTTCGATGAGAGAAAGCGTTTGCCCGGCAGGGATTCCCTACCGTTTGAAGAAAAGCGGGCCGGCCTGTTTTGTTTCGGCACGCTCCAGTTCCGCGAGCATTTTCTGAGCTTCCAGGTTTCCGGGGTCCCACCTCAGCACTTCCTGGAGCTGCACCTCGGCTTTCCTGGGGAGCCGCACCTTGATGTAAAGCTTGGCCAGCGACAGGCGGCTGTCTGCGGACACTCCTTCGAGCTCCATTGCCTTGAGAAAATGCTGTTCCGCGCTTTTCATCAATGAAGGGATTTCCGATTCGGCGAGGCCGAGGAAGTAGTTGTAACTGGCTTTCTTCGGATTCAGCCATACACAGCTCTTCAGCTGGTCCACGGCTTTTTTGTAATCTCCCCTGGCGAGCGAACGGCGGCCTTCCTGGAAAAGGGCTTCGACTTGAGCTTCTTCCTCGGACTTGGCGGCTTTGGCTTTCAGAGCGGCTTCGACTTTGCTTTCTTTCGCGAGGCGCGTTTCGTCATAGCTCGCGCGGGCAGCCGGGTCTCTCAGGGTCGTGTAGGCCGCATTGATCGCCGAGAAAACCCTCTCCGCTTTATCGCGGTCCTGAAGAGAAAACTCCTTCGACTGGAACCGGTCGGGGTGAAATCGTTTCGCCATTTCGTGGTAAGCGGCCTGCAGCTCATCCGGACCGGCGTCTGTTTTTACGGACAAAATTTCATAAGGGCCCGCGGTTTCGAAACGCAGCAGCATGTCCTCGATTTCCAACACGAGGGAATTCGATTCATCGGCGACGGAAGCCTTGGCTTCAAACTTCACAAGGCCGAGAGATAGAAGCCGCCGCAGCAGCTCTTCCGGACCGGCTTCCCCGGCGGGAATGAGGGAAAGCAAATCTTTGACGTTCATATTCTCCGAGAGCAGCGAACAGACGTAGGATTCCTCCTTGTTCAGCGGGAATACTATTTCCTTTTTTTGAAAAGACTTGTCCAAAACAACAAACCCCTCCAGCTGAGCAAAAGACAGCGGCCCCCGACGATCCTTGGCAGCCCGTCTCGCCGAAGAGACAAGAAGCTCGGGCAGGGCAAGGCCCAGATTCTGCTGATAGCGAACCAAATTTTCGCCCGGGTAGAAATGCATGGTGAAGTCCTCCAGGCCCAGCGATGAAGCCGCGATGGCCAGCGCCTGTTCCGTTCTTCCCTTGACGAGAACTCCCGGGTCCGGATTGCAGGATTGCATGATGGCTTCTTCGCTTGTTTTGCGCTTCTTCATCAATGTCGCGATGTCCTTCATTTTGTCTTTGGGCAAAAGGTTCATGGCAATCATGATTCGCGCCAGATGCTCTTCCGGCAGATTGCTTTCGGCATAAACCAGCAAACCGTCTTTGAGCACCAGCTGTTTTTTCACGGTTTGCCGCTCGATACGGAAGATTCCGGAGCCGCGGGAGGAATGCAGTTCCATTAAAGTATGTGCAAAGCTCGGCATACCGTTCATATCGGCGAACCGGGAGCCGGCATCAGCAAAGCTCCAGGCTCATATGGAATCGATTGAATTCAAACTTGGGAAACAGGCCCTGGCGCCGAAAATAAGCCCTGTCGTCGGGTTTAAACATAAATTGCGCGCGCCGGCTTATCGGAGGAGCGCCGGAAGATACCAGTAGCCCAGCAGGGCCAACGTGTCATAGAGGCTGTGCGCCACGATGGGAGCGATCAGGCTCCCGCTGGCCAGATAGAGAATGCCGAACAGCAATCCGTAAATCGATGCGACGGCGACTCCCTGGACTCCCTGTATATAATGGCCTGCGCCGAAAACAAGGCTCCAAACCATCAGGCCCAGGATCGAGCCGCCAAGATATGTTCGGAATCTGGAGAGAATGAAAGCGCGCTGCAATTCCTCCTTTATGCCTCCGGCGATTAAAGCCGAAAAAATAAAGAGGCCGAGCTGTTGAGGCGTGCGGATAATTCCGGTCAACGGATTGGTTTCTAAAAAATATTTTGGAAAATACTCGCGAAATACGAATGCGATAAAAACATTGGCGATAAATAGAAATGGAACAAGCGCCAGGCCCGCCAATAAATTTGAACGCCAGCGCGCACGGCGCAGCCCCAGGTCCCGGATCCGCTGTCGATGGATTTTCAGCAGCGCTGCGAGAAGGAGAAAAGTAATGGCGGACTCAATGAGGAGAAAAATGCAAATGGAGACGGCGCTGGTCGTCAGCGCTGCTTTCTTCCCATAAATCAAGTAAAAGGGCAAAGCCGCAAAAATGCTTGAGAACAGGCCTGACAACAGCAGCACCTCAAAAAACGCCTGTAATCGATCCGTCCGGGTATTTGGATTGGGAATTAACGGCTCGGGTGAATATTCCATGGATAGACCCTAGCAGCTGAAAGAATTCGAGTCAAGCGGATTGGTATTTATGTCTTTTATTATCAGTTGTTTGTGGATTATTAGCCGACAAGATGTCAAAAAAGCTGAACTATTCGGCGAGACCGTTCATCAAAGGTAGTGATTGGAAGTCAACATGCAGACGTGCGAGAATAGTCGAATGAAGCAAAGCGGCAAAATCACTGGGATGATTGCGTTTTTGATGGCGCTCTGGATTCCGTCTTTTCTATGGGCCGCCGACGAGATCGTCATTCCGGAAGGAACGCGGATCACGCTTCAATTGAACGACAATTTGAGCACTAAACGCAACAAAGAAGGGGATGGCTTCAAAGCGCTGGTGGTCAATTCGATTTCTCTGGAAGAAAATATCGTCATTCCCAAAGGCAGCGTGGTCGCCGGGAGCATTTCCCGCATCATTCGCCCCGGAAGGTTTAAAGGCAAACCCGTGATGAATCTTCTCTTTCAATCCATCAGCATTCCGGGCCGCGGAGAGTATCCGATTGAAGCCATGCTCGAGCAGTTGAATTCCGAAGATTCCGAAGAGCACCCGGAAGGGACCGTAAAGGGAAAGGGTTCGGCCGGGAGAGATGTCGGCACGGTTTTGGCCCCAAGCTTGATTGGCGCCGGAATCGGAGGGGTGGCCGGCGGCGGAAAAGGCGCCGGAATCGGCGCCGGAATCGGCGCCGTGATCGGGATTGCCACCATCATCTCCACGCCGGGCAACGATCTTGAACTCAGCCGCGGCATAACCCTGAACATATCGCTTGAAAAGCCATTGATTATTCCGGCCGAGAGCGAAAACATCTCCGCAAGATTTCAATAGTTGCGCTGCGCCCTGCGCCAGCAACTGGCGCCACGCGCCAGCATTATTGCCTCTTGATTGTCTTTTTGCCCCCCATATAAGGCCTGAGGGCTTCCGGGATGACGACGGACCCATCTTTTTGCTGAAAGTTTTCCAGAATAGCCACCCACGTCCTGCCGATCGCCAAACCCGAGCCGTTCAATGTGTGAACGAACTGGCGTTTGCCGTCCTCGGTCCGGTAGCGTATGTTCGCCCGTCTGGCCTGGAAGCTTTCAAAGTTGCTGCAGGATGAAATTTCCCGGAAACGATTCTGGCTGGGCAGCCAGACTTCCAGGTCGTAAGTCTTTGCGCTGGAGAAACCCATATCCCCGGTGCAAAGCGCTACAACGCGGTAGTGAAGCCCAAGCCTCTGCAAAATATCCTCTGCGTCTCGAGTCAGGGATTCCAGCTCGTCGTAGGAAGTGGAGGGTTCGACAAATTTCACCAGTTCGACTTTGTTGAACTGGTGCTGGCGTATGAGGCCGCGGACGTCTTTCCCGTAGGAGCCGGCTTCGCTCCTGAAACAGGGGGTGAAGGCCGCGAATTTTCCGGGGAGCTCGGATGGCTCCAGAGTTTCCCCTTGATAAATATTGGTTACCGGGACTTCCGCCGTCGGGATCAGGAAATAATCGGTTCCTTCCACCTTAAACAGGTCCTGGGCGAATTTTGGAAGGTTCCCGGTTCCAAAAAGGCTGGTGGAATTGGCCATGAATGGAGGCAGCACCTCTTGATACCCGTGGCTTTTTGTATGGACGTCCAGCATGAAATTGATCAAGGCTCTTTCCATCATCGCCCCGTCGTTGCGCAAGAGCGAAAACCGCGCGCCGGCGATCTTGGCTGCGCGATCCAGGTCCAGAATGCCGAGAGAAGAGCCGAGGTCCACATGGTCGACGGGAGTGAAATCAAATTGCGGAGGGCTCCCCCATCGGCGAATTTCAAGGTTTGCGTTTTCGTCTCTCCCGATCGGGACCGAAGAGTGCGGAAGGTTGGGGATGCCGTGCAGATAGGAATTCAGTTTTTCCTCGACCGCTTTCAGCTTTTCTTCAAGCGCTTTGATCTCCCCGGAAATATCCTTGACTTTCGCCTGCTGCGCCGAAGTGTCGGCGCCCGCCCCCTTCAGTTTTCCGATGGCCTGCGACGCTTCGTTCCGCTGCCGCCGCATTTCCTCGCTGCGAAGCGCGATCTCTTTCCACTCGGCGTCTGCGGCGAGGAGCTCGTCCAAGGAGAACGAACTCCCTCTTGCGGCCAGTCTTTCGCGCACATGATCGAGATTCTCACGTATGAAAGTTTTGTCCAGCATAATGGATCCTTCCCCAAGGGCCTTCTGGCTCGAAACGCCGGCGTTCCCGGCCGGAACTGCCCGGGCCGTCCCGCACCCTGGTGCATTCTACCATTGACATTGCGGGATGCCATTGTTTCAATCAATTTTTTAACCTGAAATCGGAGCTTGGCCATATCCGGGAAAGGGATGTATGAGAATACTTGTGATTGGTTCCGGCGGAAGAGAACACACGATGGTGTGGAAGCTGCGCCAAAGCCCCCGGGTCCGCGAAATATATTGCGCTCCCGGAAACGGAGGCATCGCCCCCCTTGCGCGGTGTTCGCCCCTGCAACCGGATGATTTCCCCGCGATAGGCGAATTCATCCGGAAGGAGAGGATCGATCTTGTCCTCGTCGGCCCGGAAGCTCCGCTGGCCGCCGGGCTTGTGGATCATCTGAAAGCGCTGGGAGTCGGGGTTTTGGGCCCGTCGCAAAGCGCAGCCCGGCTGGAATCCAGCAAGGTTTTTTCCAAAGATTTCATGTTGCGGCATGGAATCCCTACGGCCGCATATAAGACATTCCTGGATTCCAAAGCCGCCGTCGCATTCCTGGAATCCTCCGAGGCGAGCTTTCCCATCGTGGTGAAAGCGGACGGGCTGGCCGCGGGAAAGGGAGTCGTGGTCGCTCATTCGCTCGAGGAGGCGCGCGCCGCCGTCGGACGGATCATGGTCGACCGTGAATTCGGCCCGGCCGGGGACCGGGTCGTCATCGAAGAGTGCCTCAGCGGAATAGAAGCGTCTTATATTGTTTTCACGGACGGAGAAAACGTTCTGCCGGCGGTTGCGGCTCGGGACCACAAAGCCGTCTTTGACAATGACGCCGGCCCTAACACCGGCGGCATGGGCGCCTATTCGACGGACGACATCCTCGGCCCGGAGCTGGAGCAAAATGTGCTCCGGACCGTTATTCAACCTGTGATCGACGGAATGCGTGCGGAAGGATCCCCGTTTCAGGGAATTCTTTATGCCGGCTTGATGCTGACCGCCGCCGGCCCCAAGGTGCTGGAGTTTAATGTCCGGATGGGAGATCCCGAATGTCAGGTCATCCTGCCCCGCCTGGAAAGCGATTTTTCCGAGCTGTGCGAAGCGCTATGTCAGGGGAGATTGAACAAGCACAAGGCCGTATGGAATAGCGGGGCTGCGGTCTGCGTGGTGCTCGCTTCCGGAGGATATCCGGGGCCCTATGCCAAAGGGAAGGCGATCGCCGGCGTTGAGATGGCGGAAGAAGACAGCCGCATAGCCGTTTTCCACGCGGGAACGAAAAAGGCCGGCGAAAAGTTCGTCACCGACGGCGGCCGGGTTCTCGGAGTCACAGCAGTCGACCGGAATCTTTCTTCGGCCATTATGGCTGCTTACGAAGCGGTCAACAAAATACATTTTGAGGGAATGCATTGCCGTCGGGACATCGGCGCCAAGGGATTGAAGCCTTCTGCCGCCAGCTGATAGGAGCTTTTCGCCCTAAAGTCTTCGGAGTCCATGGAAATTAAAAAGCATACGGGGGTAAATCGATGAAGCCAAAAGTGGCAGTGGTTCTTGGAAGCGATTCCGATTATCCGGTTGTTGAAGACATGCTGAAGATTTTAAGCAATTTCGGCGTCGAACACGAACTCACGATATCCAGCGCCCACCGCTCGCCGGACCGGACTCACCGCTATGCCGCCGCGCTGGAAGAGCGCGGGGTGCAGGTCGTGATCGCCTGCGCCGGGGCCGCTGCTCATCTGGCCGGAGTTGTCGCAGCCCAAACGGTCCTCCCGGTCATCGGGGTTCCAATCGATTCATCTCCATTGCATGGTCTGGATGCGCTTCTTTCAACTTCCATGATGCCGGCGGGAGTGCCGGTCGCCACCATGGGCATCGGGAAATCGGGCGCCAGCAATGCGGCGGTATTGGCGGTGCAGATTCTTGCGCGCAGCGATCCCTCGCTGGTCGAAAAACTGCGCAGCTACAAACGGCAGCTGGCCGAGCGCGTCGAACAACGGGACAGCGATTTCAGGAAAGCCCGGGATGTCTAAGTTTTGCATTTGGACTTTTGGCTGCCGCTGCAATCAGGCTGACAGCGCTGCAATCAGGGAAAGCCTCTGCCAATCCATGTCCGAAAGCGGAACGCACCTGGACGCCGACCTGATTGTCGTCAACACCTGCACGGTCACCCATCGCGCCGACCAGCAGGCCCGGCAAGCTGTTCGCCGTCTGCATCGCGACAACCCGACGGCCCGGATAGTCGTCACCGGGTGCTACGCCCAACGGGATCCCGCCTCGCTTGCCTCTGTCGAGGGCGTGAGCCTTGTTTTAGGGAATCCGGAAAAGGAGCGGCTGGCCGAATTTGCGCTCCGTCGGGAGCATTCTCAAGAAAGCGTCCAGTGCAGCCCGGTGGAATTGGCGGACGAATGCCCGGTTTCGCCGATGATGCGGACCGGCGGCAAGACTCGCCCGATAGTCAAAATTCAGGACGGGTGCGACATGCGCTGCTCGTATTGCATCGTCCCGTTTGTTCGCGGTCCGGGGCGAAGCGCCAGGCCCGGGGATGTTTTGGCCGAAATCCGGTCTCTGATCGCCGGGGGATTTCAGGAGATAGTCCTGACCGGCGTTCATCTGAGCAGCTTCGAGAGGGACGGCTGCCGCCTGGTCGATCTGCTGCGCCGGATCGTTGAGTTGCCGGGGCTGGGCCGCGTCCGCCTGAGCAGCATCGAACCTATGCGGTTCGATCGGGCCATCGTGGACCTTGCGGCCGAAAGCCCGGCTTTCGCCCCTCATTTTCACATTCCAATGCAGAGCGGATGCGACCGGGTTCTGCGTCGCATGAAGCGGCCATACACGGCCGCGCGCTACCGGGATTTGCTGCAGTGCATCCGTGAAAAAATTCCCGACGCCGGTCTTGGCGCCGATGTCTTGACCGGATTCCCGGGGGAAACCGATCGGGATTTTGCGGAGACGTGTGAACTTGTCGAAGATTCGCCGCTAACCTATCTTCATGTTTTTCCATTCTCTCCCAGGGAAGGAACGGACGCCTATTCTATTCCCGGCCGGATTCCTGCTTCGGAAATGAAACGCCGGTTGAACGCCTTGCTTGAAATTTCGCGCAAGAAAAATTTCGCGTTTCGCCGACATTTCACAGGCCGGACCCTCTCTGCCATCACTCTTTCGAAAGAAGAGGATTTGGGAAATTCCACAGTCCTGACCGGCAACTATATTCAGGCGCGGATTCCCGGGCCTGCCGTCCCCCCCAACCGTCTTGTCGAAATCCGGATAGAAGATGTGCAGCCGGGAAAGACCCGCGCTTCCTTAGGGCCTGTCAATGAATAACGTTTACACTTTGGCGCGAGCGCCGGGCGGA
>CAZXSV010000052.1:0-29047 GCA_964642735.1 uncultured Acidobacteriota bacterium
TCAGGCGCCGGTTCCGGGATGCGCGTCTGTCGACAGCCGGAATATTTTACAATGGCAATTCCTATTACTCGGGCCAGGCCTTCAGTTTCGCCCTTACGGCCCTGGATAAGCCGGACTGCAGATAGGCAAGGGTGCTCGGCGGCAAAAAAGTCCTGACAGAGTCCAGGCTGCCTTCGCGGATCGCCTTTCGGATTTTGGTTGCGCTGATGTGATTGGGATCGCCTTCGGCGTCTGTTCCATCAGCTTTTCGCTCGACCTCGATCACTTCAACATCACAGCTTTTCAGAATCCTTTTCATCGCGGCGTTATAGGTCAGTGTAGCGGGGGAATAGGGCTCGGTCCCGACATAGCGCCGCGTAATGCCCAGGACCGGCACGATGTGTTTTGCAAAGATGCTGACCTCCAGTTCCGCCTGATTCCGGGTGATCAGATCCTGTCCTTCATTTTGCAGGAAATACCTGGGGGAGGTGGCGCCGGAGATGACATAGTGGCCGCCCTGGACCATCAAGGCATTCTCCAGGCGACGGGCGCCTTCCTCGATCAGCTTCCATCGGTCTTTGTAAGGAAATACGGATCGGTCCTCTTCGACGACAAAGAGATACACAATCCGGCATTACGATGCGGCGGTCTCGATCCGATACCTGTGGCCGTTCGAGAAGGGATTGCAGTTGACCACAATGGGGGAGATTGGGGGGGCTGCGTTCGCTCTTTTGCTTGTCAACAGGCAATCCCAGCAATCCCGGATGGAACGATAGCCGAATCCCAGCAAAGTATAGAGCGGCTCCGCCGTGGCCACTTCTTTGAAGCCCATAGGTGCAATACTCCGGGCATTGCCGGCCGCGTGAAGGCGAAAATCTGCTGGTATTTCTTCATCAGGATGTTGATGAGATGCGTCACGATTACGGAGAAAGCGTTGGTCGTGCGACAGGCCGGCGCCGCGACCCTATATTTCAGCGCCTGGCCCTGGAAGGAGCCCGTCCCCGCGATTTCACCCTCTTCATTGCAGAGCGCTATTGTGCAATCGACAAGGCGCGGATCAAAAGCAAAACCAAGCGGGGTCAGAAATGCATGGAGCTGTTTCAACGAGTATTGATTCCGAAAATTCCCCGGCGAGTAAAGGGATGGAGCGGCGTCTTTGAAAAAGAGCTTTTGTGCTGCCTATACTCTCGGAATTGCGTCTGAGCGATCGTCGTCGCTTCCGTCGAGCGCCATGCTCAGCATCAGACTATCCAGGAAGAATTCAGCGTAATATAATATGCTTTATTCTTATGGCACATCGTAGTGTTTCAACAGCCGGAGGGGGGAGGGACTCTCCATGATTGGCGAGGCATTCGGAAATTATCGCATCCTCGAAAAAATCGGGCAGGGCGGCATGGGCGAGGTTTACCTTGCCGAGGACTGTGCGCTCAAGCGCAAAGTGGCTCTGAAATTTCTCCCTCCTGAGATGCGTCAGGATCAGTCTTCGCACAGGCGATTGATCCGGGAAGCCAGATCCGCCGCCGCTCTCGACCATCCATTTATCTGCCATATCAACGAAGTCGGCGAAATCGATGGCAATGACTTCATCGTCATGGAATATGTCGAAGGGGAAACTCTCAAGGAGAGGCTTGCACGAGGACAATTGCCGCTCAAGGAAACGAAGCAGGTGGCCACGGAGATTCTGGAAGCGCTAGAAAAAGCCCATCAGAAGGGAATCATTCACCGGGACCTGAAACCTGCTAATGTCATGTTAACCCGTGAAGGCCATGCCAAGGTGATGGATTTTGGACTGGCGAAGCAGTTGATTCCGTCAGGCCAAACCGAAAGCCAGGAAGAGACATTGTCGGCACTGACTCAGGGCGGGGCAATAGTGGGAACACCGGCTTACATGTCGCCGGAACAGGTGCAGGCAAAGCCCGTGGATTCACGGTCGGATATCTTCTCGTTTGGCATAATTCTTTACGAAATGCTGACGGGATTCCATCCATTCAAGCGGCCCTCTGTCATGGAAACCGTTAGCGCCATTTTGGCCGGGGCGCCGCCTGCGCTTAACCGCGGCAGGCGCGGTCTTCCCAATCAACTTCAAAAGATCCTGGAAAAGCTGCTGGCCAAGAATCCGTTGGAGCGCTACCAATCCGCTAATGAAGTGCATGCAGATCTCGATCAGGCGCTACCCAGCGATCAGTCAGGCTGGATAGGCCAGAGGTTTTCGCGCCCAATCTGGATTGCCGTCGCATTATTGATTTTCTTCTTCGGAATTGCCCCTTTTACCTGGTGGGTGCGCGATATTTATTTTAAATCGCCACAAGCTGCGCTGGCTTTTCAGGAGCGCGACTGGATCCTGATAGCCGATTTTGAGAATTTAACCGGCGACCAGGTCTTCGACCGCTCGCTGCAGACTGCCTTGACAGTGGGCATTCAGCAATCGATGTATTTGAACGTGATTCCGCAGTCCCGTGTTCAGGAAGCTCTCCAGCGCATGCGCAAGGAGCATGCTAAGCTTGATGAATCTTTGGCATGTGATCTGGCGGTGCGCGAAGGAGTAAAGGCAGTTCTGGCGTGCAGTATCAGCGAGGTGGGCGGAGTATATTCCTTGACCGCTCAACTCGTAGAACCCAATAAACGGGAGTCGGTCATGAGCCAGGCTGTACAAGCAGTGGATAAAAGCCAAATACTGCCTGCACTGGACTCACTGGCGATGACAATCCGGCAAAAACTAGGCGAATCACTCCAGCAAATGTCGAGCCAAAACCTGCCCTTGCCGAAAGCCACAACCGAGTCGCTTGGAGCGCTCAAGACTTACGCAGATGGCATCAAGCTTATAGCGGTTAATGCCCAGGAAGGATACGGGCTTATAGAGCAGGCGGTGGCAATCGATCCTGATTTCGCATTGGCTCATGCAAACCTGGGAGTGGCGTGCTATAGAGGTTATATAGAGGGAGAAAGGGCGAAGGGAGAAAAGCATTTCACAAAAGCTTTCAGCCTGATAAACCGCCTCACGTTGCGGGAGCGCCTCTGGATTCGCGCGGTAATCGAGGACGAGAGAGGCAATAGCGAGCAGGCAATCCAGCAATATAGAACCTTTCTTGCGCAATACCCCAACGACAGCGCCGGATGGTTGCGCTATGGCTGGCTTCACATGGCCCGGTTGGGCCAGTATGAGAGGGCCATCGAGGCGTTCAGGCGATCATTGGAGATTGATCCCGGCGATGCACTTGCGTATGGAAATATCGCTTCTTGTTATTCAGGCCTGGGGCAGGATAAGAACGCCAGGAAGAATTATGAAAAGCACTTCGAGCTAAAACCTTCAGGAATTACAGATGTGTTTATTAACGGCTATTATGGTTTTACGCTGGCAAGATTGGGAGAAGTACGGAAGGCGGTTGAGACTTTTCAGAAAATGACAGTTGCTGATCCAGCATGGAAAAGGGCTCGGGGGTATCGATCATTGGCGTTTCTGGCCATGTATCAAGGGAAATTATCAGACGCCATCGCCAATATCAAACGATCTATTCTGATCAATAGAGCGGAAAAAGTTGCAGATGGCGAGTTTTTGGATCATCTGTTTCTTGCATCTGCATATAAGCTTAAGGGCCGAAGCGCGGACTTTGCTTCAGAACTCGTGGCAGCGGACCGCATTCTTTCTGAAAATGCCTTCGATCCGAGCCTGATAATGGAGTTGGCGACGGTTTGCGCGCGAGCGGGCAAAACCAGAGAAGCATCCAGACTGCTTCGCGAAATGTCAAATCAGGCGAAGAATCTAACAGCAATGTCCTATATCAATCGCACAAATCGGGGAGATCAAGCAAGCATTAACCTGGTAAAAGGCGAATTGGCTTTGGCCAATGGCAAAGGAGATGAAGCAATAGAGTGTCTTGAATTATGGCTCCAATTGGAGCCCCGCAATTCTCCGGAACCGCTGGCTTTCGCTTTTCGCAGGCTCGGGAAGCTTCAGGAGGCGGCCGATAAGTATAAAAAAATTACCGATGATTTTAAGATTGGGATAGGATGGCCGGAAAAAGATATCTCGGCCCACTATGAACTGGCCAAGATCTATAAAGACATGGGCGATGTACATAGGGCGAAGGAGTACTACAGAAGGTTTTTTAATATCTGGAAAGATGCCGACCCTGATATCCCGATCCTGAAGCGAGCTAAAGCGGAATATTCCACGCTATAGAGTTCTGAGGAAATATGGCTTCCATCGGTCTTGCGAATATTTCGCGGCGATTCTCTCAAGAATTTTATGCCTTAAGGGATGTATCGTTTGAGATAAAGGATCGGGAGGTTGTGACTGTTCTTGAATTTTCGGGCTGCGGCAAGTCGACGCTTCTTCGCGTCATTGCAGGGCTGGACCAGCCGTCGGAAGGCAAAGTCTGGATTGGGGATGGTAAACGCCCTCCCGGCGCGATCCAGCGATATAGCCATGGTCTTTCAATCCCGCGCTCTTTATCCGCACAGGAGCTGCTATGAAAATTTGGCGCTCAATCTCGTGCTGAAAAAGACGCCCCGCGACGAAATCGTACGGCGCGTTCACGACACAGCGCAACTGCTCCAGATCGAGGACCTGCTCGAAAAAACGCCGCGGCAATTGAGCGGCTGCCAGAGGCAGCGTGTCGCGGCGGGAAGAGCGCTTATCAGGAATCCAAAGGTATTTTTGTTTGACGAGCCGCTGAGCAACCTGGATGCGATATTGCGCGAGAAGGTCCGGCATGAACTCAAGGGGCTTTTTCCCCGTCTTAGAGCTGCCGTCGTCTATGTGACGCATAATCAAGTGGGGAAGCCCACAACGCTCGCGGACCGAACCATTATGCTGGATCGAGGCCGCGATCCAGCAGATAGGCAGTCCCGAAGAGCTCTATAGAAAACCGAAAAATCTTCTCGTAGCTTCTTTCATCGGATCGCCGGCAATGAATCTGTTTGACGCGACGCTGGAAGAAGGCGCTTTCAGGATTGGCCAGCAGAGATGTTCAACCGGCCTTGTGTACTCCGGGCCTGTAAAAATCGGGATTCGCCCCGAGGCGATCAAGCCGAGGGGCGGCATTCCGGCGACAATCGCTCTGGTTGAAAATCTTGGTGCGCGATTCCTGATCGATGCGAGAGTGGACGGGAATTCCCTACTGGTTCTCTCCGAGGAGCGGCCGGACTCGAATGCCATCAAACTGCACATCGATCCAAAGGATATCCATGTGTTCGACAAGACTACTGGGGAGAGCCTTCGCTATCGGCGCAATGGCGATCTTAGTATTTCTCAGTCTGAGGACGCTCCCATCGCGACATAGCGAAGAGCTTTCCATCCTGATGGAGCCTGACAGGACGGGTATCTGGCGGGAACTCGTTTCCGAATTCAACAAGCAGATGCCCGATGCGCAAGTACGCCTGGTTGAAGGGCTGTTCGCAACCAACGCGCGGGAGGATCTTTATACAACATCCTTTCTATCCAGGGAATCGTCCTTTGACATAATTTATTGCGATGTCATATGGGTGGCAAAGTTTGCTGCTGCCGGATGGCTCCGAGACCTATCCGTACAGCTTTCGGCCAGTATCGGGTAATCCCTTTGATTTCTGATCCACTTGCCTATCCTACAACGGGCGCAAGCCGGCTGAAAAAGGAAATGCGTACAGATTCTGCGTACTTTCTTTTCTGACCTGCAGTAAAATGTCTTTGAAAATCGAGAAGAATTCCTGAAGTTTACATAATGGCGCCTCGGAATCCCGGCGAGCTAACAGCTCGTGGTGAAAGTACAATAGGCCGCGCGCATAGGGTTCTGGCGGCGCAGGGCATCCCCTGGCTGGCGCTCCTCGACGATGTTCCGCATCAGCTTCGTCGTGCCGCCTTGCGTTTGTCCCTGCGGCGCCCAGAACGCGGCCCATTGTACTTTCACTTAGGGGGGCATCGAATCCGCCGGCCGTCTGTTCGAGTCGGGCCGGGCGCGCCGGCAGAATCCCTCGTCCGAAATCCCCGCGGCGCCCGTCCGATGGAGAATAAAATGAAAAGACTTTCGAGGACGATCCAGGTTCTGTTTCTTCTGCTTGCGCTGGCTGCGACGGCGCAAGCCCAGCAGAAGTTCGGGGAGATCGGAGACCTGAAGCTTGTTTCCGGAGAAGTGCTGCGCGAATGCCGCGTAGGATACCGCACCTTCGGAACGATGAACGCGGACAGGTCGAACGTCGTCGTCTATCCGACATGGGCGAACGGCCGCACCGAGCAGATGGAAGGCGGAATGGCCTGGCTGACCGATGCCGGCTATTTCGTGATTGCCGTCGACGCATTGTCGAACGGCGTTTCCACCTCGCCGTCGAACAGCCGTCTGCAGCCGCGAATGAAATTCCCTAAAATAACGGTGCGCGACATGGTGGAGAGCCAGTACAGGCTGCTCGCCGGCGCGCTGAAAATAGACCGTGTGAAAGCGGTGCTGGGAGTTTCGATGGGGGGCATGCAGGCGTTCCAGTGGGCGGTCGCCTATCCCGATTTCATGGACAAGGCCGCGCCGATCGTCGGGTCGCCGCGTTTGGCGCCGTACGACCTTGTGCACTGGCAGGCGCAGATCGACGCGATCAAAAACGACAGGCTTTGGAACGGCGGCGAGTATTCGGAAAATCCCGCCCGGGCATTCGAATACGAGATCGGCGCCCTGATTCTGACCACGCCGGAATACTATAACGCGCATGCCACGCGCGAACAGGTTTTCGCCGAGATCGCAAAATCGACGGATCGCTACTCCGGCCCGGACGCGAACGACAAGATTCGCCAGGCGGAAGCGATGATGGCGATGGACGCGGCCGACCCGTCGGCGGTGAAGGCGAAGATGTTCATCGTCGCGGCGAAAAACGACCACACCGTGACCCCGGGGCCCGCGATCGAATTTGCAAAAAAACTCGGCGTTGAACCCTTCATCCTCGACAATCCCTGCGGCCACAGCGTCCAGGCATGCCCGGACAACGGCATGAGCCGCGCGATTCTGAGGTTTCTGAGGGAATAAGGCGCCCGGCGGCTTATCGGGAATACGTCTAGTGTTTGAAAACGACCAGTTTTGTCTCGAGGCCTTTGATCTTGGTCAGCGCCTTCTGAAGCTGGCGCGCTTTGGTTTCGTGGACGATGTCCAGAACGAGCACCCCGCCGGGCGATGAATAGTCTTTGCCAACGTCGTGAAGCCCCAGACGCGTCCGGATCGCATCGCCGAAACGGGAAAGAGCGCTTTGCACCAGCGGAGCTTTTTCCAAACGATCGGTCACGTGAACGATCAATAAAATATGAGCGTCTTTTTTGACAGCCATTGCAACCTCCAAATGTATATAAGGAACGTACATCCTACAGCGCAATCCGGCGCTTGTCATTGATTTTCCGGCGACCGGGACGCCGGCGACAAATGGCAGCCTTGAATGATCGACAATCTCTCGTTCATGAACCGGGGCCGGACAACCCCCGGAATCCCGCCCCATATTTTTTCGCGGATTTAGTCGCCTAAACCATATATACTTGCGCGTGAAACCAATGAAAATTTGAGGTCGTAAATTATGAAAATCATTGTTACGGAAAGAATCGCCGATGAAGGGCTCAATTACCTGCGCGAAAGCGGTTTTGAGGTGGATGTGAAACTGGGGATTTCGCATTCGGAGTTGCTGCAGATCATCCCAAATTATGAAGCCATCATAGTCCGAAGCGTCACCAAGGTGAATCGCGAACTCATCGAAAAGGGCGTCAATCTGAAGGTTGCCGGAAGAGCCGGCAACGGCATCGACAACATTGACGTGCCGGCTTGCACTCAAAAAGGGATCATCGTCGTCAACACGCCGGAGAGCAATACGATGGCGGCTGCAGAACTGGCCATCGGCCTTGCCTATTGTCTCTTCAGGAATGTTCCCCAGGCGAACGCGGCTGCGAAAAGGCGCGATTTCAGGAGAAACAAATTTCTCGGAAACGAGCTGGATGGAAAGACGGTCGGGATTATCGGCCTCGGCAGAATCGGCTCGATTGTCGCCAGGAAACTGACAGGCGGCAATATGAAAGCCATTGCCTACGACCCGTACATTACGGATGAAAAGTTCAAAAGGAACGGGGTTGAAAAATGTGAGACTCTGGATGAACTGCTCCGGCGGTCGGATCTCATCACGATTCACACTCCCAAAACCGAAGAGACCTACGGGATGGTGGGTGAAGAGCAGCTGAAGATGTGCAAGAAGGGGGTCAGGATCGTCAACGCGGCCCGGGGCGGTTTGATCAACGAAAAAGCGCTCTACAACGCCATCAAAGCCGGCCAGGTCGCCGGCGCCGGCATCGACGTCCTGGATCCGGAGCCGGGCTACGACAAACCGCCGGAGGAGCATGCCTATCAAAATCCCCTGCTTGAACTGGACAGCGTCGTTATCACGCCGCATCTCGGCGCCTCCACGCACGAAGCCAACTACAATGTCGGGACGGCGATAACCAGGCTCGTCGCGGATGCGTTGAAAGGAAATCTGGTCGCGGCGGTCAATATGCCCGCTCTTCAGTCCGGCGATTTGGAGCAGCTCAAACCTTACATCGCGCTGGCCGAAATGCTGGGCAAAATCTACTACCAGGTCGAGAAGGAAACGGTGGAAAAACTGGAAATCGTCTACAGCGGCGATCTGGCCGACAAGGAGACGAGAATCCTCTCCCTCTCCGCTTTGAAAGGATTCCTGACTCCCATTATGGAGGAGAGGATGATCAACTATGTCAACGCAGAGCTGATTGCGGAAGACATGGGAATCGAGCTGATAGAAAGCAAACGCTCGCACCTGGACAAGTACACGAATCTGATTACGCTGAAATTTATCACGAAGACCAGAGAGCTTTCGATTTCCGGCACCATATTCGCCAGGGAAGAAATGAGAATCGTCGATTTCTTCGGATACAAGCTGGATTTTGAACCGACTCCCTACGTGCTGGCCATCCAAAATATCGACAAGCCCGGCATCATCGGGAACATCGGCACGCTGCTAGGCGCAAACGGAATCAACATCGCGGCGATGCAGTGGAGCCGTAACAAAAAAGGAGAAAAAGCCGTTTCGTTCGTCAGCGTCGACGTGGAAGTCAGCGACGACGTCATGGCGCAGTTGCGCAAAATCGACGGCGTTTTGAAAGCCAGCATTTTTAAGCTGTAAAAAGGCTTTCCCGTTCGATGTTTCCCGTTTCCCGTTGGTTGATTCAACCGGAGACGGAAAACATCGGTTCGCTTTGCTGCGGAACTTAAAACTTAGAAGAGTTCGGGCATGCTCGGCCCGCAGAAAAAATCGTGGGGACTATCCCCGTCTGCGGCCCCCCCTACGCTTCCGCGTCCGGTATTCTGTCCCCACATTTTCAGCCGGTCGCTGCCGGCTGTTTTGATTGAACCATTTATTCGCCGGTTTGAGAATTCGTATCAATACGCATCTTAGGGGGAGTAGAAATACTCAACAGCCCGTTGCCGACTGGAAAAGCGCGGCCATCCGCCCTGTTTCACGTATCAATCCAAATCCAGTCCTCGCCGCCGTCGTCGCTCCTCAGTGTTTTTTGAAAAGAGCTCTTCAAAAGATAGAGGTGCGCTTGGCATCGGGCGCGACAATCGGTTGCGCCAAATCCCGGAACGGGCGCCGAAACTCCCGATTTCGCGGCAATATGCTTTGAAACGGCGCATTCGTTTTCTCCACGGCGCCCTTTCGCCGCGATCAGTTTTATTCGGGGATGGAGAAGCAGATAATCAATGTGCCAGTGAAGCTTCCCCTTTTTTGTCTCCGCCAGGCGCCGATGCCGCGCGATGCGCTGCGCAATGCCCCGGCGGGCGCTTCCGACATAGACATAGTCGCCGGCCGGCAAAGAAATATTTCCAAGCGCCCCCGCATGAATTTTCACCGGGCGCTTCAGGCGCAGGCAAAGAAAATAGGCGCCTTTTTCGATCCTATCCCGCTTGGAGTTGGAGGCGTTTGGGGATTTTGCCAGTCGAATCCCGGTCATTATTTCGGCCTTGATCTCTTCTGCCCCGCAGCTTTCGGCTCTCGACCGGAAGCTGGGAATCAAAAAAAAGGGGCGGTCGCGAAGACCGCCCCTTTGGCAAGTAAAACAGAATTGAAGAACCGGCTAGCCCAGCTTGCTTTTGCTCGCCATGGTGTCGGCCAGCTTCTTCATGTTCATTTTTTCAAGAGTGGCTCTCGTCGGGTATCCGTTTTCACCGTAGCCTTCGGCCTTGTAGAACTTCGTCTTGAAGTCCTCGAATTTGGCTCGATCCAATTTCCGATTATTCCCCTGGTCGTATTTCCATTGGCCGTCGATGAACATCGGAAGGACGTTGCCGCCGGTGCCTTTGTCATAGATGTAATCGGGGAAGGTTTCCAATTCCCGGGTCCTGCCCTGCATCACCCAGATGGACCGGTCCAGGGTGTAAATCTTGTGGCCGATTTCCATAGTGTCGGCAAACGTGAGTTTCTTTCCGGTAACGGCATTCCAGAACCTGGGTTCGGCATGAGGCGTGGCGCCTCTCCGGTCGGCGGTGTTGTTCGTGATGCACTGCGGCCATCTCCAGCCGCAGAAGCCCATTCCCATCCAGAACTTCTCGTAGTGCTTGACCCATTGCACCAGCCGGACTTTCGAGTCGGAATAAATTCCGGTCTCCGGGCTTTCGCCGTAGTCTACAATGAAGCGATCTTTCTCATAGGGAACCATGGCTTCCCCATAAAGCTTCGATGCTTCCTCGGCATTCAGGTAGGGATTCCTTTCCTGCGCCATCCAGTGAAGCGGGTAGTTGGACATCTGATGCAGCATGAGGTCCCGCTCGCCGAAGAGAGAGCCATAGCCCCAATCCACCTGAACCGTCGTGGAATAGTGCTCCTGGGTTCCCCAGTAGGTCAATCTCAGTTGGCCGCTATTGACATCCTCTTTGTATCGGCCCATCTGCTCCGCCATTCTTGCGGCAGCTTCCGAGACGAGCTCGCCCAATTTCCCTTCTTTCAAGGAAATCAATCGATACAACGCCTCGTAGTAAGCGAAGCTGCCTTGAGCCGGCAGATTGTATTCGATCCCTTTCTCTTTCAGGATGCCCTTGCTGTTGAGGAAGTTGAGATAGCCCTGAGTCGCCATCAACTGCCAGTGGCCGAGGCCGTATCGATGCATCAGGTCGTTGGCTTGCCGGGTCAGCTTCGAGCTGAGCGCCTGGGGCATCGACGGCCCGCTGGATTTGGCCTTGGCGCCGCCGAAGCCTCCAAACATGCCTCCTCCGCCGATTCTGGCAAACATGGTCCCTGCACAGACGGCTTCATTGCTGTCTGCAGTGGTGAGCCGCTCTTTGCAGCCTCTTGGACAGGAAGCGCAAGCTGCAGGACGCGACGGCAGCCTGTCATTATTGGAAACATTTCCGCCTTTGGGAGCGCCTTTGATCAGGCTGTATCCCGATCCGAAAATTTCGGGATCGCGCGGACTGTCCACATCCCATTGGTACTGGCGGAACCAGAGCCTGGCGTCCATCAATGCCTTGGGGTCCGCGATAGGAGCGGCGCCGGTTCCGATCGCGCTGATCGCCTTCAGGTTTTTGGATCCGAACACCGCGCCAAAGCCGCACAAGGCAGCCTGGGATCCCGGTCCATGAAGCAGGCAAGCGACCCGGCTCTTATTTTCTCCGGCCGGTCCGCAGCAAACAACCGCGGGAATTTGCGTGGTATAGCAGTTGCTGGCCATTTCCGCCCATTCGCCGTTTTTAATCTTTGGATTCACGCGCCTTGAAATTTCCTGCTGGGCGTCCCATGTGTCCAGGCCCCAAACGCCATTGGTCGCATTTTCGATTTTGACCTGGTCGTTGATGATGTTAATCCACACGGGTTGATCGGAGGCTCCTTCCACGACGATTCCATCCCAGCCGGCGAACTTCAGCTGGGCGGTAAAACGCCCTCCGAAGTTGCTGTGCCCAAACCATTCGATGGGATAGAGTCCGGGGCTCAAGCTCTGCACTTCGCAGCGTCCGGAACCCGGCACGAATGTGCCGGCGAACGGCGAAGCCATCATGATGATCAGGTTCCTGGGATCGAAAGCGGGAAACGGGAGTTGATCGCCGACCAGGTCGAAGAAAATGGCCGAGCCCATTCCGTGGCCGCCGCCGAATTCTTCATATTTCGCCGTGTCGATTCTGCTGATCTGCTTTGTTGTCAGATTGACTCTTAAGATTTTACCGGTGTATCCGCCTGGCATGATTTCTCCTCCCTATACCTTTGGTTTCGCTGCTGGAATTTTGGTTTTTGGCGCGCCGCCGCCAAAGCCGCCCATGCCGCCGCCGCCGCCGCTGCCCGGCGGTTGATCCTCATCGACAAAACCAAGTCGGAACCAATGCTCATTCCGCAATTTGACATCATAGCCATCGGTTTCTGTCTGGTCCGGAGTTACGGCGACGAATTTAATAGCTTTCATCGGGCAGGATTCCACGCAGGCCTGTTTGCCTCCGGGACCGCCCTTTTCATTCCAGTATGGAGTGTCAATGCACAGGTCGCATTTGGAGGATTTTTTCAGCTCATGATTCCAAACAGTCCGATGCGGCTGCTGCGGACACATTCGAATGCACGTTTTGCATCCAATGCATTTCTTTTCATCGATTCTTCGAACGTTGCCGTTCTTTTCATCGATATATGCAGCGCCAACCGGGCAATTCAGAACGCAAGGAGGTGTAACGCACTGCCGGCACGGCGCCATTTTGAGGTCATTGGGGAATTTTCCAAACGAGTCCTGCATAATCTGAATGCGGGCCAGCGACAGGCTCTGAACCCCGTAATGGACTAAAGAGCAGCTAAGCATACAGGTTGTGCAGCCTGCGCATTTCTTGCTGTCGTAGACCAGGTAGCCTTTCGATGCGGGAACGTTCACCATTGCTGCAGGGGAAGGCGCGGGCGTGGCAGCAATCGCCGGGGTGCTTGCGATCAATGCATCCACAGCGACGACAGTCCCGCCGGTGACGAGAAAATCACGTCTTGAATACTTTTTCTTGTTCATTTCTTCGCTTTCAGCTTTTTTGCCTCCAGGCATCGGGTTACTCCTTCGCTAAATAATGGTTCATCTATGGGTCGGAACCCTTTTGCTGCGCCTGCTTATACTTCCGGTTTATAGCGCTTGATTCCTTTATACTCCATAAAGTATGGAATAAGCCAGCAAATAGGACTACGCAGGTGCGGATTCCAATATTTCCAAAAATACGGAAAAAAAAATGAACCGGACCGGCGTCATAATTGATTTTTAATTTTCCATCGAATTGCGTCTTTGATGGGAAGCGGCTTGCCTCTCTGGCCTCCGCCCTGGACATAGACAAAAGCCGAAAAGCCGATTCCGACCCGATGTCCATTGTTTTGTTCTACTTTAGAGGAGTCGTCTCTGGTATATTCATCCGGATGGCCGCGATGGCCGTGCGCACAGACGGCAGCCGGAACAAAACTAATGTATATCAAGCACTTCAGATTGAACGAGCCTCCATTTTCTTTGACCCCCGATCCGCGCTATTTTTTTATGAGCGAGCGGCACCGGGAAGGGTTGGCGCATCTTATCTACGGCGTTCAGCAGCCGGGAGGATTCGTTCTGCTCACCGGCGAAGTCGGCTCGGGCAAAACCACCCTCTGCCGTTGCCTGATCAACCAGTTGCCGCCGGACACGGACATCGCTTTGATCTGGAATCCCCGGCTGACGGCGATTGAGCTGCTGGCTTCCGTCTGCGATGAACTCCGGATCGCCTATCCCCCGCAGACCGAAAGCATTAAAGTCCTGATTGACGCGTTAAACCAGCGCCTGCTGGAGAATCACGCCCGTCGGAAACGGACCGCGCTGGTCATCGATGAAGCTCAAAATCTCAGCGCCGATGTGCTGGA
The DNA here is from genome assembly GCA_964642735.1 of uncultured Acidobacteriota bacterium. Classification (GTDB taxonomy): domain Bacteria; phylum Acidobacteriota; class UBA6911; order UBA6911; family UBA6911; genus UBA6911. The sequence continues at coordinate 13,810 of CAZXSV010000052.1, forward strand.
ACAGATCCGGCTCCTGACCAACCTGGAAACGTCCACGGAAAAGCTTTTGCAGGTCATTTTGATCGGGCAGCCGGAATTGCTGTCGGTTTTGAAACAAAAGGAGCTTCGGCAGACCTCTCAACGGATCACCGCGCGCTATCACCTGCTGCCGATGTCCCGGGAAGAGACCATTGCCTACATCCGGCGGCGTTTGCTGATTGCGGGCCGAAGCGACCCTGTTTTCACCCGGCCGGCCATGCGGCGGGTGTACAGGCTTTCCGCCGGGACGCCCCGCGTTGTCAATATCATCTGCGACCGCGCTCTGCTTGGGGCTTATGCAAACGACAAGCGCGAAGTCACGGCGGCCATAGTCGGCAGGGCTTACCGTGAGACGCAAGGAGCAGTCAGACAGCGTCGCCGCTACGTCTGGGCTGCGGGAATTGTCGCGCTGGCCGCGCTGGCGGCCGGGACGGCGCTTTTCCTGGGGCCGGCCGGGATGCCCGGCTTTCGTCGAGAGGTTCAGGAAGCCGTGAAGAAAAGCGGCCCCGCGCCGGCGGAATCCGCCTTAAGCCGAAAAACGGAAACAAGCGCGGCCCAACCGGTTCCGCCGGAGGCTGCCGCTGATAATCCCGTGACTTCGGCCGGAGAGGCGAAACCCGCAGGGAAGGCTCCGAAGAATGCGGCCGCCGCCGCCCGTTTGTTGGATATCCTGACAGCGCCCTCGATCCATACGTCGACGGCTGCAAGTTTTTCCAAAATCTATTCCCGGTGGGGCGAGAATGTTGCGCTGGGCCCTTCGGAACTTGGCTGCAAGGTCGCAGAGGAACGCGGCTTTTCATGCCTTTTCCAGTCCGGCGACTGGTCCAGGCTTCGCCGTTTCGACCTTCCGGCGATGCTTGAAATGGCGCTGCCTGACGGAAGTCAGAAATATGCGACTCTTGCAGGGCTGAGCGACACGGCGGCCAAAATCGCCATAGGAGACCGGGAGCATTCGTTCGCACTTCCGGAAATTGATGCGCTCTGGACCGGGTCGTTCATTGTTCTGTGGAAGCCTCCTTTTGAAGCCAAGACTCTCAAGATCGGCGATCGAGGCAAAGAAGTGCAATGGGTTCGTCAAGCGCTCGATTCTTTGGAAGCGAAAACGCCTGAAGGCTCTGTCTCGGATCTGTTTGACGAAAATCTCCGAGTGCGCGTCATTGATTTTCAGCGAAGCCGGTCGCTTCCGCAGGATGGCGCTGTCGGCATCGAAACCCTGGTCCGGATGGCTCAGGCGCTGGAAGGCGAAAACACTCCATCTCTCTCTCGTCCCGACTAGAAGGGCGAAGGGGACCGATCCATGTCCTACATACTCGATGCTTTGAAGAAGGCTGAGCAGGAGCGGGGAGGCGTCCAGCTGCAGACGGTCGCTTCGGGGGATGGCGGGCAAGCCGTCCATAAGAATCGCTGGCGTCCCGTTTTCATCGCTATTGCGGTATGCGCTGTGGCATCGGCCTGTCTGCTCTGGTTGTATGCGCACAGAGCCGGCCGGAGCGTCGCTTCCTATCCTGTCGCCGCAAACCAAACAGAAGCGCATCCGGCGGCGCCGCCTGCAATTCTCCCGGCGGAAAAACAGATCCGCCATCCGGGGTCTTCGCCATCGAAAAAAGATCCTACGGCTTCAGAACGGCCGGTCGAAAATAAGAAGGATTCGAGCGCGCCGAAGCCTGATCCTGCAGTTTCGAAAATCCCTTCCGGACCGAAGCCGGCCGACGACCGCAGCCTTGCTCCTTCGCCGCCGCCGGCCGTGAAGACCGAATCCCCTGCGCCGCTGGAGGAAGCCATCAAGAAAATGACCCTGACGGTTCTGTTGTATTCTGAAACGCCGGAAGAGCGGATGGTTTTCATCAACGGCAAAAAGTATATGGAACGGGACTATGTCGACGGCTATTACTTCGTTGAAAAAATTATGCTGGAAGGCGTGGAATTGAGTTATAAGGAAGAACGGTTGATCTTGCGTCCTTAGAATTCCTGGTGCAAGCGCTGTCAGGCGCATTCCGCGCGGCGCCGATAGTTGTGGACAATTCTTTTTGGGTCGTGCAAGAATGGAATTATAGTTTTACTCCTGGTTTTTATTGATCGGATTTGAGCTTCGCCGCCTCTTTTGGGCGGGGCGAATGCCGGGAGAGTATATTGTATATGCCTCTAGGAGCTAGGACGTCATGAAAATCAATACGCGCACCATCGGGGATATTAAAATTTTGGACTGGAGCGGTAAAATCACGTTGGGCGAAGGGACGATGTCGGTCCGCAACGCCGTCCGCGACATACTGCAGAGCGGGGGAAAGAAGATCATCCTCAACCTCGCCGATGTCAGCTATATTGACAGCTCCGGGATTGGCGAACTTGTAAGTTCCTACACTACAGTCACGAGCAGCGGCGGAAAACTGAAACTTCTGAGTCTTACAAAGAAGATTCACGAACTGCTCGCCATCACGAAGCTTTTGACGGTCTTTGAAACGTACGACAACGAGCAGGCGGCGCTGGCCAGCTTCAAGTAGCCCGGCCTTTCCCGTTCCAATGCAAAGAGCGCAAGCAACGCCGCTTTGGGCGATCGTTTGCGTTCTTTGCATCGGATTCCTACCCGGACACCCAGACGTTTCGAGCCCGGGGGCCGTCGAATTCGCATAAATATACAGCTTGCCAGACCCCCAGCTGCAGCCTGCCGTTCTCCACGATTATCTGGACAGAAGATCCCATCATGCTGGCCTTGACGTGCGCGGCGGCGTTGCCTTCGCAGTGGCTGTACCGGCCTTGCCAGGGAACCGCTCTTTCCAGCGCGTCTGCAATGTCCGACACGACCGATGGATCGGCATTTTCGTTAATCGTCACTCCCGCGGTCGTATGCGGGACGAAAACGGCGAGGATTCCGTCCCGGACTCCCAGACTTTCCGCCGCGGCCTGCACCTCTCGGGTGATGTCCAGGAATTGCGTGTGTTTTTGGGTGTGAACGGATAGAGATTTCATGGCGGTTTCCTCTTCTACTTCCGGAGCGTTATTACGATGGACCGGATGAATCCGGTGAATTCCTGGCCGGATACAGTCGTGTATTCGACCTGCACTTCTTTCCCTTCCAGATCCTGACAGGGTTCGAATTTGGCCTCGCCGCCCTCCCCGACTGCCCCGTATTTAACCTCGTAGTAATTCTCGGAATGCAATCTGTGCTTCAGCCCGCCCGCCTCCAGCACGACATCCATGACAGCCGGGAAATCGCACCGGACCGATTGGACGATTCCCGCCAATTTTGCAGCCGGACCGATTTCGATCCGGGATAGCGCTTGGCGTTTTTTTTCCCCCTCTTGAAAAAGCTTGAAACGCTCCTCATCCTCTTTCGTTTCTTTTTCCTGCTGCTGCTTCATGCGCTGGTAGCGTGCGTCCCGTGTTTTGGTTTCCTCGATCCGGTTCAGGAACGACTCCGCCTGCAGGCGGTCGTTCGGGTCGCGGGCGGCGGCGAGAATTCGCCTGCCAAGATCTTCTGCTTCATCGGTCTTTTCCATTGCCGCCAGAACGGAGGCGATGTTCAAACGGTGAGCGAGTCGTCCCGGTTCGAGGGCTGCCGCTTTTTTCGCGCAATCAAGGGCTTCTTCGAGGAACATTCTTTTCCTGGCCAGCAGCTGAGAAAGCGATCGGAAGGCGGGCGCGAATTGGGGATTGATTGAAATAGCCTTGCGCAAGTGCTTTTCGGCTTTGGCGGAGGCGTATTCGCTGTCCTCCGGCATCGCGACCGCCGCCGCCAGGTAATGGGCAAGGCAGTTTTTGGGATCGAGTTCGGCCGCCAGGGTGAAATGCCTGCCGGCCTTTTCCTCTTCTTTGAGCCGCAAATAGAGATGTCCCAATCCTTCGTTCGCCCGGGCGCTCTTCGGATCGAGCCGCAGAGCCCGCTCCAGCGTCGCTTGAGCCCGGTCCAATTTGTTGTTTTGAACGAGGATGTCTCCCAGGCAGGCGAGCGCCTCGGCGGGCGGGAGCGTGCGGGATTTGTACCGGCTTTCATCGATTTTAAGTTGAACTTCCTCGCCCGGACATTCGTCGGGGGCGGCCAGGCAGCTGTCGAGGGCTTTCTCCAGGTCCTTGAGATCTCCGAAGGCGCGGGATGCGGCTGACGGGCGGGGAACGCCTTCCATAACCATTCTTATATATGCGTTCAGTTGTTCCTGATGGGCGGATCGGTTTCCGAAACGCAGGCAATGAACCAGCGCCCAGGACTGTGCAGGAAAATCAGGCGCTGCATTCTCCCTGCTGTATTCGGAAGAAGCTTGGGTCGTCGACATCAGTTCCGACAGCGGAATCCTGGGCGCGTCCCTGATTTTCCGCGCAGCCTCCGGGCTGAAACTTCCGGCGCCTCGGGATGGATCCGAAATGTCGGCGTTGGCGAACAGTTCCGCCAGACCCTCGGAGAGCCACGGAGGCAAAGTCCCGAAATTAAGCTGCAGGATCCTCTGCGCGTATGGGCGGAAGATCGCGTAAAATGGACGATCGACGGGGGCATCGAGGTTCAGAACGACAATCTGTTTTTCGGCGCCGGCAAGGAAAACGCCCGCCGATTGCGCAGCGCTTTTTCCCTTCCCATCTTCGCCGAGGAGAGCGGCACGGCTCTTTTCATCTTTTCCCGCGTAAAGGACGAGCGGAATCCCGGAGTCGATTTTAAGATCCGGCCAGACCGTCTGGAAAAAATGACGGAATCGTTCGAATGATTTCGCCGTTTGCCGGGCTTGTTTGGGAGAGGCGTCGCTTATTACGATAAAATGCGGGCTTCGGACTTCGATCCAGACTTCATCTTCAGCCGCGACAGGCGCGGCTGAAAGCAGAAGGGAAATGGAAAGCAGGATGCGGCTGGCCGCATTATTTCGCATGGAGGTCGGCCTCCCTGTTCTTTTCATAAAGTCGCCGGCATTATACAGAAGAACGGGGGCGAGGCCCTATCTCCAAATGCCTCTTCTTTCGGATCAATGCCTGCGGAAGGGAATCATGGCTTTTCGCTCGCTATTTGAAGGGGACGCGGACCGGCCGCGGAAGTCTTTCAGATGATCGGTCAAGCGAACGCCCGATTTCCTGCAGAGTTTTTCAAAAGCGGCGACGGGGAAGCCGACCACATTGAAGAAGCACCCGTCGATTTTATCGATGAAAATGGACGCGAGCCCCTGGGCGCCGTAGGCGCCGGCCTTGTCCCGATACTCTCCGGACCGGAGGTACCAATCCATTTCCGCAGTGGAGAGGCGGCGGAAATGGACGCGGGTCCGGCTGAACATGCTTTCGCGGCGGCCATTGGAGCAATCCAGCAAACAGACGGCTGAAATCACTTCGTGCCACCGCCCGCTCAGGCGCCGGAGCATCCGGCCGGCGTCCGCCCTGTCCGCAGGCTTGCCCAGGATCGAGTTTCCTAAAACCACGATGGTGTCGGCGGCGACGACGGTTCCGGTCCGACGCTTTTTGGCCGCTTCCTCGGCTTTCAGCCGCGCCATTCGGATGGCGTATCGGGAGGGTCGTTCGCCGGGATCGCGGTCCGGCTCCCGCATCCCGCTGGGGGCGACGATCGGGCGCATTCCCAGCCGCTTCAGAATCGCGAGGCGGCGCGGGGAAGCGGAAGCCAGGATCCATTTCCGATTGCCTTCATTGCCGTGCATGTTTAAAGCTCCGCCGTTGAGGTTGACGACCGGAAACCGGCGGCCTGCAACCGAGGCATTGCCGGCGGCGGCGCCGTTTCGCGCTCCGGGGAATGCTGACGGATCCGCGGACGCGTCAGAACTGGAATTTCAAACCCAGCTGCATCGCCCTCGGAGTCCCGACGGTCGAGGAGATGATCCCAAAATCCCCGCTCTGCATGTTGACGCCCGGCAATCCCCAACGCACTTTGTTCAAAAGGTTGTAGATTTCGATGCGGAACTGGACGTTCTGCCGTTCGCTTATCGAGAAGAACTTGAAAAGCGACAGATCGATGTTTGAATAGGACGGCCCCGCGAACGAGTTGCGTCCGGACGTGCCGTTCGAGCCCGCTCCAGGCATGGTGAATAAACTTTTCTGGTCCGGGCTGAACCAATATTCGATGCCTTCCTGCTTGTAGTGATACCCGATGGAGCGGCTTCCGGAGAAATCGGCGAAGCTTTCCACGCCCGCGGCGGCGGTCTGGCGGCCCGAATAGACGCTGAAGCGCTGACCGCTTTCCCAGCGGTAGAAAACGCCAAAATTCCAATTGCCTATGAGAGCGTCCACCCAGCGGGGCGCGTCCGACTCCTCGCTCAAATTTCTTATCGGAAGCCTGTAGTCAAGGGCGAAGTTTACGACGTGCGGCCGGTCGAAATCGCTCGGGGCCTTGGAAAGGTTGAAGCTGTCGTTCGAAAGCGACAATTCGCCGCCGTTGGAGGAGCCGGTGTCGAGCGATTTGCTCCAGGTGTAGTTTGCGTTCAGGTGGAAAGAGCTTCCGCTCGCCCGGACGCCCAGTTGGAGCGCATTGTACCAGGATTCGCCTTCGCCCGATCCGACGATGAATCGGTCGAATTGCGGGAAGTTTCTTATGTAGAAATCCGACAAACCCGCGGCGGCGTAGCCCGCATAATAGCCTCGGTCCATGGCGTCGGCCGCCTGGCCGACGAGGTTCGCGTCCACATTCGACCCGCCGACGGCGTTCAGGGCCGCAAGCGGAGAGCCGAACAAACGCAGGAAAGGATTGGAGGAGGGGATGGCCGTTCCCTGATCGCGATAGGCTTTCAGTTCGTTAAAAGCATCCAGAAAGCCCCCCTGGATTTTGGTCTGGTTCAGATTCAGATACTGAAACAGCCGTCTTCCGCGCGACCCCACATAGGCGGCTTCCCAAACGGCGTTCCAAAGTTTTTTCTCCACCGCGAGGGCGTACTGGTCGACGCGGGGCGTGCGCAGGTCGCGGTCAAAAACCGCCACCGACGCCGAACGTGTGGCCGGCAATTGCGAGGGGATCGTCGCCGGCTGAGAAATCGCCGGGATCCCGTCGCTCAGCCGGACATCCGCTGCCGAGGAGTTCGGATACAGGGCGACCGTTTGCGAAAAACCGTAGCTGTTTTTGTCGATAAAATTAGTGACGGCTCCGATCAGGCGGTCGTAATAAATTCCATAGCTTCCCCGGAGCACGGTGTTGCCGGTGCCGAAAATATCCCACGCAAAGCCCGCGCGCGGCGCAAAGTCTTTCATGCTCTTATTTCGCCAGTCCCCGGAGACGAATTGGAAATCCGCGATGTTGGCCGCGCCGCTGATGCTGAAAGGTTTATCCAGGGTTGACTGGATGTTGTTCGTTTCTTCCGGGATCGTTCCCAGCTCATAGCGCAGCCCGAAATTCAAAGTCAGGTTTGTGGCGATCCGCCAGTCGTCCTGAAGGAAGGCTGCAAATTCGTTGAACGCATAGTTCCGCTTTTTAGGCGATCCGCCGGGCAAAACGGATGTCGCGGTAGAATAGAAAGTCTGGCTCACGCTTTCGATCCTGCCGAGAAGGTCGTTGTAAACTTTTTCAAAAGCCTGTCGATCCTCGGTGGAGATTTCAAGCTGTTCGGAGGGCCCGATATTCGATGGCACGGCGTTGCCGTTATTCAATCCCAAAGTCACGTTGGGATAGGCGCCGGCGTAGTCGACGCTTCCCTGGGAAATCCGTTGAAAATTCAGCCCGTATTTGAAGACGTGCCTGCCCCAGGACCGGGACATTGTGTCTGCGACTTCGAAAATCCGGGAATTGGAGGAGCTCGGAAACTCCACGTTCGCGGGATTGGAGTAAGAGTTGGCGGAAATCATCGCTCCGGTCGATCGCGACGGACGGATCCATTCGTTTTTGGGGCTAAGATATCCGATGCGAAATTCATTGACCAGGCGGGGATTGACGGTCCAGTTCGATCCGGCGGTCAGCCCCCAGAAATTCCCTTTGCTGACGCCGGAGGCGTCCAGCCCGGTGTACTGGTCGGGGAACGGGGAATCGGCATTGTTTGCGATGTCTGTGGCCTGGCTCCGGTTCCAGTTGAAATTCATAAAGACCTGGTGCTTCGGGCCCACGATGTGATCGACGCGAATGCCGATTCTTTCCTGGTCGACAAAAGCGGGGTTGTAGAACTGGTATCCGGCAGTATTGAGCCGGTCTCCGATAAAATCATAGTTGGGATCGGGCGTTTTTTCCAGGATGGAAGCCACGGCGGGGCTTATCCCGAGCTGGCGCGGGTCGTTGGCGGCAATATCGAAGGATTGGACGGTGGTGCTGTCCCGAACGGCGTCCGACGGAAGAAACCATCGAAAAACGCCTGCTTTCGCCTCCGGAGTGAGGACGAGGCGAATTCGTCTTGCCTCCTGTTTCGTACGGTTGCCCTCGAAATTCCCAAACAGAAGAGTCTTCTGTCCCAGAACCGGGCCTGAAACGCTGGCGCCAAAGATGTTTCGTGTGAATTTCGGCTTGTTCATTCCGGACCGATCATTGAAATATTCATTGGCGTTCAGACTTTTGTTCCGGAAGTAATCGTAAATGTTGCCCGACCAGGATTTGGCGCCGGAGCGCGGCGTCAGGATCGTTTGCGCTCCTCCGGATCGTCCGTATTCGGCCTTGCCTCCGGAAGCGACGAATTGCACTTCGGCGATCGTGTCGGGGGTGACGGGTATAAGCGATACATCCAAAGCTGGGTTTATACGGTCCGCCACCGATATCCCATCCATAACCACGCTGTTCATTGCCGACCTTGCGCCATTGACTGAGGACGAGCCTTCATCGCCGCTTTTTGCTTGCGCTCCGGGCAGGTAAGTGATCTGGGACAACGGGTTGCGGTTCAAAAGAGGCCGGGCCTGCAGTTCGCTTTTCGAAAGAGCCGTGGATGTTTCCGAATTGATGAACCTGGGAAGCTCGAGCGTGGGGGTTTCCACATTCACCGCCGCCGCTTCGATAGTAAAAATTTCTTCGAAGACTCCGGGTTTGAAAAGCGGGATGCCGGAGTGGACCACATCCTTGAAACCCTCGGCCTTTACTGCAACCGTATAGGTTCCGGGCTGCATAGCGAGAAATTTGTAATCGCCCTCCCCGTTGCTGACAGTCTCATACTGGATGCCCGTGTTTTCTTCCACGGCCGTCAGGACGGCGCCGGATAGCGGATTGCCCGCGGGATCCCAGACAGTCCCTTCCATGCGGATGGATCCTGTCTGCGCTTTGAGCGGGATGGAGGCGGCTGATGAAATTAGGATGGCAAATATTATTTTAAAAGCATGGTTAAGGACAAATCGAGTCACTCGACACCTCCTCATCATCTAGTTTGATGACTCGCAAACGGACAAGCTCGCTTCGGGAACGCTCCGACGCAAGATGCGGGGCACATTGTTACATTATCCGGCGCCTTTTGTCGATAGCTGCAACAAGGCGGCGCGAAAACAGACAATGACACTTCCCCCTTACGTAAAACTGCCGCCGGCGGCGTAAAATTAATTTCGCCGGGGCTGTCGGAGGCTTTTCGGGATCCCGAAAGAATTTTTAGCCGAGCTTTGACCGGCATTCGTATATAATGAGCGCGCTTTGAAAAGAGCAAAGGCTTAACTGTCCTTCAGGTTCAGCTGATTCCGGTTTATTGAAGGATTTCGGCAACTTTAGGGAACGAAGCGAGATAAAGGGAAGGATGCGTCTCTTCCCCGGAGGATATTTTAAAAAAGCGCCGGCTCGTCGCTTCAGCCTTGATGGTTATAGATTTTATCCGCCGCTTCCGCGGTGCTTTGCCTGGAGAACTCTATGCGTTTCAGGTCTATGCTTCTGCTTGTCTGTTCCGGTCTTTTTCTATCTGCTCCCGCATTCGCCCAGAAGAAAATATTCGCCACGGTAAATCCGAACGCCGAGGCGTTGAACGGCGTTGCGGAAATTTTCGATCCGGCGACCGGAGCGATAACGCCCTCCGGATCGATGAGCATCGCCAGGGAGCAGCATGTGGCGGTCCGACTGAACAACGGCAAAGTCCTGGTCGCGGGCGGATATGACAATCGATACCTGAACTCGATGGAGCTTTACAGCCCTGCGGACGGGTCTTTTACGGCTACCACGAGCTTAAGTGCGACTCGGGCAGGCGCGGGCGTCGTTCTTTTGAGAGGCGGCGTCGTTTTGATCGTCGGCGGATACAATGGAACCTACCTCCAGACAGCCGAAACCTTTGACCCGACGAGTGAATCGGTGAAATATACCGGAAATATGATCGAGACGAGGTATCGTCCGACCGTGACGCTGGTAAAAAATGGAGGAGTGCTGGTTTCAGGCGGCTTCAACGGCCAATTCCTCAAGTCGGTGGAAGTCTACGACCCTCCCAGCGCCAAATTTTCGTCCATCGGGGTGATGATCGCGGCTCGCGAGGGGCATACCGCAACTTTTCTGAATGACAATAATGTTCTGTTTACCGGCGGATGCAATAATTCGGAAAGCGACAGGGTGGTTTGCGACAATTATCTCGACGCCGCTGAGATATGGGACTCCAGCGGCAATATATTCAAATTGACCGCCGGAAAAATGATCGCGGCCCGGTACGGCCATACCGCCACGATGCTCCCCGACGGCAAAGTCCTGATTGTCGGGGGGAAAAACGCCTCGTCGGTTTTAAGCAGCGCTGAGATATACGATCCGGCCACGGGAAAATTCACGCTGGCGGCAGAAATGGGAACTCCCCGGTACGGCCACACCGCAACCTTGCTCCCCGACGGCAGAGTCCTGATCGCCGGCGGGCAGGACTCGACATCCGCTTTAAGCAGCGCCGAAATATATTCCCAGGGAGCGTTTGCGCCCGTAGCCCTTCCGATGAGCGCTGCGAGATACCAGCATACCGCTACCGCTTTGGCTGACGGCAAGATACTTCTCGCCGGCGGAGAGAACTCTCCGCTTCTGAATTTTGATGTCAACTTTCAAAGCACTTCGGACGACATTTCGCCCAACATCGTTTTTTCAAATGATTCCAAAGTCGGATTTGTTTCGTATACCGGATCCGGCGTCGTCCTTGCCTTTTCCGCCGAGACCGGCGCGGTGCTGAAGAAAATTGTCACGGGCGGCAAACCGGTTTCCATCACTCCCGTTCCGGATGGGAATACGCTTGCGGTCGTATCGGCGCTGGACAACAAGATTTTCATCATCAGGATGGACAGCTTAAGCCTGCAGGCCACGCACTCTTTCAGCGGAGAATTCGGCTTCGGCAGCATTTTGTCCTTATCTCCCGACGGAAGCCTCGGGTACATTTCGTCGACTTCGACCGGAGAAGTCATCAAATTCCAGATGTCGAACGGCGCCGAACTGGGCAGACTGACGGGGTTGAAAGGCCCTGCCCAGATCACGGTGACGAAAGACGGAGCGACGATTCTGGTGGTCGACACTGTCTCCAATCAACTGCTTTTCGTGGACGCGGCTTCGATGACGACGAAGTTTACGGTTTCGCCGTCGCAATCCTATTTGTGGACCAGCTTCACGATTTTTAATAAGGCGGTTTTAAATGCGGACGAGACCTATGGAGTGATCGGCAGCCAGGATTATTATGATACGAACGTCAACGCCGTCTTTGTTTTTAACGCAACTACCGGCGAGATAGTTCAGACTTATCAGATCGGCTACAAGCCCGGATACACCACGCTGACCCCGGACGGCAGTCAGTGGCTTATCCTTACCAATTCCGGCCTTTCGTTTGTCCTGGCCTCGGACCTTGAAGACGACGATCTCAACGACGACGACGACGTTGAATACGGCATCATGCCGATCTATAGCGGGACGCCGCTCGGTTCCTCCAACGTCGTGACGTCGGCCGATTCCAAATACGCCTACTATGCTTCGGCGACAGCCGACCTGCTGTTTGAGCAGGATCTTGCGACAAAAGGCGCTGTTGGCGCCGTCAGAGTAGGAGACAGCGCCAACGCCAGCGCGGAACACGCTTCCAGCATAGCGCTGACTCCAAACGCCAAGACCATCGCCGTGCTGAATTTCATCAGCAACGAACTGGACCTCCTGAGCGACATCTATGTGTTCAAACAGACCAAGTTCATGAGCCAGACCGACAATTTTACCGGCCTGTCCCTGGTCAATCTTTCCGCGGCGCCGGTCAGCGTCAAGGTCACTGCTCTGAATAATCTGGGCACGCCTTTCGTCGGTTTGGATTTGCCCAATCCCGCCGTCCTGACTTTGAACCCCAATGAACAGAAATCCGTCGATTTGTCGCAGCTTTTCAGTTTCGACAACGCCACTGAAAACTCAGGCCGTTTGGTCATAGAGTCCGACGAACCGTCGATTGTGGCGTTTACGGCCACGGGGCAGGTTCACGTTGATTTCCTGAGCGCTTACACAAGCGGCCTGCAGGCGATCCCGTTCAACCCGGATTACCGCAAACAGCTTCATGATTTTATTATTCCCGAAATTCCCGTGGAAGACGCCGCCGGTGCGGAGTTCAGCTTTGTCAATCCCACGTTCAGCCCTTCCGTCTACGACATGATCCACTATGGCGCCGACGGCGGAGTGATCAGCGAAAAGAACGACCAGACCTTAAGCGCCGCAGCCCGCGAGATGAAGCCGCTGTCGGATGTCATCAGCGCCGGGCTTCGGGGCAAGGTGCTGCTGGTGGGCGGATTCGATGGAACTTCGGTGCATACGACGGCCGATTTGTATCAGGATAAACAGTTCACGGCTTCCGGGGAAATGTCCCGCGCGCGTCGCGGACAATCCGCCACGCTTCTTCTCACCGGAAACGTGTTGGTCGCCGGAGGCAAGCAGGACGCGACAATATACAGGACTGCGGAGCTCTACAATGCTTCCGCCGGGAGTTTCGCCAAAACGGGCGGCACGATGAGCTCGGAGCGTTACCGCCACACCGCCACTTTGCTGGAGAACGGAAGCGTTCTGATCGCCGGCGGCCAGGACGCGAAGTCGATCAGCGACACGGCGGAAGTCTTCGATCCGTTCACCAGTGGATTTTCCCCGGTTGGCGCCATGACGTCTCCGCGCGACGGGCATACCGCGACTCTCCTGAAAAGCGGCGAAGTGTTGCTTGCGGGAGGCATCGACGGGATTTCCATTGCGGCGTCCGCTGAGTTGTACGACCCGGCGACTTCTTCTTTCAGGGCGGTCGGCGCCATGACCGAAGGCCGCGTATTTCATACGGCCGTCCTGCTGAATAACGGGAAAGTGCTGATCGCCGGCGGCCAGAATGGCGGCGACTATCTCGGTTCCGCCGAAATCTACGACCCGGCGACCGAGACCTTCACGGCCGCTTTGCCCATGAATGAGGCCCGAAGCGGGCACACCGCCACACTCATGCCGGATGGCAAGGTGGTGATCATCGGAGGGGCGAATTCATCCGGAGCTCTGGCCACTGTGGAGATCTTTGATCCGGATCAGATGCGCTTCCTTACCGGAAACGGCAGCCTGACATTCGCCCGAGTCTGGCACTCCGCCACGCTCATTCCGGATACGATGGACGACTTCCAGCTGAAAATCCTGGTCGCAGGCGGAGTGAACGCCGAAAACGGCGTGCTGAACAACGGCGAATTTTATGACCCGAGGACGCAGTTGTTCTCCGTCGTCAACGGGACGATGAACGCCTCCCGCCAGAACCATGCTGCGGTTGCATTGCGGAGCGGCGCTCAGGGCTATTTGAGAGTCCGGAGCGACGTCGGGCTGCTGCTCACCGAGACTTTCAGCCACGGAGGCGGGAGGGCTTCTCTGAATGGAATCGACATGGAAAAGTATGCCGGCGTCGTCAAGATCTATTCGCCGCAATTCAAGTTTTCCGACGATTGCGAGACGCACATCAACATAATTAACGGGAACCAGGAGAATGCGGCAAGAGTGACGCTGACTTTATTTTCCGCCGACGGGGCGGTCCTGGGCGCGCCGGTGACTTATACAATTCCCAAAAACGGGCAGGCGACGGGAAATTTATGGAGCGTCTTCGGTGAAGATCCGGCTTTATTGAACCGGCAAGGGTGGCTGGAGATTTCCAGCAACGTGGACAAGGTCGTCGGAACCGTTTCTTTCACAAATTCCGACATGGATTTTCTGACCGCAGCCGAGCTTTCGGGCGTTCCGATGAGCCGTTTCATTTTCCCGCTCGTTTCCGAGGATTCCCTCTATGAAACGGAAATATCCCTGCTTAATTCAGGGATCGGGGCTGCCAGCGTCAGGCTTGAGCTCTGGGGGCTGTCGGGAACGATGGAAGCCTCATCGACGCTGACATTGCAGCCCGGCGCGCTGAAATCCGAGAAAATAAGCAATATTTTCCCGGGAATAGCGCCTTTCCGGACCGCAAATCTGCGGGTGGTCTCCGATCAGCCGCTTCATGGCCTTGCGCTTCTATCCGACCGGCAGGTCCGCATGCTTTCCGCGCTTCCGCCGATCGCTTATCCGGAGCAGTAGAATTTGGAACCTCTATTCGGCGTCCTGCTGTCTTGCTGGCATGAAATGCCTGAAAAAGGCAAGTGGGTCGTGGCCTGCCTTCAAGGCGCATGGCCCCGATTGCTCGGAGACAGGCTGGCTTCCGTCTGCAGGCCGGTCTCCTTCCGCAACTCGGAACTTGAGATTGAAATCAGCGGCTGCGATTGGGAGGACGCGGTGAGAAACATCCAACCGGCGCTGCTGGAAAAGCTTCGGACCGCCACTGCGGGGGAAGTCGCCTCGCTGTCCATAAGAAAAGCCTGGTGAATAATCTGCGCCGGCGCTTTCGGCGGGGGGCTCGGATTGGCTTCGGAGCGATTCCCGCTATTTGATTAATTGCAGAGCGGCGGTCCATATGGTAACTTAACGGTTTATATATTTACGGCTTATGTGGAGGATCAATTGTCACTTACGGTAGAGAAAAAGACGGAAATAGTGGACGCCTATCGCACACACCAGACCGATACGGGGTCGCCAGAGGTCCAGATCGCCATTCTGAGCGAAAAAATCGCCTATTTGACCGAGCATTTTAAAACCCATGCCAAGGATCATCATTCCCGCAGGGGATTGCTGCGAATGGTGAGCAAACGCCGTCGTTTATTGGATTACCTTAAAGACAAGGACGTGGCGCGGTACCGGAGCGTGATCGAGAGGCTCGGAATCCGGAAATAGCTGCATGAAGCCCCTGTTTTACGGCCGGCCGGAGGAATTTCGCCGCCGAGAAGCATGGATGAGGCCTGAGGGCAATTAAGCCTTTTTCTTAGATCGCCGGGGGTGGGTGGATTATGAGTTATGAGTTATGAGTTAAAGGTTATTGCGGATAATCCTTAACTCAGGACTCATAAATCATAATTCCTAGTTCAT
>CAZXSV010000053.1:0-3392 GCA_964642735.1 uncultured Acidobacteriota bacterium
GGGCCAGCAGCAAAGTGCAAACGTTATTCATTGACAGGCCCTTGCCAGTCGCCTGGCTGAGAAATGAGTTTCGCGAGCAGAAATCAGTTGACGGCTTTGGCGTACCGGAGAGAAATGAAATGCTTCAAAGACTGCGGGAACCAGCGATAGAGACCCAGAAAGAAGCGATAATGCCGGCCCGGAATCACAAACAGGCGGTTTCGCTTGAGCGCTCGCAGGGATGCATCCACCACGCTCTCGGGGGACATCCAGAGGAACGAGGGAATCTTGCTGCGGTCCATTCGCAGGGCGTCATGGAATTCCGTGCGGGTGAGGCCGGGGCAGAGAGCTTGGATGCGCACAGGGGAATGAAGGGTTTTGAGCTCAAGGTAAAGCCCTTCCGTGAAGCCGTTGATCCATGCTTTCGTAGAGCAATAACTGACATTGTAGGGATTGGAGAAGAATCCCGCGACTGAAGATACGTTGATGATAGTTCCGCTCGAACGTGCGGCCATCCTGTTGAGCGCCGCATGAGTCAGCCGCCCCGTGGCGATGATATGGAGGCGGTGCATCCGGTCCTGTTCTTCCAAATCCGAAGTGAAAAACGCTCCCTGCACCCCGAATCCGGCGTTGTTTATGAGAAAATCCAGGTTGGGCATCGCGGCGATGCGCTCTTCGACCGCGCGCAAATCGCCGTCCCGTGTCAGGTCCGCAACGAGCGCTTCCGCGCTGCCAAGCTCGGCGGCCAGCTTTTCCAGCCGTTCTTTGCGACGGGCGACCAGCACGACAAAATAGCCCTTCGCCGAAAGCCTTCGGGCGAAAACTTCGCCGATGCCGCTGGAAGCGCCGGTAATCAGCGCAATGGCTCTGGTTTCGTTCATAGTGCACATTCCGGGAGCGGCCGCATTGCCCGGGGAACCCCGACTCTCGAGACAGGCAATGGGCTTGTTGATAGGACAAGAGACAGTGCGTCTGTTTTGACAAGCTCCATGGATCAAGCAGGGGCCCGCGAGCGGCCCCTGCTTTTATTTTGAAGTTGAGCGGGACGCGGACCATTTCTTTTCGCCGACCGGCCTGAAGCTTCCTTCGATGGAATCCCCCTTGACCTGGCCGGAATACTCCTGGCCGCCCGCACGGAAGGCGATGCGATCTCCCGTGAGCGCTGCATCCTCGATCGGCGATTCTTTACCGTTCAGCTTGAGCGATCCCTCTATCATTTGAAACTGCTGTTTCAGGTGAAGCTCCGCCCCGTCCGCCCCGGCCTGCCATTTCCAAACGCCTTCGACTCTGGCGGGCACTATCCAGAGATAAGCGGTGCGGCCCTCTTTTTCGACGACCTGATCCGCCGTCCAATCCTCCATGTGGAAAGCATGAGAAACCACGCGCGTGCCGGGCTTCAGGTTCAGGATGATCGGCCGCAGTTTCAGGTTCAAGTTCGGCAGGAGATACATTGTGATCACGGTGGCTTTGGAGAAGTCGCTCGCAAAGATGTCGGCGTTTACGAAATTTGCTTTTTCGGATACGCCCGCTTTTTCAGCGTTCTTTTTGGACAGGGCCACCATGTCCGGGTTGAATTCAAATCCGGTGGCGCGTGCGCCTCTTTTGGCGGCCGCAATGACGATGCGGCCGTCGCCTGAACCGAGGTCCATGACAATGTCATCCGCGGAGACGTCGGCCATATCGAGCATGGATTGGACCAGTTCGTCCGGCGTCGGCACCCATATGACGTCTTTGCCGGCCTGTCCGACCGTGGGCTCGAATTCCTGAGCGCTCGCGATGTTTGGAATGGAAAGGAATAAGAGAAGGGTGAAAAAAAGGACGCAATCTTTTCGCATGTAGGCGCCTCCTGTCAGCGGCCATCAGCCGTCCGCTATCAGCCATCAGTTGTTGGCGCCGATTATTATTTATAACGCGACAACTATCAACAGCTGATTGCTGAAAGCCCGACGGCTAAAAGATTTTTAGCAGCGCGAAGCGATCCAACCGCTGCCGCAAAGCGTGAAACACTCGCCGCAGGCGCGGCACGAGAGCTCCGAACCTTCCACGAGCGCCGGTTTGCGATCGACTCCGCGCCCCTGGAAGTAGATCCTGTTTGCTTTCTTGATTTCGGAGCAATAGCGGACGCAAAGCCCGCAAAGGCTGCAATCCGTCATCCCCGTTTTGAACCGTGAGGACGTGACGCCGTATTCCTTGGCATATAGCTGCCAGGCGGGCCAGAGGAGCTCGATGATCATTTTCCGGATGCGAACGACTTTTTCCGTTCTCGTCTGGACTTTGAGCCCTTCTTCGACGGGGTAGACGCAGGAAGCCACCAGCCTTTTGCGGCCCCATTGGGTTTCGATTTCGACCATGCACATGCGGCATCCGCCGTAAGGCTCAAGCCTGTCGTCGTTGCACAAAGTGGGTATGTTGATTCCGACCGACCGCGCCGCCTGCAGGACGGTTGTCCCCTCGGCAGCTTCAACAGTCCGGCCGTCGATTTCGAGTTTTACGTTTTCCATAGCGACCTTTCATTAAGCTTTTTGTTCGACCGGCGCCCCCGGAGCGGGCTGCTTCGGGATCGTATAGGCTGGAACTTTGACGACTGCACCGGCTTTTTCCGGGCACGCGGTGAAGCAGGCGCCGCATTTGATGCACTTTTCCTGAACGATGGTGAATACCTTGTCCTCGGATTTGTTGACCGCGCCCACCGGGCAGTTGCGGAAGCAGGATCCGCAGGCAGTGCACTTTTCCTGGTCTATGTCGAAGGCAATCAGGGCGCTGCAGACTCCCGCCCGGCAGCGCTTTTCTCTGATATGCTCTTCATATTCGTCCCGGAAGTATTTCAAAGTGCTCTTCACCGGGAAAGGGGCCGACTGGCCCAAGGCGCAAAGCGAAGCCGCTTCCATAAACTCCGAGAGCTCTTCGAGCAACTCAAGGTCCCCGTCCTGACCTCTGCCGGAAGTGATGTTGTCGAGGATTCTGAGCGTCTGGCGGGTTCCTTCCCGGCACGGGACGCATTTTCCGCAGGACTCATGCGCGAGGAAGTTGGTGTAGTAGCGTGCGGTGTCCACCATGCAGGTGTTTTCGTCCATCACGATCATGCCGCCGGAGCCCATCATGGAGCCGACCTTGGTGAGTTCGTCGAAATCGACCGGGAGGTCCAGGAGCGACTCGGGAATGACTCCTCCGGAAGGCCCGCCGGTTTGCACCGCCTTGAATTTTTTCCCTTTGGGCACGCCGCCGCCGATTTTGAAAATGATGTCGCGCAGCGTGATGCCCATCGGCACTTCGACCAATCCGGTGTTTTTCACTTTCCCGACGAGAGAGAAGATTTTCGTTCCCTTGCTCCCCTCCGTACCCATGCTGCAGAACCAGTCGGCGCCTTTGTTGATGATGTGGGGGACGTTGGCCCAGGTCTCCACGTTGTTCAG
>CAZXSV010000053.1:3402-29026 GCA_964642735.1 uncultured Acidobacteriota bacterium
TTCAGGCACGAGGGTTTTCCCCAGATGCCTTTTTCCGATGTGTGTATGTATTTCGGGCGGGGTTCCCCGACGCGCCCCTCGATTGCGCTCATCAGCGCGCTGGATTCGCCCGATACGAAAGCTCCCGCTCCGCGATGGATTTTCACGTCGAAAGAAAAACCCGACCCCAGGATGTTTTCGCCGAGCAGCCCGTGCTCCCGCGCTTCTTCGAGTGCCGTCTGGGCATGCTTTCGGGCGAGCGGGTATTCCTGGCGCACATAAATGAATCCCTCGGAGGCGCCGATGGCGTAAGCGCCCAGGATCAAGCCTTCCAAAACCCCGTGAGGGTTTCCTTCAAGTATACTGCGGTCCATGTAGGCGCCGGGATCGCCTTCGTCGGCGTTCACGATGACGTATTTGGGCTCGCCATGGGCTTTGCGCGTGGTTTCCCATTTTCTTCCGGCCAGGAACCCGCCGCCGCCCCGCCCGCGCAGCTTCGCTTTCTTCACCTCGTCGAGCACCGCTTCCGGCGACATTCCGGAAAGCGCTTTGGCCAGGGCGGAATATCCGCCGACGGCTATGTAGTCCAGAATGCTGGAGGCGTCGATCTGGACGTTGTGTTGAAGGACGACTCTTTTTTGATGTTTATAAAAAGGTATTTCGTCCACATGGCTGATCCGCTGGCCGCTGTCATCCTGATAGAGAAGCTTGTCGATCGATCCGTCGCCGCCGCCGATCTTGTCGATAACGGCCGGGACGTTTTTCGGCGTGGCGCCCAGGAAGCAAAGCCCGGAAGGCTCCACGACGACAAGAGGGCCGCGCTCGCAAAAGCCGTGGCATCCCGTGCGCCGGACCCCGACCGCGCCGCCGATTCCGCGCTTTTCGATTTCTTCTTCGAGGGACTCGGCCAGCGTTTCCGCCCCGTATGCCCGGCAGCCGGTGCCCGCGCAGACCGCCAGCCAGGTTGGTTTGGATTTGCGCCGGGCGATAATTTGATCCCTGAGTTTTTCGAGATCTGCAGCTTTTTCTAAGCGAGACATTCTTCCGCCTCCTCCTTCTTCAGTGATTTCAGGATTTTTTCCAGCTTGCTCCGGGATGGATCCCGATAATATTGCGAATCGATTTGAACCACCGGCGCCAGAGCGCAGCAGCCAATGCAGTGGACCGTTTCCAGAGTGAATTCCTGATTGCCGTCCGTCTGACCCGGCTGTATCCCGAGCATAGTCGAAATCCGAGTCAGCGTTTCCGAAGCTCCGCGGACGTGACAGGCCGTTCCAGTGCATACCTGGACCGTGTGGCGCCCGCGAGGCTCGAGGCTGAACGCTTCATAGAAATTTGCGATGACGTAGATTTCACGCAGCGGTATGTTGAGGCGGCCGCCAATCCAGTTCAGGAGGTGCCGCGGCAGCCATCGAAAGCGCTCTTGCACGTCCAAAAGCACCTGGATCAGCGAGTTCTTCTGAAAATCATATTTGCGCAGAATGGCGTCGACTTCGAGAAGCTCGTTCCTGATGTCCAGAATAGCCCGCTCTTTCTTCTTGATTTGCCCCAGACTCTCGGCGTGATATTTAGCCTCGTTTTCGAGATCGTTCAACTCATCGAGCAATTGGCGTTTCTCGAGTCCCAGGGAGTAGGCTTCCCCTAAAACGTCAAGCCCTTGCAGAAGGAGGTCGTATTTGTTCGCGGCGTGCGGCTGCCCGGCCGAGGCGGATTCCTTCCGCATGATCCCGAGGCTCAATCCCCGGCGCACGGTTTCAATCAGTTTTTTGGAGTCGACCGGTTTGGTCAGAAAATCGAAAGCGCCAAGCTTCATCGATTCGACAGCCGCATCGACCGTTCCATGCCCGGTTACAACAATCGTCGCCGCGGCCGGTTCCATTTTCGCGAGCCGGCCAAGCGCATCCAATCCGTCTATTCCCGGCATCTTCAAGTCCAGGAGCACCACGCTGGGGCGATCCGAAGCCGCCAGCTGCAGCCCCCGCTGCCCGGTTTTCGCGACAGCGACCTTGTATCCGTTCGATTCCAGGATCCGGCTGCAGGAATCCGCGAAAACCGCCTCGTCGTCAATAATCAATACATCCAGCTGGGCCTCATTCGGCCGTTCGTCGGCTTTCTGTTTTATTCCTTCCATTGGCAACCTCGACAATGTGCAAAATGCAGTTCGTTTAGAATGCCCGGTAAAAAGTGAATTTTACTTTGCCTTGGAACCCTTGACAATAGCAGCGCTTCGCCATGGATTCGGCGCCCGGCTCGAATCCCGGCGCAGATATTCGCATAGGTATAACATTATCTATCATTTAACATGGATTAGTTCATGGAAGTTGTTTGGATGGGGCTGCAAACAAAAGACCAAATATCGATACATAATGTATCATTATATTTGGTATATGGTTAAATAATACTCATAGACGAGTGGATGGTTTCGGCGGCCGTCATCCCGGAACGAAGGTTTCGATTCGACATTCATCGCTCATTATTTCATTTGCGGGGCAACCGTTCAGATAGCACAATATGTAAAAGCGCTCCCCGCAGGGAGGAATCATGGCTTCCAAAACAGACAGAAAAAAGGACGAGGGATGGGCGATTGACGCGGGACGTCTGGAAACTCCGGTTGCTCCTGCAGACCCTGAAATACTAAACGAATTTAGGGAGGCTC
Organism: uncultured Acidobacteriota bacterium; assembly: GCA_964642735.1. Taxonomy (GTDB): domain Bacteria; phylum Acidobacteriota; class UBA6911; order UBA6911; family UBA6911; genus UBA6911. The sequence goes on from CAZXSV010000053.1 coordinate 6,038, forward strand.
AGCTTAGGGGAGGTTCGGGTTCGCAGATGCTGAAAAGAAAACTGCGCGTCCACACTTCCACCGGCCCGGAACTTTCAGGCGGAGACATCGACGCCGATTGGGAAGACGCCGAAAGCGTAGGGGAGGAAGCGGCTTCGGGAAGCAATCCTACCCCGGATCAAAGCATCGTGGATTTGATCGGGGAAGCTGTGGGTGAAATTCAGGAAGATGGAGTGCCGCTGCGAACCGCGGACGAAAAGCATTCACCGGAAAGCAGGAGATTCAAACGTTTTTGATCCCTCGCCGGAATGGTTTGGCGTTTTCATTCCGCTTGACAATAAGATGAGCGCGAAATAAGAATAGGAGAATATTCTACTAATTGATTAATTTTTTAGTTGCAGTTGGACTGCCGGGCGAAGTTGGTTTTCGCATCCTTGTTTCGTGCGGCGTGGCGTCTGATAGAAAAAAATGACATGCCGGCTGCGGTAGAAGCCGGCGTCAATGCAGGATTCTATGACATACAACCAGCGCAAACTCCTGAAGGAACTGGATGTGCTTGTTTCCAACACTCCCCGGATCCGGCTGTCTGAAATCGCCAAAACCCTTGGAGTCGATCGTCACACCATTGAAAACGCGATGCGTTCGAGCCGGAATACGTCCTTCCGCGAATATAAGCGTCGCGAACTATTGCAGATGGCTCTTGCGATGCTCAATCAGCCTGACATCTCGGTCAAAGAAATCGGGGCCAAACTCGGATACTCTTCCGCTGCCTCTTTTTCGCGTTTCGTGCAGCAGTCGACCGGGAAGAGCCCGAGCCAGCTCAGGAAAGAAGGCATGTAACTGCCTATCGCCGAACGGACTCCGATTCCCAGGCAATCCGGACATTGAGGGGGCATCTCTTCGAACAACCTCCACACTGCGGCCTGCGCGTTGGCCGGACAAGACAGCGGGGCCTGAATGAAAGAAGAGCTCCGTGAAAAGAAGCGGAGTATGCGGAAAAGGTCTGTTCCCGGCGCCCTCCCCAGCGCATTCCGTGACGGGCCTTTATGGCTCAACCGCTCCCATGCGGCGCAATAAAATGCGGGAATCCCAATTTTGTTGAACTGCATCGCGGACCGCGCATTGGGAAAAAACTTCCATGAATTATCAGGAAAGAATTAAATCTTCTTTCCCGGCCTGCTAATATTTGAAGCTTTGTCAATGAAAACCCCAAATATTGGATAAGACATTTATGGCAACGGACAATGCAAACCGGATCATCTGGCCGGGCTCTCGCGGCCCGCTGCCGCTGTATGCGGCGGAAGCGGTGAATTCCATCGCCGGGACGCTCCTCACGGTGGGGCTTCCTTTCTACATGAACCATCGGTTCGGATGGGGCGCGAAGGAGAACTTCGCCGTCGCCGCGTGCCAGGGGACGCTCTATGTGCTGGGCGCGCTCTCGGCAAAAAAAATCTCGGCGCGCTGGGGGCGCGGAGCGTCGCTGCCGGCGCTGTGTGCGGGCATGACAGCGGTTGCGCTCGCCGTGGCGGTCAGCGCCTCGATGGGGTGGGCCGTTGCGGCAGCGCTGCTGGCGGCCGTCGACATGGGCTTGATGGGCGCTTCGTGGCCGATGCTGGAAAGTCTGGTATCGGCCGCCGGCGAGCCGTCGAAGCTTTCCAAACGGCTGGGCTGCTACAATATCGTGTGGGCTACGACGGGCGCCATAGCGCTTGCCGCCTGCGGGGCCATCATCCAGCACGCCCCCGCCTGGGCGTTTTTCGGAATCGTCGCGGCCGTTCATCTTCTGGCGGCCGTGTTCGTATCGCTCCGCGCCCGCTCGAAGGCGCTCGAAGCGCCGCCTCGCGCTTTCGTTCCCTGCGAAACCTTGCAGCCGCATTTCGAAGAAGCGGAAGAGCGCCGGCGCCGACTTGCTCTCTGGCTCTCACGAATAGCGCTCCCTTCGACCTATGTGCTGATCTACAGCCTGTCGCCGGCGCTGCCGTCGCTTCACGCGATCAGGCAGCTTTCCCCGACTGCCGCCACGCTGGTCGCGAGCGTCTGGCTGGCCGCGCGGGCAGCCGCGTTCGTCGTCACCGGCAGCACCTCGTTCTGGCATAAACGCCCCGGATTGATGTTCCTGGCGAGCGTCCTGATGTTGCTTGGTTTTGTCGGCGCCATCGCATCAGGCGCTTTGACCGGGATCAGTCTGATGCAGGCGCTCCTGGCCATGGCCGTCGCACAGGTTGTTTTCGGGATTTCCATCGGGACGATCTATTCCGCAAGCCTGTATTTTGGGATGGCGGTAAGCGAAGGAAGCACCGAGCACGGCGGCTACCACGAGGCGCTCATCGGTCTGGGCCAGATCCTCGGCCCGATGGTGGGAGCGGTCATGCAGTGGATTCGCCCCGGCGCGCTCTGGCCGGCAGTCGTCGGCATCTCCGCCGTTGTAGCCGTTACGATTGCGGTCGAGGCGGTTGTCGGGCTGCGCATCGCCCGCGGAAGTTCGATCAAGATAAACGAGCCTGCCGCCCCCGAAGCCATTCCCCGGTGAAAGCAGGACAACCTGTCCGGGATTTTCATTCCCGATTCTTCTGTTTGGCCAGGCCGTACTTTTGCATCTTTTCGCGAAGGGTTTTGCGATTGATCCCGAGATGCTCCGCCGCCCGGCTTTTATTCCCGCGGAATTGCTCCAACGCCTGGATGATTTCGTTCTGCTGCGCCCGCGCAAGGCTTCCGCGAGTCTTTTCCCCGTCGCCGGGCGATTCCGTCGCTTCATAGGGAAGGTCGCGCACCTGGAGCGTTTTTCCTTCGCAGGTCACGACTGCGTATTCCAGGGCATTGATGAGTTCGCGCACGTTGCCCGGCCAGGCGAGCCTCATCAGAAAGCTTATCGCTTCGTCCGATATTTTGAGCGGATTTTTTCCTTTTTCAAACGCAAGCTTTTTCAGGTAGTAGTCGGTCAGCGCCGGAATGTCCTCCGGCCGCTCGCGCAGGGGAGGCACGGGTACGGGAATCACGTTCAGCCGGTAATAAAGATCATCGCGGAACCCGCCCTCGCGAACGCATTTCCGCAGGTCGTGGCTGGTCGACGCGAGGATCCGGACGTTTATTTTTTTCCTGGAAGGACTTCCGATCCTGGATACTTCTCGTTCCTGAACCGTCCGGAGAAGCCTTGCCTGTATGGGCGCCGGAAGGCTGGCGATTTCGTCGAAAAAGAGCGTGCCGCCGTCCGCCCGCTCGATTTTCCCGGCAACATTTTCGCCCGCTCCGGGCAGAGATCCCTTGACATGACCGAACAGTTCGCTTTCAAACAAACTCTCCGAAAGCGAATTGCAGTCGATCAGGACGAAGCTTCTGTTCGCCCGGTGGCTGAGACGATGAATCGTTCTTGCGACCACTTCTTTCCCGACGCCGGTTTCGCCGGCGATGAGCGCCGTGGAATCGACCGGCGCGGCTTTCCGGATAAGCCGGAGGACGCGGTTCATCGCTTCGGACCCGCCGATCAGCGCCTGAGGCGGCATCTTCCGGTCCAGTTCCTGGCCTATGCACACATCCTCGAGAGCGGTCCTCGCCGAATGAGCGGCTTTCGATGCCGTCGTAAGCAACGCTTCCGAAGAAAACGGTTTGGGCAGATAGTCGAATGCGCCCAGCCTGCCAGCGCGCAGGGCCGACTCGAATGAGGCGCGCCGCGCCATGACGACAACCGCTGTATTGGGCGACTCCTGCCTCAGCCGCTTCAGCGCTTCCATTGCAGACATTCCCTGAATTTTCAAATCGAGCAGCGCAACGTCGAACGATTCCTGCCGCACTTTCTGCAAAGCCTGCTCGCCGCTCTCAACGGCGGCGGCGCTGAATCCATTCTGATCGAGGGTGTGCAGGCAGGCAGTCCGCAAGGATTCGTCGTCGTCAATGAGCAGCACTTTGCCTCGGAAAGACATTCAGCGCCTTCCTTTGCTCCCGGGGGCGTGAGCCGGCGGACCCGCTTTTTAACAGTCGCGGCTCCGGAAGTCCCGACATGAGAGGTTGTTGGCTTATTCCAAAGCCGCGCCGGCATTCTTATCCGTCATAGCGTCAAATTTGAATATATTTTTCGCCTTTGACCCCGCAGATAGGGCAGTTCGCCGGGGGAGCCCCGAGCTCGATATGGCCGCAGACCGGGCAGAGGTAGAATTTGGTTTCAACCAGATCTTTGCCTTGCGACACGGCCTCCAAAGCCATTTGATAAAGCCGCGCATGAACGGCTTCCGCCTTATTGGCGAAGTCGAACATTCGTTTCGCTTTGTGGCTTTCTTTCTGAGCCTGGTCCAGCATCGGCGGGTACATTTCGGTGAATTCGTGCGTTTCCCCTTCAACGGCTGCGCGCAGGTTCTCGACGGTGGACTGGATCGCGTTCAGAGCGTTCAAATGACCCGCTGCATGGATGGCTTCCGCTTCCGCAGCCGTCCTGAACAAGCGGGCTACATTGGCGAATCCTTCCTGTTCGGCTTTTTTAGCGAAGGCCAGGTATTTGCGGTTCGCCTGGCTTTCTCCTGCAAATGCTTCCTTTAAATTCTGTTCAGTATTAGCCATATCCACTCCTTATTCATTTTTTTTCGCGTCGATATTTCGCAAAAAACAGGGGAGCGCCAATCGCAGTCGTCGCCGATAGCGCAAGCCGGAATTCAATTCGCCGCCTGGCGTCTGTCATTTCAACAACCTGTCCGGGGCCATGACAGCTGCGGCGTAGTGACTGCTCTTTCCCCCGTGGATGCAATCGGCGGCCACGCTTCCGAATACCGGAGCGCAGGTGATCCCATGGCCTCCCAAACCGGCGACCCAATACAATCCCGGCAGCCGGGGGTCCACGCCTGCCACGAACATCTCGTCCGGAGCGAACGTGCGCATCCCCGCCCAGGCGCGGGCGACTCCGACGTCTGCAAAGGAGGGGAGCCAGTGCGCCGCTTTGGCCGCAATACGCTCGAGTTCGAGAGGATCGGTGATTTCCCCCTGTTCGGGCGTGACCTTCACCGCATCGCAGCCGCTCATCAGCAGTCCGCCGCTTTCCGGCCGAAAATAGAAGTCCTCGCCGACAAGCCAGATCACGGGCCAGAGCGGATTCGCCTGCTTCAAAGGCGCCGTGATGAGCAGGTGCCTGCGATAGGGAGTGAATGGGAGCGAATAGCCGCTGAAGGCGCTCGCAACCGACGCCCAGGCGCCGTTGGCGACCACGACCTTGGACGCTTCGATGAAACCTTCGGAGGTTTCGACTCCGGCGGGATGTCCGGCGCGAATAACAAGCTTTTTGAATTCGATCCCCACGCGAAGTTCGGCGCCTTCGCGGGTGGCGGCTCGCAGAAATCCCTGCAGAATCGCATGCACGTCCATGATCCCGTCTTCGGGCGAATGCGCCGCAGTCTCGAGCCCAGGCGCGAGCATGGGTATTTGCTCGTAGATCAGCGAAGCGTCCATTCTGCGGATGTTCGCTTCCGGATTTTTTTTGCACCAGTCGTCCAGGGTGGCCGAATGCTCGGCTCGGGCCGCGAGGTAGACGCCCACGCTGTTCACCAGAGGTTCCGAAGAAAAGCCGTCCGGCGGATTTCGATAAAATCCGGCGGATTCTCGCGCCAGACGGCCCATTAGCGGATCGGGAATCATGGTGCGCAAAATCGCCGCGTTCCGGCCGGTCGATTGCGCGCCCGCAATCTTCTCCCGTTCAATCAGCAGAATGTTCCGCACGCCTTTGCGCGTTAGAAAATAAGCCGTTGCGGCGCCGGCCATGCCCGCCCCGATTATGACAATTCGCTCGTCGCTCATTCGGTCTCTCCAGAATAACGGAACTTGGCATGATACCAGAAGCCGCAACAAATTGTCTTTTTAGAAATGGGGACATCCTAGCCAGGCGCCATTTTACAACGACTTGACTAATTTCAATTTATAAGGAAACAATATCTCCAGTTCCAAGCAAAGGGATGGCAGGGAAGCAACCGTACATTTGTCGCGGGAATATTTCCACATGGGATGGTGGCAAAAAACAGGCGGAAATCTTCTTAACTATTCGCGATTCATTTTGCCCGCCGGCGCCGCAGCCGTTCTGCTCACGGTTGTCGGAGTAGGCTGGCGCACTCAGCCCGACCGGTTTTCCCGCGGCTACCGGCCGGAGCAACCGATTGCTTTTTCGCATCAACTGCATCCGGGAATCCTTCGGATCCCTTGCCTTTATTGCCACTCGGGCGCACAGAAGTCCCGCATCGCGGGCATCCCCGCAGTCGAAAAATGCATGAACTGTCACCAGACGACCAAACTCGACCGGCCGGAGATAAAAAAGCTTGCGGCTTTCCATAATTCCAACAAACCGTTGGAATGGAGAAGGATTCACTCCATGCCCGATCATGTATTTTTCGATCATCGGCCGCACGCCAACGCCGGAATTATCTGCCAGACCTGCCACGGCGAAGTGCAGGGGATGAGCGTCGTTTACCAGAACATGTCGATGAGGATGAGCAATTGCCTGGGATGCCATCGCGATCCGAAAGATGCGCTCCCTCCGAAATCTGCAATCGCAGCGGGGCCGGATCACTGCTATGGCTGTCACCGCTGACGGAGCCCTGTTTATGCCGAGGTTTTGTGAATAACGAGCGAAGCGAAGAGAAGAGCGATTTCGCGGATGAGCCTTTTGTCGACGGCATTTCGCGCCGGAGGTTTTTAAGCCTCCTTTCCGCCTCCGCCGCGCTCGCGGCCGGCGTTTCCTGCTCCCGAATCGACCGGGGCGCCATCGTGCCCTATGCCAAAAAGGCCGGCGAGATCGTCCCCGGCGTGGAGAATTACTACGCCAGCACTTTTCAGGAAGGGCTCTCCACCTATGGCGTTCTGGTGAAAACACGGGAAGGACGGCCGATTCACATCGAAGGGAACGGCACGCATTTTTTTTCCAACGGGACGACAAGCCTCCGATCCATGGGGGACCTGCTGGGTTTATACGATCCGGACCGGCTCCGGGCGCCTTCTCGCAGAGGAGCTGCCGCCAGCTGGCAGGAAGCCGAAACATCGCTTTGCGGCACGCTCGCCGACGCCCAGCTCATGGAAAAGCCGATCCTGTTTCTCACCAGCGCGATCGTGTCGCCTGCCCAGAAAGCGCTTATTGGCGACCTGAAGCTTGCTTTGCCGGGTTTGATTCACGTCTCGTGGGAGCCGAATGCGCCCCAGTCGCAGATTGCGGCCTTCCGGATGCTGTATGGCGATTTCGCTCTCCCCAGGTCTCATTTCGATCGTGCGCAGACCATACTCTCGTTCCAGTCGGATTTTCTCGGAACCGATGCGGACGCAGCCGCGCATATTCAAGGTTTTTCCAGACGCCGTTCACCTTCCAGTCCATCGGACCGGATGAACCGGCTATGGGTTGTTGAGGGCGCCATGACTCTGACCGGCGCGAACGCGGATCATCGGCTGCCGCTTCCGCCCGGGCAAATGGCTTCGCTGGCGCTGGCACTGATGCGTTGCCTTAACGAGTCGCGTTCCATCCCTCTTCCGGAAGGCATAGCTTTGGCCGATCTGGCGCCGTTTTCACTTGAATCCGTGGCGCCGATTCTCGGTATCAGTCCGGCTATGATAAACCGGTTGGCGGATGATCTTGCCCAGGCCGGAAAATCCTCCTTGATCCTGGCCGGCGACGCAGTCCGGCCGGAAACGCATGTGGCATGCCATCTGCTGAACAGGATGCTCGGCTCTGAAGGCAATACAGTCGAAATGTGCAGGACTCCCTCATCGCCCGATCTGGTTTCCAATTCGGAATTGGAGGTCCTTTTAAAGGAAGCCTCCCGAGGCGGATTCGCTGTTGGAATATTCTGGGGCGCCAATCCCGCCTATTCGTTCCCCAATGCATCCCTGTGGAAACAAGCGATCGAAAAAATTCCTGAGACCTATCGCCTCGGCCTGTACGAGGATGAGACGGCGCTGGATTGCTCCTGGAGGCTTCCTGATCGCCATTGGCTGGAATCCTGGGGCGATTTCGAATCGGCCTCCGATTTTATCGGGCTGCGCCAGCCGACCATCGGAGCTCTTCACGAAACGAGGCAGGCTGAGGATTTGTTCCTCGCATGTTTGAGAAACCTGGGCCTGACGAGCGTTCCCAACTACATGGAATATGTCAAAACGCGCTGGCAGGCGGATGTTTTTCCTGCCGGGGGCCACGTTCCTTTTGAAACCTTCTGGAATGCATGCCTGCACGATGGCGGAGCGAAACGTGAAAGCCGTCCCAGCCCTCCGTTCGTGATGAATGCGAATGCGGTCAAAAGCGCCGTTCTTGCCGCATCCAAGCCCGATTCAAGTTCTCCGGATCGCCTGGAGTTAGTCCTGTATCCGGGAGCTGGAGTCTACGATGGCAGGTACGCCAACAACGGCTGGTTGAATGAGCTTCCTGATCCTGTGACCAAAACAACCTGGGGGAATCCGGTTCTTGTGTCCGTAAAGGATGCTGAGCGGTTTGGGTTTCGCGAAGGATACGTGGTTGGCATTGGCGCCGGCGCCGGAATTATTCAGGCGCCGATAGCCATTCAGCCCGGCCAGGCGCCTGGAGTCCTTTCGATGGCAACGGGATATGGACGGCGGACTGGAACGGTTGCGGCGGGGGTCGGCGTCAACGCCTATCCCTTAATAGATCCGTCCTCCCCTTCGCCTTTTTTGCTTGCAAATGTCAGGATTGTCGGCTTGAAGAAAAACGAGCGCCGCGCCATTCCGAAGACGCAGATGCACGACCGGATGGACGGCCGGGACCTTGTGCGCTCCTGGGCCCTCGCGGACTACCCGCATAAAGCGAAGGAAATGAAAGCGCATAAACACGAGTATGCGTCGCTGGTTCCGGAACAGAAGTTCCCGGAGCACAAGTGGGGCATGACGGTGGATCTTTCCCGATGCGTCGGCTGCAGCGCCTGCGTGATTGCCTGCCAGTCCGAAAACAACATCCCGGCGGTCGGCCCGGAACGAATCCTGGAAGGCAGGGCGATGCACTGGATCCGGATCGACCGGTATTACGAAGGGGATTTGAAAAATCCGAAGGTCCTTCATCAGCCGATGTTTTGCCAGCATTGCGAAAACGCGCCTTGCGAGAGCGTCTGCCCGGTCCATGCCACGGTCCACGGACCGGATGGTTTGAATCAAATGGCCTATAACCGGTGCGTGGGCACCCGGTATTGCTCCAACAACTGTCCCTTCAAGGTCCGGCGCTTCAACTTTTTCGATTACACTTCGATGAAAGAGGAGCCGGAGAGCCTGGTTTTCAATCCGGAAGTGACGGTTCGTCCGCGTGGAGTCATGGAGAAATGCACGCGCTGCGTTCAGCGCATTCAAAACGCCAGGCAAATAGCCAGGCTGGAAAACAGGCCGATCGCGGACGGCGAGATACGCCCGGCCTGCGTCGCGGCCTGTCCTTCCGAAGCGCTGGCTTTCGGCGATCTGAACGACGCCGGAAGCCGGGTGGCGAAGCTTGCAAAGACGGACCGCAGCTATCGTCTTCTGGAAGAGCTGGGAATAAAGCCTTCGATGTTTTATCTTGCGGATATTTCCAATCCGTCCGACGGCAAGGGGCGATCATGAGTTCCGACGGATTCGTTTATACTGAAAAATTGCCGGAAGAACTGAAGGCGCCGCCTGTACTCGTTGGAAATTTGAGTTTGGGCAGCCTGGACGACCAGGTGCACAGCCATGTTTTTACCAGGCCGCCCAGAGCCTGGTTTATCGCTTTTGCCATCGCTTCGTCGGCGCTGCTTATCGGACTGGCTCTTATCGGATACACGTTCTGGCTTGGCATCGGCGCCTGGGGCAACAATGTGCCGGTGGCCTGGGCTTTTGACATCATCAATTTTGTTTTCTGGGTCGGAATCGGGCACGCCGGCACTTTGATATCCGCAATCCTGCTCCTTTTCCGGGCGCGCTGGAGAAACGCCATTTCAAGATTTTCGGAAGCCATGACCATTTTCGCCGTTCTGTGCGCGGTCATTTTCCCGCTGATCCATGTGGGAAGGCCGTGGCTCGCGTTTTTCCTTTTCCCTTATCCCAATCAGCGCGCCCTCTGGCCGAATTTCCGGTCGCCCCTGATCTGGGACGTTTTCGCCGTCAACACTTATTTCGCCGTTTCGCTCCTCTTCTGGTACCTGGGGCTGATGCCGGATCTGGCGTCGCTGCGCGACAGGACGATAGGAAGGATGCGAAAAGCGGTTTACTCCGTTTTAGCTTTGGGGTGGCGCGGCGCCGCTTCCCACTGGCAGCACTATGAGAAGGCTTACAGGATCATCGCGGGTCTCGCCACCGGGCTGGTCCTGTCGGTTCACAGCGTCGTGTCCTTCGATTTTGCTGTTTCCCTTGTCCCCGGCTGGCACATGACGATTTTTCCGCCGTATTTTGTGACCGGAGCGATTTTTGCGGGATTCGCCATGGTGGTGATGGCGATGGTCGTGGTGCGAACCACGATGCGCCTGGAGAACCTCATTACCGATTACCACTTGGACGTGATGAACAAAGTCATCCTCGCCTGCTCCTGCCTGATGGGCTACGCCTATCTCCTCGAAGGTTTCACCGCCTGGTACAGCATGAACCCGTACATCCATCACACTTTCAGGCAATACATAGCCGGAAGCTACTGGTGGGCGGGCTGGACGACCATTGTTTTCAACATCCTCATCCCTCAATTGTTGTGGCTCCGCCGGATGCGCCGGAGCTATGCGGGAATGATTTTCGTGGCCGTCGCCGTGACGATAGGCATGTGGTTTGAACGGTTTGTGATTATCGTAAGTTCGCTGCACCAGGATTTTCTGCCATCCTCCTGGCGTCTTTACGCGCCGACGTTTGTGGACTTGGGAATCCTGCTCGGGACCTTCGGCCTGTTCTTCACATTGGTTCTTCTGTTTGCGCGAGTTCTGCCGGTTGTCGCCACAACCGAAATGAAGATGACCCTGCCGGGATCGCAGCCGAGCCGCCATGGAGGGTCCCATGAGTAGCAAGACTTTCGTCGTGCTTGGAATATTCGACAGCGCGGATCTCCTGGTGAAAGCCGTTTCCCAGGTCAAAACCAAAACCCGATTGCATCTGGAAGCTTACACGCCCTATCCGGTGGAAGGTTTGGCCGAGCTTCTTGGCCTGCGGAAATCCCCTGTTGCGGGCATGGTCCTGGCGATGGGCGCCCTCGGCGCAGTCGCGGCAGTTCTGCTGCAGCTCTGGACGAGCGGTTTGGACTACCCTTTGACCACGGCCGGCAAGCCGCATTTTTCATGGGAAGCCTTTGTCCCGATCGTATTTGAATCGACCGTTCTTTTTGCCGCTTTCACCGCCGGATTGGGAGCGCTTTTGCTTTTAAATCGGCTTCCCATGTTCCGGAACCCGATAAACCGCGCCAAATCGATGCCGCTCCTCACCAGGGACAAATTCGCGCTGGCCGTCGAGTCGCGCGGAAGCGACCTGGATGCGGATGCAATTTCGAAATTGCTAAGACAGGCCGGGGCCAGGGGGGTCGAAGCGATTGAAGATCCCGGCCCCATCGGCCCTGCTTCGCCCAATTTCTTTTTTGCGGCGATCGCGGCGATTGCAATATCCTGCATTGTCGCGGGACTTGCGACATACTGGACGGTCAAGCTGTTCCCTGTTTTGCCGCCCATGGCGCATATGCTCGATCAGCCGAGGCTGAATCCGCAGCAAAGCGCTTCAGGCATGCGCGTCCCGGTTCCGGGGACGGTCATGCGCGGCGCCGTCCCCTATGCGATTCAATTTCAGGAGGACGCCGCCGCCCTGGCGAATCCGCATCCCAGGACGGGGGAGACGCTCGGCCGCGGCCGGCAGGCTTACAACAACTTCTGCGCCGTTTGCCACGGCTTGCTCGGGAACGGCGCGCCGACGCTCACTGCGGCTTACGGGGCCAAGCCGGTCAATCTCTTATCTCGCAGGTTTATTGAAATGAGCGACGGCGAGATTTATCACGTCATCCGGATGGGCAAAAACGCGATGCCTTCCTATTCCGCCGATCTGGCGGAAAATGAGCGCTGGGCCGCCGTGCATTACATTCGTGCATTGCAGCGGGCGATGAACGCCAAAGACGAAGACTTGAAATGACGGACGATTGAAAACAAATGGGGATGATCGAGGGCAGGAAGGTGATTGAAAAATTTCTCAATTTCAAAATGAAACCAATAAACTCGCTTCTGCTCAAAAGAGCCTTTCAATCCGCCAATCGCTATTCGTCATTTGTCATTCTGCCCGGACTGATCGGCGTCGTTGCGGCCGCTCTCACCCTCGACGCCCGCAGGTTTTGGGCGAACTGGATTCTCTGGTTCCTGTTTCTGTTGACGATCGGGTTAGGCTGTCTGTTCATCGTAGCGCTCGAGCATCTTGTGGGCGCCCGGTGGAGCATCCCGCTGCGGCGCATCCCGGAGCGGCTATCCAGCTTCGCGGTCCTGATGGGCCCGGCCGCGCTGCTGGCGCTGTTGTCCCTGCCGGCGCTGTACCCATGGGCCCGGCCGGAAGCCCTTCAGAATCCCATGATCGCGGGGAAAGCGGGCTGGTTGAACGAGCGGTTTTTTTCCTGGCGAGTTGTGGGATGCGTCGTTCTGTGGGCGGTCGCCTATTGGATTTTTGTCGGCGGCTCCATCCGACAGGACCGCGCTGCCGGTCCGAAATTCAATCTGCGCGCGCGCAGGATTGCGCCGCTCTTCATGGCGGCGTTCGGCGTAACAATCACGATTGCGGCTTTTGACTGGATCTCAAGCCTTGAGCCGGAATGGTACAGCGATATATTTGGGGTGTACATATTCGCCGGAACGTTCCTCGCCGGACTGTCCGCGACTGTTCTGGCCGTTCTGTATCTGAAGAGCAAAGGGCGGCTTGCGGAAGTCAGGCCGGATCACATGTACAACCTGGGAGGATTCCTTTTCGCCTTTATCGTGTTCTGGTCTTATATCGGATTCGCCCAATACCTGCTGATGTGGTATGCCGACCTTCCCGAGGAAGTGTTCTGGTATCGCGATCGGCTTCTCGGCGCCTGGGGGCCGCTTCTTCTTCTATTGGCTTTATTCCACTTCCTGGTTCCGTTTTTCATCCTGATTCCGCGCGAGGCCAAGAGCAATCCCAAATTTCTTTTCTGGACCGCGGCCCTGATTTTGTTTTCCCATTGGCTGGACCTCTACTGGCTGATCTTTCCCGTCCTGGGGCATGAAATGCTTTTTGGGTGGCCGGAAATTTCCTTCGGCCTGCTGTTTGTCGCCGGCGCGCTCGTTTGGGTGCGATATTCCATGAAGTGGGGGGAGGACATGCCCGTCGGCGATCCTTTGCTTGGCGAGGGCCTGGAGTTCCACTTATGATCGAGAAATATTTGGACGCCGAAGAGCTCAGGAGGCTGCTTTCGTTCCTGGGTGTAATTCTAGGCTGTCTGATTATCGGGGGCCTTTTTGCCGTTATTGTGGTTCCGGGCTTGAGAAACGCCAACAAACCGGAAACTCCCGCCGCCGTCGTTCCGGTCGCGGGAGAGACCGGGTGGCTGGACCCGGCGGAATTTCCCGTCCAAAAGGGAAGCGTCGTCCCGCCCACGGATCCCAAAACATTGATGGAAGCGACTCCGGAACTGATGTCGCAAGGGAAGACGCTCTATGCATCGAATTGCGTTTCATGCCATGGCCCTGCGGGACGCGGGGACGGCCCGGCGGCTTCCACGATGAATCCGAAGCCGCGCAATCTGGCGGCCCCGGACGGCTGGAAGAACGGGAATGGACTCGCCGGTGTTTTTTTATCGTTGACCGGCGGCATTCGGGGCACATCGATGGCGTCTTTCGATTACCTGTCCAGGAAAGATCGAATGGCGATCGCCCATTACGTTCAGTCCCTGGGCGCATTTGAAAAGAAGGAGGATCCGCAGGCTTTGGCCGCCCTTTCCAATGAACTCGCCTCCGCCGGCGAAATCATCCCGAACAAAATACCGGTAAGCATGGCAATGAGCATCCTGGAAAAAGAGTTCGTGCGCCCGCCCTTTCTTGAGATCGGCGAGGATGCCGCCGGCCTCGGAGCTCAGACGCTCCGGCAGGCGGTCGTCGATCCTGTGCGAGCCGCCCAGACGCTTGTTCAAAACCAGTCATGGCGTCTGAGCGTCCGCGATCTGGCCTCCACCATCCTGGCGGGAGCGCCCGGAAACGGGTTCTCGGTCGGCGTGGCGACTTTGAATCTCTCGGAATGGCAGGTTTTGCATTCCGAACTTCTCCAAAGGGTCAAGACTAAATGAAGCGGAAGAGCCGCCGTAAAAACGGATCGTGGCCTGGTCGCATGGAAAGGTTTGCAGCCCGCGCAATTTTGGCTGCGCTGTTTCTGGGCGCCGCCTCGGCGCAAACGTCCTCTCCCATCGATATTGAGGAAAAGCTGGGATCGACGGTTGCACTGGACGTCGTTCTCAAGGACGAAGACGGCAGGGACGTCACGTTGCGTTCCCTGGTAGATAAGCCTGTGATACTGATGTTTAATTATTTGAGGTGCCCCAGCGTCTGTCCTGTCCTGATCAGCAACATGGTCTACGCAGTGAACAAGATGAAGCTCGAGCCGGGCCTAAACTACAGATTGGTCGCCGTTAGTTTCGATCCCACCGACACTCCCGAGTTCGCCAGGGAAAAGAAAGCGAATTATCTGAATCAGTTGAAAAGGCCTTTTCCTCCAGACGCCTGGCATTTCCTGACCGGCGCCGCCGGCAATTCCAAGGCGGTAGCCGATTCGGCCGGATTTCACTACGTGGGGATGGGAGATCTTTATGTGCATCCCGGGGCGATCATGGTGTTGACTCCGAAGGGAGTTTTGAGCCGATATCTTTACGGCGTCGATTATCTTCCGGCGGATGTGGAGATGGCGGTCCGGGAGGCTGCCGCCGGGAAAGTCAGGCCGACTATTTCGAAAGTCCTGGCTTTCTGCTACGTCTACGATCCTAAGGGAAGAGGGTACGTTTTCAGCGTCACGCGTTTGGTTGGCGCAGCCACCCTCGTATTCGCGGGGGCGTTTATCATTTTTATTTTGAAAGGAAAGCCAAAGACGTCGAATCGATGAGGCGCCGCCGAGCGCCGGGAACGTCCCCGCTCTTGAAACCGGCTGTGTCTCGAGCCCGGGGTTGGGCTGCGTATTCTGCAGCCCAACCCCGAGTATGCCGATGGTGCGGGATCTAAACTGAAAGGGTTGATTTTTAAAATTGCAGAAGTCCTTATGCGGGGCGTCAGGCGGGGGCGCTTCCGGCAAAAGGCTGTTTTGCTAACGGGCATCCAGGAAACTCTTTATGAGCTATTTGACGGAAGGGAAGCGGAAAGGGATTTTAGGCTGGATCCTCTCAACGGATCACAAAAGGATCGGGATCCTGTATCTCGTTTCCATGGTTTCGGCTTTTTTTATCGCCATGACTCTCGGGGTGCTGATGAGAATCGAGCAGCTCACGCTGAATCCGCCCCTGTTCGAGCCCCAGACCTATAACGCTTTTTTTACCGTTCATGGCGTCGTCATGATCTTCATGTTCGTGGTCCCGGGCCTCCCGGCAGTTTTTGGGAATTTCTTTTTGCCTATCATGATCGGGGCCAAAGACGTCTTTTTCCCGCGCTGGAACCTGGCCTCATGGTATTTCTACATGGCCGGCGCGGCGGTCGTGACCGCGTCTCTCTTTGCCGGCGAGGGAGCTCCGGATACGGGGTGGACCTTCTATGCTCCCTTCAGTCTGAGAAGCGGGACGAATATCACGATGGGAGTGTTCGGCGCCTTCCTGTTGGGATTTTCGTCGATTCTGACCGGTTTGAATTTTATCACCACGATTCACCGGCTGCGCGCGCCGGGGATGACCGGGTTCCGCATGCCGCTTTTCATCTGGTCCCTGTATGGAACAGCCTGGATTCAGACGCTCGCGACGCCCGTCATCGGCATCACTTTTATCCTTGTCGCCGCTGAACGATTTTTCGGGATAGGAGTGTTCGATCCGGCCAAGGGGGGCGATCCGCTTTTGTACCAGCACCTTTTCTGGATCTATTCTCATCCGGCGGTTTACATCATGATTCTGCCGGCGATGGGCGCCATTTCCGAGATCATACCCACTTTCGCGCACAAGACGGTTTTCGGCTATAAATTCATCGCATACTCCTCGCTGGCGATTGCATTCCTGGGCTCGCTGGTTTGGGGCCACCACATGTTCACGAGCGGCATGTCGGAGCCGGCGAATCTGATGTTCTCGCTTTTGACGTTCCTGGTCGCGGTTCCGAGCGCCATCAAGGTTTTCAATTGGACGGCGACGCTGTACAAAGGGGCTATTGAAATCAAGTCCCCGATGCTCTATGCGTTGACGTTCATTTTCCTGTTTTCCATCGGCGGATTGACCGGATTGATGCAGGGCGCGCTGGCGATCAATGTCCAGGTGCACGACACATACTTCATCGTGGGACACTTTCATTACGTGATGTTCGGCGGAACCGTTTTCGGTTTTTTTGCGGCGCTTCTTTACTGGTTCCCAAAAATGTTCGGCAAGAAGTACAGCGAAAAGATGGCGGTCATGGCCTGGATTCCGATCCTCGTCGGATTCAACATGCTCTATTTCAGCATGCTCGTATTGGGTTACATGGGCATGCCGAGGCGATACTTCACTCATTTGCCCCAATTTTTCACAGGACACGCGATTGCGTCGACCGGTTCCTTCATCCTTGCCGGCGGAGTGATCCTGTTTTTCGCCAACTTTGTGGTTGCGCTGTTCAAGGGAGAGGAATCGGAACAGAACCCCTGGGGAGGAGTGACGCTGGAATGGACGGTTTCGACTCCGCCGCCGCTGGAAAATTTCGAGAAAATTCCGATTGTGGACCGCAAACCCTACGTTTTCAATCCGGAGGCTTCCCGATGAGAAGCTCCTTCCCCGATCCGTCAGCCGTTCATCGGGACCCCGAAGGCTCCAAGCTGGGGATGTGGCTGTTTTTGTTTACCGAGATTCTGCTTTTCGGCGGGCTTTTCATACTTTACTCCGCGTACCGGGCGCGCTATCCGGTTGAATTTCACAATGCGGGACAGGGCCTGAATTATGTTATCGGCGTCGTCAACACCGTTGTCTTGCTCTCCAGCAGTCTCACGATGGCGCTTTCCGTGGCGGCGGTCCGGAATAAAAGCCGCCGTATGTCCATTCTGTGCCTTTCGGGCACGATACTGCTCGGGATCGCATTTCTGTTCAATAAATACGTCGAATGGAGCGGAGAGATCCATCACGGCTTGTATCCGAATTCTCCGGTCCTGATCCGGCGGCCGCATGGCGATCAAATATTCTTCGGCCTCTATTATTCCATGACCGGGCTGCACGGCGTGCACGTATTGGCCGGGATCGTCCTTTTGTCCGCAATGCTTGCTTTAATGATCCGGGGAAAGATAACGGCCGGCGATTTTAATAAGCTGGAGAATTCAGGGCTTTACTGGCATCTTGTGGATGTGATTTGGATATTCCTTTTACCGCTTTTTTATCTGGCGGCCTGACGGAGGACAGGATGGCGGAACCCGTCGCTCAGGGATCCGGAGCGTCTTATGCGACCTATATCAAGGTCTGGCTGTCGCTATTGGCGCTGACCGCCGTCCTTGTCCTGACCAGCAGGCTTTTTCATCAAGCCCTGTCCGTTTGGGCGATGCTGATCATTACGCCGATCAAAGCGGGTCTCGTGTTTTTTTTCTTCATGCATCTGAAGTATGAAAAGCCCTTTCTGCGGGCTCTGGTTGTTTTGACTCTTGGTTTGCTGACTTTGGTCCTGGGATTGCTGTTTTTCGATATTTTATTCAGGTGATGCAATGCCGATCCTGCCTCAGGCTTCCAGCGCGGCCGGAAGAGTGGACGCGGTCTTTCTCGCCGTGCTGGCGCTCTGTGCGGCGTTTCTCATTCTAATCACGGCTGCAATCATTTATTTTGCGATCAAATACAACAGGAAAAGACATCCGAAGGCTGTGGACATTGAAGGAAATGCGTGGCTGGAAACAGCCTGGACCGTCATCCCGACGGCGCTGTTTCTGCTGATATTCCTCTACGGATGGACGAACTACAGCTATATGCGGGAGGCGCCCCGCGACGCGATGGTGATTAATGTCACGGCCCGCCAGTGGGCCTGGTCTTTCCAATATCCCAACGGGAAAAAGACTGCGGAGCTTTATCTCGCGGTCGACCGTCCGGTGAAACTGGAGCTGCATTCTCCGGATGTCATCCATGGTTTTTTCGTCCCCGCATTCCGCATCAAGCAGGATGTGGTCCCGGGGCAGACGAACTACACCTGGTTTATGCCGTCGCAGCTCGGCGCCTTCGATATCGAATGCACGGTGATTTGCGGCGTGAGCCACGCCCTCATGCTTTCGAAGGTGATCGTGGTTCCGGAAGAGGATTTTGGAAAGTGGTATTTTGGCGGCGACGACGCCCCGGCGCCCAAACCCGAAAAAACATCCGCGCCGGCGCCCGCGGCCCCTCCGAATCCCGCCCTGGATGTTCTCAACCGCAAGTTTTGTTTCACATGCCATTCCGTCGACGGCTCGCCGATGGTCGGCCCGAGTTTCAAGGGGCTGTCGGGCAAAAGGCAGGCTGTTTTGGATCTCGAAGGCAGGGAATACGAAATCGACGTGGACGGCAGTTATCTGGCGAGAGCGATTCAGGATCCCGGCGTCGAAACCGTGAAAGGCTATCCGCCCGCGATGCCCGTGAATCCGCTGACCGAAGTTGAATTGAAGCTGGTCGTCGAATATATTGAAAGCCTGAAATAGAAATTACGAATAAAGAAGAACGACGGATTGTGCGAGCCCGGGTTCCATCCTCGCTTCCTTTAATTCGTCAAGCGTCAATGATTTTTCGGGCCCCAGCCTGGCTGACCGGGGCCCGTGTGTTCGCAGCAGGTTATTGGCGGGAGCGGTTCCAGCCGAGCAGAACCGCCGGTTAAAGAAGAGTCATTGCTCGCGCTTTTTAAGAGACTGGCGGGAACTTGCAGGTCGCATCCGGCCCCTCTATCGTTTACTCGCCGGCTGCAGGGCTGCAAGTCCCCATAAAATACCTGGCTTTCATTCCTCCTACGCGTCTGTCTCGCGGTGAATTCTCCAAGACGTCCTTTTTGCCACGCTATTCAAAGAACTCGTCTCCGACTCGCCCCGTTGCGGCGCTTCCGCGAAATCTTGTTTGCATCAACGAGGAAAGTTGTTTTTACATCCAAGAACATTAAACTATTTGCGCTGCAATTCTTCAATTCGTGCAACTACCCATTCGGCTGTGAGTAAAATTACGCAGCGCGGGCTGACTAAGGGCCTGTCAATGAATAACGTTTGCACTTTGCTGCTGGCCCCCAGGCTCGCTGGCCAGGCGCGAGCGACGAGCATGCTGGCGTGCATGTAAGGAGCAACAAAGCCAGCGAGCCTGCGGGTCAGCAGCCCGAAGGGGCGCGGCGGCGGGCGGGCATCTGCTTCGCTCCTCTACGATGGCGCCGCATCGCCCGCGTCGCGGCGCCTTGCATCTGTCCGCCCGGCGCTCGCGCCAAAGTGTAAACGTTATTCATTGACAGGCCCTAAGCATGGATCGCGGACAGCAATTTCTCTATCGGGCCGTCCTTCACAAAATAGCCGGCCGCTCCGGCCGACAGCATCTGCGCGGCGATATCTTCGTGATCGTGCATGGAAAGCCCCAGGATCCGCACTTCGGGCAACGCCTTCTTTATATGGCGGGTGGCTTCGATGCCGTTCATGAGCGGCATATCGACGTCCATCACGACGACGTCCGGATGCAGCAGCACGACCAGCTCGACCGCCTGCAATCCGTCTTCGGCATCGCCGACGACGTCCAGATCGGGGGAGGAATGCAAAAGCCGGATCAGGCATCTGCGAAAAACAGCATGATCGTCTGCAATAAAGATTCTGCGCCTTGGGATTTTTAAAGCCGTCATTGCGGCGGATTTAATTGTCGTGGCTTTGGAATCTGCCGCCAGTATTTGTGCGAAATAGCTTAAATGCATAGGTTACACATCGGTTGCCTTTAAGATATTCCGAATGAAGAAGTCCGTACATACGCACAAATGCTCATTGTCCCATGGGTAATTCCACGCAGGGAACGCCGGGCGTTCGCATTCATTGCCGGGATTTCAAACTATCCAAAACCCGGTTCGTGTCCCGTTCGAGATAGCCGGCGCCGACAAGCCAAAGAACGCCGGCGAGCAGAAACATAAATCCTACCAGCAGAAACGACCGGTTCATGTCTCCATACCAATCATTCAGCAGCCCAATGATCACAGGCGAAATAACGTCTCCCAACGCATGGATCACGAATATGTTTATTGCAAATCCGGCCGCCCGGATCGAAGGGTGCGTGACGTTGGCGAGAATGGTGTTTGTCGGGCCGGTGTTGAAAAAGAAACAAAAAGAAGCCAGGAATACCAAAACCCACAGAGCCCAGGGGAAGGGTGCATGTAAAACCGCAATGAATATGGGAAACCCGACAATCATCGCAAAACCCGAGACCAGGAAATAGGAGCCCGGAAATCGACGGCGCAGCTTGTCTCCGGCGATGCCTCCCAGCAACGTTGCAGTCAGGCCGGCGGCCGCGGTGATGGCGCCGAAGACAACGGTCGAATTCGAAGGGGCGTTCGGCCGGCTCTCCAGGTAGTAAGGCATCCAGAAAGCGATTCCCCCGATTGCGAAAGTCATTGCCGCCATGCCGAAAGTGCACAGCACATACGAAGGCGTGCGCAGCAGAATCCAATAATCGTTCCAGGCGGCGGCCGCCGGTTTGACGAACCGGCCGTCTCTCCGGCCGCCGCGGGGCGCTTCCCGCATGAAGAGACTTTGAATCCCGAGAACGATTCCGGGGATCAGCACGATCAGAAAAGCCCAGCGCCAGCTCTCGGGTCTCAGTCCAAACCAGCTTGCTCCCCACCGGCCAATGTCGGAATCCGCCACCAGGCCGCCCAAAACGTAGCCTAAAGCGCTGCCGACCGGAATGGCGGTATAAAACCAGGCGAGAGCCCGGCCTCTGGATTCCACCGGAAAGAGGTCTGAAATCATCGCGGGCGCAACCGGTCCGTAAGCCGCTTCTCCGATTCCGACAAAACAGCGGGTGAGCAGAAGCACAAGAAAGGCGCCTGAAAGGCCGGAGGTGCCGCTGGCCAGGCTCCACAGGATGACGCCGAGGCTGACAATTCCCCAACGGGACCTTGTTTCAGCCAGACGAGCGAATACAGGAGCGCCCAGCATATAGGTCGCCATGAAAGCTGTTCCCAGCAATCCCAGCAGTGCGTCTTCAGGCGTGAATCCCAGCCGGTTTTGAATCCAGCGGACGATGACGGCCAGGGAGTCGTTGCCGACGAGGTTTTCTCCGTTGACGCCGAAAAAAGTCCGTTTGATCGGGCCGACAACCGCGGCCAGGACCTGGCGGTCGATATAATTAAACAGATTGATAAGGATCAGGAGCCCCAATCCGGAGCGGGCTCCCCAAAACGCTTTTGCCGGAGCATTGGACTGCACGAGTCGGTTCCCCTTCCTTTTATGAGACGCCTGCTCATCCAACAGTCTTGCCACAAGCTATTCTAGCCTGCACCCGTCTGTTGGACAATTGTCCTTTCCGGCGCGATTGCGGGAAGAATGGATCGCGGGCGCGAACGGCTTCATGCGGTCCGTGGCGCAGTTGGCGGCAGTTTTTGCCGCCATTGCGTCCGGACGTCGCAGCAAAATGCGAGACCCGGTAAAAAGGCGGCGAAGATAAAGCGCCGCTCATGTTAAAATCGTTTCAACCAACGATTTTCAAGAACAGGCGCGGGCTTTCATCCGGACGGGCAGAGGAGCTTTTGCATGGAAGCAAACTCGTATTCAACCTATGAAGATGCGGTTCGCGACTACATCGTCAAGTTGAACGCGTTGGCGGAACTGCCCTGCGGAATAATCCCGGTTTCTTCGCCGGGCGCCGATGAAAAAAACGCCGAACGCTTTGTCCGGCTTGCGGAAGAAATTGCGGAAATTTCCGCCGGAATGATTCCTGCCGCCCGAAAGTATCCGGGCGATGCCAAACCGCTGGTCCGTGAGGGAATCTGCAGCCACTTCATCGATCAGGCCACGGCCGAATTGCTTCTCGAAGCCGGATTGCTGCAAATAATTCAGGAAGAGCGAACCGGAATTCCCCCCGCCGCCGCAATTCAGGCGAACCTCAGCGCAGCCCTCAGGGAAGCCATCAATGCGGCGGAGAAATCCTCGGCGCGCCCGGTCGCTCGGGGGCTTGCGATCGGCGACCCATACCGGATCACGGAAGGCGCCAGCGTCATGGAGGCGGCTTCCGCATTCAAAGCCGCATTCGGCTGCACGGCCGGCGGCGTTTTCCGCCGGGTCCAGGAACTCGGAAGCGACGTAGCCATCGATTTTATTTCGGGCGCCGAAGGGACTTTCGTCACGGGAGAAGATTCATCCGGGGGTTTTTTGCGGTCTATGGAGAAGCAAGACGGTTCGCTCGCTTCTCGGGCCGTTTTTGCGGCCGGGAAAACGCTGCTGAACGTTTACGAAAAAATTGCGGCTCTGGCGGGCGGAATTCTCGAGTTCGATGCGCGGGAGAAGATTCGGGAGTGGATGGGAAAGATCAGCCAGACGGGAAAAATCGAATTGTTCGGCGCCCTGGTCGAGAGCCTGTACGGGTTGGACAGTCTGACTAAATCGATGGAGAGAAGTTTCGAGGCGCGGACGGCGCCCGAGTTGATTAACAGCGCTTCCGATCTGGTAAGAATTTATTCCGACAAATTCATTC
This sequence comes from uncultured Acidobacteriota bacterium, assembly GCA_964642735.1. Classification (GTDB taxonomy): domain Bacteria; phylum Acidobacteriota; class UBA6911; order UBA6911; family UBA6911; genus UBA6911. The sequence goes on from CAZXSV010000053.1 coordinate 28,722, forward strand.
TCCTTACGGGACGAATGAGAAAACTGGTGGACGCCATTCGTCTGGGGAAACCGCTTCAACGTCCTGCGATGCTGCCCATTTTTCTCTCCTTGCGGGTGGAACTGCTGGCCGTCCTCGTTCACTCCGGGTACGATTACATCCTCCGCTGCGAAAACAGCCGCCGGCAGTTGGGGGACTGACGCCGCTGATTGCTGCAAACGACAGAAAGGCGCGACAAGAAGTCTCGGAGGGCTTGCAGAGTCTAAAATCGAGGTTAGGGCCTGTCAATGAATAACGTTTACACTTTGGCGCGAGCGCCGGGCGGA
>CAZXSV010000054.1:0-28964 GCA_964642735.1 uncultured Acidobacteriota bacterium
AAAAGATATCAGACCGCTCTAAATCGAGTCATGCAGCTCTGCCGAAAGGACACATTTGAACTGGCGAAACAGCCCATGCCTAATCTCTCCTGTAATCAGTTTTTCGCCGCGATTAGATGCGCGCGAACGCTTGCCATAGAATTCGATAATCCGGAACAGCCGCGGATCCGGCGGCGTGGAATTCAGTGACATACTGAAAGCTGTTCCCTTAATCCCTGGCGAGCCGGGACGCTTCCCTATTTTCGCATTAGGTTGGGAATTGTCTTGCCCCTTATCCGAGGCATTCCATATGTAGTCATTTTTGTAGCTGCTACGATCCCCAAAGAGCCTCAAATTTCAACACGTTTCAACAGGGTTTCCCGCAACCCATTAAACCGCAAGTAGTTGACAATAGGCCATTTAGCCAAAATGGGATTTTCTGCCTTGGGCGCAGGAGGTCTCCAGTTCAAATCTGGATGCCCCGACCATTGAGAATCAATAGAATATAGCCGCTCGCACAGTCCCGCCGATTTTCGAAATAAATGAGACGCCTGCCCCGCATGGATTGCGCGATGAGGGGATAACCGCCATGCCCTGCGGCACAGGATGCCGGGTGCAAACGGCAGACAGGTTTTATTCGAAGCTAATCCAATCCAACTCCACGTCGCTTTTTTCGTTGAGGCTGACGATAAGATCGTGTACGCCGGAAGGAACGCGGGCCAGTTTCGAATTCGCCGCTTTCCATTCGGAGCCTTTTTCGATTTCAGCTTTTGCAAGCACCGGGCCATTCACAGCGTCCAGCCGGATTTCAACCGACCCTCCCGTGGATGACACCGCCCGGACACTCACGGATTTCAGCCCCTTTTTAAAATCGACTTTGTTGAACCGGACCCAGGCGCCCTTCTCGTTCAGCGCTATCTTCCACCCCTCGCGCGTGTTGGATTCATTGAGGAACGAGACAGCCGCTCCTTCATTGCTTTTGGCGCTGTACCGGTCTATTTGTATTTTGCTTTTCGCGTCGACAATTCCGACGCCGCGCAGAGTCGGAATGACTTTCTGGATTGTGCCGTCCTCATTGAACGACAAATAGTCCGCCCTGATCGATCTGTTCTTGTCGAATTTCGGGGATAAATCCATGTCATGATAGAATAGATACCACTGCCCTTTGTATTGGACGATGGAATGATGATTGGTCCAGCACCCGGAGGCGGATTCGTCCATGATCACCCCCGTGAATGTGAACGGTCCTGTCGGGCTTTTGCCCATGGCGTATTCGAGCCTTTCGATCTTGTTGGCAACATGGGGGTAGGTCAGATAGTAGAAGCCGTTCCGCTCGAAAACAAAAGGGCCTTCGACGAGTCCTTTGGCAGGAAGATTCGGGATTGCCTGCGGCTTGGAGTCAAGCTCCACCATGTTGTCCTTCAGTTTGGCTACAAATATTCCGCCCATCGAGTAATACAAGTAGGCCGCGCCATCTTTGTCGATGAGCACACATGGATCGATTCCCACCGGACCTTCGATCGGTTTGGCCTCGGGCTTGAAGGGCCCATAAGGTTTATCGGCTATCGCCACTCCGATTTTGCTTCCTCCTCCGCGCCCCCCGGTCGTTCCGGCTTTGGCCGGCGCCGGAAAATAGAAATAATATTTCCCATTTTTAAATACGCAATCCGGCGCCCACATGGCGTAGCCTTCGGCGTTCACCCAATCCACTTTATCCTGGCTGACGATGACGCCGTGATCCTTCCAGTCGACAAGATTCTCGGAAGAGAAAACATGGTAGTCTTCCATAACAAACCAGTTGGCGCGGCCTTTGCCCGGACTGGCGGGAATATCATGAGAAGGGTAGACGTAGATTTTGCCTTCAAATACTCTCGCCGTTGGATCCGCCGTAAATTGATCCATAATGAGGGGATTTTGGGCAAACATGCCGTTGACAAAAATCAGGGCCCCAAAACTTAACGCCAGCAGCAGTGTTCGGTTTTTCATGTCGCCATTTCCTCAAATCATGCTTAATTCGTTCTGAATCAACCAAGGTCGGGACAAAGCCCAAACACCCTGATTCTCGGCAGCGGGCGCCTTTTTGTCAACGATCTGCTTGAAGAATTGATCCGGCCGAGCCCAAAAGAGCATTGTCTTCTCCGCAAGGCGATTTATCGGCCGGCGCTTCTCACAGCCGTCCGGCGAAGGCATACAATATTTTTCTCAAACAGAATTATCCATCGTGTTTTTTTTGAAATTTTTTAAAAAGACTGACCCTGTTAATATCAAAATCTCCAATAATCAGGAGAATCGGGAAGAAAGCGAAGAGCGGGCTTTTTGCCAAAGGGGAGTAAGATGAAACAGCCGCCCAAGACCCGTGCAGCTCTGACAATCGCGATGCTGCTGTCTGCAGTCGCCACATCCGTAACTCTGGCAGCCCTGGGGCGCCGGCATGCCTATGACCGGCCGGGCGACAGAAACTTTGTGAGCAACACCAACGTTCTCGAGCGGTGGTCGCCGGCCGGCGGCAACAACCAAAGCTGTAAAATCGTCGCTCCCAGAGCTCAGGTCAAAGCCGCTTTTGCCGCCATGCCGATAACAGTCGACGGCGTCAGAGAAGCCGCCTGGGACGATGCCACCCCATACCCGGTCGCCAACAAGTTCAACGCCGCCATGACTGCGGACGCGCCGGACGCCGCCGCGCAGGGCGCCTTGCGCCTTCTGTGGGACGGGCCCATCCTCTATCTTCTGGTGGAAGCCGCCGGCGACACAATCCGATCCGACGCCGAAACGCCAAACTGGAACCGGGGCAGCTACAGCCCAAACACGGACGGACTCTTCGTCTTTATGGACGTCTTTAACGACCAGTGGGGAATCGAAACCGACACCCAGGGCGTTTTTTTTCTGAGCGCCAACCCAACTTTAACGTCGGTGGCCTCGTTCAATAATAACGCCATCCCTTCCCTCGGTTCGTTCTTCAATTCCGGCAATCAGGATTTCTCGACGCGACTGAAGGCGTTCAAATCTTCAGGATACCGGGATGGAAACGGCGTCAACTACACCTATGAGATAGCCCTGCAGATCGAGCCCTGGGGCGACGAATGGGAACGCGAACCGAACAATGGCGCGCAGATCGGCCTGGAGGTCGGCATTTTCGACCAGGGCAATTCTTTTGCCTTCCTGAGCAAAACCCAATATTTTGCGGGGCGCGAGGGCAACTCGAATTTGCCCAACTCCGAGCGCGTCAGAAACCGGGATTGGGGCGTGGTCACACTGTCCGGCTGGAACGGCAAGACGCCGTTCGCCTACAGCGGCTGGCGCGCCGACGAGGCTATTCGCTTCTGGAATTCCAGGAGCAACCCCGGCGGCTCGGGCGATGGCGACAGCGGCGACAGCGGAGACTGCAGCCTTGTGTGGACCGCAAAATCCAAAGCCCGGATGATTGCGGCCAAGAAAGCATACCGAGCGTTGAAAGACAATCCCAGCGCGACCCGGGCGCAGAAGGAGGCGGCCGTGATCGCAGTCTGTCGGGCTTTCGCAGGGCTGAGATGGGCGAACACAAAGTTCCCGGATCCCCACGACCTGCCTGCGACGCACACGCTGCCCAATGTCTGGCAATTCTTCGACAAGACAAAAGGCAAAAAAGGCATGGTCTCCAACAAAAAGGAGTGGGCCGAACGCAAGCGGGAGCTTCTGGAATTAGCGCAATTCTACGAGTACGGCTACAAGCCGAAACTGGGGGTGGACTACAACATCGCCATCACCGACAACAGCTACAACGGCGCCGGCAATCCGAGCGTCGGCGCGCGCGTGACGCCTGCCAACGTACATTTTGCGGGCGGCGTGTACCAGGATGTGTCCATTGCCGTGGTTCTGCCATCGAATGCGCCTGAAGGCCGCAAGGCGCCGATCTCCTTCGGCGGCAACTGGACGGCCAACGGCATCGCAAATGTCGCTTTCCCCAACTGGGCGTGGGATGTTCGCACCGACGCCGGAGCGTGGGGCAATCCCAACCGCGCCGGCGTTTTCTACAAGCTCTTTCCATACATCCGCAACAGCGCTTCCGCTGATTCGAGCATCTTGATCGCCAACGCCACGGCGGTCTCCATTTATCTGGATATCCTGCAGACTGCGGCGGCGCAAAACCCGCAGCTGGCGGCCAGGATCGACCCCGGCCGCGCTGTCGCGAAAGGCTTCTCCATCGGCGGCAAAAACGCTTTTGTGGCCGCGGTGTTCGACGAACGGGTCAAGGCGGTCGTCTGCGGCGGGGCCGGCGCAACCGGTCCGGCCAACTGGCGCTACAACGCTCAGGGGCAGGAGTACGACTTCAGCGACGCCATCTTTTACGGCGCCGGGGCGGAAAACATCATCGCCCATGGCACGGAAGGCCCCGGCAACAGCTATCGTCATAACCGAGTGCGCGAGACCGAGCTGTTTCGTCACTTCATGCCCTATGGCCATATGTACAAGCATGAGAATGGCGCCTATGCCTATGGCGGCTATAGCCGCCTGCCCTTCGACCAGGCTTTGCTGGCGGCCACCCTCGCGCCGGACCGCGCCATTATCATTGACACCAACCTCAACGACTACAACGACGGCGCCATGACCGACAACATGAGCCTTGAGATCGCCAAGGGCGTTTATAGAGCTTTGGGAGTCAACGGCGACAATTTTGTCAAATTCAACAACGGCAATTACGTGTCGAAAGGAGACCCGCACGGCGCCGCCTCCGCAGCGGTGGAAGGAAAATTCCTAAGCGACTTCTTCCTGGGAACCCAAACTCTGACTCCTGCCGAATCAGAAAGGCTGAATGCCGACCCGTACGCGCTGAAAGTCTCCAATAACAAGACTCAAAGCCCTTACGACTACTATTGGGGCGGTTACAACGCCATCACCGGCGGACGGGGCGGCGCGGACGGGCGAGACGGCTGGTATTACTACAAAATCAACGATAGATAAATGAATGGACTGCGTGGAGGAAGACTGTGAGAAAACATGTATTATGTCTGACCTGTTTGTTAGTTTTGGGCATCCGCGCGTCGGCGCAGGATGAAAGTCTGGCGCCCGGCATTAACGAGAGATTCAAGCAGCAGCCAAGCCTGTCCATAAAGCAATTTGATTTTACGAACCGCGATCTGGCCAGGCAGCAGAAAGAAATATTGGACGCTTGCGGACTTGCGCCGGGAATGGATGTCGCGGATATCGGCGCCGGCAGCGGAGTCCATGTGCGTCTTTTTGCCGAAAAAGTTTTGCCTGCGGGCAAAGTCTATGCAGTGGACATAGTAAAGGAATTTCTCGATCACATTGAAACGACATGCAGGGAAAAGGATATTAAGAATGTCCTGTCAGTCCTTGGGTCGGCTACATCATGCAATTTAGCGCCTTCTTCGGTGGATGTCGTATTTTCATCCGATACTTACCATCATTTCGAATATCCGTTTAAGATGCTGGCTTCCATACGCAAGGCGCTTCGCCCGAACGGCAAATTTGTAATTATCGATTTCAAAGACAAATCAAGCCACGTTCGCGCGGATAGTAAAACAGTTGTAGAGGAAATCTCCAGATCGGGATTCCGATTGATCGAGAGCAGGGATTTCTCGGAAATGTTTTTTCTTGCGCGCTTCACCGTTGATTAAGGGCCTGGAGAATCGAAGCGAGACGAACGCCTGATACGCCCGAACCCGCGACGACATCCGTTTCCATATTTCACTCCCCGGCGCCTCCGGCTCGTTCCTTCACGCTCCGCACAATGCCGCTGATAACGGCCCCGGACACATCCACGATTGCAGCGCCCCCGTCCACCGGGATCGCCGCTCCGGTGAGGAAAGAAGAGTCGTCGCTCGCAAGAAACGCGCAGATGCCGGCCATCTCGTCCGGACGTGCCACGCGGCTCAGCGGAACATCTTTCATGAATCGGGCGAAGATGTCTTCCACGTTTGTTCCGAGCATCCGCGCAAAATGCCGCATGTTTTCCGTGAACATGTCTGTTCGGGTGGCGCCGGGACATACGACATTGCATCGCACGTTGTAGCGGCCGTAATCCAGCGCCGCCTGCTGGGTCAGGTTGATCAGCCCCCCTTTTGAAGCGCAAAAAGCGGGCATCTCGGAGTTGCACCTCAATCCCGCCAGGGAGGAGATATTGATCACCGAACCGCCCCCGGCCTGAATCATGCGGGGTATCGACGCTTTCATCATAAGGAACGGACCGGTGAGATTGATTTCGAGCATCCTTCTCCACTCCGCCACGTCCAGGTCTACGACGCCGGCGGGGTTCGCATCTATGGCCGCGTTGTTGACAAGCACGTGGAGCCCCCCTTCAAACGAAAGGGCCGTCTCCAGTATTCTTCCCACATCCTTCTCATCGGACACATCCGCGGAGCAGGCCTTTACCGAACCCTCCGGCAGAGATTCCGCGACAGCATCGAGCCTCTCCCGGCGGCGGCCCGCGATACACACCCGCGCCCCGCAAGCGACGAAGCGCCGCGTGATGGCTTCTCCTATGCCGGCGCCGCCCCCCGTGACGATCGCAACTTTTCCTTCTAGATCCACAGTCTTGCCTCCCACGTTTCTCCTGCCTTGAAAAGACGGAGCGTTTGCGCCGGAGTTGATCGGCAGTCAGGCGTCGTCTACTCCCGGTCTTTTCGCTTGAAGGAAGAGGGTTTCTTATGCGGGCGACGCTCATAGAAGCGCCCTTGGGATGGATCCTTATCCCTTTGGCCGCGCCCGTATTCTCCTTTTCCGTGGCGCCGAGGCTGATCGAAAGAGCGAAAAGGCTTTGCATAAGAGCCGTTCCGGAACGGCCTGTCCGAGCCGGATTTTTCACGAGGCTGTCTTTCCTGCGACTGACGGATCAATATATCGATTTTCCTCTCCAGAAGAGCCATTTGCTGCTGCATCCTTTTGATCAGGGAAAGAATATCGTTGTCTTTGTCAGACACATCCGGCGTCGCGGACGGATCATCGCTGAATTTTTCCTTCATTTTTCTGGTTGCCTTTCTTGAATTCTGGGGCCGACCCCATGAGTCCAGATTATTAAATATGAGCAATTTTGTGAGGATCGCAGTTTAACATCTCAATGATAATATATTTTTCTTCCTTTGCCTGCTTTATTATTGCCGCCGGGCGCCGGCAGAAGCAGGGCCGAAGCGGAAAGCGCGCCTGTTGAATAAAAGCTTTCAGCAGAGGCGCCTCATCTTCCTGCAATGCTTCAGCGGGATTCCACAGCCTTTATTTGAATATCGCGCTTCCCGCTTGGTCGCAGCAAAACTTCGGTTCATACCCCGACGCCCGACCGGCCCGGACCGCTTTCCGGCGCGGCTCAACCCGGAAATTTCACTGCCGAAATCTTTCATCTCCCGCAATCCTTTCATCCATCAACTTTTCAGGGATCAAGGCAGGGCAATAAATGTTCAACTAAGGATTCAGTATCTGGAGCCGGTTCCGAAATATTTCGATTGGCATGCGTATTGATAATTGTGGCGCTTTTATAGCCTCTTGTGGAGAACGGCGGCGATCGATGCCCGGCGAAATAATGAAAGGTTTGGGCAGTCACGGCATAAATTATTTTAAACCATTGGTATGATTATACATATATCATTTCTACGGATTAATCCAGATGCCTGGGAGATTCCACAAGCGGCTTTTACCCTAATCCATTGGAATCCGGATGCTCCGGGAAGCGACACCGATCCGCCTTTTGAAGCGGGGGCGTTGCCGGATCCGGGATAATCCATTGGATTGATTGAATACAAAACGACTATGGAGTATCGACAGTATCGAAATTCCAGGAATGCTCACGCATTCGCCGCCGGTATTAATCTCTTGCGGCCGTGGCTCATAAAATTGGCTGCCGTCTTGGCAATAATTCCGTGGTTTGGAAAGGCCGGCGCCCCGCCTGATCAATTAAGCCAAGCCGGATTTGCTCTCAACAACGAGCCGTCCCTGAAGGAAATCCGCTACGGCAAATGGGGGGAGTTGACGCTGGTTCCAACGGTAATTTCGCCGCCTCTTGAGCTCGTATCCACCGAATGGGGCCAGATGCGGCGGCCCGCCTGGTTTTTTCCGGGCATGAGCGCCGATAAGGCCGCCGGAATGCTGCAGGCGGCGGGGGTGCGGGCTGATGACGCGGCGCGAATGAGCGCGAAAGCGCAATTCGAACCGCGGATTGACGGAGTCGTTTTCACTCCGGACTCTGTCTGGGTGCGCTCGCTTGCCCCGGAGATCCGGGCGCGGGTATACGCAATTCTGGCGAAGAGCGAATTAAACTCCGATCAGGCGCGTTCGTTCATGTATCGCGGCGCAAATCCGGAAGTCTGGCTCGGTTCGAGCCTGATATCGCCGCAGACCCGGCGGATCATCGAGCCGCTCATTTATCGCAACGGCGAATACATGATGTTCTCCGACCTCCAACTTGTGCGCGCGGAGATTGACAGCGACGAGGAACTGAGACGGCTCAGCAAGGCGCTCTTCCGTATGCCGACCGTAATCGCCTATCTGTCGGTTGATCCCGCGGCGGATCTGGATGTGCTGGCTGATTACTGGGGGCGCGGCGGCCGTCAAACCAAGATCCGGTCCCTGATTGAAGCTGTCGCGGAGGGAGGCGGCGACCGTTTTATCGACCTGGTCCACTTCATGCCGCCTTTTGCGCAGGAACGCCTTTATTGCTACCCGACATTTTCCGGCGAGGACTTGAACAAGCCGGCGATCGTCAACTGCATATGGACGGCCCTCAATTTTTTCCAGTCGAATCCCGACGACCGTTTCCTGAACTCCGAGGTCGCCCTCAAAACGCTTAAGGAGAATTACTTTCTCGTCGAAAGCGAATTCAAGTTCGGAGATGTCGTGGCATTCGTCAACGAAGAGGGCAACATCTTCCATGCCGCGGTATATATCGCGTACGACATCGTATTCAGCAAGAACGGCATGTCATCGATGTCGCCATGGACGCTCATGTCGATCGATGAGGTCAAAGCCTACTACAGGCTGCAGTCGGAAAATCCCCGGTTGATTTTCCACCGCCGGAAAGACCTCTAAAACGAACGAATGCCCGTAAAAAAGCAGAAGAAGCGTGATCGATCGGTGAATTTCGCTTCAATCCGGAACCAGTCCGCGTCGATCCGTCATGTCCGGCCCGACCGTCAACGAAGGACCGATCCCAACCTCTGGGCGAAAAAGTTAGAAACCGGCGTCACCCGGCTCATTTGAACCATGGATTCAATTGTGTACTCCAGGTGAGCTTTGGCTGTTTCCCGGGCGCGATCCATATCCCTGGCGCGAATGGCTTCGACGAGGTTTCGGTGCTGTTGCAGAACATATTTGTTCGTCTCGGGAGATCCTGAATTCAAGACGCTCCGTCTCATGGCGGAGACGCCCCTCTCGGACATTTCCAGCAGGGTTTCGTACAGGCGCGCCAACAGCGTGTTGCCTGTCGCGCTGAAAATCGTGGAATGCAGCGCCTTGTTCCAGTACGCTCCGAGAGAAGCCTCCTCAGGATCATGCTCGGAATAAATCTTTTCCATCATCGAGATGCATTCGTCCAGCTTTTCCATGTCCCGATCCTTGCGTCTCAGGGCGGCGAGAGCTGTGGCGCCGGGGTCCATAATCTGCCGGATTTCCATCACCTGAGAAAGTATTTCCATCGGCCAGATCTGAGCCTGGCCCAGAGACTGCAAAACCTCGCTGTAATTGTCTCCCGCAAGGAAAATTCCCTGCCGGTCGCGTATTTCCAAATAGCCAAGCGCTTCGAGGGATATCAGGGCTTCTCTCAACAGAGGCCGGCTGGTGTCGAGCATGCCGGCCAGTTCCCTTTCGGACGGAAGCTTCCCGCCCGCCGCAATCTCCCCTCCGGAGATGAGGGCAGCCAGCTTTTGAATCAAATCCTTTCGGGTGGCGTTCATCGGGCCTCCTGAATCCGGGCATTTATTAGAAAATAGCTTAAATCTTTTTTAAAAGCAAAGCATTGCGTTTGCAAAGCTTCCGCCCGGAGCGGCTTGAGGGTGAAAATTTATGTTGAATTTGTCAAAAAAACGGTCATTATAGCGTGCTTGGTAGTCCTTGGTCTACCAATACCTTGGCATTGTTCGTTTGAAGAATTCATCGGAGGATTGCGGTGCCTCAATCGGTGCGTGCGGTCGAAAGGGCTTTGGATGTTCTGCTGTGCATTACCAGCGAAAAACCGCCCCGGTCTCTTACTCAAATCGCCGAGTCGGTCCACATGTCCAAGGCCACGGTGCACAGGCTTCTGGTCGCTCTTGAAAAAAAGCGGTTTGTCACGAAAAACCTCGTGCCGGGCCGATACTGTCTGGACTCCCGTTTCATCGAAATGGCCGCCCTATCTCAAAACATCGCCTCCAGAAAACGTCCCGCCAGGCTGACGGCAGGACGAAAATTCAAGGACGGATATATCGGCTTCTGAACCATTCTGCAAAATATGGCGCATCCGGCGGCTATTGCTCCTCCTCCGGAGTTTGCACCGGTCGAGTTTACGGTTTCATCCCGCTATTGAACGACGCTTTTCATCTCAAGCGTGCTTTCGGACCGAATTCACCGGTCAAACTGCAATACTGCCGAAAGAACAAACCCCTCCCGGATTCAATTCAAAAACCAGGTAAAATTTCTTGACTTATAAGTAAGCACTTACTTATAATTTTTCTCCTTATGCCCTATGAGCACTCATCCCATAATCGAATGGCAGCGGCCGACCGGCAGCGGCAACTGCTGGAAGTCGCGATGAATGCGTTTTCACGCCGAGGATTCAAAGGCGCCACGACCAAAGAAATCGCCGCTGCGGCAGGAGTTACCGAAGCCGTTATCTTCCAGCACTTCCCGTCCAAAGAAGCGCTCTACAGCGCCGTGCTGGAACTCCACCTGGAAGCCGGCGACGAAGAAAAATGGATTCAGGAAGTCCATGATTGCATGGAGCGCAACGACGATGAGGGAGTGTTCCGGATTTTTATTGGACGCATCCTTCACTCGTATCGCCGCGATCCCATGATCGAACGCGTCATCCTGTTTGCGGCTCTGGAAGGACACGAACAGGGGTTGGCGCGCATGCAGAAGCAGTTTGCCCCGATTTTCGAGAGATTCATGGAATATATCGCCCGCAGACAGCGGGAGGGGGCTCTTGTGGATTGCAATCCCCACGCGATCATGATCAGCCTTGGAGGCATCGCTCACCAATACGGCCTGATCACTCAGATTTTCCGCGCACCAACTCCCGATTTTACCGATGATGAAATGGCGGATCTGTTCACCAGGATTTTGCTGCACGGTGTGCAGGCGGCGCCGCCCGCGGGAAAAAGCGGAAAAAATCAGAAATTTGCAGAAGCAACCGACAGAAAGGCGAAAAATTAAAAATGCCCCGACTCCTTTTGCTCCTATCCTTTATTCTTTCATTCGCACCTGCTTGCTCTCCGCCCCCGGGAATCGCCAAAAAGGCCGATAAGTCACCCGCCGGAAAAATCGTTTACAGCACCGCGAAAGCAACGGCAAAGGACGTCCCTGCTTTCATTCAGGCGACCGGCTCTTTTATCGCCGAAGAGTCGTCTGATGTGGCGCCGGCCATCGGCGGCCGGATAGCCGCAACGCCTGTGGAAATCGGCGACTTTGTGAGAAAAGGGCAGGTCATCTGCAGGCTGGAAGAGCGGGACGCCCAGCTTAAACTCGACCAGGCGCGAGCCGGTCTGGAGGGGGCCAGGTTCCTGTTGCGCCAGGCTCAGTCGCGGGTGGGGCTGAGCGGCGACGCGAAATTCGACCCGGAGTTGGTCCCCGAAGTGGCTTCAGCGCATGCGGCCTATCAATCCGCTCTCGCCTCAGCCAGACTGGCCGCCGCGGACGCCCGCAGATATGAGAACCTCGTCAGAAGCGGCGACGTGTCTCAGAGCGCCTACGACAGGTATAAAACCCAGCAGGAAACCGCCGAAGCCGCCGCCAATTCAGCCCGCCGGCAATATGAAGCGCAGGTCAACGCCGCTCAGCAGAGCTTCCAGGCGATCGAGGCCGCCCAGGCGTCTCTGGCGGCGGCCGAATCCCAGTTGGCGCAAGCTCAGAAAGCGCTGGAGGATACAGCCATCCGCGCGCCGTTCGACGGCTATATCACCGATCGGCCGGTGTCGGTCGGGCAATGGCTGGGGACCAACAGCAAAGTAGCCACTCTGGCGAGCATTTCCACCGTGAAACTGCGGCTGCAGATCCCCGAGCAGCAGGCCGCGCTCGCAAAAAAAGGCATGACGGTTACGGCCCGGATCGCGGCATACCCCGATAAGGATTTTACCGGCAAGATTGTAGCCGTGGTTCCGTCGGTGGATTCCAACTCGCGAGCCTTCACGGCTGAAGCGCGGTTTGACAATTCCAGGGCGGAGCTTCGCCCCGGCATGTTTGCCAATGCAAAACTCATGCTGCCCGGCGCCGAGCAGGCGGTTTTCGTGCCTTCGAAAGCGGTTTTCTACGACAGCACCACGGACGCCAACCACGTTTACAGCGTTGTCAGCGGCGCGGCGCGTCTCAATGTCGTGCTCCGGGGCGACAACGACGGCGATCAGATACGCATCCTCCGCGGGCTCAAGGGCGATGAAACCGTCATCCTCAACAACCAGGCGGATTTGTTCGACGGCGCTCCCGTTCCAACCCACTAAAAACCCCAAAGGTCCTTCACCATGCACGGATTAGCAAAGCTCTGTATTCAACGCCCGGTCTTCGCAACAATGTTGATATTGGCGTTCATTGTTTCCGGGATCTTCACCTATTTTTCGCTCGGGTTGGACCGGATGCCGAAAATAGATGCACCTTTTGTCATGGTCACGGTGGTCAATCCCGGCGCGTCGCCTGAAGAAGTCGAAACCGAAATCACAAAGAAGATAGAAGACGCCGTCAACAGCATCAGCGGGCTGGACGAAATCAGCTCCACGTCGTCGGAAGGGATGGCGCTCATCCGAATTGAGTTCGATCTGTCCAAAGACGGCAATGTGGCGGCCCAGGAAGTTCAAAACAAGATCAACCAGATCGTCAATGAGCTTCCTTCGAGCGCCGAAGTCCCGGTCGTCTCAAAGATGGATCCCGACGCTTCATCCGTTTTGCAGATAGCCATTTCTGCATCCCGTTCCACCCGCGACGTAACCCTCATAGCGGACAAACTCATCAAACAGAGGCTGGAAAACTGCGAGGGCGTCGGCCAGGTCCAAATTCAGGGGGGGGCCAATCGTGAAATCCATATCATCGTGGACCCGGAACGGCTGCGCGCATACAACCTCACGGTGACGGACGTTTTCAACGCGCTGCGGAGCCAGAACATGGAGATGCCCGGCGGCAGCATCAAAGCCGGCGACAAGGACTTCACCATCCGCACTTCCGGCAAAATCAAAAATCCCGAGGATTTCAACAACGTCGCCGTCGCGATCCGCAACGGATACACCGTCAAGGTGAGCGACATAGGGCGCGCCGAGGATTCCAGCGAAGAGCCGACGACGGCGGTGAGGCTGGACGGCAAACCGGCGGTGCAGCTTGCAGTGTACAAGCAGTCGGGAGTCAATACCGTCGAAGTCGCGGAGGCGGTCAAAGAACGGCTGGCTCAAATCGAAAAGAGTCTGCCCAAAGACGTCCGCGTGCAGATTATCAACGACCAGTCGATCTTCGTGAAGGCCGCGATCGACAACATCCGCAACCATCTTTTCGAGGGCAGCCTCCTCGCAGCCATCGTGCTGTACTTCTTCCTGGCCAACTGGCGCACGACCATAATCGCCGCCATCGCGATTCCGGTATCGATCATCTCCGCCTTCTCAATCATGGCCATTTTCAATTACACCCTGAACCAGATAACCATGCTCGCTCTGACTTTGATGGTCGGGGTCGTCGTCGATGACGCCATTATAGTGCTGGAAAACATCTACCGGTACATGGAAGAGAAAAAACTGGGATCGTTTGAAGCGGCCGAACGCGGCACCAAGGAAATCGGACTCGCGGTGCTGGCGACCACCGTGTCGCTGCTGGCTGTTTTTGTCCCCGTAGGATTCATGGGCGGCATGACAGGCCGTTTCATGAGCGCCTTCGGGTTCACCTGCGCCGGAGCGGTAGTCGTCTCGATGCTCGTCTCCTTCACCTTGACTCCCATGCTGTGCTCGCGTTTCGTCCACCCGCCGACCGGCGAGCTCGAACGCAAATCCAAAGATGCACGGTTTTTCCGCATTCTCGATGCGACGTACACCAAAGCGCTGGTTTGGGCGATGGGACACCGCAAAACCGTCGTCGTCGCTTGCATCGCAGTGATTTTCAGCATTCTCCCCCTGTTCATGGTCATCGGGAAGAACATGTTCGTCAGGGACGACCAGTCTCAATTCAATATCTCGATACGCCTTCCGGAGGGCAGTTCGCTGGCCGAAACGACGAGGTACTCCGAAGGAATCGCCCGCAAAGTTCGCGCGCTGGACGGCGTCACCCATACGCTGAACACCGTGGGCGGAAGCTCCAACGGATCCGCCAATTCATCGTCCATTTTCGTCAGGCTGGTCGATATCGGCGATCGCGACCTGTCTTCCGAAGAAATGGCGACCAAGGTGCGCGCTTTGCTGAAAGACCATCCCTCAAACGTCTTCCTTTCGGTGGTCGCCGCCGGTGGCATAGGCCCCGGCGGAATGTCGGATATACAGTATTACCTGCAGGGTCCCGACATCCGCAAACTTGCGGAATATTCCGAGAAACTGGTTGAAAAAGCTAAAACCGTTCCCGGTTTGGGAGATATCGACAGTTCGCTGCGCTCCGGCAAGCCGGAAGTGCAGCTGGACATCGACCGGGCGCGGGCCGCCGATCTCGGCGTTTCGGTGCAGAGCGTCCAACAGGCGCTGAATACGCTTGTCGCAGGACAAACCGCCGGCACGTTCAACGCCGGCGAAGACCAGTATGACGTGGTCGTTCAAGCCGAACAACGGTTCCGCGGATCGATTGAAGGCCTTGATAAACTGACGGTGGCCTCCTCCAAAGTCGGGTCGGTCGGGCTGAACGAAATCGTGCGGTCCCGCAGCAGTTCCGGCCCCTCTTCCATCGAACGGCTCAACCGGCAGCGCATCGTGGAAATCACAGGGAACCTCATGCCCGGCGGATCTCAATCCACGGCCGTAGCCAGCTTCGAACGCTTCATCGGCGAACTCAACATGGATCCGGATTACAAGGGCGGCGCCACCGGCATGACCGGCGAGATGAGCAAAGCAGGCTACAATTTTGCAGTCGCCTTTGCGCTGGCGTTTATTTTCATGTACATCGCGCTGGCCGCTCAATTTGAGTCGTTCATCCACCCGGTAACCATCCTGATCACGCTTCCGCTGGCCATTCCTTTCGGACTGTTTGCCATGCTGGTCACGGGCCAAAGCGTCACAATCATGTCGGGATTGGGATTGCTGCTTCTGTTTGGAATTGTCAAGAAGAACGCCATCCTCCAGATCGACCACACGAACGGCCTTCGAGCCGCCGGCATGAGCCGCTACGAAGCCATCCTGCAGGCGAACAGAGACCGGCTGCGGCCCATCCTGATGACAACGATGGCGCTCGTTTGCGGCATGATTCCACTGCTGATCTCGCGGGGCGCCGGCGCGGCCACGAATCATTCGATAGGATGGATGGTGGCCGGCGGCCAGACTCTTTGCCTGGCGTTGACGCTTCTGGCCGTTCCCGTTTTTTATTCCCTCTGGGAAGATCTGGGCGCCTGGATCCGATCCGTCCGCTTCCTCCGCTGGCCAAACAAACGAGCGGTGAAAAGCGCTGCCGCGGCTCTGATCCTCGCCGCCACGGTTGCAGCCTCTCTCGCCCAAACCCCGGCTCAATCCCGGTCCGTCGCCGTCGAGCCTCTGAAGGAGGCCAGGATGCAGCCTCGCGTCGGGATCGAAAGCGAGAGCCGGATCACCCTGAAACAGGTCGTCGAACAGGTGCTGGCCAACGATCCGGAGTTGGCCATTTCGAATATTTCGCTGGACCAGGCAGGCTACGGCATTCAAACGGCAAAAGGCAATTTCGACCCCGTGTTCAGTCTCGAAGCTTCCCGATCGAAAGCTTCCGTCGCAATCGCCTCCGCTATCGGCGGATCCAGCAGCGGAAGATTGACCAACAAGGAATTGGTCTTCAAGCCGAAGATCAGCGGCAATTCCCCCTGGCTGGGCGCCTCCTACAGCCTGTCCTTTTCCGATTCCAGACAAATAAGCGACAGCACGTTCAGCCAGCTGAATCCCCAGTATCCGACATCCCTGACCCTGGATCTCACCCAGCCTCTATGGCGCGGCCTGCGCATCGACGCCGGCCGGCGGGCGCTGAGGGTGGCGCGCAGAAATAAGGATTTGAGCGCCGAACAGTTGAGACTGAAGGCGATCGAAAGAGTGACGCGGGCGGTCGAGCTGTACTGGGAGCTTGCCTACGCGTGGCAGAACCTCGAGGTTCAGAAGGAAGCGGTGCGCCTGGCTGTGGAGCAATATGAAAGCAACCGTAGGCAGGCCGAGCAAGGCCTGCTGGCCCCCATCGAGGTCGTCGCCGCGCAGACGCAGGTGGCGACGTTTCAGCAATCCGCGGCCGCCGCGCAACAGACGCTCACTGCCGCCGAAAACAACCTGAAACAGATGATGGCGAGCGGCCGGGACAATCCCTTGTGGAATGCGGCCCTGATTCCCGAAACCTCAATGGATCCCGATACTGCGCCGCCGGCTCTTGGAGAGGCGATTGCGCGGGCGCTGGCGTCGCGGCCGGAACTCGCCGAAAACTCCATCAACATAGACATCAATCAAATGAACTTGCGGTTTTACCGGGATCAGTCGAAACCGCAGATCAACGCGGTGGCGACGTTCGCTTCCGCCGGCCTAGCCGGAGATATGGCCGCGGCGAATCCATTCGGCAATTTCCCGATGGGCAGCGTCCCGCCGCATCTGCTCGGAGGCAACGGCCAGTCGCTTTCAAACCTCTGGGAGGGAAGATACCCGACCGCGAAAATCGGGATTTCGATATCGCTGCCGCTGAGGAATCGCTCGGCGGCGGGAAACGCCGCCAATGCGGCTGCGGAAGGCCGCCGGCTGGTTATCGTCAAAAAACAGCTGGAGATGCTGGTGGAAGCGGACGTTCGCAACGCCGTGGAACAGTGGAATTCTGCCAGGGTGCGGCATGACGCCGCGATCATCGCCCGGAAAGCCGCAGAAGAGCAGTACGCCAGCGAACAGCGGCAGTTCCAGGCCGGGACTTCAACCATGTTCCTGGTCTTTCAACGCCAGGCGGGCTACATCGCCGCCCGGAGCGGCGAAGTCCGGGCGCGCGCAGACCTGGCGGAAGCCGTCGCCAACATGGACCGCGCCACCGCCCGCACGCTGCAAGCGCATCAGATCGAATTGAGCGCGCAATAAAACGCGCGCTTCCCGTTTTCCCAAAAATCCGTCTGTCAGTTCGCGGCGCCCAGGCCGGCGTATCGCAGCGCCTCCTCCGCTTCACGGCGGACTATGTAAGCGTTGTCCCACTCGAAACTTTCATCGCGGCCCAGGATCCGCTCGCACCTGTTCTTCAGGTCCCCCTTCTCTTCGGAACTGAGATGCCCGAATCTGGCAAGCTTGCCCAGGCTGCGTATGGCTTTGGACCGGACTCCCGCGCTTTCACTGGCGATGTTTTTCAGCAACTGTTCAACAAGTCCGCGCCGCAAATCCTCCGGAAGAGATCCGGCCGGAATCGATTCCGCGATCTTGCCGATCGACCGCGTGCCGGTGTCGCGAAGCTCCATGTAGGACGATCGGGCTGCTTCAAGCACCACAGGCGCGGCGGACGCTATCCGCGGCGATTTTATTTTTCCCAGCGCGTAGGTGATGAACACGCGCCGGTCGCTGTCAAAAGTCCGGTGAAACTCCTGGACCATGGGTTCGATGGCATCGGCGCCGATCCGCCCAAGCGCGTTGGCAACGACCATTTGCAGTTTGAAATCGCAGCCGTCAAACTTCTCGAGAAGATCAGGGATTGCCCATCGGCCGAATCCGGCCACCAAATTGAGCGCTTCATCCAATAGCGGCGCCAGATCCGGACGCTCGATGGGATCGAGGTAAAATAATGCAGATAGGATTTCAAAAAGTTCTCTGGCCTCATCCACATCCGCGCCGGGAATCTCCCGCTTCAGCATTTCCAATCCCTGACGCAAATCCTCCTTATTGTTGCTGGCTAAAAGCGCCTGGATAATGCGTCGAGAATCTTCGGGCATGCCGGGCTCCCTTTTGCATGTCTGCGGTTGCGCTTTGAATGCGTTCGCTGCAGAGATATTGATCTAACCGGCGAATCCAATTCAAGTGAAATAACACATCCGCCGCGCGGGCCGTATCTGCCGCCGGAAGCCCGATGGAACCTGGGATCGGATCGCCTGGATGAATTCGTCGGACGTCGAAACGCGTGAAAAATGAAGATGGATTTCTCCGGCGCCTGTCCGTGAAGAAATCCGCCAGTTGCTTTTTCTGCGGGCTAGCGTCGGGACAAAACAGCCGCTTCGTACTTCTTCACTTCCCCGATCCAATCCATCCCGGCGGGAACGTCGTGTCGCTCGCAGTAGAGGTTCCAGACCGCCGCCCACGGCAGGGTCTTCAGCTCTTCCATCCAAACCAGTCGCTGCGTGTAATCCCCGGCCGCCTCCAGCTTCTTCAATGCGTCGAAGGGTTCGAGCAAGGCGATCAGCAGAGCCTTCAGCATGTTTCGGGCGCCGAGGACCCAGGCCGCGACGCGGTTGATGCTGGCGTCGAAAAAGTCGAGTCCCAGGTGAATTCGATGCATCTGTCCGCTGCGGACAATCTCCCTGGCTATGGCCTGAAGCTCGTCGTCCAGAATGACGACATGGTCGCTATCCCAGCGAACCGGCCGGCTGACGTGCAGCAGAAGCTGCGGGCAGAACATCAGCACGGAAGATATTTTTTCAGAGATCATCTCGGTGGGGTGGAAGTGCCCCGAGTCCAGGCACAGAAGCTTCTGGCGGGAGACCGCGTAGCCCATATAGAACTCGTGGGATCCGACGGTGTAGCTTTCGGCCCCGATCCCGAACAGCTTGGATTCCACGGCATCCAGATGAACCTTCGGATCGATTTTTTCTTCAAATATCCTATCCAGGGAGTCCGCCAGGCGCTCCCGGGGGGCGGCGCGGTCGACCGGCATATCCTTGTACCCGTCGGGCGCCCAGAAATTGGCGACCGCAGGCGAACCCAGCTGCCGGCCCATTTCGGCGCTGATCTTGCGGCACGCGACGCCGTGCCCGATCCAGAATTCACGGATGCCCTTGTCCGGATGGCTGAGCGTGAAGCCGCCTTCCGCTTTCTTGTGCGAAAAAAAAGTCGGATTGAAGTCCATTCCGAGCTTGTGGAGCTTCGCCCAGTCGATCCAGCTTTGAAAGTGCCTGGGCTCTATCTCGTCCCGATCGACAAAAACGCCTCCGTTGTCGAGGTAGCAGGCGTGCAGATTCAGGCGATGGCGGCCGGGAATAAGGCTGAGCGCCTTTTCCATATCGCCGCGGAGTTCGTCTATGGTGCGGGCCTTGCCCGGATAATTGCCGGTGGCTTGAATCCCTCCCCCGGAAAGCTCCGCGCCCGGAGTTTCAAAGCCGGCCACGTCGTCTCCCTGCCAGCAGTGAATGGAAACGGGAATCGTTTCCAGCCGCTGGAGCGCGGCGTCGGCGTCCACACCGCGCTCCGCGTATTGCTCTTTCGCAATTTTGTACGCCGCTGCAATGCTTTCTTTTTTCAAAGGATCCTCCTCCCCTTCAATTTGCATGGCCGCATGGCCGCCGGTCCTGAGCCGCGAAGCGCCGCCGGGGCCTGTTCGCTTCCCGCGGGCGCACAAGCCCGCAGTTCGGGGAAAAAGCTCGCCGTCTCAGGACTGGACATAACTTTGAAAACGTTGGCGCTGCGCGTTCCAAAGATCCGCGGCCGACGGTTCGAATCTTTCCACCGGGAATGAACGGTCGATGATCCGGCGCGCCTCGCCAAGCGACGCCACCGCGCCGGTCGCCAGCATCTGCATGGCAATGTTGCCGAGCGCCGCGGCTTCCGCGGGGCCCGCGACGACTGTCCGCCCGGTTGCGTCTGCCGTGAACTGGTTCAGCAGCCGGTTTCTGGATCCGCCGCCCATGATTCGCACTTCCTCAAACCGCACTTTCGCCAATTCTTCCAGCGAGTCCAGCACGCAACGGTATTTGAAAGCAAGGCTCTCCAGGATCGACCGAACGTACGCCGGAGGCCCCGAAGGCGCCGGCTGGCCGGTGCGCCGGCAATATTCGGAGATCGCCGAAAGCATATCTTCGGGACTTAAAAAAGAATGGTGGTCCGGATCAAACAGCGAGACGAATCCGGACCGGTTGTCCGCCGCGGCTTCCATCAAATCCTCGTAAGCATAATTCCGGCCGGAAGCCGCCCAGCGTTTGCGGCACGATTGCAGCAGCCACAGCCCGCCGATGTTCTTCAGCAGGCGGACCGTCCCGCATACGCCCCCTTCATTCGTAAAGTTCAGGTTCATCGCTTCCGGAGTTATGACCGGCGCCGGAAGCTCCGCCCCCAACAGAGACCACGTCCCGGAACTGAGGAACGCGCTTTGGCCGGAAAAAGACAGCGCGGCGACCGCGGACCCCGTGTCATGGCAAGCCGGCGCAACCACCGGCGTGCCGGACAAGGCAGAGGATACTTCGCTTTTAAGTCCGCCAAGGACTGTCCCGGGTTGGACAATGGGCTTGAGCAGCCGGGCCGGAAGATTGAGTTCGTCCAACAGCCCTGTGGCCCAATTGCGGGTCCTGGCATCGACAAACCCGGTGGTCGTGGCGTTGGTGTACTCGCATGCCAGGCTGCCGGAAAGCCAGTAATTCAGCAAATCGGGAATCGTCGCCAGCCCTTCGGCCGCTTCCAGCAGTTTCGGCGTATTTCGGGAAGCGGCATAGAGCTGATACAGCGTATTGAACGGCAGGAATTGAATCCCGGTGATTGAATAAATTTTTTCACGCGAGACTCTGGCGACAACCTCCTCCATGACTCCCGCGGTGCGGGAATCCCGATAATGATAGGGGTTCTCGATCAGTCCGCCCCTTTCGCCCAAAAGGGCGTAATCGACGCCCCAGGCGTCGATTCCAACGCTTTCGAGTTTGGGAAGCGGGCAGGATTCGAATATCTTTTTTATTTCATGCCATAAACGGAGAATATCCCAATGCAGATGGCCCCCGCACTGAACCGGTTCATTCGCGAAACGACCGATTTCGCTGATGTCCAGCGTCCCCGACCGGAGCCGGCCGAGGATCGCCCGTCCGCTTTCGGCGCCAAGATCGAATGCTAAAAAATTCACTCGCCACCCGCCTTTTCAGGGAATGCCCGACGTTTACTCGCAGGATTCGGCGACGGATTGGGGCGTTCTCCCCCGTTCGTCTCGTCGCTGCCCATGCCGCCGCCCTGAAACCGGGCGCTCCCGGCGCTGAACACGGCTTCGGCCGCCCCGACCAGCATCCGAAGCACTCTGGTTTCAATCATCCCCAATATTTGTTTCATCGCACGCTTCGCCAGGTCTGGGAACCGTTCTTTTTCAATTCAAACAAGCGCATTTCTATCACAATCGGTCCATGGCGATCAAAAGATATGGCGGGCCGGCGGCAAAACCGCCCCGGCGCCCGTGGGTTCCGGATAATCAGTATAGACATCAGAGCATCATAAATGATATGCTTAAAGCATCATCCTGGAGGGGACTTATGAGGACAACGCTTTCCCTGGACGACGACGTCGCGGCTCTTATCAGGAAAGCCATGCGGAAGCGGAGGGGAACGCTTAAAGAGGTGGTTAACGCCGCGATAAGGAATGGGCTCCGACATGAGCTTCGTCCCGCGCGGCAGGCTGATTTCGAGCTGCCGGTCTATTCCGGCGGCAAAGCGTTGATTGGCTCGGCCGATAACGTGGCGGAGTTGTTGTCAGTAGCGGAGGGAGAGGGGCGGCTATGATCCTGGTTGACGCCAATCTGCTTCTTTACGCGTCGCTTCGCGCTTTTGACCAACATGCCAGGGCGCACAAATGGTTTCTCGGAGCGCTTCGCGGCGGCGAGTCCGTCGGGATCCCGTGGGAATCGATTGTCGCCTTTTTACGGCTCAGCACCAATGCGCGGATTTTGAGTGAACCGCTTTCAAACAGCCAGGCATGGTCGCTGGTTCAAACTTGGCTCAGTCTCGACAATGTTTGGATTCCTGTGCCTGCGGATGAGCATGCCGCTGTCATGTCAAGGCTACTGAAAGATCCGGCAGTAGTCGGCAACCTGATTCCGGACGCGCATCTTGCGGCGCTAGCCATGGAGCATGGGCTGACTCTTATGAGCTGCGATTCCGATTTTGCCCGTTTTGCTGATTTGCGATGGCAGAATCCCATCGCTTAGCAGCCCTGCGGGCCGCAGCCCAAAGGCGCGCGGCGGCGGGCGGGCATCTGCTTTGTTGCCGCGACGCGACGATGACGCCGCATCGCCCCCGTCGCGGCGATGCGTATCTGTCCGCCCGGCGCTCGCGCCAAAATGCAACCTTTATTCATTGCCAGGCCCTTACTGCCCGTCGCCTCCGGTGGTTTTCCCCGGAATCGTGCAGATTATGAGAAACGACAGCAGCGTCATAATCGCGCCGATCCAGAATATCCTGCGCAACCCGGTTTCCAGAGAATGGCGGATCGATTCCACCGTCTGCTGGAATAATTGCGGACCGTTGCCCCCTTTCTTCTGAAAGCTTTTGCTGAGATCTTCCAGGGCGGTTCCCGACAGAAGAACCTGGGGATCGTCCAGGGCATTCATAATCTTTTCATCTGCAATATCCTGCAATCCTTGCGGCAGGGACCGAGAGAGGGCTCTTGTATACATGACGTTCATGGTCGAACCCAGGATGGCGGGGGATATCGCCGATCCCATCATCAGAAAGAAAAAGATGGCGCCCATCGCCGCGCCCATCAATCTCTTGGGAACGGCATTCTGAACCACGATGGTATTGATGGTCGGTATGACGCCATAGCCGAACCCGGCCAGCAGCGCCACCAGAATGCTCCAGGCAAAGACCGGACTGATTGCCGGTATGGCGTCATAACCAAATACGGCCATGACCGCCGTCACAATCCGCCGGACAACGTCTTCCATACTCCGTCCAACCGTGGAGGCGCCGGCATTGAAATAAATCAACCCGAACATGCTGAAGGCGAGGATGCCGTAGCCGGCGACATACATCCATTTAAAGCGGCCGGACCGGGCGACAAGGTACCCGACCGGCACTCCCATGAATGCGGTTAATACGCCGTAGGGGGTCGTAATGATTCCGCTGTGAAATGTGGAGATGTCCTGAACGCCCTGCAGGAACATGGGAAAGTACATCATCATCCCCATCGTTCCGAAGGATGAAAAGAATGTGGCCAGGGCAACCCGGCTGAAAGAGCTGTTGCGGAGAACGATCAGGTCCAGGACGGGTTCTTTGGCGCCGGATTCCACCCGCAGGAACAGAATCCAGCAGACCAGAGAAATGAGAAGAAGGCCGAGAACATGGAACGATACCCAGGGGTGTTTATCGGCAAAAGAAAAACCGAGGATTGTGGTCGAACCGGCCAGCGCCACCAGCATGCAGCCCTTGACGTCGATTTTACGGCTCGAATCCCGGTTCGCCAGCGACGGGACCCCCATCGGCACGGTCAGCAGGCAGACAACGAGCAAAGGGACCGACATCCAGTACAGGTAGCGCCAGTTCAGGGCGTCCACAACATAGCCGCCCAGCGCGGGGCCGATCAGGGTGAATACGCCGAGCGGTATATTCAGCAGACCGACCCATTTGCTGCGCTGGGAGGGTGGAAACAGGTCGCCGACAACGGCAAAAACCAGCGGCATGATCGCCCCGGCGCCCAGGGCCGCGATCGCGCTGGCTGCAATCAGAAATATGAAGTTGGGGCTGAGGGCGCTTAGGACCGTTCCGACAAAGGATGCAATGAGCGCGATCATCAGCATGATGCGCCGGCCGTACATATCCGAAAACTTCCCGAATATGATGGTCACCAGGGCCATGATCAGCGAGGGAATGGATACGGACCACGCATACAGGGATAAACCGTCCAGGTCGGCGGCTATCTTGGGCCGGGCGATCGTCATTGTCTGTACCGAATAGGCCATCATTCCATAGACTGCGAAAATTGCCACCAATCCCCATACGACCTGTTTTCTAGGAAACTGATATTCTGCCGGCTGAACATCCTCTTGGGCCATCGGAATCTCCTCTGTCAAAAGCGAATAAATTCTTCCCCTTAGGATTTCAGAGAATCATTCAGGGGATAGTCGAATGGATCGGCAAGATCTCCAATATTTGTTTCATCGCACGCCTCGCCGCGTCTCGAAACCGTTCTTTTTGGATTCAAACAAGCGCATTTCTATCACAAGTGGTCCATGGCGATCAAAAGATATGGCGGCCCGGCGGCAAAACCGCCCCGCGCCTGTCCGAGAATCAGGATATGCCGCGCCTGGAAAGAGGGGATAAAAACCTTTCCGAAATCACGCAAATTGCGGCGCATGAAAGAAAAAAAGCCCCGAAGGAAGGGAAAAATCCTTTCTTCAGAGCTCTTTCTTTTTGCCGGCTTGTATCGGGACGCAACATTGTGCTTTGATAGAAGTGCGGCCATTGCATCCGGAGATCTTGCGTGAGGGTTCTGCTGTCGATTTTGACGGGAGCTTTGTTGGGCGCCGGCGGCTACACTTTTTATTACGCCAAAGGAGCCTCCTACCTCTCCAACGATCCGAACGCCTGCGTCCAATGCCACATCATGCGGGATCAGTTCGACAGCTGGCAGAAAGCCAGCCATCACGCGTTCGCCGTGTGCAACGACTGCCATGCGCCGAAAAATTTCCTGGGGAAATGGCTCACGAAGGCGAGCAACGGATACCGCCATTCTCAGGCGTTTACGCTGCAAAATTTTCACGAGCCGATTCGCATCCGGCCGGTCAACGCCGCCGTGCTCCATGCCAATTGCCTCTATTGCCACCGGGAATTCGTGCGTGAAATCACCGCGCACCCCTTCATTGAAGATGAGGAACTTTACTGCGTCCGCTGCCATGTCAATGTCGGTCACGGACCCAACCGATGAGCATTGGATATGAAAAAAAACATTGTCTACTCCTTAGTCGTCCTTGTCGTCGCAGCCGCCGTCGCCGGAATCCTGTTGCTGCTCGAGAACCTGAAAAACCGCAAGGAAGAGGCTAAACAGACGGTTTTTAAGATCGTCGACCTCTCGGATCGGACCATCGATCCCGCCGAGTGGGGCAAGAACTTCCCCCGGCAGTACGACGCTTATCTGCAAACCTCCGAGCGCACCGGCACTCTCTATGGCGGCGGCGGTTCCGATTCACTGTCGACCGACAAACTGAAGCAGGATCCTCGATTGAAGACGATATTTTCCGGCTATGCCTTCGGCGCGGACTACCGGGTCCGCCGCGGCCACGCGTATATGCTTTCCGACCAGCGGGAAACCAAACGCGTGCAACCGCCGTTCCGCCAGTCCGGCGCCTGCCTGCAGTGCCACGCTTCCAATACCATCGCATACAGGAAAAAAGGCCTCGAGTCCGGCGCTCCGGGTTCGCTGGACGACCCGCTGACCGGCGCAAACGGATACGTTCAGTTGATAAAAGGATTTGAAATCATCGGCGCTCTCCCCTATCAGGAGGCGACCAAACTCGTCGAGCAGCCCGTCGCCTGCATCGACTGTCACGACCCGCAATCGCTTCAGCTTCGCGTCACGCGCCCTGCTTTTCTTCTGGGCGTTCAAAAGCTCGCCGAATCCACCGCAACGGCGCTTCCGCTCCCTTCGATCGAAAAATGGCGAAAAGGAGCGCGTTCGATCCCCTACGATGCCAATAAAATGGCTTCGCGACAGGAGATGCGCACTCTGGTCTGCGCCCAATGCCATGTGGAGTATTACTGCGGCCCTAAAACGACTCTGTTCTATCCATGGAATAATGGGCTGAAAGTTGAACAGATCGAGGCCTATTACGACGGCTACCGGTTCAGCGACGGTCAGCGCTTTTTCGACTGGCGCCATGCAGATTCCGGCGCCGAGGCGCTCAAAGCCCAGCACCCCGAATTTGAATTATGGAGCCAGGGCATCCATGCCGGCAGCGGAGTCGCCTGCGCTGACTGCCATATGCCCTATCGGCGCGAAGGAGCGATCAAAATCAGCGATCACTGGGTGCGCAGCCCCTTGCTCAATATTGCCGCCTCCTGCCAGGTCTGCCACCGCTTTCCGGAACAGGAGATACAAGCCCGAGTCGACGCCATCCAGAAAGTGAATCACGAGCTGATGCTTCGGGCGGAAGATGCAATCGTCGATCTTATCCACGCGGCCGCAGACGCCGGCCGTTCAGGGGCGAAGGACGGGGATCTGCGATCCGCTCGTGAACTTCAAAGAAAAGCCCAGTGGCGCGTGGATTTCGTGAATGCTGAAAATTCCATGGGATTTCACGCGCCGCAGGAGACGGCGCGCATTCTCGGCGAAGCCATCGATTTCGCCCGAAAAGGGCAGATCGAACTCCTTAAAAGGTGATTCGGCAGCAGAACGGGATGGCGAGTCAAGAAATTTTCCGAATTTCGCGCAAATTTCCCTTCTCAAACCGGTTGGTCTGATCTACGATCGGATTGTTCTCTATTGATTGAAGGGAGCTTCTTCCATTTTTGCGGATTGTCGAAAACCGTTGCAGCTCCGATAGAGAACAAGTTTTCTGGAAAACATGTTCATTCATTCTAACCGCTTTCCTTTTCTGTCGGACTGGATTGTTCGGGAGGACTCAAAGATGAAACGAATGGCGCTATATTTTCTGACGGTTGGCTTTCTAACATTCGTATGTGCTGCGGTCTCAAATGCTCAGGCAGAAAAAGACAGTTGCACCCGGGAAGACCTTGCTAAAATAGCGGACAAGTTCTTTGTGTCCCTTCAGGAACACAAGACATCCGGTCTGCCGCTTGCTTCCACCGTGAAATTCACTGAAAACGGCGTTAAAACAGACGTTGGAAAAGGCTTTTGGGAAACTGCAGGCAAACCGCTGCTCAGACGAACCTTGATCGATACCAAAAAATGCGTTGTGGCCACTATTTCGGTAATAGAAGAACCCTTCAGCTCTAAAACCGTTGGGAGCTCTTCATCGGGAGGCGCGGGCGGATTCGGTGGCGGCGGCATGACTAGAGGAGGCGCCGGCATGACTGGCGGCGGCGCTCCCAAATCGGCGGCCGGCGGCGCTCCCGGCGGCGGAATTGGCGGCATGTTCGGTGGACCGAAAACAATGCCCGAAGAGGGAAAAGTCCGGCCGATCCTGTTCGCATCCCGATTTAAAGTGGAAAAAGGCAAAATCGCCGAAATTGAAACAATCGTTGCGCGGGAGAACGATTTCGCCTTCAACGCAGAAAACGTGCTGAAAACAAAAGATCAGGACTGGGAGACAATCCTTCCACCCGAGAAACGGACGCCGCGCAAGGTGCTGGCGGATGCGGCCAATCATTATTTCGATCTGTTTGCTGAAAACTCGACGGTCAGCGTCCCCTTCGCTGAAAAATGCGACCGCTGGGAGAACGGCTTCCTGACGACAGCGTCAGATCACGACTGTTCGCCGGTGACTTTCAGGAAGCGAATCGGCGTGAGCATGAACCATGGACCGCGGCGCGTGTGGGTGGACACTGAAAAAGGCATTTCCATCGCATTTATGGCATTTGGCGGCGGCGCGTCCGCGAATGAGGGGAATCCTACCGGCAGGGGTCTTGTCGATTGCCACATGTTCCGGATGAGAGACGGCAAAGTGGACCTCATCCTGTCAATCGTCGGGCCTAATGCGGCGTCAATGGGCTGGCCCCTTGAACCGATCGAATAGCCTGGCAGCAGCCTGAACCGCAGTCGCGCGGTTTAAAAATCAGGGGCGCCCCTTCCTTCAATCCAAAGATAAGGGACAGCTTTTTGGCTGTCCCTTATCTTTCGCTGGCGCGGTCCGGCGCTGTGGAACTGGCCATCTTTAAGTATTCACGGAATTCTTTTTCGAATCGAGCGCATTTACGTTAGATTCGAGCCGGTGGGCTATTCGATATCCTTTCGCTTATGGGAAATTTTTCCAGCCTTGGAAGAAAGCCGGCCAGTTTCCAGGCAATTCCGTTTGAATAAACAGCGATTTTATCAGCCAAGCTAAATAATTCTTTATAATTTGAAAACCTTTCCAAACAGACAAGTTCCCAGGCAAATCTATCATCCCCCGATTGGCCAAACCGGGTCCGGAGCAGCCGGGAATACCAAAGCAAGGCACTACCATAACAAAACAAACGGCCGGAGAGGGGGTGCCGCTTTAAAAGAGCAGAATGTTTTACCTTGGTCCTGGGGGGCTGGATTCTAATCCTGGCAAACGATACCCCCACAAGGATGGCCCTCTTTCGGGCAATGTTTTGATCCAATAGCGAAGGCTGTACCCGGTGCCAAACCAACGCTTCCGGGCTGGACCTGCCGGCAAATCCCTCCTCAACCAGTTGTAGCATAAAATCCGGCTCAGTAAGCCAAAGGTCATTGAACCTTCTATTTCTTTTCAAAACGCTTGATCGAAACCAGAAATGGTTCCCTGAAAACCACATTCCATCCGCAAGCGGCCTGTCTTCTTCCCCGTAGTCCACTGCGGAAAACATCCATGATCGGATTTTGGAGTTTAGGGCCCATGCAGGAGTGTCCTGATCAGGCCAAAGAATCCGTGTGTTTCCTGCGAAGACATCAGCTTCCTGAAAACGGCCGCTGATTTTCCGGACCCCCTGGAACCACCCCTGATCAACGCTGATATCATCGTCTAGGACAGCAGTCAATTCCCCCAATCCGCCGTGATCGATCGCCCGGTTCAGCGCGTGGCTTTTCCCATAAAAGCCAATCTGCTCCTCTTTTAAATAAGTTATCGGGAGACTGCTCTTGAAGGCTTCAACAACGGAAGGGGTATTGTCCCTACTGTTGGTTTCGGCAATCATAATTGGCCCATTTGCGGAACTTTATTTTGGCCCACCT
>CAZXSV010000055.1:0-28015 GCA_964642735.1 uncultured Acidobacteriota bacterium
GGGGCTCGCAAAAAACGCTCGCCCCCGGCTGCTGTCCATCGCCGCTCCGCGGCTCACGCAGGCGAGCCGCCGGCGCTCCCGGCGCGGCTCGATTGCCGCCAGCATGGCGTTTTTGAGCCGCGAAGCGGCGATCAGAAAATAGCCGGGGTGCGAGCGGAGCGAGCCCCCGGTCAGCAGACGAAATATAAGAAGCCCTGGAAGGGCGCCAGACATGCCTTTCGCCGCTCCGCGGCTGCAGCCGGCGATTCACCGGCGGCGTCCGCATGTCGGCGCGCAACAGCCTGGGAGCGTCTCGCCGGCCGCACGTAACGATTAGCGTAAGCAAGCCATTGAATCGATGCGCTGCAATCCCGTTTTCCTCGAATCGTTTCGATAGCCGTGTAGTTGCAGCCGGCAAGACGCCGGCGCTCCCAGCACGGCTTGATTGCCGGGAGGTTGCGGCCGGCGAGACGCCGGCGCTTCAAAAAGCATGCTGCTTCCGGCGTTTCGAAATTACAATGGATTTTCCGTGCCGCCGATAGAAGTTTTGACTATAATTAAAATTAGAGGCGCAGCGACCAACGGATTTATTCAATAATTTCGGACGCATAAGATTTTTTGAGGCTTGATGACGGCCCTTAGGAATTTCAAGCCTTCTCATGAAAGGAGCTCTATATGGAGTTCGATTCATCGCGCAGGAAATTCCTGCAGGCCGGACTCGCTTTGCCCGTTGCGGGAATCGTCGCAACTCATTCTCCGGACGGCTTTGGCCAATCCGCCGGCGGAACGGGCTATCGGGCGCTCGGCAATACCGGCCTGCAAGTGTCCGGAGTCGGCTGCGGCGTTGGCCTTATCCCCGATCCCGCCGTCCTCGTTCGTGCAGCAGATCTGGGCGTCAACTATTTCGATACTGCCCGCACTTACGAAAAGGGCAAAAGCGAAGAAATCACCGGGGCCGCGCTCCAGTCCAGGAGAAATAAAATTATTCTGGCCAGCAAAGCCGATGGAATGACCAAAGCGGAAGTTTTGCGGGAAATGGACGAGAGTCTCAAGGCGCTGCGGACCGATCATGTCGACATCTGGCATCTGCACGGCAGAGACACGCCGGATGCAATTACCGACGAGGCGGTCGAAGCCCAGGAAATGCTGAAAAAGCAGGGCAAGACGCGTTTCATCGGAATCAGCACGCACGACATCAATACTGTCGCGGACAAGATCATCAAGCTCGGGAAACACGATGTCGTGCAAACCACCTACAGCTACCCGATAGGCTCCGACCGCAATGCGACTCTGCACAGGCTGCATGAAGCGGGAATCGGCATAGTAGCAATGAAAGTGGTCGTCGCGATGTCCATGGCAGGATTCGGGCCTCCCCCAAAAGGGAGAAAAACGCTGACAAACGAGGGGCCGCTGGCAGCCGTCAAGTGGGTTTTGAAAAATGCCGACATATCGACCACCGTGCCTTATGCAGACAACCTGGAGCAGGTCGAGATGAACTTCCGGGCCATGACGGAGCCTTATACTGCTCAGGACGAGAAAATCCTTTTTGCGCGAAACGAGGAGATCCGTCCGCTCTATTGCCGAATGTGCTATGAGTGCAAAGGCAAATGCCCGAAGGGAGTCCCGGTCGCCGATGAATTGCGGGGCCTTGCCTATTATGATTTCGCCGGCGACTTCCGGCAGGCGCACATGAGCTTTTTGCGTCTGCCGGATGAAATCCGCGCCGTCAGTTGCGGCGATTGCTCCGATTGCGCTATCCGGTGCCCCCATGGAGTCGAGGTCCGAAAAAGATTGATCAGGGCGCAGGAGCTTCTGGCTTAGAATCTGTCAATGAATAGCATTTACGCTTTGGCGCAGCGGCATATCACAATCCTATAGGGTTTCTTAACGGACTGCATCCCAACTTGCGCATGTCTTCATGCCCTTTGTGCAGGAGATCATTATGAACGACCCATTGCTTCAAAGAATCGAGAACCTCGAGCGGCAGAACAAGCGAATGCAGGCGCTAGTGTCGGGGCTGTGCCTGTGTCTGGGAGGGCTTCTGACGATGGGGTATGTCCTCCCCCAAAAGACTGAAAGCAGAAAGGACCGGATAGAAGCACGGGAAATAGTCTTGAGGGATGGAGACAGCAGCGCCAGACTCACTCCCCAGTCTCTTGTCTTCAGCGCCAAGTCAGGGCGTGAAGCCGAAAAGGCCACTATTGCCGCATCGGAATTTTCCCTGGGCGGCAGGTACTCTACGTCGATCAGGCCGGAAGGAATGATATGCAGCCGGGACGGCGTGCCGCGGTTTGACCTTGTAGTTCGCGAAATAGGAGCTTCGATCGCTTTCAAGAACGGCGAAGGGCTCATGGGATCCATGCTTGACGAGTCCACTATGGCCATAATGAACAGTCGATCGATGTTATCCATGCGTCCTGAACATATTTTCCTGCAGAAAGGGGAAGCCGATACGCTTCTGACTTCCAGTTCGCTGAAAATTAGAGATTAGGACAAGTGCAAGGCTATTCTACCATGCCGGTAACGGGAAAGCTTCGGGCAAAGGCGGGACCCATGCCCGATCCGCCGCATCGCTGACATTATTGGGAAAGGATGGCAGCGTTGTGTGGCAAGCGCCCTGATGAAACGATTCAATCCGGCGCGATATAGACCAGGGCAACGATGCGGACGCCGGCAAAGCCAGTCGACTGTTTTTCGACCTGCTTTGCCTAAATATGTCCATAATGGGTTTGATCGCCGGATCCCCGGAGAAAAGGCGGCGTGATGCATAGGCCCTGATTCTCAGGCGTCATGGACTCGCAACGATAAAAGAAATGGCCCGGCGTCTTCTCGATCATTTTACGGGCGCCCGCTGCTTCAGTTCTTCAAGCCAGTTCAGGACGACAATGATTTTCGGGCTCGGGCCGGCTGACGCGGATTCCGTTTCTGAAAATTCAGGCTCTTTTATCATCAAAAACCTCTTGCCGTCGGGGTGGATGTCCCATTGATGGCCCAAACTGCTGAAATATTTGCCGTGAAAAAGGGCTCTGGGCTTTGCAGCCCGGAGTTTTGGTTTTGTTTCCAACGCAACCGCCATAATCAGATCGCCGCTGCGATAGAAGAGTTCGCGGCCGTCTTGCGACCATAAGGGAGTGTTCCCGCCGTCGGTGGAAACTTTAAATCGCTCTCTGTCGACGTCCGGGAAGGAACGGATATAGACCTCGCGCTGGCCGGATTCCTCCGATTCATAAGCCAGGAATTGCCCATCGGGAGACATCTTGGGATTCGTTTCGATATGGCTTTCCTGAAGCAGTGGCCGCCAGGCGCGATTGTCCTCCATTTGCAGAGTTCCAATATCCTGTTCTCTGATGGCGGGCCGCTGTCTGAATCCCACAAGACTCTTCCCGCCGCTCGTCCAGGATGTAGCAAAAAGCTGCCAGCCCTTCTGCAAATGGAGACATTCGACGACTCCCGCGCCGTCGGAGGGTTTCCGATAGATGCCGGCGCTGGCCCCGCCGCTTGTGCCGGTAAAAACGATCCATCGGCCATCCGGCGTCCAGAGAGGAAATAAATGCACTCTATCGTCGGCGGTCAGAGGGGAAATGTTTTCACGAACCAGATCCCAGATTTCAATCTGCTCATTGTCTGTCTGCACCGCGACGCGGGTTCCATCCGGAGAGATGCTGGGATTGGAATAAGTGCGGGGAGGGGTTTGGAGTTTTTCTTCAATTCCGCTGGAATGGATCCAGACGAGGCGTCGGTTCCCCTTCGCGACTAGTCGCGGCAGATAAACCAGGGTTCCCGAGTCGGAAATGGCGCATTGAGGCGCTCCCAATTGATAGATGCCTTGAACCATGGACACCTCTCCGCCTGTCGGCTGGAGCTTGTCCAAGGAAAACGGAACTGCCCAAAGACCATGGTTCCTGATAAAAACCAGATGGCCGGTGGGAAAATATTGGGCTTTTGTTCCCGCGAACAACAACCGGCGCTCTCCGGAATCCAGAGATTGCACGGCGACCGCGGATCCGTCTTTGGTGTCGACGGTCAACAGCATGGATTTGCCATCCGGCAAAAGCCAGGGATCAAAGTAAATTTCATCTTTGGCCTCAATGAGCGTCTCGGGCTTCCCGCCGTTGGCTGAAATCCTCATGATCCCTTTCATTCCGGAATATAAAATTTCGTTCTCCGCGCTCCAGGTCAAAGATCCCAGGGGACGGTCGTCCGTCAGAGGCAATGGCGTTCCTCCGTCGACGGCAACCTTCATCAATTTATTTTCAGAAAACGACCAGTAGCCGATCCATCGGCCGTCGGGGGAGAAGCATGGAGACGACACGTCTCCCTGGGTCCCGGCGACGAGGTGGTCGTCCAATCGATCGAAGGAGCGCATGCACAGCCCTGCGGTCGTGGCATAAACCAATCGAGCGCCGTCGGGCGAGGCCGCAAGTACATTGCCGATGCCGATGTTGCTGAAACGCCGGCCGTAGGACGTTTCAAAGGCAAAGCGAACGGGCGGCCGGGTTTCGCCCGGCTTCAATTTCCAGACAGCCGTCCCGGCTATAGACGCTCCCAGCAGCAGGGCTGCTGCAATCCAAAACTTACGAAGAGGCTTTGTCCCGGCAATCGGCTGCGCCCAAACTCCTCCGGGATCCGCCATGACTTTCCGGATTTCGACTCTGGCGTCGTTGATGCCATCGTATCGATCCCTGGCCTCCTTCATCAGGCACCTTTCGAGAAGCTCCCGCAGTCGCCAATGCAGGTTGGCGGGCAGCCTTTTCCACTCCGGGTCCGCGCGAATCACGGCAGCGAGAATATCGGTTGCGTCGCTTCCGCCGAATGCGGCGCGGCCGGCCAGCATTTCATACAGCACGCACCCGAACGCCCAGATGTCGGCGCGTTTGTCCACGGGCTTGCCGCGAGCCTGCTCCGGAGACATGTAAGCCGCCGTGCCGAGGATGACGCCTTGCTGCGTGGCCATGTCGCTCAGCGTTGGAGAGTTCGAAATGTCCGCCTGCTCCTTCTCGCCGACGTAAGCCTTGGCCAGGCCGAAGTCGAGCACTTTCGCCATTCCGTCGGGCGTGACCTTGATGTTGGCGGGCTTGAGGTCGCGGTGGATAACGCCTTTTTCGTGGGCGGCTTCGAGGGCTTCGACGATCTGGAGGGCCAATTTCAACGCCTCTTCAACCGGTACAGGGCCGCGCTTGATCCGGTCCGCGAGCGTTTCGCCTTCAACCAGTTCGAGAACGAGGAAATTCGTCC
Organism: uncultured Acidobacteriota bacterium; assembly: GCA_964642735.1. Lineage (GTDB taxonomy): Bacteria > Acidobacteriota > UBA6911 > UBA6911 > UBA6911 > UBA6911. The sequence continues at coordinate 5,215 of CAZXSV010000055.1, forward strand.
CCCCGGATTCCTCAAGTCCGTAAATAGCGGCGATGTTGGGATGGTTGAGAGACGCGAGCAATTTGGCCTCGCGTTGGAATCGTGCAACGCGGTCGGCGTCCCTTGCAAACTCTTCAGGCAGGACCTTGATGGCGACGTCGCGGCCGAGTTTCTGATCCTTGGCCTGATACACCTCGCCCATGCCGCCTTTGCCGATCCGCGAAGCGACCTGGTAGTGGCCCAGCGTCTTGCCTGTCATGAGGGAAGCCTCCTACACGCCGACAGCCGGTTCGATGCAATGAAATCAGTCGAAAAAGATGGGGCCATTGTAGCCAAATTGCCTGCGCTTGAATAGAAGAATAGGAATCGCAAGGCGCCGCAGCCGCATTCTTCCGCAAACATCTGAAATATCCAAGCCCTGATCCGTCGGCGAAAAAATGTCCTTTTGCTGCGAAAAGGCAAAAAAGCTTGGAAATTTCGGCGCATCCGAGACAAAATTTCTTTTTCAACCGGTTTTCGCCCGCTGTATGATCGGAACGTATTTTAAGGATCGCGGGAACGATCCGGCGCTGCGGCAAGCCTGCCCTGACGGCTGTGGAGCAACGGCATTCTCAGAGCCTCCAAAGAAAGGCAAACAAAATGATTCTGATTAAGAAGACAATGATGCTTTCAGCGATTGTTATTCTCCTTATAACAGGAGGGGCGGCAAAAACAACGCGCCAGTCGGCATTGCATCAATATGACGGGGAGATTGACGGCCTTATCGAGCGGATGACCCTTGAAGAAAAAGTGGGAATGCTTCACGCAAAACACATGTTTGTTTCCTCGGGAGTTGAACGGTTGGGGATTGCCGACATGAAATACACCGATGGGCCGTTCGGCATTCGGGAAGAATTGCAGCCGAACAGTTGGACGCCGCTGGGTTTGGAGAATGACAAGGCGACGTTTTTCCCCACCGGTTCAGCTCTCGCCGCCACATGGAGCCCTGAACTGGCGTATGAATATGGCGCCGGAATGGCGCGCGAAGCCCGGTTGAGGGGCAAGGATATGCTCCTCGGACCGGCCATCAATATTCAAAGGATTCCAACAGGCGGACGCACCTATGAATATTTGAGTGAAGATCCGTTTTTAAGCTCGCGATTGTCGGTCGGCTACACGAAAGGGGTGCAGGACAATGGCGTGGCGGTCTGCCTGAAACACTATGCGCTGAACAATCAGGAAAACAATCGGGGAACGGTGAATGTGATCGTCGGGGAACGCGCCATGCGGGAAATTTATCTGCCTCCCTTTCAAGCCGCGGCGGTCGAGGCAGACGCTTATGGAGTCATGGCCGCTTACAATAAAGTGAACGGCCGGTGGTGCGCCGAAAATGACGTGCTTCTCAACAAAATCCTCCGGGATGAATGGGGATTCGCCGGGATGGTTATTTCCGATTGGGGCGGGACCCACAGCACGGCGGATGCGATAAAAAACGGGTTGAATGTTGAAATGCCCGATAAACGGTTTTTCGGACAGGCCTTGCTTGACGCCGTGAAATCCGGACTGGTTTCGGAAGACGTCCTCAACCGGCGCGTCCGCGAAATACTGAGAGTCAGGCTGGCCATCAAGCCTGTCCCCGCAGAAAAGGCGAACAAGGAAGTCGCTTCAGGGCCGGCCCAGCAGAAAACGGCCTATAACGTCGCCTGCAAATCCATCGTCCTCCTGAAAAATGATGGGGCGCTTCCACTGCGGCTGAAAAACAAAACGAAAATTGCCGTTATCGGCGCCAACGCCACTCAGACAATGGCGACGGGCGGTTTGGGCGCCGGCGTTAAAACATTGTATGAAGTCACGCCGCTTGAAGGATTGAAAAACAGGATCGGGGACAAAGCGGAAATTATTTATGCGAAAGGATACGAACCGGTCGTCTACGGTTCCGCTAACAGGTTCAGGAAAAGACCGCCTGAAGAACTCGAAAAAGAAAAACGTGAAAAGGAAAGCGCGGCTCAAAAGCTGGCAAAAGAAGCGGTGGATGCAGCGGCAAAGGCGGATATCGTTCTTTTTATAGGCGGCAACAACCGGGCCGTAGAAACCGAAGGAAGTGATAGGGAAAATATTTACCTGCCTTCGGGACAGGACGATCTGATTAAGAAGATTGCTGATGTGAATCCGAACATTATTACCGTGCTGGCAAGCGGCGCTCCCAATGACCTTAACGTCGTCAGGAACGTCTCAAAAGCCTTGCTTGTTTCGTGGTTCAACGGCACTGAAGGGGGAACTGCTCTGGCCGATGTGCTTATCGGAAAAATTTCGCCGAGCGGACGCTTGCCGTTTACTCTTCCGGCAAAACTGGAAGATTCCCCGGCTTATGCCTTAGGCAACTATCCGCAAGGAAGAAGATACGTTGATGTTTTTGCCAACTTGGTTTCGGAGACCGATACGGTTGGAAAAGCAAAAGAGGAAATGTCAAAGGTATTGTTGAGCAGCCATCCAGATACCGCGCTGTATTCCGAAGAATCCCTCGTCGGTTATCGCTGGTTCGACACCCGAAAGGCGCCGGTGATGTACCCGTTCGGATACGGGCTTACGTACGCTTCGTTCGAGTACGCGAACCTCGCCGTCGATAAGAGCCGCTATGGCAAAAACGATACAATCGCCATTTCCTTTAACTTGAAAAACACCGGTTCGATGCAGGCGGACGAGGTTGTGCAGGCGTACGTCCACCGGATAAACCCGTCGGTTGAATGGCCGTATAAGGAGCTCAAAGCATTTTCGCGCGTTGGGCTTAATCCCGGCAAGAGCAAAATGGTTACACTGGAAATCCCGGTGAGAAGCCTGCAGTACTGGAACGAAAAAGTGCACGCCTGGGACGACGACCTTTGCGATATCGAAATATTGGTCGGCGCTTCAGCCGGCGACATCAAACTTAAAAAGACGGTTCATCTGAAGTAAACGCGGCGTCCCGCCGAACGGTCCCGATGGCATTGGCGACGACGTTCATGGCCGGGCCGCTCCTGAATCCGGCCGCCCGGCGCAGCCCTGACAGCAGGACACGCGACTTCGACCTGTTGCGCCCATGGATGCCATGGAAGAAGGTTCCGGCGCCGAAGATCGGATCTTTTTTAAAAGTCGCGTTTTGGGGAAGTCTTCCCCTCGCCGGCATCCACTGCACAAAATGTGCATCCTTTTAAAATTGGCGGACCCGGATTCCGAATGATTATTTTTCTGATCGTGAGAGCGACTCTTCGGCTTTTCTGTAGATTTTTTCGATGCCCAGCACGCTGTTATTATGAACCGCCCTGTATAGCTGCTCTAGAATTTCTCTTGCCTTTGCAGCAGCAGCGTTTCCCTCGATCCGCCTGCCAAGAATTTCGGCTTTTGCGTAAATAAGCATCGCATCATTAAGCTGTCCCGTTCTCTGATAACACCGTGCAGAAAGATAATAATCTTCGATTCGCTCCGCAAGAGTCGCTTTTGTGGAACTGGAAGCCAGATCGGCGCACACAGAAGCGGCTTCCTCGGAATTTTTGCCGGGAATGACGGGAGGACCGGGGATTGGATCGGGCCCGCTAAAGGGACGCAAAATACGGTTTGCATTCTTCTCTTCTTCCGGTACATCAATGAGCTTGTAATCCGGTGGAACCTGAAAGAGCGCTGCCGCAGGCTCGGATTGGCTGAGATTTGCCAGCTTATAAATATTTTCTCCGCTTCGCGGATCGAAACGTTTACGGAGCACGTCAGCCTGAAGCTTCTGCGAATACCAGGATTCCTCTGTAATGACAATCGGTTTTTCGTTGCCGATTTGTCCGGCGGGAATAGTAGTCGTCGTCAGAATCCCGGTACAGTCGACGCCTTCAATAATCCTTGTTCCCAAAGATTCCATTCGGGCAAGATCGGGGGATTGGGCCGCTTCGACAGCACGCACAGGCGCGGGCTTCTTATCGGAATTCGAAGCATGGATTCGGTCGACCTCGGCGGCAATTACAGTAGGCTCCACGAAGGTCATCATCGCATATTTCTTCGCCGTATGCGTTTGCGGGTCCAATAAATAAACATCGCCGGAGACAGGATCGCTGATCCAGATCTCAGGCCGCCAGTTTACGGCAATTTTAGCCTGAAACGGGGCTGTGACGGAAATAGGAGGCACGTAGGGGAATTTTTCGCCGCCGGATTCACGCCGAGTCCTGCCTTCCGAATCGCGGAATATTTTCGTAACGGCATTATTTACAATCCGATTGCCGTCGGCCAACAGCGTAACGATTTCGTTCACCGCTTCGGCCGAGTATGGAGCATTCTTGACCGGTTTGCCTTCAATAATGGCGCCGGAGGGGATGGATGCGGCCTTGCCTTCTGTCGCCTGAACGGGAACCGCTTGCGCCGGAACGTTCCAACAGCCGAGGATGATTAGGACTGCAATAAATAACAATCTATTTATGCTCATATTTGCCTCCTAATAATTTGCTTTCAGATATGAATCAGGCAACTGCTTCCGCGGCAATTTCCATTGCTGGATAAATCGAATGGCTCGGGCGACATTGTCGTCGCCGACCATCACGTCCGCCTGAATATAGCGGTGAGCCTGATCGCCATAGACCGGGAAACCATAATCCGCCAATATGGAATACGGAGCCTGGATGCGAACAATGCGCACCCGATCATGCTGCCCGAAAGGCTCGACATAGGGAATTGCATAAAAATCAGTGGCTGCTTCCGCCGTAACCCACTCCATTTCAGGCAAAAGCTTCGCACGGGGCGAACGGCGGGCAGGAGGAGCGGCGGGAACTCGTTCCGATTCGGTCGGAGACATCGCCGCCTGGGGCATTTCCACTATGGGAGCAGGCGTCTCTGATTTCAAATGGATCGTCGCCGAGGCATTCGTCTTTGCATCCGGACGGCGCCATAAAACCCAGGAAACAAACAAGCAGAGCGCCAGACTCACCACAACCGTTGCGTATTTCCATTTTTTCTCTCCGCCGGCAACTCTCGACAAGGAGAGAGGAAGGGAGCATGAAGAGGACGCTTGGACCTCATTCGAATGCGATTTGAAAGCAGCGATCAACCGTTGCTCCAGTTCCGGCGGCGCTTGTCCCGACCATTCGCCGGCAGCCAACGACCGCAATTCCAAATCCAATCGTTGTTGCTCAAAAAGGAGCGCCTCGCATTTTTTGCATCCGTGCGCATGCTCCAGCGCTTCTCCTAGCTCCGGTTCTTCCAGAGCGCCTTTCAACAAATCGACAACGATTGCTTCAAAGTCATTGCATCTCATGATACACATCCATCCGATACGGTCTTTTTGAGAGCTTGCACCGTTCCCTCTTCATCGGATCGAAGCCGCTCGGCGAGCATGGCGCGCGCACGATGCAGGCGCGACCGGATCGTCCCGATACTGCAGCCGATGACGCCGGCCGATTCGGCATAATTCATCTCATGCAAAACGCATAAAACAATCGCTTCCCTGTAATGAGGCGGCAAAGCCAGCAACGCAACCTTGAGACGATTCGTTTGCTCTCTATGAAGCAACGCTGCATGCGGATCGGGATTGAGAGCGCAAATAAGATCCGCTTCATCCGCAGCATCCCCAAAAGAAGCGGCTATCGCTTTATGACCGGTCATGCGCGCATTGCAATGCCGTGCAATTCCGTATAGCCAGGAGCTGAAGCTTCCCCGCGAAGAACAATAGCCTTTGGAATTCCGTATCAGCGCCATAAACACTTCCTGAACGACGTCCTCCGCCGCCTGTGTCGATCCGGTCATTTGCAGCCCAAAACGATACATGGCCGGCTGCCAGCGGCGATACAAAGAGACAAAGGCGTCCTCTTCCCCTCTCTGCATCGCTTTCAGCAGCTCTTCATCGCTCGGTTGCATAAATTTCCGTTCTCTATATCCTAATTGCGCATCTTTCGCCGAAAGTTCCAAGAAATTTGTTTAGGGCTTGGAGACAGAATTGTTATATTCGTGAACAGTGCGGAAGCGTTCGAGAAAAGATCGGCTTGACTTGCGGCCAGATGCCAAAGCAGGATTCATGGCATAAGTCGCGTTAATCCAATATCCTGCAGCATAGCCGCGGATCGTGATTTTGCCATCGGATTTGAGCCCCTGAAGCAGAAAACGAACCTGTCTGCTCGACAAAAAGTCGAGCGCTTGATTCAGGCATCTAAAGTGCGCTCCAGCCCCGTGGCGTAGGATTGTGGTGAAATACCGGGAGTCCTCATCAACAAAGCTCCCGCTCATTGTGCGCATAAGCGTCAGAATTTTAAACTTCCAGGATCGACGCCCTTTTCCGCTTTAAGAAATCCGCCATTGTCAGTTGACACGGGTTTTGGGATGTTCTGCAAAGAATTTGAAGATGTCCGGCATGCCGTCACTGATCACCGTCCCGTGATCGCCGCCGGGGAGCTCAATGTACTTGTGTCGCATCCCGATTTCCTTCATGGCGTCGATCCACTGGCGCGTGTATGTCGCCGGCACGGCCGTGTCCTTATCACCCTGAACGATCATGATCGGGATATTGGCATTATTGATTTTGCTCAGATATTCTTTGCGTTCGTTCAGCATCATGAATGCGGCGGGCGCAATGCCCGCAAGAGCGGCCCAGTTGGATGCATATTTGCTGCCCAGAAACAGAGCGCCGGCGCCACCCATGGAATGGCCCATCAGGTAGGTTCGGTCATTGTCAACGTTGAATTCTTTCCTCATCATTTCCAGCACGGTCATCACGTCTTTTTCACTCAGCTCTCTCAAATTGGGCGGCTCGACGGGAGTCAGCTCCTTGCTGTCCTTGCTTTTGGGAAACTGGACTATTGGCGATCCATACCAGCCAGTCACGTTGTAGCCCAACGGGCCCACGACGATATAGCCCCCTTCTTCCGCCAGATCCACCAGGCGGTCGCGCACCAGGAAATTGCCGTCGCCGCCCATGCCGTGCAGGGCCACGATCAACGGGTTTTTCTTGTCCTTCGATACTTTGGAAGAAACATACAGTACGTAGGCGATGTCCTTATCGGCTTCCTTTAAGTGATAACTGCGCTGCTGGACACGTGGATCCGGCTTGATCTGAAACGGCATTTTCGGCTGCGGACTCTGTTTCGCTTCCAGCGCCTGGGCGGAAGAAAATTGGGCGGCAGCCAACATCATGAGCAGCGAAAAAATGAGGCTCAGGGAGCGAAGCATAGCACTTGTTCTTTTGGAAATTCTCATGGTCATTGTTCCTCTATTGGGTTCTTCATGTTCTGGTCGCTTAACAAGTTTCGGCATTGCCGGGTCCTTGACTCCTGCCAGTCGTTTTTCCCGCTCCAACAGCGACAAAAAATCCCTTAGATCCCTAGAGCCCATAGCATCTCCTTTGAAGACTCCGCTGGAAAAACGCAGAGACAGCGTCCCGCTCAACCGCTGACAGGACTGCGAAGCGTCATGTCGTCGGCAGCTGCGTCCCCAGCGTTTCCTTCATCCTTTTCAGAAACGAGCGCGCCGTCTCGCGAGCCTCTTCAAAATCTTTCTGTTCGTATGCGACAAGGATTTTGTCCTGATGGCTGGCGAAATCAATGGTCGTCTGCAGGATCCCGTCAAGCTTGCTCTGCTGGCGAATCACGTAGAGCGCGTAAAGAGGAATGACCATACGCTCGAGAATCTGCTGAAGGTGCCTATTCCCGGACAACGCCCAAACCTTTTTTCTGAAGGCCAGAACATTCCCAAAAAATGCATTGAGATCTCCTGCCTGGGACGCGATCCGGGAGCTCTCCGCGATAATCCTCAACTCGGAGATATGCTTCTCATTCGCATTCGGCCCGGCCAGAAAAAAAGCCAGCGGCTCCAGTTCAATCCTGATGTCGTAGATTTGCTGAGCGTCCCGGAGAGTCAACTCCGTTACCTGGGTGCCCGAGAAAGGCATCCTCTGGACAAAGCCGTGATGTTCGAGCTCAATCAACGCTTCGCGAATGACTCCTTGCCCGACCCCAAGCTGCTGGGCAAGTTTCCCTTCCACGATCTGCTCTCCACTCCGAATCTCGCCCGAAATTATGACTTCACGCAATGAGTCGACGATGCGAGTTTTTTTCGAGATAGGTTCAATTTTTTGCAGTGTTATGGGCATAAGTCCGCTTCTGAGTCCAGCTGATTTGTCGAAAATTCAATAATTCACCAAAGCACCATGATCCTCTCTGTGAAGCGCCCATTAAATCACACAATCTATCATATGATAATCGTTTATTTCTTGACCCGTCTCCGGTCGGCATATTATATCTAACGGTCACTAAACCTATTTCCAGGCAAATGAATGAGCTGCAGACAGCATTGGAGATCCATCGATGAGATTTGACAGCAGAAGAAAAATCAGAATTGCCCTCGCCGTGTTGTGCCTACAGATCGGCATGGTTCAATTCACATACGCGCAAGAACCCGCGCCGCAACCGGGACGCGGCGCCATACCGGCGGCGAAACGCGGCGGTTTCATGCAGACTCCCGTCGATTCCCGCGTTCAGATGCGGTCCTACCTCTTCAAGGACGGCGATATCAGTCAAAACCTCGAATATGCCGTGTTCGTTTCTTCAAAGGCGAGCAAGGATAAGAAAGCTCCTCTCATCGTTACATTGCATGGTCTGGGCGCCGGTCCGGCAATCATGTTCGGGAAAAAAGCTTTGGAATTGGCCGACGAAGGCGGCTACATTCTCGTGGGCCCCATGGGCTTTAACGTCCGTGGCTGGTACGGCATCCCGATGGGTCCGATGGGCGGGGGACGCGGCGCGCCGCCTAAAACGGCAAAACCAACCGCTCCACCGACACAACCCGATGCGGCTGCGCCGGCGCCCAAGCCGAAGGCCTCTCTTTTCAGCGATCCCAATGATCCTCCGAACCTTCGCGAATTGAGCGAAAAAGATGTGATGAATGTTCTGGACATGGTGCGCAAGGAATTCAATATCGATAATAATCGGATTTATCTGATGGGGCATTCCATGGGCGGCGCCGGAACGCTTTATCTTGGAGCAAAGTATTCCTCGATTTGGGCGGCCTTAGGACCGATCGCGCCTGCTGCATTCGGCCTTGATCCCGACAGCTTGAAAAAGATTCCCAGCATGCCGATCATCTTTGTCCATGGCGATGCCGACGAAATGGTTCCGGTTGCCAACACCCGGAAGTGGGTCGACAAACTCAAGGAATTGAACATGACTTACGAATACAATGAAATGCCCGGCATAAGCCATGGTCCCGTCATCGAACAGGCGTTGCCGAGCGTATATGCCTTTTTTGCCAAACACTCTAAACCGGCAATACATTAGCATCATTCATGAAGCCATTGCTGCGGCGACGGATCCAGGCATGTCTGCGCCGCTTCGCTACGAATCTTCATGAATAATGCGGGTTCATTCCGGAATCCGGGAACTTATGTAGAACAGGAGATAAATACAGCTATGGGCAACAATTTGGCGCGGCTCATGTTGGCTGCGGCTCTTGGCGTCAGCATATTCGTTGCAGCGGCAGCGGCAGCGACTTGTGAGAGTGTTGCATCGCTGGCGCTGCCGGATGGGAAAATCGCCTCGGCAACCCTTGTTGCAGCAGGTTCGTTTACACCTCCCGGCGGCGGGTTTATGATGGGTGGAACAGGAGGCTCGTCAGCTTTTAAATCAGCGCCAGCCTTCTGCCGTGTCGCCGCCACTCTCACTCCCACTCCCGATTCCGACATCAAGATCGAGGTCTGGATGCCGGCAGAAAACTGGAACGGCAAGCTTGTCGGCACTGGGAACGGAGTATGGGCCGGCAGCATCAGTTATGCCGCACTGGCCGAGCCGTTGGCGAAAGGGTATGCCACGGCAGCAACCGATACCGGGCACGTCGGCGCCGGCATGGATGCAAAATGGGCGGTCGGTCACAAAGAAAAGCTCATCGATAATGGGTATCGCGCGATCCATGAGATGACGGTGAAAGCCAAGGCTTTCATCCATGCATACTACGGACGCAAAGTGCAGCGGGCGCTTTGGGTCAGCTGCTCCACGGGAGGCCGGCAGGGCCTCATGGAAGCTTATCGATACCCTGAAGACTATGACGGCATATCCTCGATGGCTCCGGCCAATCCATGGTCTCGGCTGATGACCGGATCTTTATGGTCCGGTTATGTCACATCAAAAGACGATGCGCGCAGAGTCACGGGGGCCAAGATCAATTCCGTATACAAAGCTTTCATCAATCAATGCGACGAGAAGGATGGGGTGAAGGATGGAATCGTCAGCGACCCTGAACAATGCAGCTTCGATCCTGGCGTCATCCTGTGCAAAGGAGCAGACGGCAACGACTGCCTGACTGCTCCGCAGGTTGAGGCGATGCGGCAGGTCTATGACGGAGCTAAGAATCCGCGCACCGGGGAACAGATTCTTGCCGGTTTTCAGCCTGGAAGCGAGCAGCAGTTAATGGCCCTGATCGGAGGAAAGGAGCCGTTTCCGGCTGCGTATTCCTATTTCCGCGACGTCGTCTTCAACAATCCGCAGTGGGATTACAAATCCTTCGATTATGACAAAGACCTTGCCGCTGCATACAAAATAGGAAGCGAAGTTCTTGACGTCCCGAGCGACGGTTTGTCTGAATTCTTTAAGAACGGCGGAAAGCTTCTGCTCTCGCACGGCTGGTCGGACGGCCTCATCCCCGCAGGCGGCACCGTCGCATTCTACAAGGCGATGACCGCAAAGATGGATCCGAAAACTGCCGATTCAGCGAGATTGTTCATGTTCCCGGGGATGGGTCATTGCGGCGGCGGCGAAGGCCCCACCGCAGTGGACATGCTATCTGTGATCGATCAATGGGTAGAAACAGGGAAAGCGCCGAAACGCATCATCGCCACAAATGCTCCGAATCAAAAACCGATTTCGCGCCCGATTTGCCCCTATCCGCAGGTTGCCAAATACAAGGGTTCGGGCAGCACGGACGATGCCGCCAATTTCGAGTGCAGAGCAAAATAAAGCAGGACACCAAAGCGCCACGGATTTCACAGATGAAGTTCTGGTGAAATCCGTGGCGCTTTTTTTGAAAACTCCTCTGCTTCTACGAATTCATCGAAGGAGGGCCGAGACAATGAAGTGTGGACTTGCCCGATCCTTCCGACTGGGCATTGAACAGCCCAGCGAATATCATTCTCGACAACCTCATTGCTGACGGGAAGGCTGTGCCGATGATTGTCGTGATGCCGCACGGGCACGCAATACAAAGCGCTTCAGCAGGGCCGTTCCAGGCTGTCCGGAAACCGGGTCCGGATAATTTTCTTAACTTCACAGCATTCACTGCGAGCTGGATTCTGAGCCTTTATATTCAATAGCTTACACATTTTCCTGCAAAATATTCCAGTTTGTGCAGCCTCCGGATGCAAGCAAAGGGCTGGCGTGACTGCGGGTGGAATTTTGATCCCGATTGCGCCGATCAGGGCTCCTCATGAACCGCGGCTGCACAAAAACCGCCTGAAATAGAATTCTGTATTTGACAAAACGAAAAACAGAATATATATTCTGTTTTTATAATTATTATTATGAATAATGAGGTAAAGTAATGGACAAGCCACTCCAGCCACCTCGTCGCCAGCGGGAGCAGCTGCGTCGCCGCGGGGAGATCCTTGATGCTGCATTGCACGTCTTTGCTGTCAGAGGCTATGACGGAACAACCATGGCTGAAATATCCAAGGCAGCCGAGTATCCCCTTGCAACCATTTATAAGCTCTTCCCAAGCAAGGAAAAAATCTATCTGGAATTAGTGGATTCATACATTCGCCAGTTGGAAGAGATCCTGGTCGCTGCCGTCAAACGCAGCGATCGATCTCCTTTGGAACGTCTTGCCTCATGTGCGCGCATCAAGGCCGAATTCTTCCAGCAAAACAAAGATTATCTCAAGGTCTTCCTGGCAGAGCATGGACAGATCGAACTTGCCATGCTGCCCGGCGCTCGCGCAACCGAAAAGCCCCGGCAGGCGCTGGAACAAACCTATCAAAGAATGGCCGGCCTTTATGCGGATCTGTTCGCCGAGGGGATAGCAAACGGAGATTTCAAACCGCTGCCTCCCCGCGATCTGGGAGTTTTGTATCAGGCTATGACCAATGCCATGGCGTGGCAGTGGCTGGTATCGGATACGGGGCAGGAAAATTTGGGAAATCAAATGCAGCGTGTACTGACAGTTTTGTCAGGAGGTATTTGTCGTCATGAGTGATCTGTCTCTCGTTCTGTTCGTGCAATCCCGGCGGCGCTTTCGCCCAAACCGATCAGCTAATGCAACCCCGGGCGCAGCGACAAGAAGCCTAACGCATCGCTGCCTGCCCGTTTTGCTCAGTCTGTTCATTTTTATTCCATCTGAAGCCGGGCATTCCCAAATCCAAGGTCCGGCATTGCGGCTTACCGATGCAGTAAAGGAAGCTCTTCAAAAAAATCCCCGCATTCAGGCTGCAGCGCTGCTTGCGGAGTCTAGAGGATTGGATTACAAGCAAGCCCGCTCCTATTCCATGCCTCATGTCAGCGCCGAGGCCGCTTTCGAACGAGGCAACAATCCCGGCTATGTCGTCTCTCGGATGATGCAGCAAGGCTGGTTCGACCGGCGCTATTTGAACGACCCTCTTCTGCTGCAAAATCCCTACTCCCTGAACAATGCGCGGACGCTGGTGCAGGTGAATCAGGTCATTTATGACGGCGGCTCCATCCGGGCAGGGATGAATATGGCGCAGGCAGGCAAGAAGGCGGAGGAAGCCCAAAAACGGAGCTGTGAAGACAATCTGGCTGCGGAAGTCAGCGAAACCTACCTGCAGATTTTACAGCTGCGCAGCCAGCTGGAGGTGGCGGAAGCCGCCTTGCGGGCTCTCGAGTCAATGCGCCGGACGGCGGACAATCTCTACCAACAGGGAATGGCAATTCAGGCAGATGTCATGCGCATCGGCGTTCGGCTGGCTGAGGTGCAACGGGAGAAGATCGCCCTGATAAACGGATTGGGCCTTGCCCGCATCAATCTTGCCCGATTGCTCGACGCCGACGAAAACAATCCTCCAGACGCCGCACTGCAATTTGGCCCTTTCAAACAGCTCCCAGTCGAGACGCTGGAGAGTTACGAAAAGCAATTGCTTGCCGGCAATCCGGATCTCGAAGCCCTTGATGAAAGCCTGAAAGCAAAGACCGAGGGCGTGCGCAAGGAAAGGGCGGATTACCTGCCGAAGCTGGGCGCTCTGGCCGGATGGGAATACAACAATTCCACCACAGGCCATCACGCCGATGGTTATGTCGTAGGCATCGGCGTGCGTTGGAACCTGTTGGATGGATTTTCGCGCGAGGCCCGAACCGCCAAAGCGCGTTTGGAAGTTCGGGAACTGCACGCCCGGCGGCGCGAGGCTGAAGCCGGTCTTCGTCTTTTACTGCACGGGGCCTGGCTGGATCTGGATACGGCCCACAGTCAGGTCAGAGTGGCGCAGGTCGCCGTCGATCAGGCCGACGAAGCCTGGCGGACCATCAAAGATAGATATGAAAACGGCATGACCACTATCGACGACGTGCTCGCGGCCGAAACCGCCCAAAAGAAAGCATCAGGAGATCTCGTCCAATCCGTACAGAACTATGCATTGCATTACATTCTCCTGGGAAGGGCGATCGGCGATCCGCAGTCTTTTATTTCCGTTGTGGAAAAGGAGTTTTTGAAATGAATCCGCTGCCATCTGCAAAGAAAATCGCTCAATGGTCCATCCTGACTGTTGCCGGAATCGCGCTCCTCGTCTGGGCCGGCGTCTGGCTCGCTTACCGCTGGACCCATGCTTCCACGAACAACGCATTCGTGGAATCCGATCTGATCTCTGTAGTTCCGCTGGTATCGGGACATGTGGTTGAGCTGTTCAAGGCGGAAGGGGCTCAGGTCAAGGCCGGCGAACTCCTGGCTGTCCTGGATAGCCGCGACTATCAGGCGGATGTCAACATCAAGAAAGCGCAGTTCGACTTTGCCGAGCAGGCATTGGTTCGCGCCCGGCTTACGGCGCTGCGCGTCAAAGGCGAGGTGCGGGAAGGGATACAGAGCGCGCAGCAGGATATCTCTGCTGCCAGGGCCGGAGTCGGCTCCGCGGAACAGGCTTTGGCGCTGGTGCAAATTCAGGTGGAGGAAACCCGCAAGACTGCCGTCGGTCAACTCGAAGCAGCCCGCGCCGATCTGGAAGCGGTCCAGAAAGATCACGACCGCATGAAAGCTCTCTATGAACGAGGATCGCTCGAGAAGCGCCGTTTCGACCTGGCGCTCGCCCAATTGGCCGGAGCCAGGGCAAAGGTCACCGCCGCCGAGGCTGACCTCGCTCGCGCCGAAGCTTCTCAACGCCAGATTCATGTCGCCGAGAATCAATTGACCGCCGCGCACGCACATGAAGGAAAGAGCCAGGCTGGCCTGGCCTTGGCCGAAGTCAGGAGAACTGCCGTGGCCGAGGCGGAAAATGCGGTCAAAGAGCTGCAGGCGCAAGCAGAGCAAGCCCGCCAGTCGCTGGCCTCAGCAGAATTGAAACTGGAGCATACTCGCATCACCAGTCCAGTGGACGGCGTTCTGGCGAAAAAATTCGTCAATGCGGGCGACTTCGTCGCGCCCGGCTATCCCGTCGTTTCCGTCTATGACCAAAGCAACATTTACATCACAGCCAATCTGGAGGAAAGCCTGCTCGCAAAAGTCAAACTCGGACAAACCGTGGACATCGACGTCGATGCTTTTCCCAAGGCAGCTCTTCACGGCGAGGTCATTGAAATCGGCCAGGCGGCCGGCGCCAAGTTTGCGCTGATTCCGCGCGACAATTCCGCCGGTGAATTCACAAAGGTTGTCCAGCGCGTCCCGATAAAGATCCGGCTGATCGACTATCATGACGATTTTCTGCGTCCGGGACTAAGCGTAACCGTTGGCATTCGCACGGGCGCTTAAATAGGGAGCGGCTTGAACGTGAGATCCAATTTAATCGAACGCAATTATACATGGGTAGCCTCGGGAATCCTGATGATCGGTATTTTCATGACCCTGCTGGACACTACCATCGTGGACATCGTTCTGCCCAAGATGATTTCCAGTCTGAATACAGACACCCTGGGCATCCAGTGGGTCATTATTATTTACCTGATCGGGTCGGCCATTGCCATGACGCTGGTAGGGTGGTTGGGAACCTTCATTCAACACCGCCACATCTTTGCCGCGGGCATGCTGTTGTTCACTGTGATGAGCTTTTTCTGTTCCCGCGCCACTTCCCTCTCGGAAATGGTCGTCAGCAGGCTTATTCAGGGAATCGGCGAAGGATTCGTCGTTACGATCGGCTTGACCCTAATGTACAACATCTTCCCGCCTGAAAAACGGGGAACCGCTACGGGTTTGTATGGGCTGGGCGCCATGATGGCCCCGGCTATTGGTCCGACGCTTGGCGGTCTGCTGACCGAGCATTTCGACTGGCCGTCGATTTTCCTCGTCAACCTGCCGGTTGGCGCAATCGGAATCCTGCTGGCTATTTTTTTTCTCAAGGGCGACAAGCCCGGCCAGCCGGCCAGATTGAACCTGGGTTCCTTCATCCTGCTCACTGTTTCCCTGTCGACCTTAATTACCTTTTTGGCCAAGGGTCAGGAAAACGATTGGCTGCAATCGGGCTTCATCCTGCGCCTCATCGCCGCCTTCATCATCAGCACAATCCTTTATTTCTGGTGGGAACTGCGCAGCCCGGAGCCGCTGCTTGATCTGCGGCTGTTCAGGATCCGCAACTTTTCCATGGCGGTGGGCGCGCTCTGCGGCGTCAGCTTTGTCGCTTATGGCGCGCTCCTGCTCGGCCCGCTCTATATGTCGAAGTTGCGCGGCTATCCGACGCTGACCGCCGGCCTGACCATCCTGCCGCTGGGACTCGTCACAGCCTTGTTTTCAATCCTGGGAGGCCTGCTCGCGGACAAAGTCTCGGTAAAGCGGATCCTGCTGGTCGGGATCGTCGGGCTGGGCTTTGGTTCCTGGCTGCTGACACAGGCGGATCTTTATACTTCCAAATACACCCTGGCTTTATGGTTTGTGGTTTTTGGCAGCCCTATGGGACTCTGCTTTCCACCGGCCCAAACGATCGCCTTCTCCGATTTGCCTGAACAAAAAGTCAACATGGGATCCGGGATAACCAACGTAGTTCGCCTCGTCACCGGGTCCATCGCCACTTCGGTATGCGTCACCGTCCTGCAGCGCACCATGGATTCAGCCTATGTCGGATTGTCCGCGGCTGCCAGCGCCTCGCATCAGCCTCTCGTCGCCGCCACGCGCAAACTGGAAATGTATCTGGGCCAACATGGCACACCGGCAGGACTGGTTCGTCCGAGGGTCCATATGGTTCTGCAAGCCGCAGAAAAAGAACTGGCTGGAGAGATCGCCTTTCAACAGGCGTTTTGGTGGCTTGTATGCGCAGCATTTCTTTCGCTCGGTTTTGTACTGTTCATCCGCTGGGAGAAAGGCAAAATCGGCCGTAAGATCGTTGGACATTGATCAGGGAAAAGCGTTAAAAGAGGATGCCGGGAGGCGCGTGTTTCCAAACCAAAACCGAACACCGATCATTTACGCGAATTCCCTGCGGCGCGTTTGGCCCAAGCTGCAGGATCAGGCCAAGGCGCGCAGACGCCGCTCCACACGACATGAAGCAAAGCTGGGCGAGCCACATGCTCGCCGCTGGGCCAGACCTGACGTATGTGTCGAGCCAGCTCGGGCATTCGAATCTGTCCATTACACTGAGGGTTTAATCGCACTGGGCGCCGGGCATGCGGCGGGCTGACACGGCCGTTCTTGACCATGAAAAAAACAAGCAATCTGCAAGCACAGGCTGTCGGGAAGGTTTTTGGAAATTCTGGGAGGCCGCAATGCATTGAGATATTCTTGGTGGAGCTGGCGAGGATCGAACTCGCGACCTCCTGACTGCCAGCTTGCTTCTGATCGTTTAGAATCAATAACTTAAGCGTTTTCCTGTAAGAAATTCAAACTTATTCCAACCTGTGCAACCTCCAGATGCAAGCAACGCAGCAGACATGCCCGGATCCGTCGCCGCAGTAAAAGCTTCATGAATAATGCGGGCTAAGCACTGGTGTTCGTAATTACGATGGCGTATGCGCCGAACGCGGCGGCCTCGCTTCCAGCATCCGAGGCCGATGGCGATAGCGCCTATTCATCGGAGGTTTCTCGCGGCTGAATTCTTAAACTTCGCCCTGAGATTTGGGATAGTCCATCGCAGGACTTCGTCTGATGTAGCCAGATGTCAATAATAGAAAAACTGGGTCTGAACTGCGAATTGCGTCCGATCCGGTGAATTGTCTTTCAAAAGTTTTCCGTACCCCATCTTGATGTTCACCCTGTGCTTCTGGATCCAATAAGAAATTCCCCCCTGAATCTTTCTGTCATCGGGCGAGGCCGGATTGCTCAGATCTCTGGATGCGAATTGTACGTACGGACCAAGTTTGAGCTTTTTAAAATAGTAGGACCCTTCCAGTAGCCAGTCATTTTGCTTCGGAAGTGTCCTGAAAGAATCGCCGCCGTCGTAGCGGATGAAATCCGCCTGAAAGGTAACGGCGTCTCCGTTGGCAACCGGGTGATCCAGGAAGAAATCCACCGAATTGGCGCTGTAATCGCCCTGACGGTCAAAACTGGCCCCGATCCCGATAATTTTCTTATGGCCGTGTGTGGCGCCGGTATAAAAGAAGCCTGTGTCGGCCTCCAGCGGATACCAAACGAATCGGGCCATATACCGGTAAGGGAAAGCACTGTCGTGATTTCTGTTGCCGCGAAACACTCCTACTCGGTATTCGAAATGTTTGTTGATATAGCCGCGCGCCTGCAATCCGTAGTCCCGTCCAACCTTTGATCGTGTGGGATCGGAGGCGAGAAAGGAGTATGGCCCATAATCGACCGGCAGGAGGGAGGCTGCGGATTGTCCGGTGTTGTGGGATAGCGGAACAAGGATCATGCCGCCATCGAGCTGGAATTCCGGGCGAAACGCATAGCTGACATAGGCATCCTGAAGGAAAAAGTCGTTTATTCGCTCCCCGTTGGCCGCTTTTTTCCCCAGATTGGGATTGTCGCTTTCGACGAAAAAGGAGAGCTTCGGCGTAATCTTCCCTCCGGACATAAAGCGAAACCTTCTCAGGAAAAGATTGTTGTCGTTGTCGGTTCCTGCAGCGTTTTCGAGCGATTCAAACTGCGGCTGAGCCAGAAATCCGAAGGAAATGGACGTTTTCTTCTCACCATCCAGTGTAAGTTTCCACGGTGGGCCTGAGGCATATATCGGCTGCACGCAAACTATAAAAAGGATACTCAAATATAGGAGATAAAATTTATTCCGCATTTTTATCCATTCCATTTAATTTGGTTTAACAATCAAGGATTCAATCTCTGCTTTAATTCCGAATGCCTTCAATAGATAAACAGAATCCTAAGAGATGACAAAACTGCCGAAATTGGGATTTCGACATGGATCCGAGTCGGGATGGCTTGAAGAATAGGGAATGCCGCGATCCGCCATCGGCCTAAAAATCAAGCGCTGGAGGTAGGACATACCTCGCACTATTAGGTCTCAACTCGCGGGATACTCCGATCGCCCCTGGATTCTTAATCTCTTCTCCGGCGCCTATGTCCCCGCGGTGAATGCATTGAATCGGGCGACACGCTCAGGAATCCGTCTTAACCCGCATTATTCATGAAGGTTCGTAGCGAGGAGACGGGGGGCCGGGCATGGATACAAGGCGCTCGACCGAGGACTCCGCAGGCGTACTCGACAGTACGTCGAGGAGCCCGACGGAGCGCAACGCAGTAGACATGCCCGGATCCGCCTCCGCAGCAGAAGCTTCATGAATAATGCGGGTTAAATACCAGTAGTCCCATGACTTACTTAAACAACAAAACCGCTTTTTGAATCGTATTCCAGAATCCATAGGCCAGTGGGATGCCAACGGCCAGCCATGCCAGAAAAACCATAATAGGATGGCTTGCCGCGCCAACGGCCGCTTCTCCGGAAGCGTGTCCGTGTTTTCCCGCACTCTTATGCGCGTGTGCTTTCAGTATTTCATGCTCCTCATCGCTCATATGATGTTTCGCGTGGACCGGGCGCACCAGCAAATTGCATATAAAGCCCAGAACCAGCAATGAAGCGAGGATATACATGGTCATATCGTACAGGTGGGCCTTCTCCACGTTTCTTGACAGCTGGAACTCGCGAAGATAGTTCACAAGCACAGGCCCCAGAACACCCGCAGTCGACCAGGCTGTTAACAGCCGGCCATGTATAGCTCCCACCATCTGAGTGCCGAACATGTCTGCCAGATAGGCTGGGATAGTTGCGAATCCTCCTCCGTACATCGATACAATGATGCAGAAGAATCCAACGAAAAGAGCAAGGTAGCCTAAACTTCCCATGGATGGGATCGCCGCATATAAAGCAATGCCGAGGATAAAAAATGTCGCGTACGTCGCTTTACGCCCAATGTAATCAGAAAAGGATGCCCACACAAATCGTCCGCCGATGTTGAACAACGACAGTAATCCGGCAAAGCCCGCGCCGATGGCTGCGATTTGAGTTTTTTGCGCTGCATCCAGCTTATCGAAGGGCAGGTCCAAGCCAATGAGTTTGCCGCCAAAAACCTCCTGCAACAAAGGCGATGCCATTCCGATAATGCCGATTCCCGCGGAAACATTCAAACAAAGCACGCCCCAGAGCAGCCAGAATTGCGGCGTCTTCCACGCCTTTCCCAGGTGAACATGGTTTTTTGTAATCATGCTGCTTTTTTTGGAATCGGCCGGTTCTTCCCAGCCTTCCGGTTTCCAGTTGGGAGGTGGAACGCGATAGGCCATGGCCCCGGCGATCATGTAAATGAAGTAGATCAACGCCAGCGCAAGGAACGTCTGGGCTACGCCGACGCTTGTAGGTGAAGCAAAAAAATTCATCAATTTGTCGGCGAGCGGAGCCCCGATCATGGCGCCCCCGCCGAAGCCCATAATGGCCATTCCTGTTGCCATGCCCCGCCGGTCGGGGAACCACCTTATTAGTGTCGAAACAGGGGAAATGTATCCCAGGCCCAACCCGATTCCGCCGATGACTCCGGAGCCGATCCAGAGCAGCCAGATCTGGTGAATGTACACTCCGAATGCCGAGATAACCAAGCCGCCGCACCAGCAGAATGCGGAAACGATCCCGGCCTTTCGCGGACCGGCATGCTCGAGCCATCCCCCGCAAACAGCGGCGGATGAACCCAGGAAAACGAAGAAAAGAGTGAACATCCACCCCAGCATGGGAATATTCCAATCGTATGAGGTCGAGAATATCTTAGCGAAAAATCCCATGTCGGCAGGAGGCAGCACGGATGCAGTAATTCCGATTGCCTTCGAGAGAGGCAGCCAGAATACTGAGAATCCATAAGCCATTCCGATGCATAGATGAATGGCCAGAGCAGCAGGCGGCACCAGCCACCGGTTAAAACCCGGACCGGCAATCGTGTGCTCCTTCTTTAAAAAATCTAAGTTCAGCATCTTGTCAAAACCTCGCATTAAAGTTGTTGGTACTTTCAAATTGCACGCCTTTTATAAACATTTCTTGCTTGGAGAACAAGAATAAATGCAATCAGAACATTATTTACCCGGACTAAGCCAAATTCAGGAGGAGCCTTCTTCGAAGACGCAATGGGTTGGGACCGGCTCGATCAATGTGATTTTATCGGCATCGGAGCTTATCGCCGCCTTGGACTGAGCCGAGAAGTATTTGTTCAAGAAGAACAGGGCGAGGCAAAAGCATAAATAAAAGCGGCTATTTAGGTTAGTGGCCTTAATGGTTTTGATTCGAGATTAAAAAATTGGGGGATGTCCTGGTCTTCTTCTCAAGCCATGGCCTCTTGCCGGATGAATTATTCCGAAGGATTAGGCTCAGGGTGCAAAGGCTGATTCCCCCTCCTGCATATTTCCTGATTTATCATTGGCTTCATTCAGTGAGATCCTAAATTATCTGACCTGTGGCGGCGCTGGACCCCCCGGGTGAACTGGCGATTGAGCCAGGCGGACAGGATACTGTGCTATACGGATGCGAAGAGGAGTCTCTGAGAGAGGATTTTAATTATTCGGGCAGTCCCGAAAAGACGGCCATCCTTCTGAACTGGGCCGAAGGTATTCCGGGCGGGAATCCGCTGGCGCCGGATGCCACGGGCATGCTTCCGGAACCTCCCATCCTTGTTGTTGGAAGGATTGAGGCGCGCAAAAACCTACTACGAATATGCCTTCTGGCCGAGCGTGTTTCTCGGCCGCTGGTTTTTGTCGACCGTCTAAATGCCAGTGAGGGAAGCTATGAGGCGAAATTCCGGCGCTGCGTGAGCCATAGCCGATTTGTCCTGCGTCTCCCGGGCATTCCGTGGGAGCAGAGGGCCGGGAGGCGTCGTTCGGCACGAAGGACGAGGAATACAACGGCAAGCACAGCGTCAAGGTCGTATGGATCGGGAAGAAATCGGATCCGAATCTTTCCCGAAACGCCGCGCGGTATTTCGGTGGGGCTGTCGATAAGCCGGCGTTTCCCAGCGATATACCGTTCTGACCGGGGGCAATGCAAAATGAGCTCTCTCGAAGACCTCCTGGAGCGGCACATCGCGCTGTGCGGGCTTCTGTCCCCCTCCCGGGGATTCAGGTTCCACCCGAAGCGGAGATGGCGATTCGACTTCGCGTGGCCGCTCTACAGGGTCGCAGCCGAAGTGGACGGCGGAATCTACTGCCGCGGCCGGCATGTCCGCGGCTCCGGATTCGAGCGCGACGCCGAGAAGCGCAACGCGGCGGTCCTCGCGGGCTGGCAGGTCCTTCATTTCACCCCAAAGCATATCAAATCAGGTATCGCAGTAAGGACCATCGAGGCCCTGCTGAAGACCAGAGCGTAAACGTGGATGTCGTCAACTTCCGGCATGTCTTCGGCGCTATTCATCGAAATCCTTCCAGCCATTAATTCGCCATGTACAACATAACCATCACTATCCACTATCCCCTACGCGGCAGGTTTTATATCGACTTTATAGCTAAGGCCCGCAGCCTGAAGGCTTTCCTGAATAGAAAGGCGAACAAGAAATGCGGGGGGAACGCAGATGGCTATAGCTATCTGCTTAGCCTTTTCCGGGCTTATCCCTTTGCGACCTTTCTCGATGTCGCAAAGATTAGCAATGGATAGGCCGGTTAGCTTTCCAAATTGCTTCAAAGTCATCTCCTCGCTTGTTCTCCATGTACGGAGAAACTCGCCCACAGACAATTTGCCTAGACGCTTTTCCAAGCTTTTCGAGTCGTAGGATTTTCTTTTTTCAGTACTCATGCCTATTTACCTCAATAACCTCAAGAAGTGGGCGGTATCACCGGTGACGTGGCGTGCCGAGAACGATTGGGCGGGATGCTGCGGTATTACTGCCGACAACAAGCTGCCTGATCCACCTATTCAGACATGGCTCGGGACAACGCAGCGTAGCATAAGGTGCGTACAGGAAACGGCTCCCTCTTTTTTGCCAAAGGGAAGATGCAAGCATTGTGCTTGGCCGCCGAAAAACGAAACACCACGCCTCCGCTGTCGACCGAAATCGCGTCTCTTTGCCAATTCCAATCCTCGGAGAGAGAACATTTGCCGGACATCCGGGCATCTTGACCTTACGGCCGGGATTTATAACATATTGAATCGTTTGGATGCTGACGGCAAATGCTTGGTTCCCTATAATTACTGAGTTTTGTCTACGCACAGGGCATAATAACCGGGGGTATAATACCGATTTCTTCAACAGATTTGGTTCTGAGCCCGGGCTCGGCCAGCACCTTTGTGGAAGAAATAGGTATTGAACTAAACCGCTCCGCGGTAGCTCTGAGATTCTCGTTTTGTCTTCAATGA
>CAZXSV010000056.1:0-24113 GCA_964642735.1 uncultured Acidobacteriota bacterium
CCTTGCATCTGTCCGCCCGGCGCTCGCGCCAAAGTGTAAACGTTATTCATTGACATGCCCTATCCAAGGTCGGAGACCGCCGTCCATCGCATTCCCGCCTTGTGCGGACACAACCCGGCCAGGCTTTCAGTATGCAAAATCGTTTTTGATCAGCATCTTTTTTACCTTAAATTCCAGGAAGGCTCTGCCCTCGCCCATGCCGCCGATATTCGGATAGGGGAATTCCAGTTTAACAGACTTGTCTTCAATCGTCAGAACCGGTTTGCCATTAAGCTCCCTGGGGAAAATGAACTGAAATCCCCGTTGGGCGGGCGTGTAGCTGATTATCGGAATCCAATTCTTATTAACAATTAAATACGCAGAGTTTTTAAATGTTGCCGTTGTTTGAGATTGCCACCAATGCGCCAAATCCAATTCGTAGGGCGGGTGGTTGGTCGTATACTCCACATACACAACAATCGAATTGGCGGGACTCGAGGATATAAATTCTTCGGCTTTCCCATCAAACGCTTGTCTATCCGCATCCGACATGTTTTCGTACTTCTTCTCGATCTGCATTTTGCGAACGAGAGCCTTCCGGATCGGCGAGGCGGACTGGAACTGCGCTGTATATTTCACATAGGGTTGATGTTGAACGCCGCTGATCGTAGCCTTGTCGTTTCCTCGAGGCATGACCAGCACTTGATTCAAAGTGTATCCTTTGGCCCATGGTGAATTTTCGAGCAGACCTTCGCATTCCTTGTGAGACCAGAGGCGATAATCGCGAGTTTCCCAGAATTCAGCGCCGAGACCAACCGAAACGCCCGCGGCCAGGAACAGAAGGAATGATATACAAGGGGGCATCGCTGACGCGCGCGTATTTTGCAGCATTGGAAGCATGGCAATGAATCGCATTATCACCTCCGGAGCCTGACAAAGAAGTCATTTCACCGACATCCACGACTTCAGCTTTTCAAACCTGTTCCTGGCGATGTTGATTTCACGGGGCCCTTCGCCCAAGGGCTCGGGCGGTCAACCTCTTGTGCAATTCGCGCAATGCGTGGCGCACTTTTCTGCCGCGCATTGCGCGAATCGAGATAAACTAAATCATTTTGCGTCGCCTATCGGTTTTCCAAACTTCAGCGGCACAGCCTGCGTCACATATCCTTTCTTTGTAAGCGTGAGGACTGTGCCGTTGGAGCTGAGGAGCGGCCTTTCCAATCGCATTTTGACCCATCCGTGCTCCGAGATGCCCTGGCCGACAATCTTCCCTCTCTGCATGAGCGTTGCGAGCACGCCATCGAGGTCTATGGGAAAGGAATACTTCTGGCCGAGAGGCACGATGGGCTCATAGATGCGTCGATCCACAAAAAAGATATGGGGATGAGGATTCTCCGTCCAGATGTCCATCGTGGGGTCCCCGAAAAGATTGAACATTTCGGAGTTGTTTTGAGCGATGGCCTGATCCTGGTAGGCATCCTCCGGATGGCCCCACAAGGTACGGAAATAGATCTTGCCGTAATTAAGGGCGTCGCTCAGCCGGGCGGAGGTGTCGGAAAAGGGCGTTTCGAGGCGCCCCAGCAAATAACCGGGCCAGATCGTGTCGATAAGGCCGCGGATGAGATCCTCGTCAAGCTCGTTGCCGTTCCTGGTCGAAGCGATGACCGCCACGGCGCCTCCTTCCATGCGGAGGATCTTTTCCGAAAAGGATTCATCGGCGAATTCCGTAGGCAAGTCCTGCGTGACCGCCGCATCTGTTTCGGTATCGGTTTCATTGTCAAACCAGCCATTCTGGCATCCGAAGCTCAGAATCACGGGGGTCATCCGGCCATTGTCAAGCCGCAGCAAATCGTTAAGCCTATCTTCACTGGTTCGGGATAGGAATCTCGGATGCAGCCAGCCTTCTCTGCTGCCGTGATCAAGGTATATCGCCAGAAATGATCCTGCGTTGATTTCGCCGACGATCCCCTCGGGGCTTCCATCCCAGGCAAATCCGGGATAGCGAAGGTAGTCGGGTATCGGCGTTCCATCTTTGTATTGTACAGGACCGGGAAAATCCGGATCATAGTGCGGATCGGAGGGATCCTTGTTGCTGGGCCAGTGCCAGAAGTCTGTCGTATACTGCCGCGGCAGATAACCGTAGCCTTCCCATGCGAAGAAGTCTCTCATGTCTTCGGCGGATTGGATAAAATCGGTCTCCGCAATTCCGTCCGACATCCAATAGGTTGCATCGTTTACCTGCTTGTAGTCTTCGAAATAGGAGGCAAACAGGATTCTCTCGAAAAAGTCATCTTCTGCCGGCGGGTCTCCTTCGTATTCGATGATCTTGTTGACGACCGTCTGCGCCTCCTCCGGCGTGTCCACCGGAATCCGCCCGACACCCAGGTCCGGCATATAGCCTTCGTAATCCATTTCTCCGTAATAGAGGTCCGTGCCGATCCGCGTATTGGCATGGGCGTTGCGGTGGGGAGTGACGTAGTGGGGCGGGATGAATTCGGCGTCGCCCAGAAGCAGGACATAGCTGACATTGAACGCGTTGTAGACGCTCTTGACGTAATCCCGGATGCCCGAGGCCGTTATTGTGAAGCCGGCCGCATCGATGTCGTCCAAAGTCGCTACCATCGTGACAAACCCTCTGGTTCTCTTCCACTCCGCGAGCTGGTTCGCCTGCTCGACAAAGTCGTTCGGTGTGATGATGAGCAGATCATGCCGCTGGCGCAGGGGGATGGAGGCCACGAGGTCCGGGGCCTCGATCTGGTCGATTTTGTAATTCGCAAAAATCCGGCCATAAAGCCCCTCCATGAAAATGGATCGTTTCTCGATCGGGATGAAGCGCTTTCCCCCGTCGACGAACCGGATGTCGACCTTCATCTCGGGATAGTAATAGACTTTTCTCTGGTAGGGGTTGTAGCGGGCCGTGTGGACATTCAGCAGGGCGATCTTGCAGCCGCGGACGTAATCGTAGCTGACAGTCTCCAGACGCTCGGGATAGGTTGCGTCGGTCCGGTAGAACTCGGCGTCGATGGCAAATTCCGGCTCCGGAAGCTGTATCTGCTGATTCGACGGCGGGCGCTGAAGAGGCGGTTCCGGCTGCACGGGGTATATCAAATATCCTTCGAGGATTCTGGGGGTTCCTTCCCGGATCGTAACTTCCATTTGCGCCCCTTCCGGGATCGCGACCATGCGAGTGAAGGCCGGAAGCCCCGGCCTGCCCGTCTTGCCGAGGAGCCTTCCGCCGTTTGGCACAATCTGGCGGTAGACGGCGTTGTCCCCCGCAATGGTATTGATCTTCACGCCGTTGGTGATTGCGGAGAAGATGAAGCGTTTCATCGACAGGACTTTCACCGGGTACTGGAGCGTATTCTGGTTATTGTTGTCCTGATTCATCGACACGGTTTCCGCCGCGGTGATTTTCTGCTGAGAGAAAGTCATGGCGGGAACAAACGTGAAAAGGATGCCTAATACTGCTGACAGGGCAGTTTTCATGGTATGGGTCCTCCCGGTTCGGAATCGTTTTTCTGATTGGATATAGCATAACAGCAGCCTATGGGTCGTTCAAGCGCGCTTTTTGCCTCTTGTCGCCCGCGAATCCTGCGTCCCGTCATCTGTCTCCCGATGCAGAATCAGTAGATATCGCCTTATCCAAGGCCCCCAATGGACCGGCGCAATAGATTGGAGCCACTCCAGTCTCACCACGGAGGGCGCCCCACGGAATCATTTGTACGCAAACATCAGAAAAAGCTCAATGGAACACCGGGTCGTTTTGACCGAATGCTCTTTCGAGGACGCCTCCCGATACAAACCGTCCGGGCAGTGGCCCGGTTCGTGAATCAAAGCCCTATAATGTTCCGGAATCTGAAAATTTTTCTCGCCGGCGGCGCCAACAGGATCCATAAGCATGCCAAAGCGACGGCAGACAAGCTCGGGCGTCCGATTCAATGCCTGGCCTTTGCGACTCGGAATGAAGACCTTGCGCAAAAAATAGCCGAAAATGAAAGAGATTCCGGCCATTGAGCTTTCGTGCGTTCATTTTCCGAAAGCGACGATTCTGCCGTTTCGCTGACGGCTACTTGGGGGGTTGCCGGCTGGTCCGCCATATCCTCCATGCTCCCAAGATCCGTTCTGAGAAACTTGCCCTTTGATATGAAATGTCCTATTCGCGGCCGCCATGCCGGCGCAGCAATGCCGCCACGTTCTTGTCGCCCTCCTTTACCGCCCAGTACAAAGGCGTTTTGCCGTCCTTGTTCCTGGCATTGACATTGGCTTTATTGGCCAGCAGCAATTCCACCACTTCCTTCCGGCCCCGAACCGCCGCCCAGTGCAAGGGCGTTTCGCCGTGGTTGGTTTTGGCATTGACGTCAGCCCCGTTGGCCAGCAGCAATTCCGCTGTTTTCTTGTGGCGATTCCTTGCCGCCGCCACCAAAGCCGCTCCCTGTTTGCCCTTGGCGCCGGCCGCGGCCTTGCTATCCGACAGTTCTTTCGCCAGACCGATGGCGTCAATGATCGCAGCTGCGTGCAACGGCGTTGTTCCGTCGCCGGCTCTGGCATTGACGTCAGCCCCGTTGGCCAGCAGCAATTCCGCCGCTTCTGGCCGGCCTGCAACTGCGGCCACGTGCAAAGGCGTCAGGCCGTAATTGTCCCTGGCGTTAACCTGGGCTTTGTTGGCCAGCAGCAATTCCGCTGCGTCTTTGTCGCCCGTCCCTGCGGCCAGGTGCAAAGGCATTTGACCGCTTTTGTCTCGGCTGAAAATCAGTTTGGGATCATTTTTGAGCAGGGCTTTGACTTTCTGCAAATCTCCATTCCGGGCGGCATCATGAATTTCGCCGCAGAAGGCCGGAATGCTCCAAGCCAGCAGGATCAGCAGCGCGGCTGCGGGAGGAAAAATTCGAGAACGGGAAAGACGCCTGGGCAAAGCGTTTAGGTTCATGGCTATCCCCGGATTTTTGACAGCTTGAATCTGGAACTCAGCGCCTCGATATAAGAGCAGTTTATACCCGAACTTGCGCCTATGGATAGGGATTTTAAACAGACCTGTCGTGCAATGGGTTTAAATAGCTGCAGCATTATCCCGGCGCCAGGGGAAAGGGCATCGTTCCAATGCAAGGCAAAAAAGCAAGACATCTATTCCTGCCTGCGGCAAGGATGCCGGGAGTTTTCCTCTTTTATCAAGCGCCTCCAATGCAACGGAAGAGGCTGCCAAAACTCGGAAGAACCATCGAAGCTTGATCCCATTGAAAGGTTCAAAAGATTCTTTCCAATATGGTAGGCTTTCTTCGGATTCAGCGCCAGGAAGCGAAACCGAAGAGGAGAGACTGTGTCGACATCTGAAAACATTCCATTGCTCGCGTATCATCAATATAAACTGAAAAACGGCCTTGATGTGATTCTTCTGGAGGATCGCCGGCTGCCGCTCGTCGCCGTCAATCTCTGGTATCACGTGGGCCCCGCCAATGAGAAGCCGGGCCTGACGGGATTCGCCCACCTGTTTGAACACATGATGTTCGAGGGCTCCAGGCATGTTGGAGAAAAGGCTCATTTCCTGCACCTGGAATCCGCAGGCGCCAGCACGATCAACGGCACCACCGATTTCGACCGCACCAACTATTTTGAAACGCTTCCCTCCAATCAGCTCGAACTTGCTTTGTGGCTGGAGAGCGACCGCATGGGATTTTTGCTTGACGAACTCGACGACCGGAAGCTGGAAAACCAGCGCGATGTGGTCCGCAACGAACGACGGCAGAGCGTCGAGGGAACGCCCTATGGTTTGGTGCAAGAAGAGCTCTTCCATCAGCTGTTCCCGAAAGACCACCCCTACCACGCTTCCGTCATCGGCGCCCACGCCGACATCGAGGCCGCCCGGCTTGCGGATGTCAGGGAATTCTTCAAGCTCTATTACACGCCCAACAACGCGAGCCTCGCCATCGTCGGGGATATCGAACTGGAACAAACCCGGGCGCTGGTGGAAAAGTATTTCGGCCCGATTCCCGCCGGCAAGCCGGTTCCCCGCGCATCCGTATTCACGCCTCCGATCCATTCCCCGAAGCGTGTCGTCGTGGAAGACCAGGTGGAGCTGCCCCGGATTTATATCGCATGGATTACGGAACCTATATTCACGCAGACGGACGCCGAATGCGACCTGATTGCAAAAATTTTCGGCGGCGGAAAGTCCAGCCGTCTTTACAAAAGCCTGGTCTATGAAAAGCGGATCGCCCAGGACGCTTTCGCGCATCAATACTCTCTGGCGCTGGGATCGATTTTCACCATCGAAGCGACGTGCAAACCCGGAGTTGCGCCGCAGGACCTTGAAAACGCCGTCTGGGAAGAGCTGGCCGCGCTCCAAAAAGACGGCCCGGAACCTGCCGAGATCGAAAGGGCGCAAAACACGATCGAAGCCGCCATCATCCGGGGGCTCGAAAACCTGGGCGGCTTCGGAGGAGTGGCCGACCGGCTGAGTCTGTACAATCATTTTTTGGGCGACCCGGGATATCTGCCAAAGGACTTGGAACGCTACAGAAACGCCACAATCGAATCGTTGCGCGCGACCGCCCGGAATCAGTTGAAACCCGACGCCTGCGTCGTGGTCCACGGGATTGCCGGACAAAAAACGATTCATGACGTCCCGAAAGCAGCTCATCCTCCGAGCGGCGCCCTGGAGCCAAGCGAGATCCCCGGACAGCAATGGAGGAGTTCGCCTCCGGCATCCGGTCCGGCGCACCCCATGAGCTTGCCGGTTCCGAAGGAATTCCGGCTCCCCAACGGACTCGTCCTTTTATTGTTCGAACAACACAACCTTCCGGTCATTTCGGCGAATGTGGTCGTGCTGAGCGGCAGCGAGCGGAATTCCCCGGATCAGCCGGGCCTTGCATCCTTCACCGCCGAAATGCTGGATGAAGGAACAGACAAGCGGCCGCCGCTGAAAATCGCAGCCGACGCCGATCAGCTCGGCGCATCTCTGGCGACGGGATCCACCACCGACATGTCCTATGCGGCCATGCGTTCCCTGAAAAAAAACGCCGATGCGGCTTTTGAGCTCGTTTCGGATATTCTGCTGAATCCCTCCTTTCTGCCGGAAGAAATCGAGCGGATCCGGCACGACCGTCTCACCCACATCCTGCAGCAGAAGGACAATCCGGGATCGACGGCTACGAAAGCGTTTTTCAACTGCGTCTACGGCGCCGCCCACCCATACGGCTACACCGAAATAGGATCCGAGGAGTCCAACCGATGCGTTACGCGCGACCTGCTCGCAGGTTTTTATCGGGCGGGCTATCTCGCCTCCAACGCCGCACTGATCGCGGCCGGAGATATCACGGAATCGGAGTTTCTCGGCCTGGCTGAAAAATATTTTGGGAAGTGGGCAGGCGGAGAATCGGCTATCGAAAAGCTCGGCGCGGCGCAAAAAACGATGCGCCGGATCGTAATCGTCGACAAGCCCGCCGCTCCGCAGACCGCCCTCCGGATCGGACATGTCGGAGCGGAACGGTCCAATCCCGACTATGCCGCGCTGGAGGTTATGAACACCGCGTTCGGCGGCTTGTTCTCGGCGCGCATCAATCAGAACCTGCGCGAAAAAAACGGGTACACCTACGGCGCTTCTTCCGCATTCATTTTCCGGCGCGGACCGGGCCCGTTTTTGATCGCGACGTCGGTGCGCACCGACGCGACGGCGCCCGCAATTTCTGAAATCTTCCATGAAATCGAACGCATGCGCGAGAGCCTGATCGCGCCGGAGGAACTCGCAACGGCGAAAGACTCGATCTCCCGATCGCTTCCCGGCCTGTTCGAGACCACTCCGGAGTCCGCGGCGAGCCTCGGGCAACTCTTCGTTCATAATCTTCCACGGACATATTTCCGGGATTTGCCCGAAATCATTCAGAATGTCACGGCGGAGGAAGTTTTGCAGGCCGCCCGGAGATACCTGAAGCCGGAACAAGCCGTGATAGTCGCGGTGGGAGATCGGGCCAAGATCGAGCCGGAGCTGGAAAAACTGAATCTGGGCCCCGTTGAAATCCGCGATCCCGACATCAGTTTCTAAACGCAGGCCGGCTTTTTCGGAACCAATCCAGTCCAAAGAGCAGCCGGCAGCGCTATTTTCATCAACGACTCCGGAATTCCCCGATAAAAAGCGAAAACCCATAAAGTGCGTTTTTTGTGATCGCCGACACATTGCAATAACGCGTTACGCCCCACACTAGATTGCAGGCGGGAGGCGATTATGAATGCACAAAAGGGTGAAATGAATAGGGTCCAATGCCAGGAGAGGCTGGTTTTGGAGCGCATGTATGAAAGCCTGGACCGGCGTTTTCAACGTCCTGCCGAGGACGCTGAAATTTGCAGCGAAATGAAAATTACACTCGATGAGTTTTACCGGATGCTGGATCGAATCAAAGGGGTCGAGCTCGGCAGCTTCCAGGAAACGCGATCCGGGAGAGACGGCCAGGCGCAAATCCGGTACATTTCGGATGCCTCTCAACAAAACTCCGGCTTGCTGTTCCGCAAATCGGAACTGAAAGAGATCCTGACCGGCGCCATCGAGGCGCTGCCCGAAAAGGAACGCCTGTTCACTTCGCTTTTCTTCTATGAGGGATTGACCCTTCAAGAGATCGAGGCCGTCCTGGGAATCGGAGAAACATCCCTTCGGCAGCTGCAAACAAAAGCAACGCTGCGATTGCGAAGCCGGCTCCGCGGGCGGCCCTGTCAGCACAGCCGCCTGCGGCGGATGAAGATATCGAGACGCCGTCGCTCCCGTAACGCCGCTTAGCTTAATGGTGCCTGGCTAGGATGTCCCCAATTCAATTGGCGCTCATTTAATTGGTGACATTGGTGACAGGCACCAATTTAATTGGTTACAGGGGCTCATTTTAGCGGCGCACACATTAGTGGCAGGCTAGGATGTCCCTATTTGCCCGGCGGCGCCCATTTCGTTAAGAAAGCGGTAAATTTTTCTAGGTCGTAGCTCGATTTGCCGTCTTCAAGCGGACCGGTATCCTGCGAGTGAAGCAAAACGCCGTTTTTGTCGAGCACGAACAGGTGCGGGTATCCGGATATCCGCGGATACTTCGAGAGCACTGGTTCATTCTTATTCTCCGGGCTCCAATTAATCTTCACCGTCACATAATATTTGTCCCGCAGCGCGCGCAGATTGGCATGCTCTTCAAAGTATCGTTCCATCGCATGACACCAGACGCACCAATTGCCGCCAACATCCAAAAGTATGCGTTTCCCCGTCCTGGAAGCTTCGGCGACCGCAGCCGCAATGTCTTTGGCCGCATTGCGATCCGGATCGAATATTTTGTTCGTCGCAGACATAGGCCGCCCGGCGCCCGAACCCTTTGTTTGCGGAAAAGCGACAGCAGACATCAACAGGATCAGGCCAAGCGGAATCATTCTTTTCATGCCAAATTGCCTCCCACCGGACCGCGGTTGCCCCATTTTAGCTCAGCTCCCTCCCAAAATTCGCAAAATTCAGGGAAACGCCGCTCGACATGAGCGTTCTGCCGGCCCTATAATAGCGGCATCTAAAACATCGAAAAGGCAATCCTAACCATCGTTATGGGAGAAATGCCATGGTTGAATTCAATTATCAGGATCCATTCCCTCTATCCAAAGACGCTACGACTTATCGCCTGTTGACGAAGGACTTCATCAGCACGACAAGGCTTGACGGCGAGGAGATCCTCAAGATCGACCCGGAAGCGCTTGTCTTCCTGGCCAATCAGGCGATGCGGGATGTTTCTTTTTTGCTGAGAGCGAAACACAACGAACAAGTCGCCAAAATCATTGCCGATCCCGAAGCGTCCAACAACGATCGCGGCGTAGCCATTGCCATGCTGCGCAATGCTGAAGTGTCCGCAAAATTTGAACTCCCGTTCTGCCAGGACACCGGGACAGCGACCATCATCGGCAAAAAAGGCCAGAAGGTCTGGACCGGCTGCAAAGATGAAGAATTTCTCGCAAAAGGCGTTTTTAAAACCTATACGGAAGAGAACCTGCGTTATTCCCAGACCATCCCGCTGGACATGTACAGGGAAATCAACTCCGGCGCCAACCTTCCTGCTCAGATCGATCTTTACGCCACCGAAGGAAGCGAATACCAGTTCCTGTTCATTGCCAAAGGCGGCGGCAGCGCCAACAAGACTTTCCTGTTCCAGGAAACCAAAGCCCTGCTTAATCCCGAGAGTTTGGAAAAATTCCTGACGGCTAAAATGAAAACCCTGGGCACTGCGGCCTGTCCGCCCTATCACCTGGCGTTTGTCATCGGCGGCACCAGCGCCGAAGCGACGCTTAAAACGGTCAAGCTCGCTTCCGCCGGCTATCTCGACAATCTGCCCACCGAAGGCAATAAAGGCGGCCAGGCCTTCCGCGACCTCGAGATGGAAGCCAAGCTGCTCAAGGCGGCGCAGGCTTCCGGCATCGGCGCGCAGTTCGGCGGCAAATACTTTGCCCACGACGTGCGCGTCGTTCGCCTCCCCCGCCACGGCGCCTCGTGTCCCGTCGGGATGGGAGTCTCCTGTTCGGCGGACCGCAACATCAAAGCCAAGATCAACAAAGACGGCCTCTGGCTCGAAGAGATGGACCAAAATCCCGGACGCCTGATCCCCGACCGATACCGCGGGAAACACACGCACGGCGTGGTGAAGATCAATCTCAATCAGCCCATGAAGCAAATCCTGGCGGAGCTGAGCAAATATCCGGTGGCGACGCAGCTCTCTTTGGACGGCACGATCATCGTCGGCCGCGACATTGCGCATGCGAAGTTCAAGGAGCTGCTCGACGCAGGCAAGCCGCTGCCCGATTACCTGAAAAATCATCCTATTTATTACGCCGGCCCGGCAAAGACTCCCAAAGGCAAGCCGTCCGGCTCGTTCGGGCCTACCACGGCCGGGCGCATGGATTCCTACGTGGATCTTTTGCAGCAAAACGGCGGATCCATGATCATGATTGCCAAAGGCAACCGCTCGAAACAGGTGACCGACGCCTGCAAGAAATACGGTGGATTTTATCTCGGCTCCATCGGCGGACCCGCCGCAATCCTTGCCGAAGAAAATATCAAAAAGGTGGAGTGCATCGATTATCCGGAACTGGGGATGGAAGCCGTATGGAGGATCGAGGTGGAAGACTTCCCGGCGTTCATACTGGTGGATGACAAAGGCAACGATTTTTACGGCAACCTGATGTAGCCGGGCGGAAAGGGAAAAACAGCAGCGCGCGAAACAGCCATTTATATCTGGAGGTCAAATAAAATGCCGAAAGCAGCTCCGAACAGGGCCAAACGGTCGAAACCCGAGGTTGAAAAGGAATTTAAAAAGCTGGCGGATGAAGTCTCTGAGATGAAGGAATCTTCCAATCCGAAAATTGACGAGCTGTCCAGGCTGCAAGAGTCGGAAATTCGCCGAGAAGTCGAAGGGATTTCTGTGGAAAGCGTCGTTCAGACCCTATCGAAATTAGGATTGGAGGTCTCGAAATCGCTTTCGGAATTGTCCGGGAATCTCGTCGCCCAGGTCGAACGACTGAACGCGGTGCGCGAAGCCGTCGCATTGGAGACAAAGGAAATCGAACGGCTCCACAAAATAGACATAGCCGCCACCGCTATCGACCACCTTGTGCTGGATTATCAAACTCAAAAACAAACGTTGGAAGCCGAAATTTCCGCTCAACGGGAGGCGTGGGCGGCCGAAGAGATCGAGCGCGACCGGAATCAAAAGGAGTTTGAAGATAATTTGAAAAAGACGCGCCAGCGCGAAGTGGAAGACTATGAATACAAGAAAGCGCTGGAACGCAAAAAAGCTCAGGACAAGTACGATGAGGACATGCGGCTCCTGGAAAAAAAGAACAAGGAGAAACAGGAAGATCTTGAAAAGAAGTGGAGCCAGCGTGAATCGGCGCTGAAGGAAAAAGAAGAGGAATGGACTCGGCTGCAAAAAGAAGTTGTCGACTTCCCTGTCCGGTTGAAACGAGAAATCGACGCGGCTGTCGCCCTCGCCGCAAAATCAGCCGAATCGAAATTCGAGCAGCAAATCCTTCTGTTGAAGAAAGACAGCGAAGCGGAAAAAAGGGTTTCCGAATTGCAAATCAAAGCTTTGCAGGAAACCGCGTCCAGGCAGTCCGCCGAGATCGAGAAGCTGCAGTCGAAACTCGAGGAAGCAAAACGCCAGGTGCAGGAAATCGCCGTCAAGGCGATTGAGGGCGCTTCCGGCGCTCAGGCATTAAGCCAAATCAATAAAATCGCCATGGAACAGGCGAAAACCCGTGCGCCTCAAAGCTGATCGGGATTGTTGACTCAGCGCCGAACAGGAGAGACCTTCGGCGCTGACGGCTCAATAAAATTCGGCGGGAAATCAACTGCGGGAAATAATCGAAAAATGCGAGCAGCAGAAACGAGCATCCTTCCCCTTCCGGAAAACCCGGCGGTCACGATGCAGAGCCCGGATTCAGCCAATGGGGATGGAAGTCATTTGGCGTTTCCAAAACCTTGAATCGACGAGATTCGGTGCGGATGCGTCAAGAGTCTGCTCCGAAAAGAGCGAAAACCATAAGCCGGTTTCCCGGGCAAAAATACAAATGAATGGATTGGCGCTCCCGGCTTTGCCGCCGCCCGTCTCCGGTTGAATTTGATGTTGCGGGCGTACGGATGCGCTGATAACATTTAGCTGCGAAAACAGGAGGCGATCCATGTCCGAATACCCGAAACACCTCTACCTCATTCTTTTTCCCAACGAAGCCCTGGTGGCGTCGCAACTCACGCCGGAAGAATTCGGATTGCATTATTCGATCGGCAGCCCGCGGCATTTTAGCGGCAAGGTCATCTTCGTCGAAATCGACATCAACTACCGCAACGACTATTTTCGGCTCGAAGAATACTTGAAACTGACGGAATCGCCTTTCCCGGGACGGCCCAAGCGCACCAAGTTCGTAAAATCCTATCGAGTGCTGGAGCACATCGATTTCTCGGCGCTGCAAAAGCTCTATCTCGTCACAACCGACGGCGGGGTGCTTGGCCTGGAACAGAGCGAACAGCGGGCGCCCCGAGGCGATCCCAACCGGGTGCGCCTCTATCAGGAAATCTGTCCCTTGCGAATTCTGGTGGCTTCGACCATGGACCCGCGGAAATTCGGGCACTGGATCACCAGCGAGACCTGGTCCAAAGGCTCTCCAAAAATATTCTTCACTCAGTACGACATAGATATTGAAGACGCGCTCCACGGCGTGCATGCATTCAACATGGGCCCTCTGCCGAATGTGAATCCCACAAATCTTCCTACCGCCATCACGGAATTGAAAGAGGATCCCACGAAAAGAACCAAAACCGTCAGCCTGAATCCGAATCTGGATTACATGAGCTACAAGGCGATCAAACCCGGATTCTGGTTCGCCAGCGAGACGCAAAGCGTTTTTTATCGCATGCCGTCGCTGGAGGAGCTCCACGAGAAATACAATTCCTGGTGGCGAAGGCTTTAGTTTGGGATTGTTTTGAATAAACAAGCCTGAATGCAGTCCCGGCGACGGTGTGCGCCACCGGCATTCGGAGAAATTTCGATTCCGGGCGCGCCCGCTCGCCCGGAATCGATCCTGATCGGAACTTTCCGCTATTTCCTGAAAAATTTCGACGCCATGCCCACAACCTCGTCCAGCACAGAGCCGTTCTGATTCGAGTCGAGGAATTGGCTCAACACGTCCATAACGCCGGATGAAGACGAGCCGGCGCCGGGCATCTGCATGCCGGCGCCGCGGTTCTGCTTGCTCAGCATGCCCATCGCGAGCCCCGCCAGAGACGGCAGCATTTTCTTGAGAATATCCTCGCTGATGCCCGTTTTTTGGGCGGCATTCCGGGCGACCCCGCGGCTGACGTCTTTGCTGCCGAAAACATGGCCGAGGATGCCGTTGCCGTCGTCGACAGCGTCCCCGCTGTTGAGAATATCCGGGCGATCGAGATATTGTTCATGATTCCCGGATGTAAGTGCGCCCAACAGCGCCTCCAGGCCGCTCGGCTGCGCGGCGTTGCGGGCCAGGCCGGAGCCCAGAGCCGGAAGCAGGACCGATACAGCGGATTTAGTTTGATCCTCGGACAAGCCGAAGTTTTTTGAAAGCTGTTGCAGCGCACTGCCCCCGCCGGCGTTTAACAGCATGCTCATCAGATCCATTTCCCCTCCTGTTTCAGGCAAATAAAAACATCGGTTTCACGAGCGCATTGAAGACCCCGAATGAAAGCCGGGACAAAGCGCGCAACGATTTGTGCCACAATAAAGGCTCTAGCCGGTTTCACCCGGCCCCGACCGCAGCCTTTGAAGCATGGCGCGTCCGGGACGATAGGCGAGCGCTACAAGAATGACAAGAATGATGATGCAAACGATCGGGATCAGGATCGCCATCGCGGAAAACGCGGTGGCCCCCGCCGCTTCCGCAGTCGAGACGACCGGATTCCCAATGCCGCCGGTAGTGGAACTTGAAGTCAGGCGCGTGAGGCCGGTAAGCGCATGGAATCCTCCGGCTATGCCGCCGCCCGCGATGATCGCAAGCGCCCAGCGCAGGAAAGGGCTGAACCCGGCGACCGAAGACGCCATCGCGACGACCCCGGCGACCACTGCGGCCGGCGCGGCGATCACGTCGAGAAAATGGTCCACCCACGGCACGTAATAACCGGCGATTTCCAAAACCGTGGCGGCCGCAAAAGCCACCAGCGCCGGATAGGTCCCCATCCATTCGAATCCGGAAGACAAGTCAAGATGGCCGGACAGAGAAGCGATGCTGATCGCAAGAAGCGGAACGAATATTCTGAAGCCGCAAGCGGCGCTCAGCCCGATCCCGACAAGAACGCTCAAGAATGTCTCCATGCCCTGAACCTCCCCGTTTGCCCATGCGTTCAGCGAAGCGCGCGATGAGAGCCTTGCAATCCATGCCGATCGCTTTCAGTCAGGCTGTTTCAAAAATCAAATCGCAAGTTTTATTATGATCGCCCCATTAGAACATTACAATCTGTTTTCCCTGTTCGGGTTTGCCTAAAAATAAATGAAATATTCGATGCCGAACGCCGTCATCCCCATTATTATAATGAAAACGGCGAAAGGAACGTTCATGGGCGACAAAAGAATTTTCACCGATCGGGAACTCAAAGAAATGGGGACTCGGACGCTGGACCTCGTTTTCGAGGCCATCGACGCGGGCGACACCGAAAGAGCCAAATATCTGGCCAAAAGAATGTACCAGGAGTTCAACCACCTGCACGACGGCTACGGATTCTGGGTGACCGGCCTTCAGACCTATATTTATAAAAAACTCGGAATCGACGCGCTGGAAGAAGCCGAAAGGGAAGCCCACACCATCGAAGCCAAGATCGTCTTCAAACCGATTGAAGAGACCGACATTCGCTCCCGTGTGAAGCATCTGGCAAAAGGCTTGCGCGGGCACCTGCAGCCCATCAAGATCGAAGAAGACGACAAAATGATCAGCCTCACGATGCAGCCTTGCGGGTCCGGGGAAAGGATCATTCAAAAAGGAGGCTATGAAGCCGGACTGGCCAGAGTCAAGGAACCCCATCGCATCACGTGGGGCATGAAAGACTTCCCCCTGTATTGCGTCCACTGTCCGGTGATGGAAATGCTGGAAATTGAAAATACGGGGGATTTCGGGGCGGTGCACATCGTCGCCGAGCCGATATCCAACGGCTCCTGCAAATTCACCTTTTACAAAAATCCCGCCGACATCCCGGAAGAATTCTACACGCGGATCGGCAAGAAAAAACCGAATTCCTAAAAAAGAGGCCGCCGCTTCATCGGGATTGCCATCCCGGATTATTCATGAAGCGTCCGCGCGGCCCTTATAAAGGACTTTGTTTGTTCCCGGACTCGGGCATCTGCGGTTTGCCATCGAGGTTGATCTCGGCGGCCGCCGTCCTCATTCCCATTATTGTGTCGGCGATCAGTTGAGTCAGATCCACCCCGAGGAGCGCGGCGCCTTTTTCTATCACTTCCCGGTTCACTCCCGCAGCGAATCGCTTGTCCTTCCATTTCCTTTTGACCGAGCCGGCGTCCATGTCCAGAACGCTCCTCGACGGCCTTACCAGCGCGGATGTCGTCACCAGGCCTGTCAGTTCGTCAACGGCGTACAAGGTCTTTTCCAAAACGCTCGCCGGTTCGACATCCGAACACAGCCCCCAGCCGTGGCTGACAACCGCACGGATGTATTCCTCCGGCCATCCTGCTTCGCGAAGCAGTTCGCGGCTCTTCCGGCAATGCTCCTCCGGAAACCGCTCGTAGTCCAGGTCGTGGACCAGACCTATCGCGCCCCACATTTCTTCATCCTCGCCATGTTTTCGAGCCATGTACCTCATGACCGCTTCAACAGCGAGCGCATGCTTGATGAGGCTTTCACTCGAATTGTATTTGCAGAGAAGCTCGAACGCCTCCTGCCGCGTCGGCTTATGTTGTCGCATCCTGATCGCCTCCGATTTGAACAAAGGAAACACGGGAAACACGGAATACACGGAAAAGAATGAAAACACGGAGTACACGGAGAAGAAAAGGATTTTAAAGAACAATCTCCATTTTGCCGGCGGCCCGGATCGCTGCGCCGCCACGCCCAAATGCCGGCGCAACAATCCGCGATCTGCAACGCCGAAGTTTAAGCAATTTTGCCTGAACAGGCCATATTGCACAATCCTAGGCGTTGCCTCCCGAAGCCCGGGCAAAGGCGCGTTGGTCGTGCAATCCTGAAGTTGCGTCGATGCTGATCGTCATCGTCTTGCGAAGCCGAGGCGGCTGTGACGCCGCCTGGAACGTCACAATTCAATTTCCCTCAAATCCGGCGAAAGGATCATCTTCGGTTCGGTGAACGCCTGCACTTCCTCCGGCGTCCAGCCCGGCGCCGTTTCGCACAGCACAAGGCCCTCGGGCGTCACCCGCATCACGGCAATGTCCGTGACGATGGAGTCGACGCAGCGCGCGGCGGTCAGCGGATAGCTGCACTTCTTCAAAATCTTCAACTGCCCTTTGGGAGTGACATGCTCCATGGCGATGATGATGCGGCGGCAGCCGAACGCCAGGTCCATTGCGCCCCCGATATTGCCGATGCCCCTTTCCGGAAATGTCCAGTTGGCAAGGTCGCCATTTTCGGAGACCTGCAGCGCGCCCAATACGGCGATATCGATATGCCCGCCGCGGATCATGGCGAACGAATCCGCGTGATGAAAAAAACACATGCCGGGCAGGGCTGAGAAAGGCAATCCGTTGGCGCCCAGATAATAGGATTTTTCTTCCTCCGGGCGCCCGGGAACTCCGCCGAAACCCAGAACTCCGTTTTCGGCGTGGAACAGGACCGTCCGCCCTTCAGGAACGAAGTTCGCGGCGAGAGTCGGAATTCCGGCGCCGAGATTGACGACCGCTCCATCGGGAAATTCCTTGGCCACCCGCAGGGCGATTGTTTGTCTGTCGAGTCGCTCTTTCATTTTGCCTCCCCGGGGACCGCAACGATTCGGTCGATGAATATTCCGGGAGTCACGACATGCTCCGGATCGATCTCCCCCGCTTCGACGATGCGCTCCACTTCGGCCACTACAACCCTGGCGGCCGTCGCCATGACCGCGTTGAACGACCTCATGATCCCGCGATAAACCAGGTTCCCCATGGTGTCGGCGCAACAAGCCCGTATCAGAGCGAAATCCGCGCGCAATGCATATTCCAGCAGCATTTCCCTCCCGTCCAGGACCCGCTTTTCCTTCCCCTCCCCGACAAGAGTCCCGGCTCCGGTCGGCGTATAAAAAGCGCCAACTCCGGCGCCGCCCGCGCGTATCCTTTCCGCCAAAGTCCCCTGCGGAACGTATTCCAGCTCCACTTCGCCGGCCAGGAACTGCTTTTCGAAAGCGCGGGGCTTGGACATGACAAGAGAGGCGGGAACGCTGCAAATCGCCTTTTTCACCTGCCGGTTCTCTATCAGAATTTCTTCATCGATGAAGGGCTTCCCGCCGAGCGAACCGATCCCGAGTTTCCCGGATATTCCGGCGCCGTTCATGATCAGGGTGAGATTTTTGGCCCCCTGCTTTCGCAAGGCCGCAATCAGGTTTTGAGGCTTGTCGGCGGCGTGTCCGAAACCGCCCACCATAACGGCGGCGCCGTCCGGGACATCCGCCAGCGCCTCCCCGCACGTGGCAAAAACTTTATTTTTCATAATCGGTTTCCATGAAAATTATTGGATGCAAATCGGCAGGTCTATATTAATTTAAAAACGTCGCGGATTTCACGGATTTAAGCCGGATTATTCATGAAGCTTTGCGAATAGTCCGGGATAAAAAATTACATAATCAGCAAAACCCTTGGCGTTTTTGCCTGTCCGGGATTATCTTCGAGGGCATGTCCATGTCCATTGCAGTCATCGGAATGCTGGATGAGCGGGAAGAAGCCCTCACCCTCATCAAAAGCCGCATCGAACAAAGAGGCCACAAAGCTTTTCTGATGGATATCAGCATCGGCAACGGCGCGATTGCCCCTTCACTCAAGGCCGATGCGCCTCCCGGCGAGCTGTCGGCTTTGGGAGGCGGTCCGGCCGAAGGCGTGGCCGGCTTGCCCATGGATGAAAGAGAAAAAGCCGTCTCGATAATGGCGAAAGGTTTGACGGCGAAAATCTCCGCTCTCCATGCCTCGGGAGAACTGCAGGGCATGATCGCCATTTCCGGGATGACCGGCGCCCTGATCGCGCTGCCTGCCATGAAGGCGGCGCCCTTCGGTCTGCCGAAGCTCCTCATTTCCAGCGCCATGGCCATCCCGATCCACGCGCAGCAGTTCGCCGAATATTTTGCCGTTCAGGACATTACCGTCATGCATGCCGTTGTCGATACCGTGGGCATGAACCCGCTGGTCCGAACCGTCGCGCTCAACGGCGCGGACGCCGTTTCCGGCATGGTGGAAAGATCGGAGGCCGCCGCCGCCGATTCGAAGCCCTCGATTGCAGTCACCGAATTCGGATTTTGCGACAAAGGCGCGCATTACATAAGGGAGCTGCTGGGAAAGGATTTCGAAATTGTATCGTTCCACGCGCAGGGAGTGGGGGACCGGGCGGCCATGGAACTCATTCCCCGAGGCCTTTTCAAAGCCTTCATCGACCTTGTTCCCGGCGCATTCAGCGAATATTTGCTGGGAGGGAACAGGGGGACTTCAGGACCGGACCGGCTGGATATCGCCTCCAGGATTTCGATCCCCTACATCCTCTGCCCGGGAGGCTTCGACATGATCAGCTGCGGCCCAATCGAGAGGAAAGACCGCAACGACCCTCTCTGGTCCTTCCGGAAGCTTTCGGAGAGAAAGCTATACATCCAGGAGAGCCCGCGCGTGCAGGCCCGGCTGAACGCCGAAGAGATGGAGCTCGTCGCTTCCAGGGCGGCGGAGAGGTTGAACCGCTGCAAACAAAAAGCGAGGGTGAAGGTCGTCGTCCCAACGAAAGGCTTTTCGTCGCTGAGCGTCGCCAACGGGCCTCTCTTCGATCCCCTGTCCGACGAAGTTTTCGCCATTACGTTGAAGAAGCGCCTCGATCCTGAGATAGAAATCATCGAAACGGATTCGGACATCAACAGCCGCGAATTCGCCGGCGCCGTCGTGGACGCTTTATTGCGCACTATGAAAGGATTGAATTGACCGCGAATAGGCGAAGTGAAATTCCGAACCGCATTTTTGCCTGTTTCACATTGCTCGGTCAGGGATTTGTGCATGGATAAAATCGAATTCGTGGACCAGACCATCCGGGACGCGCAGCAGAGTTTGTGGGGATTGATGATGCGGACCGACCACATCATCCCGATCGCCGGGACAATGAACCGGGTCGGATACCGGGCGGTGGCGACGGTGGGCTCCCAGGCGTTCACTTTGCAGGTGCGCCATCATCATGAAAACCCCTGGGAGCGAATCCGGATCCTTTCCAGCCTGATGCCCGAAACCTGTTTGCGCGGCTCCTACCAGACCGCCAGCCTTTCCGCTTTCGACCTCAGCACTCCGCGCAACATCATATCCCTCTGGATCAAGCGTTCCGTCGCCAACGGCGTCAAAAGCTTCTGGATTTGCGATTACCAGGAGAACGTGGAGCGGTTCCGGCATTTCGCGCAGATCGCCAAAGCCGAGAAAGCGGAAGTGGTCACAGCCCTGATGTACACGGCCAGCCCCGCCCACACGCCGGAGCACTGGGCTCAAAAGGTTCAAAAGATCGTCGAGACGAAAGAATGCGTCGACCGGATCATGATCGAAGACGCGTCCGGCATCTTGACCCCGGAGCGCACCCGCGAGCTGATCGCCATCGTGCAACGCAATTGCGGGGGCATCCCCCTCGAGTTTCACGCCCACTGCAATTCGGGACTGGCGCCCCTGTGCTGCCTGGAAGCCATCCAGTCCGGCGTTTCCACGGTCCACACCGCCGTGGCGCCTTTGGCCAACGGCACTTCCGTTCCGGCGACCGAAACCATTTTAAAAAACATCCGCCGTCTCGGCTTTGCGTCGGATCTCGATGAAGACGCTCTCGCGGCGGTCTCCGCCCATTTCAAAAACATCGCCGAAAAAGAAGGCTTGCCGATCGGGGCGCCGAGAGAATACGACCTGTTTCATTTCGAGCACCAGGTCCCGGGCGGCATGATGTCCAACCTGACCCGCCAGTTGCGCGAACTGGGCATGGAGCGCCGCCTGGGCGAGATTCTGGAAGAAATCGTTCAAGTCCGAAAAGAGTTCGGATATCCCGTCATGGCGACGCCCTACTCCCAGATCGTGGGCGTCCAGGCCATGGAGAACGTGGTTTCGGGCGAGCGCTACAAAAATATTCCGGACGAAACCATCAAATACGTTCTCGAATATTACGGCGAGCCGGTCGTCCCCGTCGATCCGAACGTCAAGGACAGGGTAATGAGCCTGCCGAGGACGAAAGAGTTCCTCCACTGGGCGCCCGAAGGGTTTTTAAAATCCGTCGAAGAACTGCGCCGGGAGATCGGGCCGGAGCTTTCCGACGACGAGCTTTTGCTCAAAATCCTGATCCCGGGAAAACCGGTGAAGCATCCGGCGCCTCCCGGGCAGCCTCGCGCCGCCGCGCCCGCGCCGGCCCCGAAAACTGCGCCGGCGGATTTTCCGGCCGAATTCAGCGTCGAAGTGGATGGCGATGTGTTCACCGTGAAGATTTCGCCGCTAGAGAACAAACCTGACGCCGCAACGGCGACCCTTGCGACATCCAAGCCTAAAAATCATCCTGAAGGGGCTGTGCTTTGCGGCATGGCTGGCCTGGTTATTTCCCTGCAAGTCAAGGACGGAGATCCGGTCGAAAAAGGAGATCCGGTCGCCGTAATCGAGGCGATGAAAATGCGGAGGCAGGTCTGCTCGCCCCGAAGCGGGACCGTGAGCGAGATCCTGGCCCGCGAAGGCGAAATCGTCGAGGCCGGCGACGCCTTGATGGTGGTGATTTAGCATGATCCGCAAGATTCTGATAGCAAACCGCGGGGAAAT
This sequence comes from uncultured Acidobacteriota bacterium, assembly GCA_964642735.1. GTDB lineage: Bacteria > Acidobacteriota > UBA6911 > UBA6911 > UBA6911 > UBA6911. The sequence continues at coordinate 21,438 of CAZXSV010000056.1, forward strand.
TGCCGTTCGGGTCCTGAGAGCGTGCCGCGAAATGGGAATTTCCTCGGTCGCCGCATTTTCGGAGGCGGACCGGGACGCGTTGTTCGTCAGGTACGCCGACGAGGCCTGCCTCCTCGGGGCCGCCGCCGCAAGCCTCAGCTATCTCAACATCCCGAAAATAATCGAAGCGGCGAAAAAATACGGCGCCGACGCCATTCACCCCGGGTACGGATTTCTTGCCGAGAATCCGGCGCTTGCTTCCGCATGTGAATGCGAAGGGATCCGGTTCATCGGCCCATCGAGCCGCGTCCTCGCACTGACCGGAAATAAAATCGCCGCGCGGCTTGAGATGCAGAAAGCAGGGCTGCCGGTCGTTCCGGGCGAAAGCGAGCGCGTCCTCGAACTCGAACAGGCGAAAAAAATCGCCCAGGCGCTGGGATACCCGGTGATCCTCAAACCGTCGTCAGGCGGAGGCGGGATCGGGATGGCCATCGTCGACGACGAGCAGGCGCTTTGCGATGCTCTCGAGCGTACGAAAGCGATCGCCGGCTCGACGTTCGGCGACGGCGACGTCTACATGGAGAAATATTTATACAATCCCCGCCACATCGAGTTTCAGATTTTAGCGGATTCCGAAGGCAATGTGATCCATCTGGGCGAGCGCGAATGCTCCATCCAGCGCAGGCGCCAGAAGCTGATCGAGGAATCCCCCTCGACCGCCATTGCCGCGGATTTGCGCGACAAAATAGGGCGGATTGCAGCGGCCGCGGCAAAATGGGTGAAGTACGAAGGAGCGGGAACCGTGGAGTTCCTTTTCTCCGAGGGAAGGTTTTACTTCCTCGAAGTGAACGCCCGGATCCAGGTGGAGCATCCGGTCACCGAGATGGTCGCAGGAATCGATATCGTAAAGGAACAGATACGCATCGCCTCCGGACTTCCGCTGAGCCGCCGGCAGCAGGAGATTGCGATCCGCGGCAGCGCCATAGAGTGCCGCATCAACGCGGAAGATCCTTTGGACGATTTCACTCCCGCGCCGGGAAGAATCGCCGCCCACCAGCCGCCCGGAGGTCCGGGGATACGCGTCGACAGCGGCGTCTGTGACGGCGCCGCCGTGCCGCCGTATTACGACCCGATGATATCCAAACTGATTGCATGGGGCGAAAACCGGAAGGAAGCCATCGAAAGAATGCGGCGAGCCCTTTACGAATACGTCATTTCAGGCGTTAAGAGCAATATCCTGTTCCACCGGGCCGTCATGGAAAACAAAAGCTTTTTAAAGGGCGACCTGGGAACTCGGTTTATCGACAGCGAAATCTCGCTGACCGACGACATGAAACGCATTGCAGAGCGGGAGCGACCGTTGCAGGAACGGCTGCCTCTTCGGCGGGCGGAGCATAAGAAAATCGCCGCCGCAGTCGCCGCAGCGATGGTCTATGGGCGCAAACATTAGATTCTCCGGGAGTTTCGGGGGGCGCAAAAGTTATTTCACTGTCATAGGTCCAAACTTTTTGCGGCTGCGATGCCGCCCCCGGCGGTCAATGAATTCGTCTTTCTACTGGGAGGGGATATGGGCGACAGGCCAAAAGTCCTGATGATCGTAACGCAGGACAGCAAAGCGGCGGAAGCGCAGTTTGTCAGAAAATGCCTCGAGGATTGCGATTTGCAGGTCTATCACCTGGATCCGAGCGTCCGCGGCTCTGCGGAGAGCTCCGCCGAGATCACGCCTGCGGAGATTGCCGCGGCTGCAGGGAAGACAATGGCCGAGGTTCGTGCGCTCAACCACGAAGCCAGATGTCTGGAGGTCATGACCGAAGGATCGATCCGATGCGCCCAGGAGCTGCACCGGAAAATCGGCTTGAGCGGAATCATCGGGATCGGGGGATCGCTCGGGACCGATCTTGCCGCCGCGATTATGCGCAGCTTCCCGCTGGGACTGCCCAAAGTGATGATTTCCACCATGGCTTCCGGCATGACCAGGCCCTTTGTGGGGACCAAGGATATCATCATGGTCCCCTCGATATGCGACGTCGCGGGCCTGAACGACGTCACCCGGCGCATTTTCTACAACAGTTCCCGCGCGCTTGCCGGCATGGCCCACGGATATAAGCCGACCGCGGTTTCCGGCAAGCCCATTGCCGCGATATCGACGCTGGGCGCGACGGAAAAATGCTGTGGCGTCATCTGTAAAGCCCTAGAACAAAAAGGGTTCGAGGTCATGGTGTTTCATACCCAGGGAGTCGGCGGAGTCGCGATGGATGAAGCGATCCGCGAACAGCAAGTTTCGGTCGCCATTCACCTTTCTTTAATAGAAGTCAGCGATTTTCTCTGCCGGGGTTTGTACAGCGGGGGGGCGGACCGGTGCAAGGCTTCGCTTGAAAAAGGCGTCCCGACCATTTTCGCGCCGGGCAACATCGATTTCATGGTCGCCGGCCCGATCGAGGACGCCAGAGCTCGCTGGCCCGGCCGGCGATACCACATCCACAATCCGGAACTGACGGCGGTGCGGGCGGAAGCGGAGGAATTCAAGCAAATAGCGGAACATATGGCGGGACTTATCAGAGGAGCGAAGGGGCCCGTGGCGTTTTTTGTCCCGCTGCTCGGCTTCTCGGCTCATGACAGCGAACAGGGGCATTTGCACGACCTGACACTGCCGCCGGTTTTCGCCGGGCATCTGAAGAAAGCGATGCCGGAGGGCGT
>CAZXSV010000056.1:24213-27913 GCA_964642735.1 uncultured Acidobacteriota bacterium
TTTCCCCCTTATCGTTGAACGGAGCATCCTGACAGCATCGTGGTTGGGGTGCAGCCGGCAGTATAGAGGAGGAAACGACCATGAAAGAATTTGGATTCGGCATTTCCAGGCTTAAAAGCCGCCTCAATTCCGGCGCAATGATTGCAAAATCATTCAAGTATGGATTCGGGACGCTGCTCGTCATCCTGGCAATTGTAGGATCGCAGGCATTCAGGGCGACGCCGAAGGATATAACCGAAGCCGCCTCGACCGAGGCATCGGCCGTATCGAGACACAGCACTTTGTCCGCAGAGGTTTTTCAAAAATATGTGGAGGCGACGAGTCAAAGGATGTATCCGCGGCTTTCGAAAGAAATTGTGGACTCGGCCATCCTCTACTCGGGCAAATACGATCTGTCTCCAATACTGATCCTGGCCATTATTCAAACCGAATCCGAGTTCTATCCTTTTGCGTTGAGCAAGCAGAACGCCAAAGGCCTGATGCAGATCAATCCGGATGCAAACGAGAAGCTGCTGCTTCAAAAAGGCGTATTCAAGCAGCCGGAGGATATCTTCGATCCCGAGCGCAATATTGAAGCCGGGTGTTTTCTTCTGCGGCAGTTCATCAACGAATCTTCGGATTTCAACGCCGCTTTGGACCGATACCTTGGAGCGGATTCAGTCTCTTACAAGGCGCAAATCCATGAGGTGATGGGGAAAATCCTGCTGCACGGGATTACGGAGGAGCTCAACAGAACCGCGCGGCACAAGATCGATCCTCTGGTGAAGGTGGAGCGCTCAGCTTCCGTGGAAAATCGCCCCTGACCGTGCGATCGGCGCCGCGCATTTTATCAGGGCGTTTCGGAGGCGATGCGGTCCGTCTGCCCGGGAGAAGCGGAGGATGATCCGCGCAACACCGCGTAAAGTTTCGCCCTGCTGATTCCGAGCAGGCGCGCCGTCCGGACTTTGTTTCCTCCCATTTGCTCCAGCACCCGGACGACGTATCGTCTTTCCATCTCATCGAGCGCCAACGGGACATCGCCGAATTTGATCTCGGGGCTTGCCTCGATTTTCTGCAGGTAATCCGGCAGCTGGTGCACGTCGACCGTATCGCCTTCGGCCATCATGCACGCGTTTCCGAGCACATTTTCCAGTTCCCGGACGTTTCCCGGCCAGGCGTGCCTCCTCAGAACCGCCTGCGCCCTCTGCGAAATGCTGCGAACCGGTTTGCCGTACTCTCTTGAAAAGCGCTCGAGGAAGTGGCGTTCCAGAAGCGGCAAATCCTCCATCCGCTCGATCAGGCCGGGAACTTTTATCTCTACCATGGAGAGGCGGTAATAGAGATCTTCCCGAAACTGCTTGTCCCTGATCTGCCGTCGAAGGTCCCGGTTGGTCGCCGCAATCACCCGCACATCCACTTTCCGAACGCTTGGGGAGCCGACGCGCTGAACTTCCTGGTTCTGCAGAACGCGCAAAAGCTTGCTTTGCGTAAGAAGCGGCATGTCGCCGATCTCATCGAGAAAAAGGCTTCCGCCGTTGGCGTATTCAAACAGCCCCACCCGGTCCTGGCTGGCGCCGGTGAACGCGCCCCGGACGTGCCCGAACAATTCGCTTTCAAAAAGCGTTTCCACCAAAGCCGAGCAGTTGCAGATCACAAAGCGACCGGAGGAAGCCGGGCTCAAATGATGAAGAGCCCGGGCGACCAGTTCCTTGCCGGTCCCGGTGGACCCGGTGACCAGCGCATTGCGGAAATGCGGCCCCACCCTGCGGATGCGCGCAAAGACTTCCAGCATCCGCGGGCTCCGGCCGACCATCTGTTCGAAACGGCTGGTTTCAAGAAGTTCCGCCTCGAGCTGCAAGGCGTGCAGGCGCTTCCGGGCGTCGGCCAGCGGCTTTTCAACACGCCGTCGCAGTTCGACTGTGGCAATCGGCTTGGTAAGGTAATCGCAGGCGCCGCGCTGAATCGCCTGGACCGCTGCTTCGGTGGAATTGTGGCTCGTGAGCAGAATCACGTCGATCCCGGGGTCCAGTTCGACAATCCTGGACAACAGCTCCATCCCGCCAACATTGGGCATGAAAAGATCGAGCAAAACAATCTGCGGGCGCTGATTCAGCACCAGGTCCCATCCCGCCTCCGGATCGCTTGCCGTCGCAATCTCCAGGTCCGGCTGCGCAAGAGCGCTTTCAATGAGTCTGAGGCTCTCCGGATCGTCGTCAATCGCGACCAGCTTCAGGGAAGAGGTTGCCATCGGGCGGCTTTCTCCTTGCGATATCAATTCTTAAGCATTTATTGCAGTCTTATCATATAACCGCTCCCGCCTATTAGCTCTTTTTAAATAATGAGGGCGCGACCCAATTCCGAGGAATGGCCTGCCGTTCGGAATGTTATGAGCCCGACCATTTGGAGAAAATGCCTGGGCTATTCCGACGGCGCTGCTTTTTCTCCTTGCCCCTAAGAGTGGAAACGCATATAAATCAAGGTTCGGCAGCACCGGCATATCAATAAAATTATTGGAGGCATTCTATGGAAATCAGACTTAACGCCAGCGGGACGAACTCTTTGTCGACCAAGACTTTCTTCAGCGACGAGAACGGATTTGAAGTCGCTTCCGTCATCGTAATGGGGAAGAAGGACGCCGTCCTTCTGGACGCACAATGGACATTGTCCAATGCTTATCGGGTTATCACCGAAATCCTGGAAACAGGCAAGAATCTGACCACGATTTATCTCTCCCATGCGCATCCGGATCACTATTTCGGCGCGGGCGTGATCGCCCAGGCCTTCCCGAAGGCGCGCGTCGTGGCGATTCCATCGGAAGCCGACATAATGAACAAGCAGTTCTTCGGCAAGATTGAGCACTGGGAGAGCATCATCGGATCCCACAACGTTTGCAGGGCGACCGCCAAAATCGATTCCTTGAAGGAAAACTGCTTCGAGCTGGAAGGACAGCGCCTGGAGATCATGACGAAAGTCATGGGCGACATGCGCTACAACACGATGGTATGGATCCCCTCGATAAAGACCCTTTACGCCAGCGACGTTCTGTTCAACCAGGCTCACCCCTTCACCTGCGAGCTGACAAAGGAAGAACGGCAGCAGTGGATCGCCGATGTCGACAAGATTGAAAAGATGGGCGCCGAAGTCATCATCCCAGGCCACCAGAAGCCCGGGATGCAGTTCGACAAGAGCTCGCTCGATTTCACCAGGGAATACATCGTCGCCACCGAAGAAGAGCTGGCGAAAACCAATTCGGTCGGCGAATTTTACTACGCCATGGCCGGCCGCTTCCCCGACGCCAACCTCGTCCGTCTGAGCAACGGAATGAATTCGATGGTGTTCAAGGGAGGTTTGGACTGGAACTGGCGCGAAATCCAGTAAAGCAAAGGTCTTCGGACGGGCGCCGACAAGCCATTCCTTTGCCGGCGCCCCGTCCGGGCGACTCCTGCCAGCCGGACTCCATACCATACGGGACGGCCATCAAAACCGCCTCGATCTGCCGTATCTTTTCATCCTTGATCTTGAAAATCTCCGCGATGAAGAACGATAAAAACCTGCGGCAATCGAGCCGCTGCAATTCCGTTTTCCTCGAACCCTTTCGATAGCCGTGTGGTTTCAGCCGGCGAGACGTCTAATGTCATTTGCTTTTTGAAAATGGTGCGTTCGAAACAAACTGCCGCGAAGCGGCTGCGTCTTAAAGCCCAGGGTTGGCCGCGCTTTTTGC
>CAZXSV010000057.1:0-27729 GCA_964642735.1 uncultured Acidobacteriota bacterium
CGAGTCTGGGGGCCAGCAGCAAAGTGCAAACGTTATTCATTGACAGGCCCTTAGTTTTGATGCAGCGGAATGTTTCTGTTGCAGGGCCCTCCATTTTTTGCGGCGTTTCACGAGCCGTCGCCGCAAAAAATGTTTGTCAATCGAACAATCACGGACAACGCGGGAAAATATCATTTCCTGTGCTCTCCGTGGAGGTTTCCAGTGCAGGATCCTGCCCTGAAACCATGCCTTCCTCCGGCCCGACCTTGACGCCCTTCCTTGGGTGTTAATACTCACGCAAAAAACAGTATTTCTCCGGATATCGTCGCACCCGTGAATAATGCTCTAATGGCGAAGCATATTCTGATGAGGAAATTAGAGATCATGATCGAATTGAGAAGAAGCGACCTTCTGGAAGAAGACGAAATCGGATCGATGGATCCTGAAAACGAAGAGTTGTCGAACGAAACGTTCAAACCCTATTCCAGGTCTTCAAACCTCGGTTTGGATAAGATTTCGAGCGAGGAAAGAGCGGAAGCAAAAGATGCGGATTCTTCGCCTTCCGCCATGGATCCTCTTTTCGTCTATTATCGAAGCATGAGCAGAATTCCGCTGCTGACGCGCGAAAAGGAAGTAGTCCTCGCCCGGAATATGGAAAGCGCCAAATCGAATGTTCTGAGGCTGCTGGCTCAGACGCCGATTACATCGTTGAAGGTGATCGAAATGGCGGAGGAGCTTCAGCCGGCATTTCCCGCTGTTGGAGCGCCCGTCAAGGCCGACGAGAAAAGCGCCGCCGAACCGGGCCCTTCAGCGGAGGAGCGGAATGGAATTCGACTCCGGCAGATGCGACGGATTGTATCGCGTCTGGTCCGTTTGGAGGGAAAAAAGCCGCAAGCCGGCCGGCGCATTCGCAAGCTGGAGATGTTCGGGCGTCAATCGGGCGGATGGCGCGATCGTGAAGAGATTGTTGCGACCCTTCAACGGATTGATTTCTCGGAAAGTCAGTTTAACTCGCTTATCGAAAACCTGGAAGCGGCGCTGCGGTCCATGGAAGAAGCCAACCGGCTTGCGAAAAGGAACCGATCGACAAGCAGGGGCGCTCGTGCTGCGGCCGCTCAACTCAGAGAACTCGAGAAGCGGCATCGAACGGATTTGAACGGATTGAGAAAGCTGGCGGCCGAGATCAGATTTAATAAAAATGAAATGCTGCAGGCGAAGGATCAATTCATTCGATCGAATTTGCGGCTGGTTTTAAGCATCGCCAAAAACTATTCCTATCCGGGTTTTGATATTCTCGATCTGGTTCAGGAAGGCAACATCGGGCTGATGCGGGCTGTGGACAAGTTCAACTACAGGATGGGCAATAAATTCTCCACATACGCGACATGGTGGATCCGCCAAAGCATCACGCGCGCAATCGCCGACCAGGGACGGACCATAAGGGTCCCGGTTCACATGGTGGAAGCCATCAACCGGACAATGAAAGCCTCCAACGAGCTTAGAAAGCGTTTGGGGCGGGAGCCTTCCGTCGTCGAGCTCTCCAAAGAGATGAAGATTCCGGCTGAAAAAGTGTCTCAGATCCTGGACGCCGCTCAGGAAACCATTTCTCTTGAGTCCAGCATAGCGGACAGCAGCGATGCGGTTCTGAACGACTTTGTCCAGGACAAGAAAGCGGTGTCTCCCGAAGAGCCGGTCATGACTGAAAACCTGCGTCGAGTCGCCGACGCAGCTCTTCAGTCGCTTTCTCCCCGCGAACAGGAAATCGTGCGCATGCGTTATGGCATGAACGAAGCGGGCCGAGAGTATACTCTTCAGGAATGCGGAGAAAAATTTCAGGTCACCCGCGAGCGGATACGACAAATCGAGGAACGGGCTTTGATCAAGCTCCGGATGCCGCACCGCAGCAACAGGCTTCGCGAGTACGCGGATTTTGCCTTCGATTAACGTTCCTCGGCCGCCACGGGCTTATTGCAGATCAGGATTCGCCCTGAAGATCGGAGAACCGCGTGGCTGGAACCCAGTTCAAGTTTAGCAAGGCGGTTTTCCGGAGAGAGAATGAAAGCCCTGCTGTCGCCGCTCCAGAGCTTTTGAAGAGACCTCTCGTCGAGAACGCGGGAGGGAGCGTCCGGGTATTTCAATCCCCATTCAAGAAGAGCCGCGGAGCCCTGGTAAACATAAAGCGGGGTTGGGGCGTAAAAATTGATGGAGTTCGCCGTTTCGTAATCCCCCACCGTTACGACGAGATCGCCCGGCGCGTAAATTTCCATCAGTTTTTTGCCGAACTGCCGGGAGGACAGGATCTCCTGACAGACGGAAAAGCTTTGAAAGGTTGCGAGGGAGAAGACTGTCATGGCAAGCCAGACTGCCAAAACTGCCGCGATGCGTCGTCCCCGCCGGTTCAGTCGCCAAGCCGCAATCAATCCGATGGAAAGCGCTGCGAGCGTCTCAAGCAGCGGCAATCGGAGCCGGGCGAGAAGGTGCGGCGGAAAATCGAAAAGCGGCGCGAAATAGTATTTATAAGCGCGCAAATGGGTCAAATCCATGGCGCCGTCGGCGCCCTCATGGAAGAAACCCGAGAGCCAAGCCGCGGAGATTGCAACGAGCGCCGCACCCAGAATAATTCCGATGACGCCAAGCCATAGAAAGCCGCGCGCAGTCCAAATCTGCCGCTTCCTCTCCCGGCGCGTCTCGCCAATGCCGACAGGCGAGATGGCGACGGCGATCAGGATAGCCAGCGGAGGCAGCATCGGAAGCGAGTAATGCTCGATTCGCGAGGAAAAAGAAAAGAAAACGAGTATTACGGCCGACCAGATTGCGCAAAGCCGCACCGTGTCGCGCGCCGGTTCCTCCTTCGTTCCCAACACCTGCCTGGCCGCGGGAAGGAAAACGCTCCACGGAAACAGCCAGATGAGGATGAGAGCCCAAAAGATCGGCAGCGAAATGGACTCGTAATCGACCGGCTGCCGGCGTCCCAGAAAGCGGAGCGCCTGTTCGTTGATAAAAAAATACCAGAGGAATCCCGGATTGCTGCGAGCGGCCAGGATATGCCATGGCAGCGCAAGCCCCAGGAAAAGTGGCAGCCCCGCTCCAATGTGAAAATGCCGGAGCCTTCTGAAGCTTTTCGACCAAAGAAGGAACAGCGCTGCGACGGCGCACGGGAAAACCAGACCGATCAGCCCCTTCGTCAGCACCGCAGCCGCGAGGCAAGCGTGGAAAAGCATCGCCGGCAAGACAGGATTTGTTTTGTCGGAATGCCATCTCAGAAAAAAATACAGCGCCGCCGTTAAAACAAAGACGAAAAGTATGTCGGGGAAAACCATCCGCGTGAAAAGAAATGTGCCGATGCAGAAAGCCATTGCGCCGCCGGCGATAAATCCTGCGCTTTCGCCCGCGGCTTTTTTGCCCAGCAAAAAGACCAGAATGCTTATCCCCAGCACCGCGAGCGCGGAGGGGAATCTCGCGGCGAATTCGTCGACTCCGAAAATCTTGTAGGACAGCGCCATCAGCCAGTACATCATGGGAGGCTTATCGAGAAACCGCGCTCCGTTGGCGACAGGGGTCGTCCAGTCGCCGCTCTGCAGCATATTCTGCGCGACATGCGCATACAGCGCATCGCCGTCGTCGAGAATGGCGACGTCGCGAGCGGTATAAAAATAGACTGAGGCGACCAGGACCAACAGCAAAGGCAGAGCTATTCTTTTCGGCATGAAGCAAATCTCATCATCCGCGATTTACAGCTGAAATCACACCCATGATTCCAACCGTCGATCGTCAATAATATTACTCTCTTACGTGATACCGGCCTTCGGCCACCCATTTATAGGTGGTCAACTCCCGCAATCCCATCGGGCCGCGGGCGTGCAGGCGCTGTGTGGAAATAGCCACTTCCGCGCCCAGGCCGAACTGGCCGCCGTCGGTAAAACGTGTGGAGGCGTTGACGTAAACGGCCGCGGAATCCACTTCTTTTATCCAACGGGCCGCGTTGGCTTTGTTTTCGGTCAGGATGGAATCGGAATGGCCCATGCTGTGGGCGTTGGTGTGGGCGATCGCCTCCTCGATTCCGCTTACAGCCTTCAATCCGAGAACCAGCGACATCCATTCGGTGTCGAAGTCTTTCGGCCCCGCCGGCTCAACAGACGCATGAAGCGGCCGGCCTTCGGAAGCGAGATATGGAACGACCGATTCATGAGCTTTGAAGCGGACTCCGGCGGCGCCCAGCAATTCGAGGACTCGGGGGATGAAAGCTTTGGCCGCCGATTGATGCACCAATAAAGTGTCCAGGGCGTTGCATACCGAAGGCCGCTGCGTCTTGGCGTTGTGTATGACCGGCAGCGCTTTTTCCAGGTCTGCGGAATCGTCGACAAATATGTGGCAGATTCCGATCCCTCCGGTTATTACGGGAATCCGGCTGTTTTCCCGGCAGAAACGATGAAGGCTCGAGCCTCCGCGAGGAATGATTATATCGATGTGCTCGTGCATTTTCAGAAGGCCGAGCACCAGGGCGCGGTCGGGATTGTCGATAAACTGCACGCTTTTTTCTGGAAGCCCGGCTTCCGTCAAAGCTTTTTGCGCCAATTGAGCGAGGACGCGGTTGGTATGGATGGTCTCCTTGCCGCCGCGCAGGATGACGGAATTGCCCGTTTTAACGGCCAGCCCTGCTACATCGATGGTGACGTTGGGCCGCGATTCATAAATGACTCCCAACACTCCAATGGGGGTTCGCTGTTTCGACAGTTTCATCCCATTGGGAAGCTCGGCGCTTTCGAAACGCTCTCCGATCGGGTCCGGGAGGTTCACCAGGCGTCGCAGGTCGGCGGACAGTCCGTCGATGCGTTTTTCGGTCAAAGCCAGCCGGTCGATCAGCGCGTCGTTCATGCCTGATTCACAAGCTGCGTCGATGTCGATCCGGTTGGCCGCCAAGATCGCATCATGCGATTCATCAAGCAGTGAAGCCAGGGATGACAAGGCATGGTCTTTGGACTTCGTCGAGGCATTGGCCAGTCTCCGAAAAGAAGCTCGCGCGTCCAGGCCCATAGTGTCCAGCATTGGATGCTCCTTCGATGCAGAATCGTGTTTTAAAAAAGTATTTTCAACGCCGGCCGTCTCCCAATCCCGTTCTCGTCAAAGCAGGACGAGGTCGTTGCGGTGGATCACCTCGTCTCCGAAATGAAACCCGAGGATAAACTCGATTTCTTCCGAAGGTTTGCGGATAATCCGAGCCAAATCCCGGCTGTCGTAATTCACGATCCCGCGGGCTATTTCGGTCCCGTCCTCTCCCGCGACTTTTACGGTATCGCCGCGTTCGAAAGCTCCGGAAACCGCCGTTATTCCCACGGGAAGGAGGCTTCCGCCCCGTTTCAGCGCCTGCGCTGCGCCCTCGTCCACGCTCAACAAGCCGGGGGCGCGCCGGGCCGACAGGATATAGCGTTTGCGGCTTTCCATGGATGAAGCGAGTGCAGGGAAGCGCGTTCCCAGCTTCTCTCCGTGGACGATTTTCAGCAGGACGTCCGGAGTTTTGCCGCAGGCGATAATGCAGGTGGTTCCCGAGCGTCTGGCCAGGTCGGCCGCTTCCAGCTTTGTCGCCATGCCGCCTGTGCCCAAACCGGTATCGCTTCCCCGGGCCGCTTGCCGGAGTTCCCGGGGGATTTCACGTTCGACGACTTCTTCCACCAGTTGCGCGCCGGGGGCCGCCCGGGGATCGGCGGTGTAAAGACCCGGCTGGTCCGTCAGTAGAATCAGGAGATTGGCGTCGATAAGGTTGGCGACCAGAGCGGAAAGATTGTCATTGTCTCCAACACGGATCTCATCCGTTGCGACCGTGTCGTTCTCATTCACGATAGGGATGACCTTTTGTTCCATGAGGGCGACGATCGTGTTGCGGGCGTTCAAATAGCGATGCCGGCTGGCTAAATCCATCCGGGTAAGCAGAATTTGGGCTGCCAGGAGATTATAATGGCCGAAGATCTGCTCATAAACGGCCATCAGCCGCGGCTGTCCGACGGCGGCAAGCATTTGCTTTGCCGGGATGTCCTTGGGCAATTGAGGGAATCCCAGACGCTCGCGCCCTATGGCGATTGCGCCTGAGGATACCAGGACCAGCCGGTGGCCGTTCGACTGCAGAAGCGCGACTTGTCGCGCGATTTCAATCAGCAAAGGCGGCGCAAGACGAGGCGTTCCGTCGGTCAAGGTTGAGGTGCCGAGCTTAACGACAATGCGCATCCCGCTGCTCCTTCTGTTGAAGCTGTAATTTTAGCCTACCGGTTCCCATGAATGCACGGATTTCTTCCCGGCAGCCGGCTGTGGATGATAAAATAAATAAATGAGCTTGGAAGACAAGGAACGTAATTTGGAAGAGCTGCTGAAAAGCCTTGCGCCTGTCATTGTCTCCTTCAGCGGCGGCGTCGACAGTTCGTATCTGGCGTATAAAGCGCACCAGACGCTCGGTTGGCGGGCCCTGGCCGTTATGGCGGAAAGCCCATCCGTGCCGTCCCGACAGCGCAGAATGGCCGCCCGGATTGTCAGTCAGACGGGGATTGCATGCAGGATCGTTCATTCGCAGGAGCTGGAGAAGCCCGAATATAGCGCAAATGACTCGAACCGATGTTATTACTGCAAACAGGAGCTGTATGCTCAGATTCTGCCTGTTGCGGCCGAGTTCGGCGACGCTGCCATTGTGGACGGCTTCAACGCCGACGATTTGAACGATTTTCGCCCGGGAAGAAGAGCCGGGGAAGAGCGCAATGTCCGAAGCCCCCTGATGGAAGTCGGATTGAAAAAAGAAGAAATCCGGCAGCTTTCAAGGCGTGCCGGCCTTGCTACGGCCGACCTGCCGGCTTCCGCCTGTCTCGCCTCCCGTTTCCCTTACGGGATTCGAATCACCGAAGAAAAATTGGAGATCGTGGACCGGGGCGAGGAAATTCTGCAGGAAATGGGATTCCGCATCTTTCGCTTGCGTCATCACGACTTTCTGGCTCGTCTCGAATTCGGGCCGGAAGATCTTAAAAAAGCGTTGGATCCTGAGATGGCGGCGCGATTGGCGGCCGCGTTCAAGAGTCTCGGCTATAAATACGTGACCTTGGATCTGGAAGGCTATCGCACCGGTTCGGCCAATGAAGCGCTTTCCCCCGAAGAAAAGCTGAAGTTTAAAGCTTAAGGGCCTGTCAATGAATAACGTTTACACTTTGGCGCGAACGCCGGGCGGACAGATGCAGGGCGCCGCGACGGGGGCGATGCGGCGCCATCGTCGAGGAGCGAAGCAGATGCCCGCCCGCCGCCGCGCCCCTTCGGGCTGCGGCCCGCAGGCTCGCTGGCTTTGTTGCTCGCTCCTTACATGCACGCCAGCATGCTCGTCGCTCGCGCCTAGCCAGCGAGTCCGGGGGCCAGCAGCAAAGTGCAAACGTTATTCATTGACAGGCCCTAAGCGTTCCCGCTGTACGGATCCGTCCCATTCAGCGGTTTCGGCTTAATCGCCGGCGGCTTCGAGAGTCTGCTGGATGACTTCCTTCACTTCTTCGATTTTAAAGGGTTTGGCAAGATAGCGGCTGCTGTTGTTTTCGAAAAACGTCCTGGTTTCGAGGCTGACGGTGTCCCCGGTTACAAAGATGATGCGGTTGGCGAGCTGAGGCCTTTTTTGCTGAATCCAGTCGAAGAGATCTCTGCCGCTCATTTGCGGCATTTTAAAATCGGTGATCACAAGGTCGTATTCTCTGATTTGCATTTTCTGCATGGCCGCGCTGCCGTCGCCGGCCGTATCCACCTGCATCGGGAAGGAGTGGAACACTTCGACGAAGAAGTCCAGGATGTATTTTTCGTCGTCCACGACCAGGATGCGTTTGCCGCGCACCAGGTTTTCAAATTGCAGCGATTGAGGCATCAATTCAGGCGCGGGGCTTATTTCTTCCTTCAGGCGCGCTATGATCGGCAGTTCGATGACGAAAGTCGACCCTTCGCCAATGACGCTGCGAGCGTAGATGTTCCCGCCGTGCTCCTTGATCATTCCGTAAGACAAACTGAGTCCCAAGCCTGTGCCTTTGCCCACCTCTTTGGTGGTAAAGAACGGATCGAAAATCCTGGTCAGATGATTTTCGGGGATTCCCGGTCCGTCATCGCTTATTTCGACGGTGATGTGCGTTTTTTGAGCATTGGTCTTTGTCCGGATGGCCAGGCGCCCCTTCCCGTGGGCATCGAGCATCGCCTGCTCCGCATTGGTTAAAACATTGAGAAAAACCTGCTGAAGCTGATGGGCGTCGGCAATCGTTTTTGGAAGAGACCGGTCGAGCTCGCGGCTGATTTCGATGTTGTTCACCTGAAACTCATAGCTCCGCAGTTCGACTGTTTTCTCCAGTATTTCGTTTATATCGGACAGGGTTCTTTCCGGCTTCTGCTTTCGAGCGAAAGACAGCAGGTTTTGAACTATCTTCTGACAGCGCAAAGCCAGATTGTTGATTTTAAAAAGATTCTCTTTGGCCCGGTCGTCCAGGTCCTTGCGAAGCTGAAGCAGTTGGGAATACCCCATCACGCCGGTCAGAGGATTGTTCAGCTCATGGGCGATCCCTGAGATCAGCTCGCCGATGGCGGACAGCTTCTCCGATTGAATCAGCTGCTGCTGAAGCTGTTTTTCATTGCTGATGTCTTTGGCTACGTGAATGGAGCCGACCAGCCGGTTGTTTTTATCAAATCGAGGGCTGACGGATATCTGAAACACTCCCCCCATTGCAGGAAGAGCAGCTTCTTCCACCAACAGGGCTTCGGACTTCAGCGAATTGCTGTGATGGCATTGGCTGGAATTCGGGTTGGCCGGATTGTAAAACTCCGAACAGTACCTCCCGATCACTTTCTGTGGGATCGTGTTCAACCGTCGTGCGAGCGCGACATTGGCCCGGATCACTTTCCCGGCGGTGTCGTGAACCGAAACACAATCCTGCATTGCGTCGAAAGTAGTTTCCCAGTCCTTCTGGCTGCGCGAGATGACCTGAAACAACCGGGCGTTTTCCAGCCCTATGGCCGCCTGATGCGCCAGCGTTTCCGCCCGCAGGATCTCTTCGCTGGTGAACTTGCGTTCGCGCGAATCGTCGCTGCAAACCAGCACCCCCAACGCCTGTTCTTTCGTAAGCAAAGGCGCGAAAATCGCCGCGCGCCAGCCAAGCGTTTCCATCAACCGATTCCGGACGCTCTCTTCTTTGGGGATGCTTTCGATGGCGATGACGCGCCTCTCGACGAGGCTGACGACCGCGGCGGATCCCTCCGACATCTGCATTCTGACGCTCCGGATGTCCAGGTTCTCGGACTGCGTGGACGCGGATCCGACAAGGCACTGACTCTGGTCGTCGAAAAGGAGCAGGTGGCATTGGCTTGTTTTCGCCAGGCGCTTGCCCTCAACCACGATTCTTTGGATGATTTCTTCCAGGTTGAAGCTCTGCGATATGATCTTGTTCACTTCCTGCAATGCGACCAGATCTTCCGAGAGCTTGTTCGCCTGCTCGCGAAGTTGAGAATTGACGACGGCGACGCCGAGTATTTCGGAGAGGGCGTCAATAAATTCCTTTTGCTGTTCGGTGATGTTTGAGGCCGTCCGGCTTGCCACGCTGAGACTTCCCAGGATGCGGTTGCCCGACATCAACGGGTGCAGGGCGAAGAAGCGCATCCCTTCCTCGCGCAACGAAGCCGTCAGCGCGCTGTCGCTCCATTGCGAAACATCGTTGGAAATCAAGGGCGCCGACTGGAGCCCGAGGACGCTATCGTCTTGCAGAATCTCGGCGGTTTCCTTGCTGAATCCGCGCCAGACAGGTTTGGCCGCTTCCGGCGCTCGCAGCCGGAACATCCCTGCGTCCATTCCGGTGGAATTGATGATTTCTTCCAGAGTGGAAGCCAGAATGGAGTTCAAGTCCAGCGAGCGGTTCACCATCGAGGAGATTTTCTTTATGGACTCCGTTTCTTTGTACTTCGATTTTTTTCCGTGTTTCCGGACGGAAGACACGGCGGCCAGTCCCGCAACAAACAAAAAAGAAAGGGCTGCGAGAGGAAAGCCCCCTGAGAAAGCATTCGTCGGAGCGGCCAGGACGGCAGGGAAGAGCATTTCGAACAACCCCCTGAAATGGTCTGATCAGTGCGGAAAAAATGTACATTATAGGATTATGCATTCCCTATTGCCAGAGAAAACAAGCTTTCTCTGGCGACGCCTCGCCGGAATTTTCATGAATAATCCGGGTTAAAGCGCTTTGGGAGCGTAGTAGCCGCGGCGGTAGCGCAGGTGGTCGAACGGGATTTTGGCTCCGCTTATCTCGATTTTAACCCGTCGCCAGGTCCCGTCGCGCGCGGAATTGCTGGAGATGTATCCGATGCTGTACTGGCTCCGAATCTCGCTGGCGATTTCGGCGACAATATCGTGGATGTCTTCCAGCTTCTCGGGAAAAAAAGCCTTGCCGCCGGTTTCTTCCGAAATTTGGCTCAGAGCGTCGCGGGCTTTGTCTGCGTCCGATTTGCGGAAAAGGCTCTTTTTATACACATTCAAAAAGCCCACGCAGAAAACCTGAACGTCAGACTCCTGCACCTTCACCAGCAGCTCATTCAGTCTGTAATAGCTGTCCCTGTCTTCGCCATCCGTGATGACCACGACGGCTTTCTTGGGTTTCTTGCCGGTCTGAGCTTTCTGAACCCCAAGATAGATGGCGTCATAGACGACCGTCCCGCCCGTGACGACGATGTTGTCCAACGCATCCGTAATTTCATCGATGTCGCTGGTATAGTCCTGAAGAAGCTCCGTTTCATCGCTGAAACCGATAAGAAACACTTCGTCCTGGGGATTGCTCGCTTTGATGAAGGCCAGCGCCGCTTTCTTGATTTGCTCGATTTTCGGGCGCATGCTTCCGCTTACGTCCAGCAGAATTCCCATGTTGACGGGAACGTCCTCCTGCGAAAAAGTTTCGATGGCCTGTTGCACGCCGTCTTCATACAGCTTGAAGTTCTCTTTGTTCAGGCCGCTGACGAAACGTCCTTCCTTGTCAAAAACGGATGCATAGGTCAGGACGAGGTCGACATTGACCCCGATGGTGAAATCTTCGCGCCGCTTCGGCGAACGACTTTCTTTTGGCGATGAGGATTGAAGAGACGGCTTGGAAGTCCGGCTTCCGCTTTCTTTCTTCTGTTCTTCAGCATTTGTAATGTAAACAGCCATAAACAAACAACAAATAATGAATGCGGCTGCCCATGAAAACGCTTTTGGCAGGCGTCGGTCAGTCGTTCGGGGCATAGTAGCCCTCCTTCGCCTTGACAATCAGTTTTGGCAGGCCCTGGGGAGCGTCCAGTTTGATCCTGATTTGGCGCCATTTCCCGTCGTGAATCCTGTTGGCCGGAGCATACCCTATCAAATACTGGTTGCGCAGTTCGGCGTGGATCAGGTCGATATAATAGTCGAGCTCAAAAAAGCTGTAAGGGAAGTAGCTTCTTCCTCCGGTGAGGTTGACGATTTTTTGAAGCTCATTCCGTCCGTAGCCCAGAGTGCCCTGTTCTCCGATTGCGTAAACCTGCACATCCGATTCCTTGGCGAACTCCCGCACTTCGCTCGGCGAATAGCGGCTGCTGTTGTCTTCTCCATCGGTGATGAGAATCAGGGCCTTTTTCTCGTTTTTCCCGCGTTTTATCTCATCGAGCGCCAGATAAACGGCGTCGTAAATGGCAGTCGACCCCCCGGCTTTTTGAAATGCGGCCTCGCTTTGAAGAGCGCCTGTTTGGCTGGTGAATTTCTGGACCAGCTTGGCGGTTTCATTAAAAGTCACGAGGAAATATTCGTCGTCGGGATTTCCGTCTCTCAGGAAACGCGTAATCGCGTTCTTCGCTTTTCTGATGTTGTTGTTGTCCTTCATGCTGGAGCTGACGTCAAAAACAACGCCGGCGCTAATAGGCGCCGTTTGCTGAGAAAAATGAGTGATTTCCTGCTCCACCTTGTCTTCGTAGACTTTGAAGTGCTCTTTTTCCAATCCAGTCACATAGCGGTTCAGGGGATCGGTGACCGAGACTTTAACGAAGACAGTTTCCACTCCAACTTTGAAAGTGGGCGTCGGGGATGATTTCTGGCTCTGGCCGGCGAGCTCATATCCAAAAAACAACAGGGCCGCTAAAAATAGCCAAAGGGGAGCGTGCATCGCTTTTCTCATCTGCGCACCTCTCGCCGGGTCGCCACCAATCACTATATTAGCAGTTTAGCAAACGGCCTCATCATGTCAAGAACGGCCTCCGTGCGGCAAGGCCCCGCGCTTCGAGTTCGCCTCGCAGCCTCTGGCTAGCGTCCCGTCCCTGGAGTTCGTTGCATTTCTCGCCGGCCCTCGACGACGCTGGCGGCGTTGGTTTTCCTCGGAATATTCCCGTTATTCCATCGTCGGCCCGCCTTGCCAGCGCTGCCGATAGCCAGCCGATATTTACAGCGAACTTCAGCGACGGGCCCTTAATCCGCTTTCAATCGGTCCAGATAATCCAATCCGACCAGGACTTCTCTGGGTTTGGCGCCGTCGGCGGCGCCGACGAGGTTGTTCCGGAACATCATGTCGATCAGTTTTGCCGCCCGGCCGTAGCCTATGCTGAGTCTTCTCTGCAGCAGAGAAGTGGAAGCCCTCCCCTCGCTGACGACAACCCGGACCGCATCGTTATAGAGACTGTCTTGCGTTCCGGGATCGATGGGGTTGCCCGCTTCATCGGTCTGCTCCTGGCCGTAGCTCAGCACGGTTTCATCATAGGAAGGCCTGCCCTGTTTGCGCAGATGCTCCACGACCGCCTGCACTTCTTTTTCGCTGAGGTAGGCGCCATGGATTCGGGTCAGCCTGGAAGTGCCCGGGGGGACGAACAGCATATCGCCGTTTCCAAGAAGCTGTTCGGCGCCGTTGCAGTCGATGATGGTGCGGGAATCCACTTTGGACGCCACTTTGAATGCGATGCGACAGGGGAAGTTCGCCTTGATGATGCCCGTGATGACATCGACGGAGGGCCGTTGGGTCGCCAGGATCAAATGGATGCCGACGGCGCGGGCCATCGCCGCCAGCCGCGAGATCGACTCTTCGACTTCTCTCGAGGAAACCATCATCAAATCAGCCAACTCATCAATGACCAAGACCAGATAGGAGAGGGGTTTTTCGAGTTCGCCTCCCGATTCGCCGTCGTTGTCAAGGAAGGAGAGCTGATTGCCGGACGACCGAATCAGGTTGTTGTATTGCTCGATATTCCGGACTCCACGCCGCGCCAGCTTCTTGTAGCGAGTTTCCATTTCATTGGTGGTCCAGCGCAAGGCATTGGCCGCTTCGGCGGGGTCCGTCACGATCGGGGTGAGCAGATGCGGGATGTCCTGATAGAGCCCGAGCTCAAGGCGCTTGGGATCGATGAAAATAAAGCGGACTTCTTCAGGAGTCGCCTTGTATAGGATGGAGGTGATCATGCAGTTGAGAGCGACGCTTTTGCCCGCTCCGGTGGCGCCTGCGATGAGCAGATGCGGCATGCGCATCAGATCGGTTACAAAAGTGTTCCCGTTGATCAGCTTTCCCAGCGCCAGAGTCAGTTTCGAAGTGGACTTCCGGAAAGCGTCGGATTCGATCAGTTCGCGCAGCATTATCAGCGCGCGCTGGCTGTTCGGCACTTCAATGCCGACCGTAGCTTTTCCCGGGAGCCGGTCGATGCGGACGGATTCGGCTTTTATGCCCAGACAAAGATCGTCGACCAGTCCGGTGATCCTGGAATATTTGATGCCGGCGTCCGGCTTGAACTCGAATGTTGTGACTACGGGGCCCGGATGAATTTGAGTGATATTTCCGTTTACGTCGAACTCCGCACATTTCTCGGAGATCAGGCGAGCTCTTTCCATCAAGTCGGCTTCATTGACGGGGAAAGGGTTGTCCGCCGGGTTCAGAAGGTCGTTGGAGGGGAAAATGAACTTGCGGGCGTGAGAACGCTCTGCTGAGGGAGAGCTGTGACGCGCAGGTTCGGGGTCGGGCGTCTTGACTACGGGCGGCGGCGACTGCCGCGGTTCGGCGATCGCGGGCGCCGGTTTGATGGGCGCCGGGCGAGGCGTCAAAGTCAATGGAGGCGCCGGCGGCTTGATGGCGACAACCGTCCGCACCGGCTTGCGGCTTTCTCTCCATTTTCGGAAGCGCTCCTTCCAGCTCAATTCGGGTGCAGAATCCTGTTTTTTAAACCGCTGGAACGTATTTCCGAGAGACAGCGTTGTGGATGCCAGGACGCCCAGGACCAGCGCTCCGGCAATCACAATCACGGACCCTGTTTTGTTTAAATTGGGCAAAAGCCATTCGACCGTGAGAGCGCCGAGCAGGCCTCCGGGCAGGAAATTGACATCGAAAAGCTTCGAAGGAAAAAGCTGAAGCGAAGCGCTTGCCCCCGCCAGCAGCAAAAACAGCCCCAGCGTTCGAATGTACGGATTATGAATTTTTTTTCCGAGAACAAGCTTGAAACTCAGAATCAGCAGCGGCGCCAGCAACAGAAACGCAGCGAAGCCGAAAACCTGAAACAGGAGGTCGCTGACGTACGCGCCGAATTTTCCGATGCTGTTTTCGATGGAGGATTGATGGGATAAGGCGTTCAGACTCGGATCCTGCGGATTGTATGAAATCAGGCAAAGGAAAAGCATCGCCGAAATTATCAGCAGCAGAACTCCGAAGACTTCATGCTTTTTTGAATTCGCTTCGCCAGGCATTTCAGCTCCAGTCAAATTTCGAAAATGACCGGAACGATCATGGGCCGGGTTCCGGTTCGTTTGCGAAAGAACCTTTTCAGTTCGGAGCGGACGGTCTCGGCGAGCACAAGCGAATCTTCCCGCTCTTCATCCGTGCATTCTTCAAGGGCTTTGACGAGAACCTGCCGCGCTTCCAATAGGAAGGCTGCGCCTTCGCCTTCCTGAACGTGACCGCGACTCACAAGTTCGGGGACGTTTTCAATACGGCCCGTAGCCTTGTTGATTGCGCACACGGCCAGGACCACCCCTTCTTCCGAAAGGCGCTGCCGGTCGCGGACCACGACTTCGTCCAGGTCCGCCACTCCGCCCTCGTCAATGAACCGCCTGCCCACCTCGGCTTTGCCTTCAATGCGGACGGATTCCGGTTCCAGCGCTATAACGTCTCCTGTTTCAGCCATAAGGATGCGATCCTCGGAGATGCCGACTTCTCGGGCCAGGCGCGCATGTGCATAGAGCTGTCTGTATTCGCCGTGGACCGGGATGAAGAACATCGGCTTGGTCAGGTTCATCATCAGCTTCAGCTCTTCCTGGCTTGCGTGTCCCGACACATGAGTCATCCACTGGTTTTCGTCGAAAACTTTGGCGCCTCTGCGGCAGAAATGGTTTACAAGCCCGGATACGCGGCTCTCATTTCCGGGGATGACCCTTGCGCTGATAATAACCGAATCGTCCGGCTGAACGGTAAAATCCTTATGCTTGTCGACAGCCAGTCGGGCCAGAGCGGACATCGGCTCGCCCTGGCTGCCCGTGCTGAGGATGACTATTTCCTCGTCGGCAATCGAGCGAATCTCAGACGCTTCCGCCAGGACTCCTTCGGGTATGATCAGGTGGCCCAGCTCGGACGCGATGACTATATTTCCTTTCATGCTTCTTCCGACAGGCGCGACCTTTCTGCCGAAATCGCGAGCCAAGTCCAGGATTATCTGGATCCGATGAATGCTGGAGGCAAAACAGGCGACGATGATCTTTTTGCGACTCTTGTAAAAAACCTGTTCAAGATTGCGACGAACGTAATTTTCCGAAGGCGTGAACCCCGGGCGCTCGCTGTTGGTGCTGTCGCTCAAGAGAGCCAGCACGCCTTGTTCGCCGAAATAAGCGAGCCTGGAGTAATCGGTCAGGTCTCGATTCGGAGGAGATTGGTCCAGTTTGAAATCTCCGGTATGAATCACAACTCCCGCCGGCGTTGTGATTGCCAGCCCAAAACTGTCGGAAATGCTGTGGGTCATGCGGAGGAATTCAAATCTCAACAGACCGAATTCCAGCGTTTCGCGCGGTTTGATCGGGATGAGGTCCGTCTTCTGCAGGACGCCGTGCTCCTCCAGACGCCCGCGTGCGAATCCGAGAGTCAGCGGGCTTCCGAAGACCGGAACCTGAATATCCTTCAACAGATAAGGAAGCGCTCCGATATGATCCTCATGCCCGTGGGTTAAGAGGATCGCTCGGACTTTCTCTTTGTTTTCAAGAATGTAGGAGAAATCGGGGACAACAAGATCGACGCCCAGCAAATCGTCTCTGGGAAACATCAGCCCGGCGTCGACAATGACAATATCTTCGCCATGGCGAACTGCCATCGAATTCATACCGAACTCCCCAAGTCCTCCCAGGGGAATAATTTGTACTTTTTTGTCTTCCACGCGGCATTTCCCCGAATATAAGTGCGAAGTATAGCCCAGCAGGTTTCCCACTGCAAAGGACGAATAGCGAATGATAGTCGAGTCATGTACTTTCAAAGGCTGGTTTTAAGCCGCAGCGTTCATGAAGGTTCGCAGCAAGACGGCGCAGACAGGCTCCGAACCGCCGCCGCAGCGGAGGCTTAACAAGCGGCGAATGTCAGTTCGTCATTCGCAACTCGACCATGTCCGGGCCAGATGTTCGTATTCCAGGACGGAGAGCTGTTCCGCCCGGCGAGAGCCGTCGATTCCGGCGCGCCGCAGAAGCTCTTCCGCCGATTTGCCGTAGACCGGGTGTTTCTCCAGGGAATTGAGAAGAGTCTTTCGCCGGTAATTGAAGGCGGCCTTTGCCAACGCCTCGAAATGCCGCTCATCGGTTTCGCCCTCCGACGCAGAGCGTTTCGGTTGAAAACGGATCATGGCCGAATCGACTTTAGGGCGGGGTGTGAAGCAGGCGGATTGGACTTTGAATCCCATCAGGATATTGCAATGATGTTGGCAGAAGACAGACAAATAGCCGTATTTTCGGGATCCCGGGAGAGCGACGATGCGCTCAGCCACTTCGAGCTGAAGCATAAAATGCATGTCCTGGATGGTAAGATCGGAGTGCAGCAATTTTTCGATAATCGCAGTGCCGATATTATACGGGAGGTTGCCGGCGATCCTGAACTCCTGGCTGGCGTGGGCGTATTCCGACGAAAGTTTCGCCAGGTCCATCTGAAGGAAGTCGCAAGCGATCACAGTCGCCGACTCAGAAAACTCGAGGTTGGTTTCAAGAATTGGGATGCATTCCGCGTCCAATTCAATTGCCAGCAGACGCGCCGCACTGCAAGCCAATTCTACGGATAAAGCTCCGGCGCCCGCTCCTATCTCCAAAAAGAGGTCATCGGGACCGGGATCGATCCAGCGAATGATTCGGCGGATAACTCCTTTGTCTCTTAGGAAATGCTGTCCGAATCGTTTTTTTGCCCATGGTTCATTGGGCTTGACAAGCCGTGAGTGCGCTTTCATAATTATATCCTATTTTAGCTGGACAAAGGTTCGCCTTCAATAAAAGTAGGAGATATTGATAATGAGCGGAAAAGTATCAGAGGTTGGGGATCAGAATTTCGAAGCGGAAGTTTTGAATTCGCCGGTGCCGGTTTTGGTAGATTTCTGGGCTGCATGGTGCGCTCCTTGCCGTATGCTGGCGCCGGTTGTGGACGCAATCGCCGAGCAGTACGAAGGCAAGGCGAAAGTGTTGAAACTGAACGTCGACGAGAACATGATCACATCCGGGAAATATAATATAAAGGGAATCCCAACCCTGCTCCTTTTCAAAGAGGGCGTTGTCAAAGAGCAAATTGTCGGCAACACCACAAAAGGCACGATCTCCAAGATGATGGACAACCACCTGTAAACAGGGCACTTCTTTTGCGCGGCTTTCGCAAGCCTGAACTGCACTCGAAGCTTTGCACCCGGAACTTTTCAAATGGCCAATCTAGTCGTCGTCGGCGCCCAATGGGGCGACGAGGGTAAAGGTAAAATTGTTGACTTGCTAACCGGTCATTTTGACGTTGTGGCTCGCTATCAGGGCGGGCACAATGCCGGACATACGGTCATCATCAACAGCCGCAAGTATGTTCTTCATCTGATTCCCTCCGGAATTCTCCATCTCGGCAAGATTTGCGTGATCGGCAACGGAGTTGTCGTCGATCCGGTTGCGTTGAAGAAAGAAATCGAGGATCTGGCCAAAGCCGGGATATCCTGCAAAGGGCGGCTTTTTATCAGCAACCGCGCTCATGTGATTTTGGAGTACCATCGGCTGATTGAGAGTGGGGACGAGGATCGAAGGGGCGAATCTCGCATCGGCACCACCCATCGCGGCATTGGCCCGGCCTATGAGGATAAGATGGGACGCCGCGGAGTGAGGATCGGCGATCTTTTGGATCCTCAGACGCTGAAACGCCTTCTTGAGGAAAACATCCACGCAAAGCAGCTCTTGGCGCCTGAAATTCGGAAGATTTTGCATTTCGATCAGGTTTTCGAAAGCCTGCGAAGCCTGGGGGAGGAGCTTTCGGAATATACAGCCGACTGCGCCGAAATCCTGAACGAGAATATCGACGAAGGCAGAAGCGTATTGTTTGAAGGCGCCCAGGGCACGCTCCTGGACGTCGACCATGGAACCTATCCATTCGTAACGGCTTCCAATGCCACCGCAGGAGGCGCCTGCACCGGAACCGGCGTCGGTCCGAACCGGATCGACGGGGTGATCGGAATTTCCAAGGCGTATACGACGCGAGTCGGCGAAGGGGCGTTCCCGACGGAGTTGCCGGACGACACGGGGGAACATATCCGCAAAATGGGCCAGGAATTCGGCGCATCCACGGGAAGGCCAAGGCGATGCGGATGGTTTGACGCCGTCGTGGGCCGCTACTCGCGCCTGATCAACTCTCTTGATTCTTTGGCGATCACCAAACTTGACGTCCTGGACGATTTGCCGGAGCTTAAAATTTGCGTGGGCTACCGTTACAAGGGAAGCCTTTTAAAATCCTTCCCTCCTGAAATCCGAGTGCTCGAACAATGCCGGCCGGAATACATAAGCGTCAAAGGATGGAAACAGCGGACTGCGGGAATTCAAAACTACAAGGAGCTTCCGAAGCTCGCACAGGACTACCTGAAACAGCTTTCCGATCTTGTGGAAGCGGATATTTCGATCGTATCCACCGGGCCGGACCGCAGCGAAACGATTGTCGCTCCGCCGCATGAGAGTATCGATTCCTGGCTTTCGCTCTACCCGAAGAAGCGATGCTGATGCCGGGCGCCGCGCAGCTGCGTAAAAAATATTTGTTGTCTTCCCGTTGATGTGGAACAATCAGGTCATGTGCGGGGAGCGGAATGAGCGAAACTTTCTTGTCTTCCAGTCCTCTATATAATCGGCTATTATAAAAATCTCATCTGTCCTGTAAAATTTGCCGAAAGCAAGGATAAAGGACTGACGCGATGAAGCCTAAAATTTTTACCTGGTTTGCTTTTGCAGCTTTCAGCCTCCCAACGGGGTTCGCGCAGGACTTTCAGCGAAGCTATACAATTCCGGAGAACGGGCAAATCTTCATCAACACCTCAGGGAATATCAAAGTCATTGGAATCAAAGGCCAGAAAATAGAGGTGCTTGCATACAAAAAGGGAGCGAATCCCAGTTCTATCGAAATCGAAGACAACAGTTCGGGAACCCGGATCGAGCTGCGCCTCAAGTTCCCGCAATTTGAACAATGGAAGCCCGATCCGTCGAAAACCGGCCCCGCAAAAGAAGGCCCCGGGAAGCATGATCCGTCTAAAATGCCTCCGGGAAGATTCCCTCCGGGCGGGTTCGCTCCGGACGGATTCCATCCGCCCCGCTTTGAACTTGGAGACAGCGTCGATTTTGAAATCAGGGTGCCCAGGTCGAAAAAATACGAAACATCGTTGCATACGATCCGCGGGAACATAGAAATTTCCAGCGTGTCTGGCAAGATTTGGGCTGTAAGCGACCGGGGCAATGTGGATGTGAAAAACGTCAACGGATCGATTCTGGCCAGGTCGAATGGCAGCGTACGAGGGGATGTCGGGTTCGTTAAAGAAGATTCTTTCATGACCTTCATGTCCACCGGCGGGGATGTCGTCGTCAATGCTCCCGGCAATTTGGATGCCACCGTTTATATGGCCAGCGGAAGCGGCCGTCTCAATACCGATTTTGCGATTGAAATTCGCGACAAGCGATACGGACCCGGGCGTGAAGCCCAGGGGACTTTGGGTTCGGGCCGGCAGAAGCTCAACATAAACTCCACATGGGGAAGCGTCAGTCTGATGAAAAAATAGGGGACTGGCAAGGATGAAAGTCTGAGAATTTCGACCCCCCCGACTGCTGCCTTCCGGACGAGCGCTTCAAAGCAGAAAATCGGCTTTTTTCATTTTAAGAGAGCCATTTCTGATCAAAATAAAAGCATATTTATTTTCCCCTCTTTGAAAGTGGCCGCCGGCGTGTTAAATTATCCGCCTCAGGTTTGACGTGGGCCGTTAGCTCAGTCGGCAGAGCATCTGCCTTTTAAGCAGAGGGTCGCTGGTTCGAGTCCAGCACGGCTCACCATAATACAAAGCCATCCATCCTCGTTGATCCTGCGAAAAGGCCTCAACTGGCCCCCGGCCTAACAGTACCTGCCATAGCTTTTGGCGGCGTCTATCATGGCTTTCACGTTTTTCGGGCTTGCTTCGTCCAAAGCGGTGGCCGTCAGGATAAAGCCGCCGTCTTTGCCGCATACCTGGATGAGGTTCCTGCAATAGTCTTCGACTTCCGAGACGCTGCCGGCCTGCAAAAGGAACCCGGGGACGTCGATCATGAAGCAGAGATGCCCTCCCAGGACAGCTTTGGCCTTTTCCGGATTCGTCTTTGCGAAGTGACAAAGGACCTTGCCCTTGGGCAATTCAAGAAGATATTCAAGGCGTTGGTCCCACGTCCCTTCGAAGAACGGGCATGGAGTCCATCCGGCGTCGATTAAAGTCAACAAGACTTTCTTAAGAGTCGGCCAATAAAATTGCTCGAATTGCGGCAGAGACATGAATCCGTCCGATCCCCTGTGAAGGGCCAGGAAAACCCTTTTGACGCTGCCACTTGCAGGGGCGGGCGACGTTTTTATCGTGGTTACGGTCTGTTCACATAGCATGTCGCAGGCTTCAAGCAGTTTTTCCGGATCCCGGTACATGTCCAGCATGGAGCCGCGCATGCCGCGGAGGAAGTCGGAAATCATGTCGAAGGCTGATCCGGCCATCATCATGGGAGAGGCGTAGCCGGGGAAGCCGAGCGCAGCCATATGCTCGCTGAAGTTGACGTCCCGCTTCTGCCATTGCGCCTGCAATTCTGCCGCTTTGTGGAATTTTTCAAGCATTTCCGCCATATCCGGCTGAGTGAAGCCCGCCAGAAAGGGCGCCATTCCCATGCTGAACACAAGCGAACGGAAGGGAGGCAGTTTGGCCATAGGCGCCGCGGATTCCAGGACGCGGGGCAGATAGCGGCGCAGAATGAAGTCTGAAGGATCGCTGAGGAAAGCGTCGTAGTCCTCTACTTTCATCGGCTCCAGTTCGATCACCTGGTGGCTGTGGTTGGGCGCCACCCCGAAGCCCGGCCACCTTAATTGAAGCGGTCCGAGGATCTCCAGCGCTTTCCCGGAAACAGCGGCGGTCTGCGCCCAGTAAACATCCGGCGCCAGTTCCGTGATAGTCCGGATGTTGGCCGCCCTCCATTGTTCGGCGTCATAATAGGCTGCGGAACAGGGGATGCCGCAATATTTGGCCGCGAAGTAGCCGACGAATAGCTGCGTCGGCACCCGGTCAGGCGTCTTCATTGCGATGGCGTCATTGAACCTGCTGTCTCTCTCGGCATATTTTGCTGCAGCGTTGTTTTCAGGCGTCGCTTGGGTCATTGTTTTATCTACCTCCGGGTCGTATTCCCGATGATGGAAAGAAATCCCTCCGGGTTAAGTTGGCTTCCACGCTGTCCGGCAGTTCTTGATGCTCATTATATGCGGAGAAGACGGAGGTCGAAAGAGAAATCCTATCCGGAGGCGCGCTTGGCCGGGAAACCTGTTTGCCCCGGGTCCATTGTCGACGCCGATCGAGAGCGGCGCTCCAGAAAATTCGAATGCAATGTCTTGCATTCAAGAGGCAAAAATGCAAAAATACTAGCCTTCAGAGCGCGTCCCCATCGTCTAGTTGGCCCAGGACACCGCGCTTTCAATGCGGCAACACGGGTTCGAATCCCGTTGGGGACGCCACACTCTTCAGAGTTCCTGGTTTCAAAATCCATCGTAAGCTATAATCAAGTAAAAGGAGGAGCAAGGGTGAAACGTGAATATACGGTCCTGTATCAACCTATTGAAGATGGATGGATCATGGCAACGGTACCCGAGCTCCCGGGAGCCGTCACCCAGGGGAAAAACCTATCGGAAGCTCGAACCATGATCAAGGAGGCTGTCGAATTGATCCTTTTAAGCTATCGGGAAAACGCCGCCAAAGACGCGCCCGGCAATGCTATTTGGGAAAAACTTACCGTTGATGTACCCGCAGCATGAAGCGCCGTGATCTTGTTCGACACATGGAGAAACATGGCTGTTACCTGGATCGAGAAGGCGCGAATCATTCTATCCATCGCAATCCCGAAAATGGCTAATGCGCAGCCCTTCCCAGACATCGTGAGATTAAGGAGACGACAGCACGAACCATCTGCGATCAGCTTGGCATCCCCCGTCCGCAACTCAAGCTGCATCCATAATCCAGTTGCGAAAATCGTCCACCAGGGGACGCCACTGATTCTGAAGAACTTACAGGATTTTCTTCGAGCAAGCTGGAAACTTCGGCAACGCTCTGGCAACACAGATCCCCAAAAATGTATTCTATGCGGTTAACCGCATCAGATAAGAACGATGCAGATAGGCGCTGGCAACGCGCGGCCATTCGCATTTCGCAGCAGAGCGCGGCAGCGCGGGTGGGAGCGAAGGGCAACCACAGATCTTGACGACATAAAACCGACAACGCTGTTATCCAACCCCTTCCGGCAGATTCATCAGCTTCGCTAGCGCAGGCCATCGGGATGTGGAACGTAGAAACATAGAAGCATAAATGGGAGCCACGGGATAGCGCTGTTCGATGACTTTCTCCCACCACTCGGCGGCTCTGTCCGCTTCTCCGCACAGGAAGTAAAAGATCGCAAGCGCCATGGGAGCTCCATAGGCATCGCCAGGCATGAGCTCTTGAATCAGTTTCTCTGCCCGATTCGCTTCTCCAATGCGTTTTAGCACGCCCGCAAGAAATCCAGTGGGCGCCGGGCCGCCATAAAGAAACGCTTTTTCAGCAAAGCTCAAGGCTTCCACCCAATTTTCTTCCATGGCGTAAGCAAGTCCCATTATCCATGAAAGGCTATCTTCGAGTTCCAAAGCATCTTGTACCTTCATGCGTGCTTCCGCCAGTTTGCCGATGTGGCAGAGGGAAAGCGCCAATCCATTTATAGCTACCGTGTTAAGAGGATCGCCCTTAAGTCCCTCTTCTAGTTGCTTGACGGCTTCTTGCGCCCGATTCATCGGAAGCAGATAAATCCAGCCGTACCACTGGCGAACGCGGGGTGGAATGGGATCCCGAGCCATAGCCAGGCGAAATCGTCGTTCGGCTTCCCTCCAGTCATAGTCATAGAGTGCAGCTACATTGCCCAGCATGGCGTGTGCCTCGGGCATCAAGGGATCAATATCCAGAGCCCTCTGCGCCTCCTTGCGCACAAGGGGCATTGCCTGATGAGCCGGCAATATGCCTGTTGAGGCGCCGAATAAAAGTTGATCGGCATAGCCGCAATGCGCTAAGGCAAACTCCGGATCCAGCTTAATGGCTTGCTTCAGGTATTCCTCGCACCGCGCAAAGTATTCCTTCCCATACTTCCCCCATAAATACCTGGCCCTCAGATAAGCCTCATAAGCCGCGGGATTGGGTTCGTAACGCCTTTGGGCTTTTGACTCCGTCGAAAGCTTCGCTTGGAGGGCTCCGGCAATGGCTGCCGCAATTTCATCCTGTATCGCAAATACATCCGTCAAGTCCCGGTCATATCGATCCGACCAGAGATGACTTCCATCCGCGGCGGTGATCAACTGCGCAGTAACGCGGATCCGGCTGCCGGATCTGCGAACGCTCCCTTCGAGGATTGTGCGCACGCGGAGCGCTTCGGCGATTTTTGTTATGTCCTGTTCCTTCCCGCGAAATGCAAACGATGATGTCCGCGCAATGACTTTCAACCCCGGAATTTTCGTGAGCGCGTTGATGATCTCTTCCGCCAGGCCGTCGCTGAAGTATTCCTGCTCTTTGTCGCCGCTCATGTTGACGAAGGGGAGCACGGCGATGGACGGCTGCGGTTCGGCGGAGGTAATGGTCGGCTTCTCCGTAACGACCCGCTCCAATGCTGCCTTGATTTCGGATATTGTTTGATAGCGCCCCGATGGCTGCTTCGCCAGACAGCGCCACACGACCTTCTCAACGGACGAAGATACTTGCAGCGGTGCAGGTTCATCCCTCAACAACGCTGCCAGGATTGCAGGATTACTGTCCCCGGAGAACGCCCTCTTGCCGCTCAGCATCTCGTAAAAGACAAGCCCGAAAGAGAATATGTCCGACCGTGCATCCGCCGGCTGGCCTTGTGCCTGTTCCGGGGACATGTAGGCGACGGTCCCGAGAACTGCGCCCGCCTGTGTTGCCGGATTATCGGCTGTCGGCAATTGAGAGCCTTCGGCATTCTGCTCGTAAAGCTTCGCCAGGCCGAAGTCGAGCAGCTTCACGGAGCCTTCCTCGGTAACCATGATGTTGGAGGGCTTCAGATCGCGGTGAATGATGCCCTTTTTATGAGCCGCTTCCAGGGCAGCAGCAATCTGAATCGCCAGGCGCACGGCTTCCCCCTCAGGCAATGGGCTGGATAGAGGTTTGCCCTCGACGTACTCCAGCACGAGGTAATCCTCGCCGATATCATGCAGCTGGCAAATATTCGGGTGGTTCAGCGCCGCAATGGATCTGGCCTCCTGCTTGAATCTCTCGCTGTGCTGCTCCTTGACCTTCTTAATCGCCACGATGCGGCTCAGTCGCGTGTCCCGCGCTTTCCACACTTCGCCCATCCCTCCCGCTCCGATGGGTGCGAGGATTTCGTATGGGCCGAGTTTGTTTCCGGGCGCAAGGGTCATTTGTTTAACAAACCTGTCCAGTTAAGAATGATCGTAGATGGGAAAGCTGTGCTTTCTTCGGCTGCGCGGATGACAAGGAATCGCTGGCCGTCGTTTGTGACATCATAGTTGTTTCGGGTAAGTTGGGTAGCCCGATAATTGAAGAGAGCCACGGGAACGCCGGGCATGAACTCCGGCTTCGTGCTGACGGATACTGCCATGACTTTTCCATCGGGCGACAGGTAATAGATTTCTTTGCCGTCGCCGCGCCACTTTGGCTGGTTGCCCCCTTTGCTCGAGATTTTGACCTTGATGCCCGATCGAGGATAAGTCTGAACGTATATTTCCGATAGCGCGGACTCATCGGACACATATGCCACCCATCGGCCGTCAGGTGAAAACTGAGCAAAGGACTCATTAAAATCCGTGTTTAGATAAGGGAAAGACTTGCGATCTTGCAGATCCAAAATCCACAAATCATAATTCGGCTTTCTTGTTCGTCTGGTAATCATGAGGAGCTTCCCGTCAGCCGTCCAGCTCGTCACATAATTATCCTCCGATGACTTAAGTAGAAGCTCATCCTTGTCTGCCCCTGGAAAGCCCTTCACATAGAGATCCCAGAAAGATTCCCGCAAGGACGAAAACGCCAGGCGATCGCCGGCCGGCGACCAGGAGGCATTTGAATCTCCCGGGTTAAACGTAAAGCGGGCGGCATCCCCTTGGCGCGCAATGTTAAAAGTCCAAATATCAGGCTGTGCTCCCGGCGTGTTAGACATGTCCACCGCAATCCGCCTTCCGTCCGGAGAAATTGCAGGATTTGTGTAGTATCCAGGCGGCCCAACAGTTCCCAGCAACTTCCCGTGCCGGTCATACCACTCAAGCTGGCCCAGCATCGTCTCATCAGTCATGTAAGCCAGAATCCCTGTTTTCGATAGCGAAAATCCTGCGCCTCCGCTGTAGGAAATTGCGGCAACTCGATCCGCCACCGGCGCCGGCACGCCTCGAAGCTCAAGAGAACGGAAATCGAATTCCCGAGCCATCAGTGTGGATTCGTGGACATAAAGCAGATATCCGGGAGGTGCGTATACAACTTGAGAAGAAGTTACAAAGAGATCCACGGATTCCCCGGAATCAAGAGAGCTGACCCGGACCGTCCGGTTGGGTCCGCTTAGCACGATGTAGAGAAAATGGCGGTTGTCCGGAAGAAACTGGGGCCAAGCGTGCCCGGTCTCGTTCACCTTTTTATCGGGCGCCGTTACCGGCTGAGGCACTCCGCCAGAGGCCGGCACAGATAAGATGGGGCCATTAAACCCGGAGGCAAAAAGTATTTTTCCATCATCGCCCCAGGCGCCTATGCCGCCCGTGTCACATATAGTTTGGATGGGACCTCCTGTTACCTGCACCCTTTTCAGCTTGCCCTGCGAAGTGAACGCGATCTGCCGGCTGTCCGGCGCCCAGAATGGAGTAAAAAAGTGGTCCGTCTCGGCCAGGGGCCGTGGTTCTAAAGAGTCCAAAGGCTGGACGTAGAGCATGTATTTACCATCGGTGTTTATCGCGATAATCGCAATATAGTGGCCGTCCGGCGAAACGAGGGGCGGCGCCCAGGGCTCCAATGTGAATTTCCTGTCCGTCATTATGGCGAAACGTCTCACGGGCTCCTTTGGAGGAGTCGGGCGGAAATAGAGGGAGGCGGCAAAGCCCAAAGCTATGCCAACCAGCAGGGTTGCGAATGCCCACACGAATGCTGCGCGCCTTGGTGAACCGGCCGCCGCCGCTTCGGGAGCGTTCTCAATCCATGCCATCCCATCGCCGATGTCGCGCAGGCGCTTTTTCGGATCTCTTTCCAGACAGCGCTGCAATAACATTCTGACCTTTGCCGGAACGCTTGCGAGATCGGGATCTCTTGTCAGCACAGCCGCCAGCGTTTCGGTGACCGTCTCGCCTTCGAAGGTTCTCTTCCCAGTCAGGCACTCATACAGGATGCAGCCGAAGGCCCATATGTCGGCCCGCTTGTCGACGAATTTGCCCTTGGCCTGCTCCGGACTCATGTAGGCTGCAGTGCCAAGAATGACGCCGGGACGCGTCATCGCTTCTGTGAGCGTGGGCGATTGCGAAGAATCGATGCTTTGAGTCTCATCGGACAGGGCTTTCGCGAGGCCGAAGTCGAGGATCTTGACCTTGTCACCTTCCGTAATCATCACGTTGGCCGGCTTCAGATCCCGGTGGATCACTCCCTTTTCATGCGCGGCCTCAAGCCCATCGGTGATCTGGCGACAGACTCCCAGAGCTTCATCAATCGGCAACGCTCCTTTGCTGATCCTCTGCGCCAGCGTCTCGCCCTCGACAAGCTCCAGCACGAGGAAGCGTTTTCCTTCGGCCTGTTCGAGGCCGTAGATCGCCGCGATATTCGGATGATTGAGCGACGCCAGGAGTTTGGCTTCGCGCTCGAAGCGCGCCATCCTTTCGGGATCACCGGCAAAGGCTTCGGGGAGAAACTTCAGCGCAACCTTGCGGTTCAGGTTGAGGTCGTCGGCAACGTAGACCTCTCCCATGCCTCCGCGGCCCAGCTGTTCGCCGACTCGATAATGGCCAAGAGTTTTCCCGTTCATTTCACCGGCACCCTTTGCTTCAGTTCATCGGTCCAGTTCACCAC
>CAZXSV010000058.1:0-17156 GCA_964642735.1 uncultured Acidobacteriota bacterium
TTGATTTTAAAAGTGCGCCCGGCAAGACTCGAACTTGCGGCCTTTTGATTCGTAGTCAAACGCTCTATCCAACTGAGCTACGGGCGCACACTTTTTAGAACCAAAACTATACAAGGATCCGATTCTTTGCGCAACCCTGCTTTTTGAGAACCGATTCCGGAAAGCCCGGGTTTGCAGGAATTTCAGTTTACAGCAAAAAAAGCGTTTGCCGCAATCCCGCCGGATGCTATGATCCATGCGCTTATGATTGTCTTCTAGATTTCAATGCGCCCATAAAAGCACGCGAGCCGCAGCTCTCAGGCGGTTTTGCGCGCCCATCTTTTGCAAAAGTCCGCACGGGCTGATTCCATCTTATTAGCCGTTCTCAGATCCGTTTCAACATCGATCGCAGCCCGCGCCATTTCCGGGAGGACGCAGCATTGAATCGTGAAGACTGGGGTTGGAACTCCTTTTTCCAAAACAATTATATTCACCGTCAAAGAAACGGCCTCATTCCTGCCCGCGTGATTTTCCAGGGAAGAGAAATTTATCGAATCATTTCAGAACAAGGAGAGTCATGGGCGGAAATTGCCGGAGCGCTCAGGCGCGAACCGCCCGGTTCCGGGAATTTGCCGGTCTGCGGAGATTGGGCGCTGGCGGATGATCCCACCGGACGCGATCGAACGACCATTCGAGCGCTGCTTCCACGCAAGACCGCTTTTTCCCGGCAGCAGGCCGGGACCGCTGTCGGACAGCAAGTGGCTGCCGCAAACATTGATATCGTCTGCCTGGTGTGCGGCCTCGATTCCGATTTCAATCCGCGCCGCATTGAACGATATCTCGCGGTGGCATGGGAGAGCGGCGCACGGCCGATCATAGCGCTGAATAAGGCAGATGTCTGCGACGACGTTCCCGCCCGCATCGCCGAAGCAGCCGCCTCTGCGCCGGGAGTCCCGGTATTCGCCACAAGCGCGACGAATGGGAACGGGATCGAAGACATCCTCTCCTGCGCCGGCCGCGGTCAGACGCTGGCGCTCCTCGGGTCTTCAGGAGTCGGCAAATCGTCCCTTGTCAACCGGCTGTTGGGAAACTGCGCTCAAAATGTCCGCGAAACCGATTCGCGCGGCAAGGGGATGCACACTACCGTCGCCCGCCAGATATTTCTCCTGCCTTCCGGCGGCCTGATCATGGACACGCCCGGCATGAGGGAGATTCAAATCTGGTCGGCGGATGGGGGTCTCGATGCGGCCTTCGAAGACATCCAGGCCCTGGCAAGGGAATGCCGGTTTCGAAATTGCAGCCATCATACCGAGCCGGGCTGCCGGGTGCGCGAATCCATCGCCCAGGGAGAACTGGATAACGCCCGCTTTGCCAATTATTTGAAGCTCCGCAACGAGGCGCGCTATATCGAGCTGAAAAAATCCCACAGCGCCAATTGGGTGGAAAAAGAGCGATGGAAGAAGATCGCGATGGGCGCAAAAGAAGTCAACAAGCGTTCTCGAAGCGATTATTGAGCCCGCTTTTTAAAAAGAAAAAAAGGCCGCTCCGAAGAGCGGCCACGGGTTCCTAGCAGGAGTAAGAGAAGATTGAGAACATTGTATGTTTTTTCCCGTCGCAAACAATCGACCGCAGCGACCATTTTTTCGGCTGCGGACAGCCGCATTCCCGATCCGCAAACAGGCAGAAAATGGCCGCAGGGAACGGCAGCGGATGTTCAGTTCCCAGTTCGATCTTGACGCCCGGCGCACGGGCGCCGCCAGCGATGCGGTTGCCAAAAGACGACCATGGATCGGCCCTTCAGCCCTTAACCCGGGTTAACTTGTTTCAGAAATACAAAGTAAGTATCCACCGGCAAAGCCGGTGGCTTTATGGATCGCGGCCCCCTCAAAGGGGGCTTATCGCGATCCCAAAACAAAACATGAAATTCGGGCAGCGTGCTTGGAATCAAACTTTGATGCAACGAGCGAGAGAAGCCCTGTGAATATTTTGCCGATTAAGAATTTCAAAGCTTACTCCCGGAACTGTCAAACTTTTGCTGCCTCCCCGGCAAAGCCGGGGGATCTCCCAACGGATTAGAAGCGCTCGGACCAATAATAATTACATTTTCGTGTTCTCCGCGCTTCATTCCATGGCCGAAACAAAGCAATCGCGCCTCCGGCCCCTTTATTCCATTTTCCCGGCTGCGCACAGCCGATTGCGGATCTGCAGACAAGCAGGAAAAAGCTGCCGCGCCGGTACGTAGCCGGCTTATAATCGGGTCACGAAGCGCCGCGCCGATCACGGGAGGAGAAAAGATGAAATGGAAACCGTTCATAAATGCAGCCGTCGCTATCTTTGGGATTCTGTCATTCCTGAGCCTTGTGGCGTCTTTTGCAGCGCTGTCTGACATCGGGCGCGATTATGCCAGTCCGGAGGTCTGGGCTAGAGCCGGAGAGGATCTTCCCGCATGGTATTCGCCGGACGTGAATCCGTGCCCTGGCGAATGGAAAGCAGTGCAAATCAGTTTTTTGATCCTCATCATGTTCCACTTTCTGCTTTTTACAAGGTGGATCGTGAGTCTGTTCGGAGATTCAAAAGCGGCATATCAGCGCTCACGGACCGGAACCCCATAAAAAAAAATCAGCGGATCTTCGTTTTATCCCCGCAATCGAGACGCCTTCTCTTTTGCCGGGAAAATAGTGTCGCTCATCGTCTGTTTTTTGTAAAATCATCGGGAGCGGGAGAAAAATCATGAAAATATGGATGCGCTTTGGCTTGGCTCTCTGCATCATCGGCGTCTTCATCGCGGCTATTGCAGCCCCGGCCGGCGATCCGGCCTTTAACGATCTTGCCCGGACGCCGCCGATGGGATGGAATTCCTGGAACAAATTCGCCTGCAACGTCAGCGAGGCCCTCATCAGGGAATCGGCGGACGCATTGGTATCGACCGGCATGAAGGACGCCGGATACGAATACATCGTGATCGACGACTGCTGGCAGGTTTCCCGCGACGCGGGGGGCAATATCGTCGCCGATCCCAAGCGCTTCCCTTCCGGCATGAAGGCGCTGGCGGATTACGTGCATTCCAAAGGACTGAAATTCGGCCTCTACTCCGATGCGGGGACCAAAACCTGCCAGGGGAGGCCGGGCAGCAAAGGTTTTGAAGCCCAAGACGCGCGGCAGTATGCGGCCTGGGGCGTCGACTATCTCAAATACGACTGGTGCAACACCGAAGGACAGAACACCCGCGAAGCCTACACTCGGATGAGCAAGGCGCTGCAGGCCGCGGGACGGCCGATTGTCTTTTCGATCTGCGAGTGGGGCGGCTCGCAGCCGTGGCTGTGGGCACCCGGCGTCGGCCACCTCTGGCGCACGACCGGCGACATCCAGGACTGCTGGGATTGCAGCCAGCCCTGGGGAGGAATGGGAGTGATCCACATCCTCGACCTGCAGACGGAATTGCACCCCTATGCCGGGCCGGGCCATTGGAACGATCCCGACATGCTCGAAGTGGGCAACGGCAAAATGACCGCAGCCGAATGCCGCAGCCATTTCAGCTTCTGGTGTTTGCTGGCCGCGCCGCTGATGGCCGGCAACGACCTGCGCGCCATGACTCCGGAAATCAAAGACATCCTCACCAACAAAGAAGCCATCGCCGTCGACCAGGATCCGCTGGGTATGCAGGGAAGGAAAATCTGGGACGGAGGAGCGACCGAGGTCTGGATGAAACCGCTTAGCGGGTCGGCCCGCGCGGTGATTTTATTCAACCGCGGCAGCGTGACCGCGCCCGTTTCCGTTTCCTGGGAACAGATCGGCCTGGCGGCCGGCGTCGAAGCCCAGGTGCGCGATTTGTGGGCGAAAAAAGACCTGGGCGCCTTCAAGGACCGGTTCACAGCCAGAGTCCCTTCACACGATGTGGCGATGATACGGGTTCAGCCCTGAGCCGGGGGCGAGAGTCGCGTCGCCGGAATCAGACATCAAGACGGGAAACATTGAAATAGATCTTTTGTTATCCGAGGAGCTTGAAATGAAAATTTCACCTGTCCAATCCTTAATCTGCCTCGCAGCGGCCCTGTCGACCGTCTTGATCCTCGCCGCGCTGCATGGCGCCCAGCCCTCCGCGTCCATTATCGCCCCGGGCGCCAAGCCGGAGCTGCTTTCCGGCGGATTCGAATTCACCGAAGGCTGCGCTTCCGATGCGGCCGGCAACGTCTATTTTTCCGATCAGCCCAACAACCGCATTCATATTTGGAGCGTCGACGGAAAACTGTCGACTTTCATGGAGAGCGCCGGCCGCGCCAACGGCATGAGCTTTAACAAAGACGGCGATCTCTTAATTTGCGCAGACGAAAAAAATGAATTGTGGCACATCGACCGTTCGGGCGGGAAGCCGACCGTCATCGTCAAGTCCTACGAAGGCAAGCTGCTGAACGGCCCCAACGACGTCTGGATCGCTCCGAGCGGCGGCATTTATTTTACCGATCCGTTCTTCCCGCGGAATTATTGGAAACGCTCAAAGATCAGCGAGCAGGACGCTCAGGGCGTCTACTACCTTCAGCAGAATTTCAAAATTATGACAAGGGCGGTGGATGATTTGAAAATGCCCAACGGGATCATCGGCGCCCCGGACGGCAAACACCTCTATATCGCGGATATGGGGGCGCAGAAGACCTACAGATACGACATGCTGCCGAATGGCGCATTGACCAATAAAAAGCTTTTCTGCGAAATGGGCTCCGACGGCATGACGATCGACAATGAGGGCAACGTCTACCTTACCGGCATGGGAGTGACGGTTTTCAACCCGGAGGGAAAACAAATCGAAAAGATTCAAGTCTCCGGCTGGGTCGGGAACGTCTGTTTCGGCGGGGCCGACCGCCAGACGCTCTTCATTGCGGCCAGCCGGAATCTCTACTCGCTGCGCATGCGCGTCAAAGGCGTCGGCAGTCAATAGGAACGCCTCCGCGCCGCGGCAGCCAGCAACCCCGCCGCGGCCCTGGATCGCCGGGGCGTCGCGCTTTGGCGCGGACTCGACATAATCCTCTTTTCTCAATTGGATAATGGCGCCGGCTTCCAAGGGGTGTTACGATTGCGCTATGGAAAAGTTGACTTCGTATCTCGGGTTTGAAGCGCGATTTGTCGTTTATCCGGTTCTCGCGATTCTCGCGGCGGGCCTTGTCCGGTTATTCCTCAAGCGATATCTCTACCGATGGGCCGAAAAAAGCGAAAACAAGGCCGACGACCGGATTGTGGCCTACCTCGACAACATCATCGCTCCTTTGCTCCTGATCTCCATTTTCTATTGGCTCAGCGGCCTTTTGCCGCTGCCCGGAAAAATCGTCGTCTATCTTCACAGAGGGCTCCTGGTCCTCGGCATTCTGCTCACCGCATTCTTTTCCGCAAGGCTTATTTCATCGCTGCTCGCCCTTTACGCCAGCCTGCGCGACGGCCGGCAGACGATCCTGAAGCCCTTCCGCACTCTTTCCAACGTGCTGTTTGCGTTGATCGCCATCGTCTTTTCGCTCAAAGCCCTGAACGTCGACATGACTGGACAGGGCATTCAATTCGTCCGCGTCATCGGAATCATCGCGGGCGCTTTCGTGATAACGAGAATTATCGGGATTGCGGTCGTGCAGTTTGAACATCTGGTGGAATCGGCCGGCTCCCCCATCGGATCCGAGGCTCAAAAGCGGGCCAGGACTATCGGCAAGATCATCAGCAACGCCGCCCTCGTCCTCGTAATCAGCGTGTCCGGGATGATGATCCTGAGCGAGTTCGGCATGAACATCGCCCCGATCATTACCGGCGCGGGCATTGTCGGCCTCGCCGTAGGATTCGGCGCCCAGAACCTCGTGCGGGACGTCATCAGCGGATTCTTCCTGATCCTTGAAGATCAACTGCGGGTCGGCGACGTGGTAAGAATCAACGGGGTCAGCGGCACGGTCGAAACCATACGGTTGAGGACCACCACACTGCGCGACCCGGAAGGGATTGTGCACATCATCCCCAACGGCGGCGTCACTTTCGTATCCAACATGACCAAAGGCCACTCCTATTCCGTGATCGACGTCGGAGTTTCTTACAAAGAGCGCGTGGACGATGTCATGGAAGTTTTAAAGCAGATCGGCGCGGAATTGGAAGCGGACGTGGAATTCTCTCCTTTGATCCTGGCGCCGCTGGAAGTTTTGGGCGTCGAGAATTTCGAAGAATCGCAGGTCACGATAAGAATCCGGATCAAAACGCTGCCGCAGCGGCAGTGGGCCGTGGGAAGAGAGCTGCGCCGGCGGATCAAAAACACATTCGACAGCAAAAATATTGAAATCCCTTTCCCTCAGCGCACCATCCACCTTCAGAACGAAAAATAAAAAAGGTTTCGGCGCTCAATTTTTCAGCATCCTGATAGAATCGCTCCATACCCTATTCTCAAGGGATCCGGTGGTCTGTTCCGTGGCTGACGCAGAGCGATCGCTCCTCAAAAAGCATGCGGCATAAACTTGCGGAATCAACAGGCCTTTGACGCGGATTAAAAAATCTTTGCCTGAGCCAGAGCCTTTTCCGCCAAGACCAGAGCGCCAAGCGCTCCGGCCAGGTTTCCGAGCCGCGGCGATACGATGTAGTCGAACAAGCCTTCGTTCAGTTCGGGAGTCTTGATATAGCGGTTCAAGAGCAGCGACAGCTCCTTGTTGATCAGCCCGAAAAGGCGCTGGCGCTGCATGACGCCGCCGCCCAGGATGATCCGCTGCGGAGACAGGGTGCAGATCCAGGAAAGCAGGCCGAGCGCCAGGTAATGCGCTTCGAGCTCCCACCCTTCGTGATCGTCCGGCAGCTGCTGCGGCGCCATTCCCCACCGGGCCTGCATTGCCGGGCCGGAGGCCAAACCTTCGAGGCAGTCGCGATGGAACGGGCAGACGCCGGGGAACGGGTCGATCGACAGATCGTGAGGGATGCGAATGTGGCCCATTTCCGGGTGAATCAATCCGTGCAGGACGGCGCCGTTCACGATGGCGCCGCCTCCGATCCCGGTCCCGACCGTCACATAGAGACAATCGGTCAAACCGACGCCCGCGCCCCAGCGCGCTTCACCCAAAGCGGCCGCATTCACATCGGTGTCAAACCCCACCGGGACGTTCAGGGCTCTCCCGATGATTCCGGCGAGATCGCAATTCCACCAGCCCTCTTTGGGAGTCGAAGTTATAAATCCAAATGTCCGCGACCCTCGCCGGAGATCGACCGGACCGAAGGACCCGATTCCTACCGCCTCGATCTTCACTTTTGAGCTTTTCAAAAAACGGACGGCTTCCGCAATGGTCGACGCCGGAGTTGTCGTTGGGATCTGAACAGTCGAAAGGTTTTCAGGGCTTGATCCGACGCCACACACAAACTTGGTACCGCCTGCTTCAATAGCTCCGTACAATCGATTTTCTCCCGTGGATTGACGCCAATCATGATATATCTGGTCGGCGAAATCGAGCAAAATGTAGGTGTCGCGGGAGGTTTCCTGCGAACGAACCGGGATTGGATTCGACGTTGATGTGGATTTATCTTTTGCAGGGGATTGCGCTCGGCCTGGCCGCCGCCGTAACGCCGGGGCCGCTGGCTATTTTCATCATTTCTCAGGCGGCGGCGCGGGGCTGGCGCCGCGCCATCCCCGCCGCATTCTCCCCGCTGATCAGCGACGGCCCGATCGCAGTGCTTGTCCTGGCTATTTTGAGCCAAACGCCGCCGCGCATGATCGTCTACCTCCGGCTGCTGGGCGGCGCATTTATTCTTTATCTCGCCTGCGGCGCATGGAAAGCTCTGAGGACTTTCGACTCGGCGTCTTCGGCCGCCGCCGCGCCGAAACAGAGCAACGCATTGAAGGCCGCCGTCATCAACTGGCTGAATCCCAATCCTTATATCGGCTGGAGCATCCTGCTGGGGCCGATCCTG
Source organism: uncultured Acidobacteriota bacterium (assembly GCA_964642735.1). GTDB lineage: Bacteria > Acidobacteriota > UBA6911 > UBA6911 > UBA6911 > UBA6911. Next base: position 7,888 of record CAZXSV010000058.1, read on the forward strand.
ATCAACGGCTGGCGCATATCGCCGTCAAACGGAATCGCGTTTCTCGCCGGCTTCTATGTAGCCATGATCGCGAGCATGATAGGGATGATTTTTCTTTTCGCAGCGGCTAACCGAATGGGGCGCCGTGTGCAGAAGGCTTTGATCGCTCTGTCGTCCGTTGCGTTGGCATGCTTCGGAATCTATCAGTTGTGGATGGGGTTTTCCGCGGTTTTGTCCGCCCGCTCCATCTTGCCCCCATCAATCCCTGTTCCGTGACAACCGATTCTTCAGATCGCAATGCAAACATGCAGGATTTTGTTTTTTAGCAAAATATTATTTGCATCAACAGCCGATGCGCGCACGGAGCGCGGGAATCGATAAGTTACCGCTCCGGTTTTCTCAAATCGTTTCGATCGCCGTGTGGTTGCAGCCGGCGGTGAATCGCAGGCCTCCGTCAATCGAGCCGCCCTGGGAGCGGCGTCTCGCCGGCAGGAGCCGCGGAGCGGCGATGGACAGTAGCCGAGGGCGAGCGTTTTTTACGAGCCCCCGGTGGGCATGGCGGATAAATGGAGCCGCGGAGCGGCGAAAGGCATGTCTGGCGCCCTTCCAGGGCTTCTTATATTTCGTCTGCTGACCGGGGGCTCGCTTCGCTCGCACCCCGGCTATTTTCTGATCGCCGCTGTGCGGCTCAAAAACGCCATGCTGGCGGCAATCGAGCCGCCCTGGGAGCGGGTCTCGCCGGCACGCCTTTGCGATAAACGGCAGCATGCCATCGAATCGATACGCTGCCATTCCGTTTCCCTCGAATCATTTCGATTGCCGTGCGGCTGCAGCCGGCTTCTCCATCTATCAAAGCCGCCCTTTTGCACGGTACTCGATAGTATAAAAAGAACGGAAGTGATATGATGCTGGAAAAAGCACCCGGATATTTTTACGAGAGCCTCTTATATTTTGCAATGCAAAATTTTTGCAGGGGAGGAGTCGCATGAAAGAACCGCTGGAGCTCACACCTCTCGACCGTCTTGTAGCGGACGCAATTATCGGAATTGACACTCTGTGGGGAGGAGACGTTTTGCACCTGTCGGGCGTCGGGCGTTTCATCGCAGATTCATGGTTTTCAGGCGCGCCCCTTCCCGCAGCATATACGCACCCGGCCGCCGCAAGACTGCGCGAAACCGGAGGCGTCGCCGGCAAAAAGACCGACCGGAAAGCGATAGACGCCTATCTTTCCGGCGTTGACGTTCTGGCAGCCATCCAGGGCATCCCGGAACAGTTGACAGGAGAGCCCCGACGGCGCCGGGCTTATTTAAAAAATTTGGCCAATTCCCTTGAAGTCATGTGGGACCTGGCGATGGAGATGCTGGGCAAGGGAGAGAAGGCGCCCTATGAACGTTGCGTTCAGGCGTCCACCGGCCTCGATCCGCAGCCCTCGCATCCCAAGGCGAAATGCAACAGGGTCCGGGAGCTCCTCAGCCGCGCCGGATACCCGTCTTCGGGAAGCGCGGAACTGGTCGCCGCAGCGGACGCATGGCGCCGCGACCGCATGATTCCCGCCAGTTCCATCCCGGCGCTGAGCGCCGCATTCATCGCGGAATTCGACCGCCTCAGCCGGGAGAACCTGCTGCCCCACCTGCCCAAAGCCCTGCATTCCGTTCCGCGAGCGAACATAAGGTTCCTCCCGATCGCAAACGCGTGGTTCTCAGGATCGATGAACTACATCGGGCGGGCGCGAAAAAGCGACGGGAGCCCGGAATATGAAGCGACCTATGAGATCAACAACTCGTTGCAGATTTCCGTGCCGGAATTCCAGCAGCTGATCAGCCACGAAGTGGTCCCCGGCCACGTGACCAGCTACGCCTGCCTGCAAAATCTTTACGAGCGCGGCAAAGTCGATTTCGAAGCCACCGTTCTTACGATGAACAGCATGGGCGCCACGTTGAGCGAAGGTTTGGCCAACAACGCCATTCTGATCGCGTACGGCGTCTCCGAAATCGAGCATCTCCCCGACGAAGATCTCCAGATCGGAACGCTGCTCGCTCTGCTCCAGGACGATGCGAAAAATCAAGCTTCTTATTCCATATGGAAGGAAGGGCTTCCGCAGGACGATGTGGCGGCCCTTCTGCGCCGGGACTTCCTGGTGTCGGCGGAAAGAGCAGAAAAGCTTTCCGGCGCGTGGGGGCAGCATCCGCTGCTCGGCCGGATGTGTCTGCCCGCTTATCGCGCCGGCGCCGAAAAGGTAGCCGAGTTGCGGAGGAAATACCCGCCCGGTCGCGTACTGCCGGTTCTTTATGGATGCAAGGGCCTGGTCGACATCGCCACGGTCGAAAAAGCGATCGAATAAGCCGCGGGGAAAGCGCGGAGAACGCGGAATTTAAAAGAAAATATCGCCGTGTTCTCCGCGTCTTTTCGCCGCCGCTGCCGCCGACCCTCCGCGCCCCGCCCCCAAGTAAAATATTCTATGCGGATATAAGAAAAAATACCGATAAGAAGAAAAGGCAGCCATCTGGCGTCGCTTTATTCACAATCACGGGGGACCGAACGTTGTCGAGGGAACAGGAGAGCTTGAGCGAAAGCATTTTTGAACCGGAGCGCGAAAAGGCGGCAGGCAATTTCCGGCAAAGCGACGATGAAAGGCAATACCGCAGCATTTTTGAAAATGCGTTGGAGGGCATATTTCGGAGCACTCCGGACGGCCGGTTCCTGATCGCCAATCCGTCGCTGGCAAACATGCTGGGCTATTCATCGCCGGAAGAAATCCTCGCCGAAATCCGGCAAATCGCGCACGAGCTCTTTGTGAATCCGGAAGAGAGAAAACAGTTTCTGCGACAGCTGCGGGATTATGACAAGGTGCGGGGCTTCGAGTTCGAGTCCCGCCGCAAAGACGGCGGCAGGATCTGGCTCTCCATATACTCCCAGGCTTTTCGCGATTCCTGCGAAAGGCTGATTTATTACGAAGGCTACGTCGAGGACATTACGGAACGCAGACGGATGGATGAAAGCCTCCGGCGGACCCTGGCGTGGCAGGAAGCGCTCTTTCAAGGCTCCCGGGATGCAATCCTGATCAGCGACCAAGACGCGAAAATCGTTTCAGCGAATTCGGCGGCTTCCATACTCACCGGCTATGCCAATGAAGAACTGTTGAAGATGAAGGCGTCGGATTTGCAGGAAGAAGCAAACATCCCGCAGCTCGACGCTCTTCACAAACGGATTCTGGAAGGCGAAGACATCGGTGGAGAGGCGATGATCACGACGAAGGAAGGCCGCAACATCGCCGTCGAATTCGGGCATCGGCGAGTGATGATCTCCGGCGTCCCTTACGTGCATTCGATCGCGAGAGACGTATCGGCGCGTAAACACCTCGAGGCTCAGCTGCTGCAAGCCCAGAAAATGGAGGCGATCGGCGCGTTGGCCGGCGGAGTGGCGCACGATTTCAACAACATGCTCTCGGTAATCAAGGGATACACGGAATTGCTGATGGACGACATCGGCCCCGACGACCCCAAACGACAGGACCTGGAACAGATCGAAAAAGCGAGCCAGCGCGCTGCGTCGCTGACTTCCCAGCTCCTAGCCTTCAGCCGTAAACAGATGCTCCAGCCCGAAATCCTGAATTTGAACGCGGCGATCAGCGACATGAGCATCATGCTTCGCCGGCTGATCGGCGAAGACATTGAATTGATTTCCATCGCCGCGCCGGACCTCGGTTTGATCCACGCGGACCCGGGGCAAATACAGCAGATCGTGATGAATATGTCGGTCAATGCCAGGGATGCCATGCCGAGAGGGGGGAAACTCATCCTTGAAACGGCCAACGTGGACCTGGACAGCCGATATATCCGCGAACACCCGATGATGGAGAAAGGCCCTTACGTGATGCTGGCCATAAGCGACAATGGCACCGGGATGGACGTGGCAACCAAAGCCCGCATATTCGAGCCATTTTTCACAACCAAAGAAAAGGGGAAAGGCACGGGACTGGGGCTGTCCACCGTCTACGGAATTGTCAAACAGAGCAACGGATTCATCTGGGTTTACAGCGAACCCGGCAAGGGCACGGCTTTTAAAGTCTACTTTCCGCGCGTGAAAGGCGAAATTCTGAAACCGGAAAATGAAGTCGAATCCCGGCCCGATTCGCCAGGGACCGAAACCGTGCTCCTGGTCGAAGATGAAAATTCCGTGCGCGCTCTCGCTGAAAGGATTCTCACCGAAAGGGGCTACACCGTCCTCCAGGCTTGCGACGGGATTGAGGCTTTAAAGATAGCTCGGGAGTATGGCGGCGCGATCGACCTTGTGGTGACCGATGTGGTGATGCCCGGAATAAGCGGGAAAACGCTGGTCTCCCGGCTTGAATCGGAGCGGCCGGGGATTAAATCGCTTTACATTTCAGGCTACGCCGACAATGCGATCGTCGACCACGGAATCCTGGATTCCAACATCGCTTTTCTCCAAAAACCATTCACCGTCCAGGGCCTCGCGCAAAAAGTCCGCGAAACCATAAATGCGCAGTGACGCCGGCGCTCCCAGCGCGGCTCGATTTTCGCCACGAGACGACTCGCCGACAGAGGCAGGAAGCTAAAAATTGAAACCGGCGCGGGCGCCGTAAGTCCTCGGGGCGCCGCTTTCGCCGATATAGCCGGAGGGGGCGCCGAGCTGGGCGTATGGGATGGCGATCGGCACATATCGGGCGTCCCATGCATTGTCCACCCACGCTTCGGCAAACCAGCTTTTTCCCCGGGCGCCGCCGCGGAACCCGGACAATTGATAATCCGGCTGGCTCACGGCGTTGGTCGCATCGTACCGGAATTCGCCGTAACGGGAAACCTGGACGCGGAGGTAAAGGCTTGCATGGCTGCACGCCGCCCAGGAGACCTGCGTCCCCATATTGGCGGTGAAGGTTGGCGTGTAAGGAAGAACGTTTCCGTCGATCGCCTCATCGATCCCCAGATTTGAATTGAGAGCGCGGCTGCCGGTCAAAAAACGCGCCCGTACGAAACCGACTGCGCCGAACATCTCCCACCATGGGAATGGACGGTATTTCGTTTCCATTTCCACTCCCTTGCTGCTGGCTTCGCCCGCGTTGTCGATGTAGTACTGGCCGCCGCTCATCGGGATCTGCTGGTTCAGCTGGAGGTTGTCCCAGTCTATGTAAAAAAGCGCGATGGTCGTATCTAGGCGGTTTTTCAACCATCGCGCCTTATGCCCCAGTTCGTAGTTCCACGTGCGCTCGGGACCGTAGGACTCCGTCCCGGCCGGAACTGGAACGCCTGTCGGCGCAGGATTGAAGCCGCCCGCTTTGTAGCCGCGGGAAGCCGAAACATAGGCTGTCTGATTCGCAGTGAACCGCCAGGCCACGCTGAACTGCGGCGAGACTTCGGAAAAACTATCGGTGAAATCCGATGCGGATCCGCCGCCGGACGAGAGGCGGGCGGCCTTGTCCTCATAATCGAAACGGAGGCCGGCCGATAAATCCACTTTCTCCAACGCGGTGAATTTGGCCTGTCCGTAAAGCCCCAGCCCCCAATCGTCCAGTTCGGCAGAGGAAGCGCTTATGCGCGCGGGGAAAAAGCCGAAAGCGCTGGAAATGTCGTTGACGGCGTCCTGCCCGTAATTCTGCTTGAAGAGAAAAACGCCCGCCTGCCAATTCAATTTCAAAGCCTTCGCCAGATCAAACGGCTTGCCCTGGGCGGATGCGAAACGGAATTCCTGGGTAAACTGATGCTGCCGGTCCACATTGTCGCGGACGGCGTACATGCCGTAATTTGCCAACGAAGCTGTTTGATAATCCAAATCTGTAAGAGCGTGATTCTTCCACCAGACGCCCCCCGTGGTGGAGGAAAACTCCACAGCCCGGCCGCGATAGCCGGCGGCAAGCGTCGCAGAGCCCACGCTCCGGCGAGTGAAGCCCTCAAAATCGCGGTCCACCCGGTTCGGGTTCGCCCGGATATAGCCGAGGTCGCCGAGCGCATAGTCGCCGTCGGAATCATGTTCCCCGGACAAAGTCAGTCGCACGTCCATTCGATCGTTGATTTTCAGCAAAAGCCGGCCTTTTCCGAAAAACGCCTCTCGGCGGTCCAGGTCATGGCCGCTGAGATCGTTGACGGTGTAGCCGTCCCGCGAAGAATAACCGGCCGCCAGGCTCATGCCGACGCGCTCCTTTAACAGCGGACTGGAAACGAGGGCCCGGAGGCCTCGCCGATTGTGGCTCCCCAACTCAACCCTCTCTTCGGCGACCCAAGTCTCGAGCGCCGAACGGCTCCTGATATTAATCAGGCCGCCCGCCGTGTTTCGTCCGTAGAGGGCGCCCTCGGGCCCGCGGACAAATTCGATCTGGCCGACGTCAATCAATTCCAGGTTGGACGAAAAGCTGTTGAGCTGGGGGACGCCGTCGATCATCGTGCTGACTCCCGGATTGGTCGGGCTTCCTCCGATTCCCCTGAAATACGGATTGCTCAGGGCCCTGGTCGTAAATTCATTAATAAAGGTGTTGGGCGCATAGACTGCGGCCTGTTTCACTTCCTGGATGTTCGCGTCCGCAAGCACGTCCTCCGTAACCGCCGTGACGCTCAGCGGCGCCGTCAGCGCAGGCTCCGGATCCTTTTGGGCGGTCACAATCACCGTTATCGTTACAGGCGAATGTTCCGCGGCGGCCTGCTCGGCCGCTGAAGATTCGCAAAATATCGCCAAAGCGAAAAAACCAATCAGGGCGCGGTAAAATTGCATTTTCATCCCAAAGATCCGTTTGATCGATAAGTTGAAAAAATGGGCAACGAAGAGCTTCGATGTTTTAACGCAACCGGTCACTTTATTGCCTTCCGAAAGTGCTGTCAAAACCTATTTTCGGGAGACGATGCAGTAGAATCCGGGTTCATCGACGAACCGGTCGATGCGAAGGTCCGCCTTGCGGAACAGTTCGCGCATTTCGGATTCCCCGGGGAGATGGTCGTGCATGACCGCCGGACAGGTCTTGTGGCGCGCGTTGATCTCTTCCGATGAATCGAAATGGGACGCCGTCAAAATTCCGCCCCGTTTCAATATGCGGGACAGGTTGCGCAATGCCGCTTCTTTATCGTCAAAATGGGGGAAACAGGAAAAACAGAAGACGACGTCGCAGGATTCATCCTCCAGGGGCGCTTCGGCGACGTCCGCAACGATGAACCGGACGTTTTCAGCTTCGTGAAGCTTTCGATTTTTTTCGATCATCTTTTCGGCGAAATCCAGTTCGTAAAGGATGCCTGAAGACGAGATACGTTCCAGGATCCACGGAGCCAGGACCCCGGAACCGCATCCTGCGTCCAGAACCCTGTCGCCGGTTTTCAGCGGTATCAGTTTGAATAAGCGATCAAAATTCTCCCGGTGCAGGTCGTACCGCCCGGTTTCCGGATTCTTGTAAAAAGCGTCCATCCAGGTTTCGGCGCCGTCATTAAAAAACTGTTTTTTCATCCGGTTCATTTCTTCCGGTTTCATTTGCGTCATGCACATTCCCTTCATGGTAAATCGTCCGGCGGCGCTTGGGGGAAAAGGCGTAGGCAAGTGCGAAAATCACCGTCGCCATGATTACCACCGATGCGCCCGACGGAAGGTCGAAAATATAGGATATCAGAAGGCCGGAGATGCAGGCGGCGATTCCCGCCCCCGCGGAGATGACGAAAAATTTTTTCAAATCATACGTCAGCTGAAGAGCGGTCGCCCCGGGCTGCATGAGCAGGGCAAAAATCAGCAGCCCTCCGATGCTCGACAGGTTGACCGAAACCACCGCGCCGACCAGAAACAGGATGGCATAGTAGATCAGCTTTTCCGGCGCTCCGCTTGCCGCCGCCACTCTACGGTTGAAGAGAACCGCCCGGATCTCCTTGAAGAAAAAGACTATGAAGATCGCCAGCAGGGCCGTAACACACGATAAAATCACGAGGTCCATGCCGGAAAGCGACAGCAAATTGCCCCACATCAAATTCAAAGCGCCGGCTTTCGTCCTGGTCAGAATCCCCATCGCGAGGAACGCAATCCCCATCAAAAATGAGAAAAAAATGCCGAGAGTGTTTTCCGGAGCGAGCCGTGTCCGGTCGGAAAATGGGCCAAGCGCGCCCGCCACCGCCAAACACAGGACGAATCCTGAAATCATCGGATTGACGCCGATCAGCATGCCTAAAGCAGCGCCCGCAAATGCGGCGTGCGACATAGCGACGCCGATCAGCGGCATCCGCAGCAACACTATGATGACGGAAAGCAGGGAACAGCCGAGCCCGCACAGGATGCAGGCGATGATCGCGCGCTGGATGGGGAGGTAGGACAAGCTGTCCAGGAAATGTTCAACCAAAAGAAATAAACCTCCTGCCGCCGCGTTCGAAGGTCTCGAGCGGGTATTCGAAAAGGCGGCTCAGCATTTCCCCTGTCATGGCGCTTTGAATGTCGCCGTCGAAAACAATCCTGCCGCGGTTCAGGAACACCGCGCGCCGCATGGGCTCGGGAAGCATGTTGAAGTCGTGGGTGACGTAAAGAATCGTCAATGATTCTCGTCTGTATATTTCTCCGATAAGGTCCAGCACTTCCTTCTGGACCGCAATGTCCAGGTTTGCAGTCGGCTCGTCCAGCAGGAGTATCTCGGGCTTTTGCAATATGGCGCGGGCAAGAGAAATTTTCTGCCTTTCGCCGCCGGAGAGATGGCCGACAGGCCGGCCGGCCAGATGATCGATGCGCATCAACTGCATCAGCTCAAGGGCTCTCTCACGTTCCGCGCGGCCTGGATGCCGAAACAGCCCGGCCCGGCCGCACGCGCCGATCATCACGGCCTCCATGGCGAAAATAGGGAATGAAGGGTCGATTTCAAGCGATTGAGGAACACAGCCGATGCGAAGGCGAGTTTTGCGCGGCCGAGTCCACGATTCCGGGCTGCCGAAAAGCCGGAGGCTGCCGTGAAATTTTTCGAAGCCGGCGATGACGTTCAGAAGCGACGTCTTGCCCGCGCCGTTGGGTCCGATAATTCCAATAAACTCATTTTTCGACACCCGCAGGCTGATCCGGTCCAGAAGGGCGCACCGCGACTTCCAGATAGACACTGCTTCGAGCTCAATGACTGGCTTGTCGTTCATTTTTCCCCTGGAGCGGCAGCCCGAGTATTACACATTTTGCGTCCGTAACACTACCAGAAGGAGGCGGCTTCCTCAAGAAGAAAGGCTGTCCGGCTTGATTGAATTGAAGCTCGCAACACTGTCTCCGGATCGGTATTGCCAGCCGTTCGGGGCGCTGTTGTTAAACACGGAATACACGGAGAATAATATTTTCCGAATATTTTT
>CAZXSV010000058.1:17256-27071 GCA_964642735.1 uncultured Acidobacteriota bacterium
ATCCTTGCTTTCCGGCGCCTCAGGGGCAGTTTAAGGACAACAGCCACGGAGGAAACCACGGGATATGCGGAAAACACGGAATACACGGAGAATAATATTTTCCGAATATTTTTATCCTTGCTTTCCGGCGCCTCAGGGGCAGTTTAAGGACAACAGCCACGGAGGAAAACACGGAATCAGCAATTATGCTTTGTAAAAGAAAGCATAACGATGAGCCCGCATTTGCGTCGCACTTCGCTAGTTTTTCAGAAGCGGCGGAATCGGATTGGGCGCGGGCAAAGTTTCCAGGTCGACCCGGTTCAGCTGAAACTCAGGGGCCCTCTTCTCGATTACGGTTATTTCCTCTTCTTCCGTGGAGCGCCAGCTGTAGTTGCATCTTTCGCAATAATAAACTTCCCACGCATGGCTTCGGTCGGGCGCATCGGCAATTTTTTTGGCCGTGTCTTTCAAACAGCGCACGCAAATCATAGCTTGGATCCTGTTTGGGGATGGGTTGCGGTTTTTTTCAAAATCTCTCTTATCCGCTCTGCCGCGCGGGCGCTTCCCGGCGGATCTTCGATCATGGTTATTTCCCTCATGAAATCAGGCGCCGCCGGGGTGGTGGCGTCGATGATGAGCTTGCTGCCCACGCCGGCGGGATCCGTGCACGGGTCCAGCGGAACGCCCGGGGTGTTGGGGATCACGACGACATCCTTGACGGGGCGGATCCGGGTCGATAGCGCCCACATGACCTTTTCCAGATTGAACGGATCGACGTCTCCATCCACAACAATTATGTTCTTGGCATACGACATCCCGTGGGGCGTGGACGCGATCCTGAAGGCGAGGGTTTTCCCGAATCCGCCCAATCTCATGTCGGATGAAACGATGACCGTCAAGCCGTGCTGGTACATGGCATTGACGCATCGGACTTCCGGGAATTCCGATTTCAGCTGCTTGTACAGCGGGACGGAAGTCCACAAGCCGATCAGGGTGTCATGCTCGGTCCAGGGCTTTCCGATGAAAAGCGTTTCATAGACCGGGTCCCGGCGATGAGTCACCCGGTTGACCTTAATTCGAATCTGGTTCCTCGCGCCCGAATAGCTGCCCGGGAACTCGCCGAACGGCCCTTCGCAAAACCGTTTTCTCGGAACGACCTCGCCCTCAATGACATATTCTGCGTGCGCCGGAACATTCAGATTGCAGCCGATGGCTTTGGTCAATTCGATCGGCTCGCCCATAATGGCCGCCGCAGCTATATATTCGGATTGGCCATAGGGCAGAGGCGTCGCCGCCATCGTGGTGAGCCACGGAGGATTCCCGATGCAGATCGCCACCGGGAAGGACTCGTTTCGCTCCTCGCATTTTCTCAGGTGCCGGGCGAAATCGTGATAAGGGAGCGGCTGCATCCCCAGAGTGTCCGGCCCCTGAACCATCACTCTGTATATTCCCACATTTTCTTTTTCCGGATTTTCGGGATCGTCCGGATCACGGGAAACGACGCACGCTTTGCTGAAATAGCACCCCCCGTCATTTTTATTGATCCGGAAAAGGGGCATCAGTTCATACAGGTTGACATCCCTTTCAACGGCGATCTCCTGACAAGGAGCATGATCCACCCATTTCAATTCCCCCTTGTTCAGATCTTTCCATAGCCGGTCGACCTGGAAGAATTGTTCGCGTATGTCCGCATCCTTTTCCATGCCGAGCATGATGGCGTGATTCACCCAGGAACCATGAATGTTTCCGGCAATTCTGAAGCCTTTATACCCAAGAATATTGTCGAAAACGATCGCCGGACTGCCGCTGCCAAGATCGGCGGCGGCTCTTAGATACGCCCGGACATCCGGCTCGGGCCTTACGGCGTCATGAATCGCTGCAAGTTGTCCATTGTCTTTTAAAACATCCAAGAAGCTCCTCAAACTCTGGAAAGCCATAATCGCCCGTCCTGTAGCAAGGTATGGATTCTCATCTCCATCATAACACTTCGTCTTGATATAGAAGCCTCTGAGAACAAGTAAAAAAAAAGGCGCGTTCGTGAAGAACGCGCCTTATGATTGGGCGATTTGATCGACTATCCGCAAAACAGGATCAGGACCGCGCTGTAGCGCCAGCGCCTGGTCCGGCTTCCCGCTTTTCCGGCAAAAAGCCGGCGACGGATATTCCGGTCCGTTATATAAGCGATGAGACAGCTGGACCGCCTTCCGGCGCCGCCAACGGAAATGGCGGCGCCGCCAGGGATCTTTTGCTGCTCAACAAAAATGCATTTGCCTGCACCGGCCCAAGGCGTTCTGCGCCGCAATCCCTTGCGGAGCATGCCGCCGGCGCCGCGCAACGGCGCGTTATGCCGTCGCATTCTTTCCGGCGCCTGCGCTCTTTCGGGCGCGGACGCCGGGATAGAAGCCTCCGCTGCAGCCGGGATTCCGTTCCCGGCGGCGAGCCCGGGCGGAGCAGCCATCGGCCGCCCCGCCGGACTCGCACAGCCCCTAAAAAGCGGCAGGAGACGTTATCCGCGGAGCAGATTTAAAACATTCTGGCTGTTCTGGTTTGCCTGGGCAAGCGCGGCGATCCCGGCCTGCGCCAGTATCTGATATTTTGTCAGGTTGGCGATCTCTTCCGCGATATTCGCATCGCGGATAGTCGATTCAGCCGCTTGCGTATTCTGCGTCTGAGACTGCATCACGCTGACGGCCGCCTGCAACCGGTTGATTCCTGCGCCAATATCCGCACGCCCCCTTGAAACTCCGGTTAAGGCGTCCTTGATTGTGGTCAAGGCTGAGGCTGCGGAAGTGGTGGTTGTCAGGCTTAAAGTAGAAAGGTTTTGCCCGAATATGTCGGTTACGGTTTCTCCGCTTGTCGTGATGGCGCCAATCGTCACCGAAATGGAACTGGCGCTGGAAATGTCTCCCACGAACACGCTTAAAGACCCGTTGATGCCTGTGGTGGTAAATAAAGCGGTCCCGTTAATATTGGTTTGCTGAGCAATCCGGGCTATTTCAGCCTGGATGGCGACAAACTCCGCATTGAGGGACGCCCGGCCGACCGAGTCGACTGTTTCGGTGGCGGATTCCTCGGCAAGCGTCACCGATCGCACCAGCAGGTTGCTTATTTCCTGAAGGGCGCCATCGGCGATTTGAGCGACGCCGATCCCGTCGTTTGCATTGCGCACCGCCTGAGACAGCGCGGCGGCGTTGGCGCGCAGGCTGTCGGCTATCTGAAGGCCGGCGGCGTCATCCGCTCCCGAATTTATGCGCTTGCCCGAAGACAGACGCAGCAGAGTGCGGGAAAGATTTACGTTGTTAATGTTGAGTTGGCCTTGTGCTTGCAGGCCGGCGATGTTGTTGAGTATGCTGAAAGATCCCATCGCGAATTCCTCCTTGAATTCGATACGGTTTATTGAAGTTAGGCCTTTTCGGCGCAATAGCGCCGAACTCCGTGGCCATTTTGCTTTTCTATTGGTTTCGCGATCCGTATCGGCCGGAGGGGTTCGCGGGATTAGGGCAAAATTTAAAAAAGATCGTTCAACGGGAAAAAAAGGAAGACGCGGAGAATTATTGGTCCCGCATTCTCCATGTTTTTTCCGCCGTCCTTGCCGGCGGCTGATGGCCGGCCTTCATGCCAATTCCACGACGACGGGAGCGTGGTCGCTGGTCCCGACCTGAGCGAGCACGAAGCATCTGGAAATGCGCCCGGCCAGCGATTGACTCGCGAGGATGTAATCGAGCCGCCATCCGATATTTTTCTGGCGCATGTTGCGCCATGGAGGCCACCAGGTAAACAGCTGGTCGTTTCCGGGGTCCAGAGCCCGCCCTGCGTCCATCATCCCGCCATTGCGGATTATTCGCTCGAACGCTTCGCGTTCATCGGGGCGCTGGCCGATGACATTGGGCTTGCGTTCCTTGGGATGGACGTCCATGTCGGTGCGGGTGACATTCATGTCGCCGCAGAGGACAAGGTCGACGCCCTGGTTGCGGCATTCGATCGTGTAGAGTTCCATCGCTTCCAGAAAACGCATTTTTGCGGCGAAATCTTTTCCGCCGTTCGGGACGTAAACCGAAGCGACAGCCAGACCGCCGATCCTCGCGGCGACAATCCGGGTTTCGATGTCGAAGGATGGATGAAAAAACTGCGGAGCTGCGGCGAGGTTGCGCCGCAGGTGCAGTCCCACCCCGGAATAAGCCCGTTCTCCATGCCAGCAGCACCAGTAGTCCGGCATTTCACGAAGGGATTCCGGGACCTGTTCGCGCGTCGCCTTGATCTCCTGCAGGCAAATCACATCCGGCTTCTCGCGCTCGATCCATTCGAGCGCCTGTTTCTCCCGCGCCCGGATCCCGTTGACGTTCCAGGTTGCGATTTTCATTGTTCAGGTTTCCCGTTTCCCGTTAAAACCGGCTTTGTCAGCGTTGGAGTCCATATCGGGGATTTGCTTTTCCCGAATTGCCGCATCTTTTGTCTGATGATGCTCCGTGAGTCTGGGAGCCCCCCTGTTCTGAAGGCAATCATATTTTGACTCTAAATCCAAATCGCAGGACTTTCAACGATGGAGTCCGGAATAATGCATTATCGACAACGCTTGTTTTAACGGGAAACCCGAAACGGAGAACGGGAAACCTATTCCTGGTACAGATTGTCGAATTTAGTGATTTGCTTGCTGAAGGCGAGCTGTATGGATCCGGTGGGGCCATTTCGCTGTTTGCCGATGATCAGTTCGGCGAGCCCGTTATTTTCTTCCGTCGGATTGATCATGTCCTCGCGGTAGATGAACAGCACAACATCGGCGTCCTGTTCGATGGAGCCGGATTCCCTCAGGTCGGAAAGCTGCGGACGATGATCTCCCCGCCTGGATTCGACTGCGCGGCTGAGCTGGGATATTGCGATGACGGGCAGGCTGAGTTCTTTGGCTATTCCTTTCAGTCCCCGAGAGATCTGCGAGATTTCCTGGGTGCGGTTTTCATAGCGCTGGGTCGATCCGGACATCAGCTGGAGATAATCCACGATAATAAGGTCCAACCCGTGTTGTTCCAGGCTGAGCCGTCGCGCTTTGGAACGCAATTCAGAAACGGTGATGCTGGCCGTATCGTCGATGAAAATCTTTGTTTCGGACAATTCGCCGGACACATGGCTCAGCTTGGCCCAATCGTCCTTGGTTAAAAACCCGGTGTTGATTCTTTGGGCGTCGATTCTGGCTTCGCTGCAGAGAAAGCGTTTCACCAGCTGTTCCTTGCTCATTTCAAGGCTGAAAATGCCGACGGTCTTTTTTTTCCTCAGCGCGACATGTTCGGCGATGTTCAAACACAAGCTGGTCTTTCCCAGTCCGGGACGGGCGGCGACAATGATGAGATCCGACGGATGCAGGCCCGCCGTCATGCGGTCCAGGTCGACGAAACCGGTTTCAAGGCCGGTTACCGGCATCTTCCGGTTGGACAGCTCCTCGATCTCCTTGAAAACATGGCTGACGATCGGGGGAATGGGGAAAAAGCCGGTTCGGAACTGCTGGCTGGCTATGTCAAAAATTTCTTTTTCTATTCCCTGCAGTATTTCCTCGGCGGATTCTTCATCCTGATAGCTGCGGGACATGGTTTCGTTGGAAACCCGGATCAGGCGTCGAAGAGTCGATTTTTCCTTGACGATCCGGGAATAGAACTCGATGTTCATCGCCCGAGGCAAGCCGTCGGTGAGACCGGCCAGATAGGCGGCGCCTCCGACACTCTCAAGCTGGTTGGATCGCTGGAGTTCGTCTTTGAGCGTGATCAGGTCTATCGGACGGGCGCTGTCCATCAACTGGAGCATCTTTTCAAAAATCCTGCGGTTCTGCTCCAGATAAAAGTCCTGCGGCTTCAGGATTTCAAAAATCGTGAGAACAGCTTTATCGTCGAGGAGAATAGCGCCGAGAATGGAGCGCTCGGCTTCAAGGTTGCTGGGAAGCGTCTTTTCGAGACTGAGGTCGGCCATGGCACATTGACGATTGACGATTGACGATTAAAAATCAGACCGGGAAGCTCTTTTTGCCGCGCCGGCTTCGAAAATAGCGCCCGAAGAGCCAGGCGCCCGGTTCTGCGGGCGAGACGTCTCGCGGTCCCAGTCAGAAAAGATTCCCATGCTTTCCCGGGTGCGAAGCCGCCTCCAATTTTCAATAAGACCCCTGCGCCTTTGCCGATTTAAAATAGCGCCTGATAGCAAGCCGCTGATCGACGTTTAAAAACGAGGCTTTCAATCGTCAATCGTCAATTTACTGGACAGGCTCGGACTCGGGCTCCACAACGACCTTGATCGGAACTGAGACTTCACGATGCAATCGGATAGGGACCTGATACTCTCCAACCGTTTTGATGGGCTCTTCCAGGTTGATCTTGCGCTTATCAATGTCGATCTTATGCGAGACCAAAAAGTCTGCGATGTCAATGGCAGTCACCGATCCATAAAGCGCCCCGCCTTCTCCGGTCTTGCGCTGGATGGTCACGGTGAGCTTGACAATTTCCCGGGCAAGAAGCGTGGCAGCTTCCTTCTCACGGTGGTCGCGTCGGGCTTGAGCGACTTTTTCGATTTCAATGCTCTTGATGTTGCCCGGGGTGGCTTCTGCAGCCAAGCGCTTGGGAACAAGGTAGTTGCGCCCGTAACCGGGAGCGACTTTGACAATATCCCCGGTTTTGCCCAGTTTTTCAACGTCCTGTTTTAAAATGACCTTCATGTTTCGCCCCTCTGGGAAAAAATTCTAATCCGCTACGAATGGAAGGATGGCCATGTGTCTGGCGCGTTTGATGGCTTCCGCCAGCAAACGCTGATGCACCGAGCAGACGCCACTGATTCGCCTGGGCAGTATCTTCCCCCGTTCGGGAATGAAATGGCCAAGGAGTTTTCCGTCCTTGAAATCAATATAAGTAATTTTCTCCGCGCAAAATTTACATACTCTTTTGCGGCGAACGCTAAACCGTTTCGGACCTGGCATAATTCTTCAGCCTTTCTACCATGAGGGACAGGCTGCAGGCCGATCCCTCCAGGGATTCTACAGAGACATTGGGGGCGCCTGTTGCTGTTCTTCTTCCAAGACAGGCGCGGACGGCTTTGGGGGATTTTTTCTTCGTCTTGCGTTTTTGATCTTTTCGGAGCGCTTCAAATCCTCGTCTATACGAACGGATATAAAACGGATGATATAGTCGGTCACCCTGAAACGACGCTCCAGTTCCGCGATAGCGCCGCCGTCGCCCTCGATCGAAAGCACAACATAGTAGCCTTCACGAAATCGCTTGATCTTGTAGGCAAAAGATTTCTTTCCCCAGTTGTCGACTTTAACCACTTTGCCGTTTTTGCTTTCAACCACGGTCTGAACGTGGCTGATGAAGCCGTCCAGCTCCTCGCTGGTTAAAGTGGGAGCGGCAATGAAAACCACTTCGTAATTTCTCACGGTTGTCTCCTTGCTTCTTCTTAAGCATTAAAAATCGCCATTGTTTTGGAAGCGCCGACTCGCAATATTGATTGAGCGGCGTTCCCGGCAGTGCGAATCATCTCGTCCAATTCCATCTTGTTTTCCGGCGGAAAATCGGTCAAAACAAATTCGGCCTTGTTTTCGGGCATCTGCTGTTGTCCGATTCCCATTCTTATCCGCAGGATCTCCTCGGTATTGAAAGCCTCCAGAATCGATTCCAGCCCACGATGGCCGCCGGCGGATCCTCTTTCCCGTATCCTGATGCGTCCCAACGGCAGGTTCAAATCGTCGCAAATTACAACAAGGTCCTCCGGATTCTTCCGAAGCTGCGCAACCAGCGGATAAACGACCTTCCCGCTGTTGTTCATGTAAGTCAGCGGCTCGACCAACAGAAGCGCCGCTCCTTCGATGCGTGCCGGGCAGCTGCGAAAGTGAAGGCAGCCGGCCCATTGCCCGGACAATTCCCGCGCCAGCGCGTCCAGAACCATAAATCCGACATTGTGTCGATTCCTTGCATACCGATCGCCGGGGTTGCCGAGCCCGACGAATATTTTTGTCAAGGCCTCCGTATCCATACTTCAGGTATCGCGAATTCCCGGAACCGGGCGTCGAAGAAAACGCTACTTGGATTCCGGTTTGGACGCCTTGGATTTAGGCTCGTCTTCCGAGCCTTCCTCCACAGCCTTGCCCTTCTTGATGACTTCGGGTTCCGCAGCTTCCGGCGTCGCAGCCGCTTCCACCGGGACTTCTTCCTTGATCGGCGGAACGATAGTCACGACTACGACTTCCGGATCGGTGAGTATCTTGACCTTGGCGTCGGTCTGGATATTTTTCACCCGGATGTAATCATTGATTTTCAGGCGGCTGACATCCACTTTTATCGATTCCGGGATATCGGAAGGCAAACATTCCACCTCGATGGACCGGGTGACGATATCCATAATGCCGCCGTCGAGTTTCACTCCTTCGGCTTCCCCGACGACTTCTATGTTGACCGACAATTCCAGCAGTTGGTCCATGGCTATTTCGATGAAATCGGCATGGATCAGGTTCCCATGCACGGGATTCAGCTGATAGTCCTTAACCATGGCATTGCTGTGTTCGGCGCCGTCTATGTTTAAGGAAAATATCGTATTTCGCCCGCTTTCCGAGTGAAGTATTTGACGGACCTCGCCCGGCTTGACGGAAACCACGATGGACGGCTTTCCATGGCCGTATACAACCGCAGGGATTTGACCCGAATTGCGGAGTCTTCTGTTGGCATTCTTCCCGCCCGGGATCCGAACTTGAGCTTCGATTACTGTTGGCATGAAATCCAACTCCTTCCTTGCAGCCCTTCGACGCCTTCACTGCCGGACGGCAGCGAAGGCCGGAGCCTTATACAAATAGATTGCTGACACTCGTTTCCTCATGGATGCTCTGGATGGCGTCGCCCAGCAAGCCCGCCACGCTCAACACGGTCATGTTCGGCAGAAGCTTGGATTGATGGATCGGAACCGTGTTGGTAAGAACGATCTGTTCAATAGGCGCGTTTTTAAGCCTTTCAACGGCAGGGCCGCTTAAAACTCCATGAGTCGCGCAGGCAAAGATCCTCTCCGCCTTCTTTTTCCTGAGAGCCAGAGCGGCGTTGACCAGCGTTCCGGCGGTGTCGATCATATCATCGCAGATGATGACGTTTCTTCCGGCCACATGTCCGACGATATGAAGAATTTCCGCCTGATTGGGCGCAATGCGGCGCTTGTCGATGATGGCAAGATCCGCATCCAGCCTTTTGGCGAAAGCCCGCGCGCGCTCGACTCCGCCGGCATCCGGCGAAACGATCGTAAGGTTCGGGATTTCGAGCCCTTTAAGGTGCTCGATCAGAACAGGATTGGCATAAAGGTGGTCCACCGGAATGTCAAAGAAGCCCTGGATCTGACCCGCGTGCAAATCCACCGAAAGGATGCGGTCCGTCCCCGCGGCCGTTAAAAGGTCGGCGACGAGTTTTGACGAAATCGGGACTCGCGGCTTGTCCTTTCGATCCTGCCTCCCGTAGCCGTAATAAGGAATCACCGAAGTAATTCGCGTGGCGGAGGACCGCTTGAACGCGTCGATCATGATCAGAAGCTCCATCAGGTTCTGATTCACCGGGCAACAGGTCGGCTGGATGATGAAAACGTCTTTGCCGCGAACATTCTCGAGAATCTGGCAGTACAGCTCCCCGTCGCTGAATTTCGTCAGATTGATTTTGCCCAACGGGATGCTCAGGTGGCGGCAGATCTCCTCTGCCAGCTGCAAATTGGAATTCCCGGAAAAAACCTTCAACTCTCTGTTGACTCGCTTGTATCCAGTGTTAATCATTCTTCACTCCTGGAGGCGCTGCGAGATGGCTGGGGCGGGAGGATTCGAACCTCCGAATGCAGGTTCCAAAGAC
>CAZXSV010000059.1:0-26998 GCA_964642735.1 uncultured Acidobacteriota bacterium
CCCAGGCGTTGGAAAACACATATCCTTTGTGCGCGCCGTGCGGTTCGCCGCGCAAAGCCTTCGCGGCTTCAAGGAAATTGTCGATGCCGCCCGGGCCCTGCTTGAGGTCCGTCCGGTTGATCTGGTCGATGCAGTGGGGGATCCAGCTGACCATCAGCGCCTTCGCGCGAGCGCTCCACAGCGGACTGTTGATTTTAAAATCCTTCGTATAAACGGCTTCAAGCTGTTTTCCCGGCGGAGAAATTTCGACGGCGACGTTGAGAGTCGACGAAGCGGCCGCCTCGCCGGATTTTGCCGTAAGGGTCAGCACATAAACGCCGGGATCGGAGAAATCGGCTGTTGTAGCCAGCGCTTTGGAATCCGCGAACTTGACGGCGCCGGGGCCGGAACGTTTGCTCCAGTCATAGGACGCGGGCAGAATGTGGAGGTTCACCGCGATGGTCTGCGATTCCGGCGCCTTGAGGGCGATGGCGGCGCTGTACTCGCCGGGAGGCATGGTTGCGGCGTCGATTGCCGCAGTCAAAATCCTGCCTCCCTGGCCGCCGCCCCACGGCCTTGCCAGGTTGACCGACAGCCATGGCGCATTGGACTCGGCCGCAGTCGCCTGCGACAAAAAGATCGTCCGGCTGCTCGGATTCGATCCCCGGGCCATGCGAAAGTCGATGATCGCCGGCGGCGGCGCAGGCGGCGGCGCAGGCGCTCTTTCCTTCTTTGCGGGATCGTCAAATCCCGCCCAGCCCATCAGGTAGCTTTTGCCGGGAAGCACGGCGACCCGGTCCGGCCCTGCCACGGCGTTGAGGCTTGCGGGATCGGCCGCGGCGGCTACGCAAACGAACAGGCTGTGAATCATGGAAGGCAGCGCAACGGAAGCCGCCGCGGCTTTGCCGGCGCTCACAAGCATTTCCCGCCTGTTTACTGCAGCAAATGGTGCCTGGCTAGGATGTCCCCTTTTTCCACAGAGTGGAAAAGCGGGCATGCCTTGCCGGGCGATGCCTTTTTTCTTTTGGTCGCTCAACGGAAGTCCCTCCGGTAAGTGTTGCTCGCATTATAAATCAATGCTTTTGCGTTAAGCAGAAGTTAATAGCGTATTCCGCCGATGACCGCTGATACAATAATGCCGGCGGACGCCGGCGCCGGTCGGCGTTGGCAGTGGACGGTGAAACGATGCAGCTTATTTCTTTTTATGATAAATCCGCAAAACTTCCATGAGGCGATTGTTGTCGGGGCCGGACCTGCGGGAATTGCGGCCGCAATTCGTTTGTCGCAGCTCGGCGTCGAATGTCTGGTTCTGGAGAAAGCCGGGGGGCCGCGGGAGAAGCCGTGCGGCGGGGCGGTTTCTCCAGCCGCGGCAAAGACTTACGCGAAACTTGGATTTTCAGAGCCGTACTTTCTGAAAAATGGATGTGAGACCGACGACGGCTGGATTCGCGCCTTTGGCATTGAACTGCACGGCCATACAAAGGGCGGCAAGCGCGGATTCCTTGTTGAAAGACGACAACTGGACTGGGATTTCCAACAGTTCGCAATTTCGCAGCATGCCGTTCGCATCGAATATGGCGCCGAAGTTTTTAGCGTTCGGCTCGAGGACGATTCTGTGATTGCGCAGGTGCGCAAGGGCGATCGAAAAGGGCCGTATTCGTGCCGGTTTCTGATAGCCGCCGACGGGGCGGCTTCCATCATCCGGACGCGTCTTTCAGGCCGGAAGATCCGGCCAAAAGACATGATTTTGACAAGTTCGGGAGTTTTCCCGTCGGACCGGGCGCCTTTGCCCGCGATACGATTCCATGAAGAGCACATGCCGGCCTATTCCTGGGTTTTTCCCTGTCCCCAAAGCCGTGTCAATGTCGGAATCGGCATATACGCGGATGTGTATGAAAAAGTTGGGAATTGGGCCCGCGTCGAAGCCCTCGTCGGAAGCATGCAGCATCCGGGATATGCAGGAAAGCTCTCCAGGTGGATTATCAACACCAATCCATGGGAGCCGCGCGTATACCGTCGCCGGGTCTTTCTCGCCGGCGATGCGGGAGGTTTTGCGGACGCCTTCACCGGGGAAGGCATATCCTTTGCCCTCCGCAGCGGGATGGCCGCCGCGGCCGCGATCGCCCGCGCAAGACGCTTCGGAGGCATATGTGCAATATCCTATATGTTGTCCATGGCCCCGGTCGTTTCCCGGCTGATATTTTCGAAAGCGCTCCAACGCCTGTTGACCCGAATCCCGGCCGCCGCGAAAGTTTTGCTGAGGTCGTGTGAAAAATCCGGAGCGATGCGGCGCCTGGTATTCAGATACTTCTCCAATTCCTGATCCCCGAAAGCGGAATCGGGCGACAGTTCCGGCGATCTCGCACAATATCGCGACCCCCGCGCACGCCGGAATGCTTTCGAAAGAAGGATGGACGAAGGACAAGCTGAAGGAATTCATCAAATATTAACCCCGGTTAAGCTTTTCCAAACCGTTGCGCCGCGCGGACAAGAAGCTTTGCGCTCCCAGTTTTTGCTCGACAGGCGCTTCTGATTTAGAGCAAAATCTTGGAGATGTCATCGAACAGCCGCGTCTCAAACCCCGTAGATCTCATTCGTCGCGCACAGGTTGTCGATGGCCGGCCAAAAATACAAATCGCTCGCTACGCAAAGGAGTTGTTTTATGCCTGAAGATAAAAAGGCCATAAACAAGGAAGACGCCAAAAAGCAATTATCCAGGCGCGACTTTCTGGTCACGGGAGGAGCGGTCGTCGCCGTCGATGCATTGATCGCGACGACGCCCGCAAAAGCGGTTGCGGCCCCTCAGGCTGCGGGAACGACCTATCCCGCGTCCCAGGGCTATCTGGTTTACGACAGTAAAAAATGCGCGGGCTGCACGACCTGCATGCTCAGCTGCTCCCTTGTCCATTATGGAGTTCAGAGCCTTTCGCGCTCGCGCATCCAGATCATGCAGGACGCGTGGGGAAAATTTCCCAACGATGTCAAAATGGCGCCCTGCCGGCAATGCAAAGTCCCGGTCTGCGTTCAAAGCTGCCCGGTTGGCGCGGCCTATGTCGACACGGCAAACGGCAACGTCCGGAGGATCGACAGCAAGAAGTGCATCGGATGCAAGACCTGCCTCAAAATGTGCCCGCAGCAGCCGCACCGGACCGTCTGGGTCATGATCGACGGCAAAGGGAAGTCTTCCAAATGCGATCTGTGCATCGACACTCCTTACTGGGATGAAAAGGGAGGCCCCGGCGGCAAGCAGGCTTGCGTGGAATCCTGCCCGATGATGGCGATCAAATTTGTCGCCGAAATGCCCGATCAGAAAGAGACGGAAGGCTACGAGGTCAACCTGAGGAACGACCACTGGTACAACCTCGGCCTTGTGGACAACAGCACGATCGTGCCTAAACAGGATCTTGCATGGAAAGTGAGAGGGGGTGAATAGCGATGGCAAGCGGATACACCGGTAAAATATTGCGAGTCAACCTCACCACCAAGGCGATTACGACAATCGACACCGCAAAGTATGAAGAGTTCGGCGGCGGCCACGGAATCGGCTCGGCCGTTTTCTTCGACCTGGTGGGCGATCAGCTGCCGTTCGAGGCTTTCGATCCCCGGAACCTCATCATCATGATGGCGTCTCCTTTCTCCGGCACCTTCATGCCGGGCTCCGGCCGTTGCGAAGTGCAGGGCCTCGGGCCGATGCTGTATCCCGTCGAATGGTTCGGCCACAGCAACTTCGGCGGCCGCTTCACCGCCCAGTTGAAGTTCGCCGGCTGGGACGGCGTCGTCGTGGAAGGGGCTTCCGACGAGCCTGTCTGGATCAATATTGTCGACGACAAGGCGACGATCGAAAGCGCCAAAGGCATATGGGGGATGGACACCTGGGACGCCCAGGAAGAGATTTCCCGGCGCGTCGTCCCCAGCCTTAAATATGGCGAGTGGGCGGAACTGGCTGAGAACTGCCATACCACCCAGACGCCGGCGGTCGTCTGCTGCGGGCCTGCGGGAGAAAACAAAAGCCGCCTAGGCTGCCTGCTCCACGGTCCCGGATCGCAGGCCGCGCTGTGCGGCTTCGGAGGAGTTTTCGGGTCCAAGAAGCTGAAGGCGATCAGCGTCATCGGATCGGGAGACGTCCCGATCGCCAATCCCAAGGCCTTCATGGCGGCCCGGCTCTGGTTTCGCCAATTCCAGTGGAATGTGGACAATCCCCGCGAAGCCTCCAGGTTCGGCGCGGGAGGTCCCTACGCCTTGATCAGCGGCCGGCCGAGCGGCGGCAACGTGCTCAATCGCGATCTTCCCCTCACCCCGGCTCGCGCCGCGGCCTGCGCCTCCTGTCCTCGCGGCTGCCGTATGCGGCTGGCTACCGGCGACAGCAACGACTCGGTCTGCGCCGGAACGATGGTCATTACCGTGGAAGGGTCTACGAAATTCACGCGCCAGGGCAACGATCTGATGCAGAAATACGGCCTGGGCCACTGGCAGCTGATGCCGCTCATGAGCTATGTCCAATTCCTCCATAAGGAAGGAGTGATTGGAAAAGGGAAGCAGCTCGACACCAATCTGCCGCTGGACATGCCGGGAACGTTCGCTTACGCCGACGCCCTCATGAGACAGATTGCGCTGCGCCAGGGAATCGGCAACGACCTCGCCGAAGGCTGCGCCAGGTTTGCCGAAAAAATCGGGCGCTATAAGAAGGATGTCAACAGCGGCAACCTGAGTCTGGCCTACTGGGGCACGGCGAACCATTACGATCCGGCCATCGAGGCGGAATGGGGTTTCGGCTCTCTTCTCGGAGAGCGCGACCTCATGCTGCACATGATGTCCAATTATCCCATCCATTGGATGGCATGGTCCGGCGACCCCTACCTGACGGCCGAAGAGTGCGCCAAGCTGTATACGGACGCGATGGAGCCGTACAACGGCGATGTGTTCATGGTGGACCACAGCGAAGGGCCCACCGGAATTTACTCGGATTCCAAAGTCAAACAGGTCGCGTGGATCAAGCATTATGAAAAATTCTGGATCGGCGCCGGGGGCTTCTGCGGCTGGCGGTGGCCGATGTGCATTACCAACAACACGGCGGACAGAAGAGGGCCGACGCCAAAGGCCGAACCCCTGTTCTGGAACGCCGTCACCGGGAAGAACCTGAAATTCGCCGACTACATGGAAATCGGGCGCAAGATCTACACGCTGGACCGGTCCATCTGGACGCTGCAGGGCAGGCATCGCGACATGGAAGTCTATCCGGACTATGTCTACGACAGGCCGAGCGTGGGGCACGATATGACGATGTACGTGGACGGCAAGTGGAAGTACGACACGGGAAAAGGCCGGAAGCTGGACAGGGCTAAGGTCGAGGAATTTAAGACCAGGTTTTACAAATTCGAAGGCTGCAATCCCGAAAACGGCTATCCGACGCGCGCGACGCTTGAAAAGATGAACCTGAAGAAGGTCGCCGACTTGTTGCAGAAAAAGAGCAAGCTCGGGTAAATCGGTCCCGCAGGAACGGCTCGATGTTTTGTTTGCCGGCCATCCCTGCGGGACTTTTTTTATGAAGATTCTTTGCTCCGGCCCGGAGCCGGGAGGAAACGAATGAGGACCGGATCCTTTGGGCGTCTTTGCCTCGGCTGCCTCCTGCTGGCGCTTTTTTCGGGGCTTTTGCGATCCCAGGACGCCCCTCTTCGAGCTTTTTCCGACTATGTGAACTCCAACAGCCGGTTCGGCGCCAAGCTGTTGAAAAGCCTACACGCCGAGACTCCCGGAGAAAATGTCGTCTGCTCCCCCATCGGGATTTCTTCGCTGCTGGCTTTTCTTCGCGACGGGACTTTGGACAGGGAGACGCGCAGGGAGTTCAACGAAGTTCTTGAATGGTCGCTGACCCAGAAGCTGGGCATATTCCATCGCATGTTTATCGGCAGATTTGAAGCGCCGCGATCGGGCGCAGAGGATGAAACGGCCGGCGGGGAAGAGCTTTGGATGAAAAATTCCTTGCTGTATCGCAGCTCCCTCGTCCCCGGCGCGTTTGATCGATACCGGGTTCCCCCGAAAAAGGATTTCGGGATGGAGTATGTCGAAGTGTCGGGCGAAAAGGCGTGGAAAGCGGCTCTCGCGGACTTTTCGGCGATCCGGGAGCTGTCGGACCGGGAGCGGGGCAATTCAATTTTTTTGCTGAAGAGCGCTTTTCACCTGGGCACGCGATGGTCTGGAAATACGTTTGTCCGCAGCCGGCCCGGTACGGCGGAGTTTTATCCGTCGCCGGGCCACAAGGTTGCGGCCGCCGCGATGGTCAGCGAAAAACAGGACTATCTGCATGCCAAAACGGCTGTTTTTGAGGCTGTCGTGTTGCCCGCTCTGAACGCCGACTTTATCGTGATCATGCCTGAGGAAGGATCAACTCTGCGGCAGCTGGAGGAGTCGCTGGCCCGAGACCCGGAAATGCCGGCGGCAGCCCTTCGGAAAAGCTATGGCGACGTCGAACTGCCGCAGTTTGATTTTTCCCGCAACAAAGACTTCAAGCCCCTCCTGGAGAAGCTGGGATTGCACAACGCCGTCAAATCCTTTGCCGCGCAAGGAATCGTCTACAGACTCTTGGGAATACTCCAGCAGACCTCCATACTCGTCGATCGAAACGGCGTCCGGGCCGATGCGCGGGCATTCACCGCCGACGCCACGGACGAAAGGGCGATCGGCGACAGGCCATTTCATATGAAAGTCAATCGCCCATTCATTTTTCAGGTCCGCGACAACGCTACCGGCATGCTGATGCTCGTCGGCGCCGTGACGGACCCGTCGAAACATTGAGAATGGACTTTCACCACGGGCCGCCAGCCGGATCTTTCCCGGCGCTCGTTTAAAGATTGCAGAACCCGCGATGCGTTTTTTTGAAATGAAACGGCGACTCTTGAAACATATATAGCGGTTCGACCGCAGCGGATGAATCCTGAATCCCGGGGAGATGCGTATTTTGCAGCCCTGCCCGGATGAAAAGCATCGCCGGCTTTATCCACAGAGGGAAATAGAAATGATAATCCGGTTCATAATTGGATTGTCGGATGACGCCGCCGCGGGGCCTCGCGGCGATTGATGCACACACGATATTCAACACTACTAATCACTTAGAAGGAGAAGACAAGGAACTGTAGGCAGGGGCAATACGTATAGACATGTTTGAATATAATTGCCGATTTTTGTGCTATATATGCAGTCTCGAACAGCTTCAAAAAGCCACCGGAGAACGGAATGCCTGAAAGACCAGCGGCAGCGGCAAAGTTTTGGGTGCGCCTGTGCGGCCTGCTGTTGCTCTGCTCCGCTTTTGTCGAGGCCGGCGAGCATCGAGGCCGGGTTGTCTTCAACGGCATGGGGGTTCCGGGGGCGGTGGCAACCGCATCGCGCGGCGATCAAAAAGTCGTCGTCGTCACGGACGCGGAGGGCGGGTATCGGTTTTCCGGGCTGGATGACGGCCTGTGGAACATCCGGATCGAGATGCAGGCGTTTTCATCCATTCAGCGGGATGTGGGAATCGGCCCCGGCGCCGCCGCCGAGCAGTGGGAATTAAAGCTTCTGCCGATCGATCGGATCCCAAACCTTATAAAACCGATTGTCTCCGCCGCGTCCCAATCGTCTCCGGCGCCTGCGGCGGATATCCCCGCAAAGAAGTCCGGGAAGGACGCTGCCTCCAATCCGGCCAATGCTCCGGCAGCGTTTCAGCGCGCCGAAGTCCGGGCGACGGGGGCGGAGATTGTCGGAGAGGCGCCGCCGAGCGGGGCTTTTGCCGGTCAGGACATGGCGGAACTCAATCAGCGCGCCGCCGACGGGCTGCTGATATCAGGCTCTTCCCAAAACGGCGCAAGTTCGCCTTATGCGCAGAGCCGGGCTTTCGGGAATTTCCGGAGCCTCGTCGGCTCCCCGTACAATGGCAGCGTCAGCGTCAACGTCAACAACTCCACGCTCGACGCCCGCCCTTATTCGCTGGCCGGAATCGACACTCCCAAGCGCGGGTATAACAACGTGGGCGGTTCGGTCTCCTTTTCCGGCCCTCTGCGGATCCCGCGCCTGATCCGGAACGGTCCGAATTTTTCCGTCGGCTATTCTTTCACCCGCAACCGCAATGTCCAGACGCTGACCGGTCTCGTCCCTACCGTTGCGGAGCGAAACGGCGATTTGTCCCAATCGCCCGGCAGGATATTTGATCCGGAAAGCCGTCTGCCGTTTACAGACAACCGGATCCCCGAAAACCGGATCAGCCGGCAGGCGAAATCCCTTTTGAATCTGTATCCCCTGCCCAATTTCACCGGCAGCGCCCAATACAATTACCAGGTTCCGGTAGCGGGCGTCGCCCAACAGGACAGCGTATTCGCGGTTCTGGATAAGACGGTGGGGAACAGCAATTTGCTCTACGGGACTTTTTCGCTGCAGAGCGGGCGAAGCGACAATCAGAGCCTGTTCGGCTTTCTCGACGCCTCTCGTTCGCTTGGCAGCAGCGTGAATGTGAGCTGGCGGCGAAGTTTCACCCAGCGCTTCAGCATGACCTTCGGCTTTCAGTTCAACCGGCAATCCAACAGGAGCGTTCCATTCTTTGCCAATCGGGAGAACATATCCGGCCTCGCCGGCATTGCGGGCAACAATCAGGAAGAGGTGAACTGGGGGCCGCCCGCTCTGGTTTTTTCCGGCGGGCTGGCCGGGCTTTCGGATGCGTTGCCGTCCTCCGTCCACAGCCAGACCGGCGAGGCGACCGCTTCAGGCTACTGGAGCCGCGGCAATCAAAACGTGACTTTCGGCGCCGGGTATCGCAGGCAGCAGGAAAATCGAATCGCGCAGCAAAACCCGCGCGGATCCTTCCGGTTCAACGGGACGTCGACGCTCGACCCTTCGTCGCCGGGCATTCCGATTGCGGGCGCCCGAAACGACTTTGCCGGCTTTCTTCTGGGAATTCCGGACACCGTTGCGATTGCGTTCGGCAATGCCGATAAATATTTCCGCTCGTCCTCCTATAATGCGTCCATTGCGGACGACTGGCGCCTGAGCCGGAGCTTTACGCTGAACATCGGCCTCCGGTGGGAATACTGGGCGCCGGTCACGGAGCGGTACGGGCGTCTCGTCAATCTCGACCTTGCGCCCGGCTTTTCCGCCGCGGCGCCCGTCGTGGCGAATCGACCGTCCGGCGCGCTCACCGGCGCGGACTATCCGGACTCGCTGCTTCGCCCCTGCAAGCGGGCGTTTCAGCCGCGCATCGGCGCCGCCTGGAAGCCCCTGGCCGGGTCTTCGCTGGTGCTGAAGGGCGGCTACGGCGTTTACTACAATTCCTCTCCGTATGCATCCATCGCAATGCAAATGGCGCAGCAGTCTCCGCTTTCGAAAAGCCTGAGCCTGCAGAATACCGCCGCGAATCCCTTGACGCTTGCCGACGGATTCAATGCTTCTCCAAACACGGCGGCCAACACTTTTGCGGTGGATCCGGACCTGCGCATCGGGTATGTGCACTTCTGGCAGCTGTCCGTGCAAATCGATCTGCCCGGGGCGCTGCAGCTCACTTCCATTTACCAGGGGACGAGGGGAAGGCGCGCATTGCAGGAAATTTTGCCGAACTCCTATCCCGCAGGATCGACGAATCCCTGTCCGGCCTGTCCGAGCGGCTTCCGTTATTTGACATCCAATGGCCGCTCGAACCGTGAGGCGGGCGTGCTGCAGCTCCGGCGCCGCCTGCATAACGGCCTTTCTGCGACGGTGCAATACACGTTTTCGAAGTCGATAGACGACGCGGCGCCCGGATCGTCGGGCGCGTCCGGCGTTTTTACTGCTCAGGACTGGCGGAATCCCGGCGCGGAGCGGGCTCTTTCGAGTTTCGACCAGCGGCATGTGGCGGAGATCCAGTTCCAGTACACGACGGGAATGGGCGCCAAAAGCGGGGCGTTTTTGAAGGGATGGCGGGGAGCTTTCTATAAAGGATGGACTTTCGCCAGCCAAATCAACGCCGCGAGCGGCCTGCCGCAGACGCCTGTTTATTCCTACGCGATTTCGGGCACCGGCGTGACGGGGCCCATGCGCCCCGACCGGACCGGAGCGGAAATTTACGACGCTCCGCCGGGTTTGCATCTGAACCCTGCGGCCTATAAAGCGCCGGCGCCGGGGAACTGGGGCGCCGCCGGACGCAATTCCATCGCCGGACCGTCCCAGTTCACGCTGAACGGGACGCTGAGCCGCGCGTTCCGGATAAGCGACCGCAACAGGGTCAACCTGAACGTCAATGTCGCGAATGCGCTCAATCACGTCGCTTTCGCTTCCTGGAACGCCGTCCTGGGAAGCGCGCAATTCGGGCTGCCCGCCTCGCCGAAATCGATGCGCAGCATTCAGACGAACATCCGATGGAGCTTTTAGGAAATATGGCGTGGAAAGCGTTCTGGATTCTTTTGATCGTTGCCGCGGCGAGCGCCCAGGAGACGGGGCGGAACAAATCCTCCGGGCCGTCGGCGCCGACGTTCAAGGTCGACACGCAACTGGTCGTCGAGACGGTCGCGGCGACCGACGGCAAGGGCGCGCCCGTCGAGGGGCTCCTGGCAAAGGATTTTATCGTGACCGAAGACGGCGTTCCGCAGGAAATCAGCGTCTTCGAATATCAGAGGTTCGACGACGACGCCGCGCCGCCGCCGCCCCTTGCGACGGCGCGAATCGCGCCGCTTCCGGAGCTTCCGCGCGCCCAGCTTGCCTTGGAGTCGGCGGGGAAAGTCCGCTACCACGACCGGCGGCTCCTGGCGCTATATTTCGATATGTACGCCATGCGCCCCGAGGACAGGATTCGGGCCTTTGAGGCTGCGGAGAAATTCGTCCGGGAGCGGATGACGGCGTCGGACCTGGTGTCGGTCATGATTTACGACGGGACGAGCCTTCGGGTCCTGCTGGATTTCACGGATGAACGCGAGCGAATCCTCGCGGTGCTTGCAACCATGGGGTTGCGGGAGTACCAGAACTCTACGGATCCGTTCCGCGGGGCCCTAAACGCCGAGACGGATTCCGCTTTCGGCCAGAACAACGACGAATTCAGCCTGTTCAACACCGACCGGCAGTTGTCGGCGCTTCAAAGCGCCGCGCAGATGCTCGGAGTTCTGAGCGAAAAAAAGGCTCTTGTATATTTCTCGAGCGGCATGAGCATGAATGGAGTGGAAAACCAGGCGCAGCTGCACGCGACTGTCAATGCGGCCAACCGCGCAGGAGTCAGTTTCTGGACGATAGACGCGCGCGGCCTGACGGCCGAGGCGCCGCTGGGGGGCGCCGGCGTCGCTTCGCCGGGGGGCGCCGGCATGTACGACGGCTCCGCCGCCCTGTCGCGGCTTGGCACGTTCCAGGCTTCGCAGGACACTCTTTGGTCTCTGGCGAAAGACACCGGCGGCAAGGCGCTGTTGGACTACAACGACCTTTCCCTCGGGATCCTGCAAGCGCGGAAGTCTTTCTCCAGCTATTACATTCTGGGCTATTACACGACGAATCAGAACCTGGACGGCAAATTCCGGCGCATCAAAGTTGCGCTGAGGGAAGGGATTGCCTCGGATCTTGACTACCGCAAGGGATATTTCGCCCGAAAACAGTTCGGAAAGTTCACCGCCGAGGAAAAGGAACGCCAGCTGGAGGAGGCGCTCATGCTCGAGGACCCCGTCACCGACCTTACGATCGCGATGGAAGTCGACCATTTCCAGCTGAGCCGCGCCGAGTATTTCGTTTCGTTGACCGTCAAGATACCCGGCAGCGAGCTTGCTTTGGCCAAGCGCCGGGGCGCCGCCCGCACGCTGCTTGATTTTATCGGCGAAGTCAAAGACGAATTCGGGACCACAGTATCGAACGTGCGCGACAAGGTGGACGTCAAGCTGAGCGACGCGACGGCGGCCGAGCTCGCGAAACGGCCTGTCCAGTACGACACGGGGTTCACCCTGCTTCCGGGCAAATACAAGCTGAAATTCCTCGCGCGGGACGCCGAGACGGGCCGTATCGGAACCTTTGAAATGTCGTTTGTCATCCCGAACCTGAACAAGGAGGATAAACGGATCCCCATCAGCTCCGTGGTCCTCGGCAGCCAGAGGATCGATTTGCGCGATGCGCTGTTTGACGCCGCCAAAGGCAAGGGGCGGGAGGGGTCCCGAAACCCGCTGGTGCAGGAGGGGCAGAAGCTGATTCCCAGCGTCACTCGCGTGTTCAGCAAAGCCCGCAACATGTACGTTTATCTGCAGGCTTACCAGCAGGGCGTCGAAAGCGCCAGTCCGCTGGTCGCTTACGTCACGTTTTATCGCGGGCAGGTCAAGGCTTTCGAAACTCCGCCGATTCTGGCGGCGGAGGCGCTGGCGAATCGCCTGAAGACCACGCCTGTGAAATTTGACCTCTCGCTGGAAAATCTGGCGCCGGGAGAATACAGATGCCAGGTCGTCGTCGCCGACCCCTCGGGTCAAAAGGCTGCGTTCTGGCAGGCGCCCATAATGCTGATACCATAAAAACTTCGGAGCATAAAATGAAAACCACCCGTATCGTTTGCGCCATCCTAATTTTTTGCTGCACGGCGTCGTGCGCCGCGCTTTTCGCTCAAACGCAGGCGAAGCAGGCGTTCGAGGTCGCTACGATCAAACCGCTTCCGCCGCTCATGACTTTGATGCAGGACTTTCAATCCGGAAAGCTCGACATCGCTAAGCTCGGCACGACCATCGACGGGGCCCGGGTGGACATCGGCGCCACCACGTTGAGCGAATTGATTATGCGGGCGTATAATTTGAAGCAGCACCAGATTGTCGGCCCCGACTGGATGCCTTCCCAACTATTTGAGGTCCACGCCAAAATTCCAGAAGGCGTTTCGAAAGAGAAAGTCCCGGAAATGCTGCAGTCGCTTCTGGAGGAACGCTTCAAGCTCGCGGCGCACCGGGAAAACAAAGAACAGCCCGTGTACGCGCTCCTTGTGTCCAAAGACGGGCACAAGTTGAAGGAATCGGCCTCGGATCCCGAACCGGAGGCAAGCGCCGCCAGTCCCGCCGCCGGGAGCGGAGACGGCAAAAAGGAGATTGTTCTGAATAGCGGAGAGAACCAGGTAAAGATCAAGCAGGAAAGCGGCGGGATGGTCATTTCCAGCGGAAAGTCGGGACAGGTGCGCATCAATATAACGACGAACGGCTTGACTTATGAGTTTTCCAAAATGCCGATGCCTGAATTTGCGGCGCTTTTGTCGTCCTTTGTGGACCGGCCGGTGGTGGACAGAAGCGAACTGAAGGGCGTCTACCAGATATCTCTGGAAATTCCGATGGCGGAGATGTTGAGCATGGCTCAGAAAACCGCTCCCAAGATGGGCATCACGCTGCCTCCGGGCCTGGGCGGTTCGGGCGATCTTGTGGGAGCGGGGCCCGGGGCGAGCGGGCCGGGCGCATCGGACCCTGCCGGCGGGGGAATATTTCAGGCGGTCCAGAAACTCGGGCTGAAGCTGGATTCGCGAAAAGAGCCTTTCGAAACGCTTATCATCGACAGCATCGAGAAGACTCCGACCGAGGATTAGATTTTTCGGGAATGGCCGCAGCGTGCGAAAGACGATGCGCAGGAGGCGAAAAACCCTTGCCCAAGAAGGTTTTTCGCCCCGGTCCCATGTGCGGGGATCGGGAACATTCCCCGGAAACCATAAAATAGATGAGGAAAAATATGGATTTTTAGCCTGCCTTTGATCCATCATGATGCCCATAACTACCAGACGACCGCTGACCGGCGTCGGAGAGTTTCGTATGCAGCCTGACTGGGTCAAGCAGCTTTCCCGCATTCGACTGGCGCCGTATATCTGCAAGGCCAGGGCTCTTATCAGCGTGCCGAGAATCGGCGGCGAAAACATGTTCCGGCATCAGATGATGACTCTCACGGTTTTGCTGGACTACCTTATTATCGACTCTGTTCTGCTGAAGGCTTCCGTCATTCACGACATTGCGGAGGACGCGTGGGATTTGCCGGGGCTGAGCCGCGAGGAGATTGCCGGCATCGACTCCGAAGGCGCTCAGGTGTACGACCTTATGATTGAAGTCACCAGGCGCGTCGATGAAAACCGGACGAAGGAGCCGAAAGCCGTATTCCTGAAGCGCATCATGGAATCCGGCAGCAGCCGCGCGAAGCTTCTGAAGCTTGCCGACCGGATCAGCAACCTGGTTTCGCTCGGATATGTGCACGATCGCGAGTTCATCGCGAGGATTTTGGATGAAACCCGGGAATGCATTCTCCCGTTCTCCCGCGACATCAATAAGGATATGGATCACGAGTTGCGCGATCTCGTTATTTCAAGAGAACGCAATCTTCATTAGGGCCTGCGCAAAAATAAGTTCGCATTTTGGCGCGAGCGCCCGCCGCCGCGCCCCGCCGGCCCTTGCCTTGTAAAATTAATTCCCGAACGGAATCGGAAAAAATGTACGGATAAGCAGGGAGCGCGACATGTTACGAAGTCTTGTCATGTAAATGAACCAGGTTCTCCTCACGACAATCATCGCTTGGATAAGCGCCGTCGGGCCGGCGGCGTTTCATTTGGCCGCCGCGCCCGGCCCGGGGCCGGCGGGCTTGACTGCAACGCCGCGGGTGTATCTGTCGAACGCCGTGATGGCCGGCAGCGCATTTCCGTCCTGGTCGAAAAGGCCCCGGCTGGCGATGCCTCCTCTCAACGGCGCCGCGGGTTCCCACCAGAATATTCCTTTGCCCAATCCGTTCGGCGTCGCCAGAACGAGCCGGTTCACCTCCTCCAGGAATTCCTTCTGCCCCTCGGGCGTTTGCGGAAATGGGACGGGGCTGCCGCCGTATTCCCCGTTTTTCATCCAGTGATAGGCGACTTCGACGAGAATGATTTCCTTGCCGTATTCCTTCGCCATGAAATCGAGGTTTTCCTTCAGATCGAGAAGGCTGCCGTGCCACCACGGGTAATACGATTGACCGATCACGTCGAAGGCGACGCCGTATTTGCGGATCTTGTCGAAAAAATTTCTCGTGGCGTGCCCATCGCCGCCGCGATCGATGTGGAGCATGATCTTCGGCCGGGAGATCCCCTTCGAGGCGGCTTCCACTCCCCGAATCCCGGCCTTGATCAGGTCGGTGAAATTCGGCCAGTTGTCGTCCGGGCCGGTTTTGCCCAGCCTCCCGTCCGGCCAGACCATCCCGGGAGTGATTTCATTGCCGATCTGGACCATGTCCGGCATGGCGCCGGCTTCGCGAAGCGCTGAAACCGTCTCTTGCGTGTATTGCTCAAGCAGCTGCACCGTCTCGGCGTGGCTCTTTCCTTTCCAAGCTTCCGGCGCCCATTGTTTGGCCGGGTCGGCCCAGCTGTCGGAGTAGTGGTAGCATAGCAGGAACTTGTAGCCCATGTCCTTCGCCTGCCTGGCCAGCCGGGTTGTATAAGCCAGGTCGTTGGGCATCCTGTCGCGGTGCGCCGATGGCGTGTGGAAAAGCCGCAATCGAATCCAGTTGTAGCCGTGATCCTTGAAAATCTGCAGTCCCGGCTTTGCCTGGCCGTTTTCCTTGAAGACGGTCCCCCTCTCCTCGGCCATCATAAGGAAGGATAGATCGGCGCCGACGGCGTAATCCGCCGCGCGCGCCGTTCCGGCTGCGCTCATCTGAAACAGGAAAACCACGGCTGCAACGCCCGCTCTTTTCATGACGACACCCTTCCTTTCTCAAAAAATCAGCGAAGCTGCGGATAAAGCGCGCGAAGCCGTTCGATGGCGTTTTCCTTTCCCTTGGCTTCGACTTCCATCCAGGGCGCTTTCAAAGCGGCGCCCGGCAAAACTTCCACCGTCTCGCTGTGTTTCGGATCGTGAAGCGATTTTTCGCCGTTGGAAACATGAACAATCTGCCAGTCCGGCCGCGGCCATGTCGCGCGGGCGGCCCGCAGCAGTCTGGCTATTCCGGGGTGCTCGCATCCTGAGAGTTTTTCCTTGACGATATGGTGGTGAATGTCAAAAGCCATCGGAACGCCCGTGCAGCGGCAGATCTCCAGAATTTCCTCGGCGCCGTAGGCGTATTCGTCGTTTTCCAGCGTGAGCCGCGACCGGACGTTTTCGGGCAAAGTCCGAATTATTTCCTTCAACGCTTCGCCCCGGCCTCTCTTGCCGCCGTGAAGGTTCATCGAGGACCACGGGGAACGCGGCAGGTTGAGCAGGTCGAAAACGCGAGCGTGATGCTTCATTATTCCTATGCTGTTGGCAACCACTTTTTCGGATTCGGAGCTGAGCACCACGTACTGGTCGGGGTGAAGAACGACCCGGACGTTCCGGCTTTCGGCGAGGGGGCCGAACGCCCGCATCCGCGGGGCGAGTTCCTCGATGAGCTTCCGGCCCAGCGCGTAGTCGTTCATCGGAAACAGGTCGGACGTGACGCGGTAAAGCCGGATCCGGCGTTCCCTGCAGAAGTCCAGGACCCGGAACAGGGTCTCCAGGTTGTCTTGATAGAGGCCGCGCATCCATTTTTCCCGGGGCCCGCGCGCGAGCGCGCGGAACCTCGTGCGCGTGATCGTGCGGTAACGGATTTCGCCGCTCCGGGTGATGCACACCAGGCCGAGGCGCGCGCCGCCTCGATCAGGATCGCCGGCCGATGGATTCATGGCGCTCAGGATAGCATGTTGGGAATGAGGACGTCCAAGTTTCCATCGCTACTTTTCCGGCATTTGCACGCGGATTTCACGGCCGTCGTATCGGACCGTTTGAACCGGCGGGGCGTCCGGATCCAGCTCGACCGGTTTGTCCGGGCGCATCCAAACGATCTCGAACAGGCGCGTCTTCAGCATTCCGGGGAATTCGCCTTCGCGTTCGCCAATCAGGAGAGTGCGGGCATTTTCTTCGTATCGGAGGGGAATCACGCTATAGGCCCCCCGCTCGTAGTTGTAGTTGACGTCCTCGTCTTCATAAAGCCCGAATTGCGCATCGGCGCCGGTGTAGACCATCAGTCGAATCGGGTCCGTTTTTTCGGATGCGTACTGGATCGCCGGGCCCATGGGAACGATGGCGCCCGCCTTCACGAAAATCGGCATGTCGACAAGCGGCGCCTCCGCTTCGATGAACCGGCCTCCCGCGAAATACTTGCCCGTCTTGAACCCGTACCAGCCGATATCGGCGTTGTTCGCGGGAAGATAGACTTTTCGCGTTCTGGCCTTGTATTCACAGACCGGATTGACGAGCAGAGCCGGGCCGAACATGAATTGGTCGTCGATGTCGAGCGCGTCGGGATCCCGCCCGAAATCCATCGGCAGGCCGCGCAGGATTGTATAGTCTTCCCGAGTCGCCATGGCCGCGAGCGAGTAGATGTAGGGCATCAGGCGGTACCGCAATCGGTCGTACGCGAGCATGGCCTGATAGGCCGGATGATTTTCGGGGGCGATGTGGTACATCTCGCGATAGGGAAATTGGCCGTGCACGCGGAACAAGGGGCAGAATGCGCCGAACTGAAACCAGCGGGCGTTCAATTCGCGCCACTCCTCCAGATTATCCGCCGTCACGTTCCGCTCGAATTTCGGCTCGACTGCAAATCCGCCGATGTCCGTGGTCCAGTAGGGGAGGCCGGACATGCAGAGATTGATTCCCGCGGCAATCTGGACTTTGAGATCATGCCATCGCGTGGCGATGTCTCCGCTCCAGCTGGCCGCCGCGTAACGCTGCTGCCCGGCATAGGTGGATCGAGTCAGGATGAACGCCCGTCGATCGGGATTTGCTTTGCGCTGCCCCTCATAGACTCCCTTGGCGTTCATAAGGGAATAGGTATTTAGATAACGTGACGCGGATCCCAGCGCCGTCGGACCTATGCGCCGCCGCCATTCATCCATCGAAAGATTCGACTGAATGTCCGGCTCGGTCGAGTCCAGCCACCAGGCGTCGAATCCTTTGCTGAAAAGCTTCTCGTCGATTTTCTCCCAGAACAGTTCGCGCGCGCCGTCGCTGTAGGGATCGTAAAATGTCGAGACGTACCCCGGCCCGACCCAGTCGCGCTGATTCTTTTCGACGTTCCGCATGTAGAGCCAGCCCTTTTCCTTGAACGCGTCGTAATTCCGCGTCCCGACATAGAACTTGGGCCAGACGGAGATCATGACATGGGCGTTGAGTTTATCGTGCAGCTCCCGGACCATGCCGGCGGGGTCGGGGTATCGCAGGGCGTCGAAATCATGGTCGCCCCACTTGTCCTCGGGCCAGTAAAACCAGTCCTGCACGATGTTGTCGAGGGGGATGCGGCGCCTGCGGAACTCCCGGACGACATCGAGCAACTGCTGCTGCGTCTGATAGCGTTCGCGGCATTGCCACAAACCCATCGCCCATCTGGGCGGCATGGGCGCCTTTCCGGTGAGGGTCCGATAGCCGCTGATGACTTGGTCCATCGAGCCGCCGGCAATGAAGTAGTAATCGATTTCATCGGCGACCTCCGACCAGAGCGATAGCATGGCTCGTTCTTCCGGCGCCTGCGGAGTCAGGCAGCGAAGGCCGATGTACCCGCCGCCGGGAATCCACTCGATTTTGATTGGGTAGCGCTTCCCCGGCGTCATCTCAAGCCGCAGCATATGAGTCCAGGGGCACCAGTTCTGCCGCCAGGAATCCACGACAAGCCGCCCATTCAGCCACACCTTCGCATAATGCGAACTGTAGAAGCGGAACTCGTGAAGGCCGGCCTGGTCGGAGGCGATTTCTCCGCTCCACCGGACGCTGGTTCCGCTGGTTCTGAAACCGGCAGGATAGTCGCCCGGTTCATCCGAATTTTCGTGAGCGAGGATCGACTCTGTCTGTTTCGTCAGCAGATTCTGAAATTTCTCGTCGCGAAAATACTCCGCCGTCAGCCCCCCCGGCTTGCCGTCGGCGCCGTACAGCTTCAGTGTCGAGAGCGGCCCATATTCGCGCGGGTCGCCGAATTTCATGCGGGAGTTGTTGTCCCACAGGATCCCGTAGTTATGGCTGGAAACCACAAACGGCACGATGTCGACAAGGTTGTGCTGGAACATGTCCACGTTGCGGCCCTTCCAGTTCATCACCCCGTTCTGGTGCTGGCCGAGGCCGTAAAAAGCTTCGTTCGCCGGAGAGAGGAAAAGCTGCCGGATCTGATAAGTCCTTTCTCCCATGACTTCGGTTTCGGCGATGGTCTTTCCGCCTCCGGGCTTTTCCTGAAGAAGGAGGCGGCCGCCCGGATCGTAAAACGCGACTTCGCCTGTTTTAAGGGCTACTTCCGCCGTAACCCCCGGAGCGACGATTTGAACCGAATCCCCTTTTCTGCGGATGGTATGGGGAACCGGCTTCCATCGAGATTGAACGGTCATCAGGCTCGGGCGCGTGGAAAAGGCTTCGGTCGGAGAAGCGACGACGCGGATGATGTTGTCGGCGCAAACTTGCACTTTCAGCAGGCGTGCATCGGTCGGCGCCGATTTTTGGAGCCTGACGACAATCCCGTCGGATTGCTCCTCGAATCCTTCCCGGGAACAGCCGGATAAAAACAGAGATGTTGAAAGGATGGCCAATGCGATGGGTTTGCTGTTTTTGGCATTCATGCGCCTCTCCCGATGGTGTGGCTCCGATTTTACATCAGAGGAAGGTTTTTTTATCCACCTGCCTGCCGGCGGCGTTACAATGGATGCCTTCTTCCAATATTTTCCGGCAGCATGGTTTCGGCCGCCGAAGACGTCGGCGAAAATTGAAATCAAACCGGCGTTCTTCAGCGGACATACAAAGAGGACGGCGATATGGACAACGCGCTTGATCAGGGCAAGACTCCGCAGGAATTGCGGCGGGAAAGAGAACAGAGAATCACCGACGCCATCCGGCTGAAAATTACCGACAGGGTTCCGGTAAGCTGCGAAATCGGCTTCTTCGCAGCCAAGTACGCCGGGATAGCATGTTCGGCCGCCTATTACGATTTGGATGCGTGGCTGGAGGCTTACCGGAAAACGCTCCGGGACTTTCAGCCGGATATGGCTTTTACCAGGCCTTTCACTCCGGGAAATGCGTTGGAGCGCCTGGCGCCGAAATACATGAAATGGCCCGGCCACGGGGTGGATCCCAACCACAGCATGCAGGCTGTCGAAATCGAGAGCATGCGGGAAGAGGAATACGAAGTCTTTTTTAAAAGTCCTGCCGATTTTTTCATTCGGCGTCATATGCCGCGCATCCATGGAAGCCTGCAATTTCTGGCGAAGCTCCCGGAATTGTCGGACACATTCTGGCTGGAGCCCTGGGGAGCGCAGAACCTGGCGATGTTCGCCACCGAGCCTGAAGTCGAAGCGGCCATCCGAAACCTGCAGGAAGCCGGCCGGGAAATGCGGAGGTGGCGGTCGAGGGAGGAGGAGTTCAACCAGGTCCTCCGGGATTACGGCATGATCCAGCTGTTTCAGGGAGTGGCGATGCCTCCGTTCGACGTCGTCTCCAACATGGTGCGGGGCATGAAGGGAACCATGCTGGACATGTACCGCCGGCCGGAGAAACTCCTGAAGATCTGCGAATTCGTGCTCGAAAAAACGCTGGCCAAGCCGCTCGGAAAGCCTAACGAATACGGCAACCTGAGAGTCTTCATGACCATCACGAGAGGCTCCGACGAATTCATGTCGAAAAAGCAGTTTGAT
The DNA here is from genome assembly GCA_964642735.1 of uncultured Acidobacteriota bacterium. Taxonomy (GTDB): domain Bacteria; phylum Acidobacteriota; class UBA6911; order UBA6911; family UBA6911; genus UBA6911. The sequence goes on from CAZXSV010000059.1 coordinate 20,534, forward strand.
GTTTTTTATTGGCCGTTCTTTCAAAAGCTGGTGCGGTCAGTCATCGAGAGGGGCGGGACTCCCTGCATTTTCTTCGAGGGAGACTTCACCTCGCGCCTGGAATATCTGCTGGAATTTCCGAAAGGAAAAATTTTGGCCAGGCTCGACAAGACGGATATTTTCAAGGCGAAGGAAGTTCTCGACGGCCATGTCTGCATCGAGGGGAACGTGCCCTCGTCGCTTCTGCAGATCGGATCCGCGGAGGAGGTCAAGGAATATTGCAGAAAGCTCATTGATGCGATCGGCCGGGGCGGCGGCTACATCCTGGGGCCGCGCAGCTCCACCGATGAAGTGAAGCCGGAGAACCTCAAGGCCATGATCGAATATACGAAGGAATACGGCCGGTATTGAGGCGCGCCGACGCCTTCCGACGATATCCGGATTGCGGCGCACGCAATGGAATCGGGCGCTGAATTTCTATCCTTCGACGCTCCTTTGACCGGCGTCGAAGGCCTCGTCTGGACGAAGATGAAGCGGCCGCGACGGCGCTGTCGAGGCGAAACGGGCAAAGGATGTAATTTCCTATGGCCGGTCCGGGACTTCGATCTCGATCGGCGAAAGCAGGCTTTGCGCGAAGCCGTCCACGTAAGCTTTCCAGGAGTTGAAATCGGCGCCGGTCTTGTCCCATACGAAGCCGGCCCAGTAGGAAACGACGCCGCCGGAGTCTGTTTTGGAGAGCGTCAGCCGGTTCAACGCGTCCTCGGTTTCTCGGACGAGCATGCCGGGATTCACGATGACCGCCAGTCCCTGGCTGCCCGCGTTCTTGTCCATCTTTTCCCATTGGGCCAGCCAGCCGCGTTCGGCGTTGAATGCTTTTTCCGAGCCGGCGATTTTTTTGAGCCCTATGGCGGATATCAGTTCCCGGTTGTCGGGAGATTTGTAAGCGCTCTGAAAATGATTCAGGTTCTGCCCCGCATCCAGGGCGATGCGCTTGGTTTCCGCAACCTTGATTCCGTTCACATCGAAGGGCTCGTAGGCCAGTTCAAACATCACGCGTATGGGGCCGTTGGCCAGCACGCGCGAACGGACGAAATTGCGGGACAGCCAGATTTTTCCATTCGCCCACAGCCCGTTGCCGCCGCAGCCCCGGCTGAGGCCTGCGGAATAAAAATCGGCGCCTTCGCCGTTGTCGACGTGGTAGTTGTCCGCCATATACCAGTCGTTGATCGCCATGCGAGCCGTGCGTTTGGACCAGACGTCCACGGTGCTGCTCGTCAGAGGCTCTCGCGCCCAGGTTTCCAGCGCTTTGCCGTACATCCGGTGGGCGATCCGGTCGTTTTCCCAGGCGAAATCGTCGAATCGCTCCCGCACAAAGCGGCCATAAGCCCTGAACTGGTTCGGGGCGTAGGTCCATCGGGCGCCGGACGATACGGTGAAGTTTTTCGTTTCGCGGGGGGCGAAGTCGGCCTGAAAAATCACCAGGTCGGCGTTGTAATCGCCGTCGGCGTCCACAGCCTGGCAGAGCAGTTCCTCGCCGGCCGCATCCCGCACATGGATTTTGGCCAGATCCTTTTCGCCGAGCGGCGTAAGATCTTTGATAGAAAGCTCGAGCGTCTGGCTCTGCCGTTTTATCGGAAGCTTGTTGACCGCTTTCACGGTCATTTGCACCGTCGGCGCCGTGCTCAGGGCCGGAAAGCCGGCAAGCCACAGGAGAATCGTCGCTGTCGTCACTCTCTTCATAGGAGCGCTCCCGGAGAGGCTGTTGGAGAAATCGGGCACTCAGTAAAATCCGTTCAGGAAACGATTGTATTGGCTTCCGATTTTAAATGCGAATAAAATCCGGGCGACGTCTCCGTTGACCGTTGCCGGAGGATGAATCATGAAATATTTGCCTTTTCTCCTGTTCTTTTTATCGGCATTCAGCATTTCGATTTCGCAGACGGCGAAGGTTCAACCGCCGCGCATGGAGTTCCCGCTTTGGACCGGCGACGCTCCGGGAGCGTTGGGCAAGGAAGCCAAGGACGTGCCCTCTTTGACGCCGTATTTTGCGCCGCTGGAGAAGGCGACGAAAGCGTCTGTCGTCATTTGTCCCGGCGGCGGCTATGCGTCGCTGGCGCCTCACGAAGGCTTCCAGTATGCGATCTGGCTCAACGAGCAGGGGATCGCGGGATTTGTGTTGAAATATCGTCTCGGCTCGGGAGGCTACCGGCATCCCGCGATGTTGCAGGATGTGCAGCGCGCCATCCGGCATGTGCGGGCGAACGCGGCGAAATGGGGCCTCGACCCCGGCAGGATCGCGGTGATGGGGTCTTCCGCAGGCGGACACCTCGCCTCCACCGCGCTCACCCATTTCGATGCGGGGGATCCCGCCGCCGCCGACCCGGTGGACCGTGTCAGCTCGAGGCCTGACTTGGGAATTCTGTGCTATCCCGTAATCACCATGGGGCCGAACACCCACGGCGGTTCGAAAAACTATCTGCTGGGAAGCAATCCCGATTCCGCGCTGGTGGAGCTTCTTTCCAATGAAAAGCAGGTAACAAAGGACACCCCGCCGGTTTTCATTTTTCACACTTTTGAAGACGCCGCCGTGAAGGTCGAGAACACGCTGGATTTCGCCGCCGCTCTCCGGCGGCACGGCGTTCCTTTCTCGCTTCATATTTACCCCAAGGGCGCGCACGGCATGGGTTTGGGCGGCGCGCAATGGGATCCGGACAACCGCCATCCCTGGACATCGGAATGTGCGCGCTGGCTCAAGGAGCAGGGCTACGGCAACGGAGCGCCGCGCGACTGAACAAACAGCTGAGGGATGGCTATGATTCGCAACGGATGTCGATTGCTTGCGATCCTGGCATTGGGGATGTTTGCCTTCGGCGAAACCAAGCCGAAAGCCGTCTTCAATGTGCGGAATTTCGGCGCGGCCGGAGACGGCGCGACCAAGGATACGGCGGCTTTTCAGAAAGCGCTGGACGCCTGCGCTGTTTCAGGGGGAGGCGAGGTGGTCGTCCCTGCCGGCAAATACCTTATTGGAAGCATCCAGATAGGCAACCGCACCATCCTGCGGCTCGAAAAAGACAGCGTGCTGGCGGGCAGTTCAGACCTGAAGGATTATCCGATCATGGATATCCGCTGGGAAGGCCGTTGGCAGCAGGGCCACCGGTCGCTCATCTACGCCGGCAACGTCGACCATACCGGGATCATCGGCCCCGGCCGCATTGAAGGCAGCCGGGCGGTCGCCTTCGGAAAGGAAAAGGGAATGCGCGGCGCCCTGGTCCTCGAGCCGATATCCTGCAACGGCCTTCGTTGGGAAGGCTTTTCCGTGACTCACGACGGCACGTGGGCGACGCACCCGACCTACTGCAACAATGTAACGATCAAGAATTTGCATATTCGATGCACGCGCGACGGCATCGATGTGGACTCCTGCAGCAATGTACGGATTGAAGGCTGCGACATCGACACGGGAGACGACGCGATAAGCCTGAAATCGGGCCGCGGCATGAACGGCGCGAGGATCGGCAGACCCACCGAGAATGTCGTCGTCAGCCGCTGCATTCTGGGCGGAGGCTATTTCGCCTGCTTCAGCATCGGCAGCGAAACGTCCGGCGGCATCCGGAATGTGCGGATTGAAAAGACCCGATTCACGCACAGCCGGACTTACGCCGTCTATATCAAGACCCGCACCGGGCGGGCGGGTGTCATCGAAAACATCGTCGGAGAGGATCTGGATGTCGCAAACGGCGGATTCCTCTGCATCAACGCAACGAGCGGCGGCAATCAAAGCACTCCGGACGACACGGTGGAAGGGGATATCGGCCGGCCGCTGCTCCGGAACGTCCGCTTTTCCAATGTCCGGCTGAAGGATGTAACGACTCTGGCGGAAGTCGTCAAGGTGGCGCCGGAAAAGCCGCTCCTGGGATTGTCTTTGGCGAATATTTCGGGAAACTGCAAAAAAGGGATGACGCTGGTGAATGTCCGCGACGCGGTTCTCCGCAACATTCAAGCGACGGGATTCTCCGGCCCTCTGCTGGCTGTCGAAAACACGACCGGTTCCGGCCTGCAGGGCGCCGTCCCGTACAAATAAGAGCTTCCGCCGCGCCGGCCTCGGATCCTTTTGAACCATGGGCGTCCAGGATTATTTCAGGCGATCCGCCAGCGGCAGCTTCAAAGCTTTCATTTCTTCCACCGCCATCCGGGCAACGGCGGCGGCGCCTTCAGGATTGAGATGCGTGTCGTCCTGCGTTCCGGCGGGGCGGTTCGGGTATGCCCCTGCAGCTGTGTGCAGATAAAGAGACTTTGATTTTTCGGGCCCAAGCGCTGAAACGAGAGCGCTTGTCCTGAGCTCGAGGTCCAGCAGCGGGACTTTCCACTCTTTTGCGGCCTGGCGGACGGCGCCGGGATATTCGCCGTGCGTGTCGATCAGCGCTCCTTTTGCATCGAATTTGCGGCGGACGATGGAAGTGCACAGCACCGGGAACGCCCCCTTCGCGCGCGTCTCGTTCACAAATTTTTCAAGATTTGCCCTGTAGCCGGTTTGCGGATCGGCGTGACGGGCCGCATCGGGCTTCTGGTCGTTGTGCCCGAATTGAATGATGACGTAGTCGCCGGATTGAAGGCTGTCGAGGACAGCCTGCCAGCGGCCTTCATCGATGAAACTTTTGGAGCTTCTTCCGTTGACGGCGTGATTGGAGACCTTCGCCGTGTCGTTAAAAAACGATTGCAGCGCCTGCCCCCATCCCCGTTCCGGCTCGGCTTTCGGGTCCTTGTCGGCCATGGTGGAGTCGCCGATCATGAAAATGTGAACCGGGCGGTTCTGAATCTGGAAGCCAACCGTAAAAATCAGCAATAGCATGGTTGCGGGCAATTGTTTCATCGATTCGCTCTCTCTGGAATAATTGGCTTGCATTATAGTGCTTCAAGAACCGATATTGAAACCAAGGAAGCGCAGATATGAAATCCGTCGTGAAGCTTTATCTGGCCATGGTCGCGGCAATGTGTTTGGCGAATGCGCAGGATCCGGCGCCCGGTCCCGATCCGCGGGAGATTCCGCTGCCCCGAATCAAAACCCCGCTCGGAACTCTGCCCGGAGTCCGCGATCTGCCTGTCCGCAAAGAGATGCCGGACGTGTTGGTCATGAACGACGGCAAGATTGTGACGGACCGAAAGCAGTGGCAAAAGCGGCGCGAAGAAATGAAGCGGATTCTCGAATACTACGCCGTCGGATCCGCGCCGCCGCCGCCCGGCAATGTCAAAGGAAAAGAAATTTTGTCGGAAAGCCCGCTCGACGGCAAAATCAAATACCGGCTTGTGCATCTCACCTTCGGCCCTGAGGAGAAGCTTGGTTTGAATATCGGCATTTTCACGCCCGTCGAAGGCGGCCCCTTCCCAGCAATAATTTTGCAGAGCGGGACTCCTCCCGGGGCTGCTGAGTTGCCGCGTTTGCCCCAGGGCCCGAACCAGGGAAAAGGCCAGAACGTTCTTCTCCTCGTCGGGCCGGCGCCCGGCGCCGTCCGCCAGGCTTCTTCCACGGCGCCAAAATCCGTTCCCGGTTTTTTCGGCGGACCGGTCACGGCGCAATCCATGGCCGCGCAGAACGCCGAAGTCTTTCGCCGCGGCTATGCCCTTGTGGTCTTCAATCCCAACGACTGCGCCGAGGACACGACCCTGCGAAACCTTGACGGCAGCTGGGCGTTTCGCAACACGCGCTTTTATCCTGCCTACCCCGGCTACGACTGGGGCATACTCGCCGGCTGGGCTTGGGGAGCTTCCCGCGTCGCCGATTATCTGGAGCGGGATCCTGCCATCGATAAAACCAAGATGATTATCACCGGCGCTTCGCGAAACGGGAAATCCGCCATGGTCGCGGCGGCGTTTGACGACCGGCTGAACGGCGCCCCCGTGGTCACCGGCGGCGGAGGCATTGGCGCTTACCGATTCACCGGGCCGCGCAAGAGCGAGACCCTGGATATCATGCAGAAAAAATATCCCAACTGGTTTTCACCCAACCTGCACGAGTTCTGGGGACAGGTCGAAAAACTGCCTTTCGATCAGCACTGGTTCCTTGCCCTGGCCGCGCCGCGGCCTTTTATTGCGCTGGAAGGCGAAACGGATACGATTTCGCTTCCGGAAGCGGTCCGTCAGTCCATCCTCGGCGCCCGGCCCGCGTATCAATTGTTCAATGCAAAAGACCGGCTGGGCGTGAATTACGCAAAGCACGGCCACGCATTCACCGAAGAAGACTGGACGGCGATGATGGATTTTTTCGACAAACACCTTCGCGGAAAAAAAATCGACCGCACGTTCGACCGCTTCCCCGCGGAACGGCAGGAATAGCCGACGCACGAAACACTCGGAAAAATACAGGGCCCCCGCCGCCTGTCAGACCTCAATTACGAACATGAGCGCTTGGGGCCTGTCCATGAATAACGTTTACCCTTTGGCGCGAGCGCCGGGCGGACAGATGCAAGGCGCCGCGACGGGGGCGATGCG
>CAZXSV010000060.1:0-26507 GCA_964642735.1 uncultured Acidobacteriota bacterium
CTATGTGGCCGACTCGAAGAAGCGTATTATCGAAGTCAATGGGAATCCCCCCGATTATCCAGTGGATCCGACTCTTTCCGATTTCTTAAGCGGCAAAGATCCGATAATGGAGCGCGCCGTCGAACTGCTTCAAACATTCAAATAGCCCAAACCGCGAGGGGTTGAAAAAAGCCATCCATTGCCAGGCCCTTAGGGCCAGTTAAAACCGAGGCTTATGGCCGTGCGACTCTGACAGGCTAAAGCCGCTCCGGCGTGCAGTAATTGTTCTGCCCCGAAAGGGCGGAATGAGAATAGACAGGGGTTCCGCCACTCACCTCTGTCTATATTTATTGTCGCCGCTTTGCGTGGCAGGCCAAAGTCACGGTTTCGAGCGGTGGTCTTTTGCTCGAGACCGCTTTGGAGGCGCTTGACGTTAATAGCTCAGCCCGTCATTATTGTCCGGAAATACGTCTGGCCAATCCTGCCGCAGCGGCCCGATGCAAGCTGCGCCAACCGGGAACCGCGGTGCGATTGGAGAGCTTTATTTATGAACTCTCAGTGAAGCAAGGAACCCGCTATGAGAAAGACCGGCGTCTCGTTGTCCATTATTGCAATGCTGGCAATTGGCAGCGTCTTTCCCGCTTCCGTCGCCGGACAAATCCAGACTACCGCGCCGGCAACGACGCCCGTCGTTGCGGCCAAGCCGCCCTTCAACACGCTGCTCCAATGGAAGTCCACCGGCGTGCTGATCAAACCGGTCTCCGATGCCAACCACACGATCGTGTCGGTCAAAGACCCGACGGTCGTTCGCTATAACGGCTTATGGCATATCTATGCGACCGTCTATTCGACATCTTCCGGAACCTGGAGCATGGTGTATCTGAACTTCAAGGACTGGGCCGATGCTCCCGGCGCCAGATTGCACTTCATCGATCAGAATCCGAATTTGAAAGGATACCACTGCGCCCCGCATATTTTTTATTTCACCCCGCACCGGAAGTGGTACATGATTTTCCAGTCTCAACAGCCTCAATATTCCACCACGGATGACATTTCCAAGCCGGAAACATGGACAAAGCCGACGGACTTCTTCCCGGTCAAGCCGGCAAGCGCTCCGCAGCTTTGGATCGACTATCACCTGATCTGCGACGACACGCACGCCTACCTGTTTTTCACAGGCGATGACGGCCGCTTCTATCGCAGCCGGACCAGGATTGAGGATTTTCCCAAGGGCATGAGCGATCCCGAGATTGCCATCTCCGACAGTCGAAACAACCTTTTCGAAGCGAGCATCACCTACAGGATCAAGGGAACCCAAACATATCTGACGCTGATCGAAGCCCTGAGCCCGGCCCGCCATTATCGCGCCTGGACATCCGACTGTCTCGATGGGAAGTGGACTCCCGTCGCCGGCGCATCAACGTGGGAAAAGCCTTTTGCCGGAATCCAGAATGTCGCTTTTGAAGAAGGTGCGACGCCGTGGACCCGAGACATCAGCCACGGAGAAATGATTCGCGATGGGTACGATGAAAAGATGCTCCTTGATCCCGACAATTTACAAATGCTTTATCAGGGCCGGGATCCGAACAGCGGAGGGAATTACAATTTATTGCCTTATCAACTCGGTCTCCTGCGAGCGACGGCCCAATCCTCTTCCGGCGGATTCAACCCCATAGATCAAACCGCGGCAAATCCGGTTGCGCCCGGGGATATGCCGCTTGTTTATGACAGAGAAAATACTGGAGCGGACGTCCCGAAACCTGCTATGCCTGCGTTTAGCGACCTTTCGTCCATTCCCTATCTGCCCGATCCGTTTAAAAAAGCCGACGGCAGCCGCATCGCCACTCGTGAAGAGTGGCGTGTCCGGAGGGCTGAAATAAAGGCGACGCTTGAGCGCTATGATGTCGGTGAAAAGCCGGGTAAGCCGGGCGCGTTCAAGGCGGCCCTCGAAGGCGACACAATCCGCATCACGGTGGGCGAAGGGGCCGATGCTTTCAATATGACCGCTGTCATCAACCGGCCCGGAGGCGCGCCCGACGCTCCGATCCCTGCCATCATCGGCGTCAACAGCCCAACCGGCAGCCTTCCGCGTGAACTCTTCAGCAGCCGCGGAATCGCCTCCATTGCATTCAGAGCCAATGAAGTGGCGCCGACGGGATTCGGGGGCGTCGCCTACGAATCCGGCAACTTCATGAAGCTTTATCCGGATGCCACGGCGGGTTACATGATACGTTGGGCCTGGGGCGTCAGCCGCATCATCGATGCGCTGGAAGCGCTCCCGGAAGCGAAGATCGACGTGAAACGGTTGGCCGTGAGCGGCTGTTCTTTTCAGGGCAAGATCGCACTGTATGCCGGCGCCTTTGATGAACGCATCGCTCTGACGATTCCCCACGAGTCCGGCGGCGGCGGAACGATTTCCTGGCGCTACTCGGACATGCTCGAAAAGCGCGATAAAGTCGAAGTCGAGAATCTCCTCCACGCTCAGGGATCGAACGACAACTTCCCCTGGTATGCCAGGGCGCTGCGTCAGTTTAATAACGATCCCGACAAGCTGCCCTTCGACCATCATGAATTGATCGCGATGATCGCGCCCCGCGCCGTTCTGATGATCGAGAGTTCACAAGTTGCGCGAATGGGCGCCGAAGCCGCCCGTGTGAGCGCTTTGGCTGCGCGCGAAGTCTGGAAAGCGCTTGGCGTGCCGGACCGGATGGGCGCGACGGAGCAGAATGTCGGCCACTGTGCATGGCATCCGAGTTTTACGCCCGACCTCGAGGCTTACCTGGACAAGTTTCTGCTTGGCAAGAAGGACGGCCCATCCACGGATATTCTGCGCTCGCGGTTTGCCGAGGTGGACCGCAAACAATGGATCCCGTGGAGCACGCCGGAATTGAAGTAGAAGCCAGCAGGATCCCGTTCGCCGCGGCAGGGTGTTTTGCAGTAATTGCCGGAGGCGCCGAGAACAATCGTGAACGTCCGCAATCCAAAACAAGCCTTTATTGACCTGGATCAATAATGCGTTTTGCAGGACGCTATAGAATGTTGCCGCGCTTATTTTTTGTTTGCGCATCAGAGACGGCCGTCTTGCAGTTTTGATTGCACGACGCGGATTTCGAGGGACGATCAATCATGAACATGTTCTGTTATCAGTGTCAGGAAACGTCCATGGAGCGCGGATGCCTTTATTTCGGCGCCTGTGGAAAGAGCGAGGAAACCGCCAATCTTCAGGATCTGCTGCTTCACATCGTCCGGGGCGTCGCCTTCTATGCGAATGAGGGGTTGCTGAAGGGCAAAGTCGATCGTGAAGCGGGCATTTTCATCAGCCGGGCTCTTTTTTCGACGGTGACGAACACTAATTTCGACCCCTCCCGATTCATCGGGATGATCCGGGAGGGCATCCGGCTGAGAAACCGGCTGCGTGCTTTGTATGCCGCGGACTGGCCGGCGCCGGCGCCGGACTCGGCGACATGGGAGTCTGAGGATGAGGCGGACATACAGCGGAAATCGCTGTCCATCGATATCCGCAATCTCAAGGACCTCGACCTTCGCTCGCTGCAGGAGTTGTCCGTATACGGCATGAAGGGGGCGGGAGCTTATGCGTTTCACGCATCCATGCTGGGCTTTTACGACGATTCCTTGTTTGCCTTCATGATTCAAGCGCTGGCCTCCATGAATCATCCCCAAACGGAACAGGAACTGGAGTGGACCGCCATCGAAACCGGCAAGGCCATGATTTCCGCGATGGCGTTGCTGGACCAGGCGCATGTCGAAACTTATGGAACGCCTGAAATCACCAAAGTGCCCATCGGAGTGCGCCGGCGCCCCGGAATTCTAATTACGGGGCACGATCTGAAAGACCTCGAAGATCTTCTGGTTCAGACCGAGGGCGCAGGAGTGGATGTGTACACCCACAGCGAGATGTGGGCCGCCCATCAGTATCCTGTATTCAAAAAATTCGAACACCTGGCAGGCAACTACGGGAACGCATGGTGGATGCAGGACTTGGAATTCGCAAGCTTCGGCGGGCCCATTCTGGTGACGACGAACTGCATCATCCCGGTCGCGCCTGCCTACCAGGATCGCATTTTTACAACCGGAGTCGCCGGCTACCCCGGCGTTCCCCACATCGAGGACCCCGCCCACGGCGCCCGCAAAGATTTTTCACGGCTCATCGAGATCGCCAGGCGCTGCCCGCCGCCGGTCGCGATCGATGAAGGGGAGATCGCCGCCGGATTTTCGCATCACGCAGTGGCGCCTCTGATCGGCAAGATCGTCGACCTTGTCCGGGCCGGGAAAATTAAAAAATTCGTGGTGATGGGCGGGTGCGATGGCCGCGATCAAAGAAGGGTTTATTTCTCGGACCTGGCGCGCGCTTTAAGCGGCGACGTTGTCATCCTTTCGGCCGGATGCGCCAAATACCGGTTCATCAAAATGAACCTGGGAACGATCGACGGCATCCCGCGGGTGCTTGACGCCGGGCAATGCAACGACTGCTATTCTCTTGTAAGGATCGCGCTGGCGCTGCAGGCGGCCGTGGGAGCGCCCCACATCAACAATCTTCCGGTCGCCCTGGACATCGCATGGTACGACCAGAAGGCTGTAGGCGTCATCCTCGCGCTCGCCGCCCTGGGAGTGCGCGGAATTCGCATCGGGCCGAGCCTTCCCGCATTTCTGCAGACCGATGCAGGACGGCGCTTCATGAAAAAATACGATATTTTTCAAATCAGGAGCGTTGAAGAAGACTTGGCCGCTATCCAGGGGTGACAGGACCCGATCAGGAAGGGACGACCTGCAGCCCCTGCCCTTCCATCGCTTCGCCGACAATCCAAAAAGAATGGCCGGAATCCGCAAAGAGTTTTTTTGCCCGCTCTATTTTTTCCTGCGGAACGGCCACAAGCAGGCCGCCCGAGGTTTCAGGCGTGAAAAGAAGCTGCCGCATTTCCTCCGGAACGTCCGCCGCGAATTCCACGTGACGTTCGTAGCATTGCTGGTTCCGGCATGCTCCGCCCGGAAACAGCCATTCGGCGGCATAGCGCTTCGCTCCATCCAGAAAAGGGATTTGATTTAGGTGGAAGCGAAGCCGCACGCCGCTTTTCTCCGCCATTTCGCACGCATGTCCAAGCAGCGCAAAGCCGGTAATATCGGTACAGGCATGGACGCCGGCCTGCTGAATAAGAAAGGCCGCCTGCCTGTTGAGTTTTTTCATGCTTTCGATCGCTGCGGCGACGTGAGCGGGATCCGCAGCGTCGCCTTTCGCCGCGGTGGCGATGATGCCCACGCCCAGAGGTTTGGTCAGCGCCAGCGCATCGCCGGGACGCGCTCCGGCTTTCGTCAGGATGCGGTCCGGGTGCACCAGCCCCATTACCGCCAGGCCGTATTTGGGCTCTTTGTCTTCTATCGTATGGCCGCCGGCGAGCACGCCGCCGGATTCCAGGACCTTCTCCGCCCCTCCGCGCAATATTTCGGCGATGGTTTCCGCAGGCAGGCTTGAAGGAAAGCCGCAGATATTGAGCGCAAGCGCCACCTGGCCGCCCATGGCGTAAACGTCGCTCATTGCGTTGGCAGCGGCGATCGCGCCGAAATCGTACGGGTCGTCCACGATCGGCGTGAAAAAGTCGAGCGTCTGAATGACGGCGAGGTCGTCCGCCACCCTATAGACGGCCGCATCGTCGGTTATTTCCAATCCCACGAGCAGGGATGGATAATCCTGAGCATGAAACAGATTCTGCAGAGGGCGCAGCACCTGCGCCAGGGCTTCGGGGCCCATCTTGGCCGCTCAACCTGCAGCGCCGGTCAGTGCCGTGAGACGGATTTGTTCCTTCGTCATAGACTTACAACCTTTCCCGCCTGCAGTAATGCTTCCGCTATCGCATACATGTTGGAAACTTCGCCGACGGCGACCTTGTCCTTGATCCCATAATGCCCCAGACAGGTTCCGCACACCAGTATTTGCGTCCCGCGATTTTGAAGGCTGTGCAGATCCTCCAGGGCCGGGGAGCCTTCGGCCGTCAGTTTGACGCCGCTGTTTAAAAAGATGATCGTGTCGGGCAAGAGTGTCGCTTCGCCGAGCGTATGGAGAAGCATCCGGATCAGTACATGGCCCAGTTCATCGTCTCCGCGGCCCATGAACTCGCTCGGGACGGTGAGAACAAGCGGACCCGAAGCCGGCGCAGTTGCGGGAATTTCCGAAACTTCCGGCAGCGGCGATTCTCCCTTTTTGACAGTCATATAAATCCCGTCTTCGTGTTTCTCAACTTCAACCTTGCAGCCCGATTTTTCAGCCATGCGCGCGACATTCTGCCGGGATGTTTCGTTGTCTACGATGACGACGATGCATTGGTTTTCCGCCAAACCTTTTCGTGCGAGAAGCACAGGTTGCGGACACGCCAGTCCGCGGGCGTCAATTGTTTTGGACATCGGTTTCTCCTTCCAGGCTTTGATCGTCAGCCGCATGCCGGGGAGTGGATTGTCAAACAGGGGGATTTTCCTGCAGGGCCTTTCCCGGAAGGCGGCGCGAGAACGCAGCCGCATGGCAAACAAACATTTGCACGCCGTGCAATCGCAGCCCGGTTCAGGTTTTTCTTGCATGACCAGTCATTGTTTTTCCTCAAAGAAAACTCTAGCACAGGGGGTTCGACAAATAGAAAAGAATTTCGAAGAGGATCAAGTATCCGCATCCTTCCGGTTTACGCAGATCTGAATACATCCTTCGATGTTTTGGGCTCATCCGCCGGCCTATTTGCGTCTGGCGTCCGTCCCCGGTTTTATCTATCATGATACCCTCATAACGGTTCAGGAACCGCCGGCGGCCTGCCCGGAGGAGTTTGCGGCAAATGGATTGGCTCAGCCTTATTGCTATTGCGTGCGCTCTGGCGATGGACGCATTCGCCGTCGCCATAGTCGCCGGACTTGCTTTGAATCCGCTGAGGAAGCGCCAGGTATTTCGCCTGTCCTTTCATTTCGGGCTCTTTCAGGCGCTCATGCCCGCCATCGGCTGGAACGCAGGCAAGGCTGTGTACCGCTACATATCGGAATTCGACCACTGGGTCGCGTTTGGCCTGCTCGCATTTATCGGGGGCCGGATGCTGTGGAACGCAGTCGGCGAACAAAACGACGGCAAGAAGCCGTCAGTCGATCCGACTTCCGGCATGAGCCTGATTTTGTTGTCTGTGGCGACCAGCGTCGACGCTTTGGCCGTGGGTCTTTCTCTCGCGATGGTCGGAGCCCCGATCCTTGTTCCAGCCGCTGTCATCGGGGCGGTCGCCGCGTCGTTTACCGTAGCCGGCATGCTGCTGGGCCGGCGGATCGGTTCGCTGTGGGGAAAGCGGGTGGAGGCGATCGGGGGCCTGGTTCTCATCGGAATCGGAGTCAGGATTTTGATCGAGCACCTGTAGCCGGCGCCGGTTGCGATCGCCATCGATCCTATGGATTGTCCGCCCCCTGGATTGGAGAGTCTGCCTTCCTGCCGATTTTTTGTCCGAAATCCCGGGACTCCTGCTGCAATTTTTCGGTTGATCCCGGCGCCTTGATCCGCAGAGCGTTTTCGGGCATTTTCATGCCGCAGCGGTACTCCATCGCCTCCTGGATTTTTTCCGGCGCTTCGCCGCTCCAGCCGTAGGATCCGAAAGCCCCTCCCGTTTTCCCCTGCAGATTGGACCGCTCGGCGATGAGGAGCAGTTTTTTCATCGGATGCAGCATTTCGCCATGCTGTGTGGCCGAACCGAACAAATAGATGTCATATCCGGCGATGCCGGATTCGCCGGTTGCGGCGTCTGCATCGATTATTGTTGCATCGATCCCTGTTTCACGGAGGCCGGCGGCAATCGATTCCGCCATCGCTTTCGTGTTTCCAGACCGGGTTGCATACACGACAATTGCTTTTGCCAAGACCTATCCTCCTTGCGCTCGATGGACGCGCCATGAATGAATTATAGCCGAATGGCGGCGGCGAGGCATCATTCGGACAGCGTTATTCTATGCCCCGGCGCGGGCGCCAACACGCCTTGCGCGCCGTGCGATTCGAGCAGGCTCTTCATGGCGCCGACCTGGACTTCGTCGCCATGGACGGCAAAGACATGTCTCAGAGCCTTCGAATTGACGGCGTCGAACCAGGCCATCAATCCCCGGCGGTCGGCGTGCGCGCTCAAAGCGTTGATGGTGTGCACCCGGGCGTTTAGCGGCAATTCGTCGCCAAAAATCCTGATGACGGGCTGGCGCTCGACAATCCGCCGCCCCAAGGTGTTTTCCGCCTGAAAACCGACGATCAAAACGATGTTGCGGGGATCGACGATGCCGTTGCGCAGGTGGTGGACAATCCGGCCGCCCTCGCACATTCCCGAAGCCGAAATGATGACGAGAGGCCCCGGCTTGTTGTTCAAAGCCATGCTTTCCGCGACGCTGTGGGTGAATTCAAGGCCCGGGAACTTGAGCGGGTCGTCGCCTCTGCGCAGCATAGCGGCTGCGTCCTCGTCGTAGCACTCGCGGTGGCGGGCGTAAATCGCGGTGGCTTGCGAAGCAAGCGGGCTGTCCACGTAGACGGGCGTCAACGGGATGCGCCGCTTCTCCGTCAATTTGTTTAAAGCGTAAAGGATGTGCTGCGTGCGGCCGACGCTGAAGGCCGGAATGATCAGGCGCGACTTCTGATGATGGATATCTTCGATGAATCCCTTCAGGCGGCCCATCACATCTTCGGCCGATGGGTGGTCGCGGTCGGCGTAAGTGCTTTCGATCAGCAGGGCGTTAGCGCCCTCCACGATCGCAGGATCGCGGATCAGCGGCTGATCTTTCTGGCCTAGGTCGCCGGTGAAAACCACTCTCTGAGACGGGCCGTGCGGCAGACGGACGTCGAGCTGGACCATCGCCGATCCCAGGATATGGCCGGCTTCGTGGAGAGTGAGCGAGACGTTCCTGCCGAGATCGATTTCCCGGTGCAGCGGCTCCGGCTGCATCTGCCGCATCAACCGGTCGACGTCAGGGATGTCGTACAGCAGTTCGAAAAGGTTTTGGCCTCGCGCGCGGCGCTTTTTGTTGACGAAGTTGACGTCCTGCGCCTGCAGGAAAGCGGAATCGCGCAGCAGGATGTCGCACAGATCGGCCGTCGGCGGCGTGCAGAGGACGCGGCCGCGGAATCCGCGCTTGACCAGCGTCGGAAGGTTGCCGCTGTGGTCGATATGGGCATGCGACAGGACGACCACGTCGAGTTTGGAAGGATCCAGAGGAAGGCTGCGATTGCGTTCGAAAGCCTCTTTCCGATGGCCCTGGTACAGGCCGCAGTCCAATAAAATGCGCAAACCGTTGGCCTCGACCAGGTGCATGGACCCGGTTGTGGTCTGCGCCGCTCCGTGAAACGTTATTGCCAGCATTGCGCCTCTCCCGTTAATGAACCCAAACATTTCAACCGAAAGCCCGGACGATGTCAACGCTTGCCCGCGAGCCGGACTAAAACGCCGGCCGCCGCGGGTATCCTGCGCCTTGACGCCCGGCAGGCCCTGAAAATGACCAAACGTCTTGCCGCATCTACCTGGTGCGCGGCAGGAGCAGCTCAAACGAACTGACGGGCAGCCCGCTTAGCGTTTTGAGCTCGCATTGCCCGCCGTCCGACCAGCAGTAGCGCAGCCTGCCGGCGTCGTGCAAAGCGTCCAGGTTGATTTTAATCCGGCTCCCGGTCTGAACGGCGACGGCGGATTTGCAGCCTCCTCCGGCGGCTGCGCACAGGATGAAGCCGGCCGTTTCTTTGCTTTTTCGAACGGGCTGCAGCGGAGGCGAGAAGTCGAGCACAACGCTGTTCGGATCAAGGCTCAGTACGGCCGGGACTACGCCGTCCGCTGCGCCGCCTCCCTGCAACGCCTGCGCAACCCGCGCCGCGCGCGCCCCCACGATCCATTTTCGCCTGGGATGGATGTCCCGGTCATCCCCGGCGTCATGTGTGACGACAAGGCCGGCCTGAGGGTCTTCGATGGCGACCTGCTGCTGAGCGTTCCGTATTGTCGCCCAGCCGGATTCGCCGGGGGCGGCAACCGGAGTTCCGTAATTCGGCAGCTGAACGATTATAAAAGGGAACCGCCGGTTGAAATGCCGGCGCCAGTCGGAGATCAGCGCCGAAAGCAGGCTTCGATAAGTATGGGCGGTTTCAGCGTTGGATTCTCCTTGATACCAGACGGCGCCTGCCGGCTCAAGAGGTTTGAGAGGGGAAATCATGGCATTGAACATGCCGGCGATGCCGGAGACGCTTTCCCAGGGACTGCGCGGAGGGTATCCGGTTTGGCGTGGAATGAAGCGGTAGCGCCAGCCGGCGCCAAGGGGCAAAAACTCTCCGTCGTCAAACTTCAATCCCACCTCCTCGGCCGGCCCCAACATGCCGCCCGCGTCCCAGGTGTTGAGAACGTTCACCGTGATCTGGTTGACGCCTTTTTGCAATACGCCGGGCGCCAGCGGGTATTCACGCCTGGTCCCATAGCCGAAGGTGTTGTTGACAAACCGGCCGTTGATCCATGTGGAATCGACTTCGTCAATCTTGCCGAGGACCATGGTCGCTTTTTTCGCCTGCTGTTCAGCCGTCAATTCAAAGATTTTCGAAAACCAGACAAGGCCATGATGATTTTTAAGACGCTCATCCGGGTAAGTCTTCCAGTTCTGCAGAGGCGCCTCGCGCCAATTGGCGCTTTGGTCCAGCGCTCCCTGTTTCCAGACGGCGCCCTGGTCGGAATTGGCCTGCCACCAGCGCACCCAATCGTCGGCAAAGGCAAGTTCCGCGGCTCTACGGTTCTCCCGATATTGCCGCAACTGGCTCACTTTCCGGCCGTAGTCTGCAATCCCGCCCAAACTCTGTTCGCCGATCCAGGCTTCAATAGCCGAACCGCCCCAGGAGGCGTTGACCAGTCCGAGGGGAATGCCTTCCTGCTCCACCATCTGCCGGGCGAAGAAATAACAGACGGCGGAAAAATTCTTCACGCTGTCGCTCGTCGCCTCGAGCCAGGCCGCCGCTTCCTTGAACTCCTCCAGCGCGTCCAACTCGGTGCGCAACGGAACCGAAAGCAGCCGGATCGCCGCATGCCCCTGGTTGTAGTCTTGCGGCTGGTCGACCGAAGCCGCAACCGGATAGGCCATGTTGGACTGCCCCGAACAGAGCCAGACATTGCCGGCCAGGACATTGTCGAGCACAGCTTCCTCGCCGGCGCTGCTGCGCAGTTTGATCTGATAAGGTCCGCCGGCCGGCAAAGGCGAAATTTCCTTAACCCATTTTCCCGAGGCGTCGCTGCGAAAACTGTAGCGAACCCCGTCTGCCTCGAGCGTGAGGGCGGCATTCGGCGCCGCGTAGCCGCTGAGTGAAATGCTCTTCCCGTGGGGCAGCACCATGTTGCTGCCGAAGACGGACCTGAAGCCGAAGGTTTGCGCCTGAACGTTCACGGATAAAGCCAGCATGAAAACGAGCAGCCAGACCCGGTGCATCGATTGGAAAGAAGATTCTTTTCTCTTGCCGTACAGCATGGGATTTCCTCTCCTGATCCGCCGCAGCGGAATCATTGCAGTCCTTTCTATCCTAAACGGGAAAGCCGCGGCGTCGCCAGCACAATTATGGAGCGTATCTTCTTCGGCGCTCCATAAGCAAAAAGTATTTGGCATCAGGCGAAACGCGAGGCTGCGCTGGCGCGGATCGCGGATTAATGGCCGGGCCGTCCTAATCCGCTAAGGGCGTCTGCAATGGACAGGCGGTTGATGCGGTCGCCGTATTTCTGTTCCCAGCCGGCGTGAGCCACCAGGTCCCGAACCGGCCCCTTCATCGACGCAAATGAAAAACGTATCCCCTGGCGCCCATAGGCTTCCATGAGGTTTTCGAGCTCATCAATAGAAACCGCATCGATGTCGTTGACTCCCGAAAGGTCCATGATGATTTCTTTTATTTGAGGACGGGCGGCCAGGTCTTTCGCAATCCGATCTTCCAGAAATTTCATGTTGGCGAAATAAAGAGAAGCGTCCACGCGCAAGATCAGGATGTCAGGATAGATCTTAGCCTTGGGAAACCGTTTGACGTTTCTGAAAACGCCTTTGCCTTCAATGAAGCCGAGTTCGGCGGTGTGCGGGTTGGCGCTTTTCCAGATGAACAACACAAGCGAAAAAACCATGCCGATCAGGAGCCCCTCTTCCAGGCCGATCGACAGAGTGCAGACGAATGTAATGAGGAACATCCACCCGTCAGCCTTTTTCAGCCTGAAAAGATGAACAGCCTCTTTGTAGTCAACCAGGCCGGTTGCAGCCGCCACGATGATAGCGCCGAGGACCGCGTTCGGCAGGTAGCGGAAAAGTGGGGTCAGCGCCAAAAGGATCAGCAGAATCGTCACGGCTGTAATCAATGAGGCGAGCTGGGTGCGCGCCCCCGCCTGGAAGTTCACCGCCGTGCGGGAAAGGCCTCCGGTAACGGGATAGCCGGAGGAAAAGGCGCTCACAACGTTGGCGGCGCCCAGTCCCGTCAATTCACGATCGGGATTCACCTTGTATCCCGACCGGGCTGCTATGTATTTCGCCACCGAAATCGATTCCATGAATCCTACAAAAACAATGACCAGGGCATTGGCAAGGAGCGCCCGCGCCGACGCCAGACTGAATTCCGGGACGGAGAAGGGAGGCAGCCCTCTGGGGACGTTCCCCACCGTCTTCAATCCATAGTCGGCAAGTCCCAGATAGGCGGCCAGCGTCCCGGCGACGACGAAAAGCATTGCGGCAGGGAAGTGCGGGTAGCGCTTCCTGAAAAAAAAGAGGCCGGCAAGGCAGGCGACGCCAACGGCCAGAGTCGGGATGTTCGTCCTGCCGGCATGCCGGACAAGGTCGCCCGCCAGCGCGAATGTCGATTGTTCGCTGCCCAACGAAACGCCCAGCAGATGTTTCATCTGGCTGAGGACGATGATGATCGCCGCAGCCGAGGTGAAACCGCTGATGACGGCGTGGGAAAAAAAGTTGATTAAAAAGCCGAGCCGGATCAAACCGGCGGCCAATTGGAGTGCGCCGACCATGAGCGTCAGCAGCAGGACGATCGAGACGTATTCCGCCGAGCCGGGCTGGGCCAGCGGGGAACAGGAAGCGAAAACCAGAAGCGAGATCATCGCCACCGGCCCGACGGCCAGCTGGCGTGACGAACCGAGGAGCGCATAGGCGATCAAAGGAAGGACGGAAGCGTACAGACCGGCGACGGGGGGCAGTCCCGCCAGCATCGCATAGGCCATGCCCTGCGGAACAAGCATGACGGCTATCGTCAAGCCGGCCGAGACATCCGCCGGCAAATCCGCTTTTTTATAGCGGATCAGCCACTGGAGCGGCTTGGGACCGGTTTGCGCCATCGCTACGCTCCCGATTTTTCGATGAATCCCAGCAGGCCGGCAATAACGAAAGCCACAATGACGACCACGACCCAGCGGCGGACTTTCAATAGATCCGGCAGCGTCATTTCCCCGAAGTTTCCTTTGCTCAATATCGGGGCTTGTATCCTGGGGTAAATGGCCGCGAACAGTCCCGCGCCGATCAGGATGCCGGCCACGCCGCCGAAAAGGGCGTCCAGGGATCCCTGGCCGATGGCGCCGGCCGCGGTTCCCGGGCAGTACCCGAGAATTCCGAACCCGACCCCGAAGATCAGTCCGCCGATTACGGTCGAGCCGAACGATCCCGGCTTGGGGTGCAGCTGAGCCAGCCCCATGCTTCGGAGCAGGTGAACTCCGATCATGCCGGCAAGAACCGCGCTGAGCATGATCTTGACGACGGTAAAATCATTCAGGAGCAGCTGTCCGATGATGACGTCGTACGTGGTGACGCCCCCCTTCTGCAGAAGGAATCCGAAACAAATTCCGAGCAGGAGGCCCAGGGCCAGTTGCAGCTTTTTATTGGAATGGATGTTTTTCAGCATCGCGCCTCCTTTGGGTTCATAACAGAACCTTGAAGATGAACATGGCCGTGAGGATGCCGCCGGCGAAAAAGCAAATGGCGGCCAGCCAGCTGCTGACCGCCAGCTGCAGCGTTCCGCTGATGCCATGGCCGCTCGTGCAGCCGCCTGCCCAGCGGGCGCCGAAACCCATGACGACGCCGCCGAGCAAAGCGACGGCCCATCGCGCCAGGATATCGCCTCCGGCCTGCGCCTGCCAAAACGACGGGATCCATTCCGGAGAAAAGCGGCCTGAAAGAACGGAAGAGAGGAAAGCCCCCAGGACGATCCCGATCACCACCATCCATTCCCAGTCAATCGTCGGCTCGAATTGCCGGTAATAGGGCTTTGCGTCGACCTTCGATCCCCTGAAAATCTTTTCAACCATCCCGCTGGTGCGCGCAAAGGCGGTCGAACACCCGATGGGTTTGTCGGAAAGCAGAAAGGCGAGCCAGCTCAGTATTCCGATGCCGACGCCGACCGCGTAAGGCGACCATCGCTCCATTGAAAGCCATTCCATGCGCACCTCCTTGTTTCAAGACCGGAGAGTTGCGAATTCCGGCCTCTTTGACCGCATTCCTATTTCATTCCCGCCCTTGGAATATGCGGCGCCACGCAAATCGGGCAGGATTCGCTGTAACCGGCGGCGCTGTAGCCTGTCATGCCGCCCGCGACGTTGCTGACGTTTTCAAAACCGCGCTGCTTCAGCAATGAAGCCGCGAGGCTGGACCGGTGGCCGGTGCTGCAGATCAAAGCGATCGGCCCGGATTTCTTCATGGCAATGCGACGAAAGCGCAAATCGGGCGCGGGAATATTGACGGCGCCCTTGATGTGGCGCGCTTCAAATTCGCCGGCCGCCCGGACGTCGATCAGGGAGAGCTCCTTGCCCTTGACCATGATGCGGTTGAGCTCATCCGCTGAAATCTGCGGGACATGGTTGGCCGGGAATCCTTCCTTCGCCCAGGCGAACATGCCTCCATCCAGATAGCCGATGGATTTGTCATGGCCGACGCGTTTCAACAACACTCCGGCCTCGCGCGCTTCAGATAGCGAGTCGGCGACAATCAGCATGTTCTGGTCCGGGGGCAGGATCCATCCGGCGAAGGTTGAAAAGTTCCCGCCGAAGTCGATGTGGAAGGACCCGGGGACATGCTGGCCGCCGAAGGCCTCGTAGCTTCGGATGTCCAGCACGATGGTTTTCTTTTTCGCCGCGGCTTTTCTGAATTCAGCGGGATTCATGGGGACGATGGACGGCAGCTCCCGTACCAGGGCCGGGCCTTTTCCGTTGACGGCGCTGCAGCGGCTGAAATGATCCGGCGCCGCAGGCATGTTGGTGGTCAGCGACTTGATGAATTCCTCACGGTCGGGAATCTGAAGGGCGCTGTTGTATTTTCGTTCGTATCCGATGGTGGTCGTCCGCTTGGCCCCCATTGCCCGGCCGCACAGGGAGCCGGCGCCATGCGCCGGATAAACGTCGCAGAAATCGGGCAGTTCCATCAGCTTCTTCAGGCTGTCGTAAAGCTTGCTGGCGAGTTCTTTGGCGATGCCGGGGAACAGATCGGGACGTCCCACGTCTCCGACAAACAGAGTGTCGCCGCAGAAGACGGCCGCCGGCTCGCTTCCGCGACCCGTGTCGGTCACGACATAGCTGATGTGCTCCGGGGTGTGGCCGGGAGTTTCGATCACCTTGATCTCCATATCCTCAATTTTGAACGTGTCGCCCTCTCGGACGGCTTTGTGCTTGAATTGGCACTTGGCCGATTTCGGGGCGTAGATGACGGCCCCGGTCGCTTCGGCCAGGTCCAGGTGCCCCGAAATGAAATCCGCATGAAGATGCGTTTCGAGGATATGGGTGATCTTCATTCCCATGTCTTCGGCCGCCTGTAGATAAATGTCAATGTCGCGCCGCGGGTCTATAATGGCGCAAATGTCCTCGCCGCCAAGCAGATACGAACTGTGCGCCAATCCCTTTACAAAAAACTGCTGCACAAACATGTGTAAACCTCCCTTCGCAGAGATGAATGGATGCATGGCTTCTCGTCATACATCTGTTTATAACCTAAAAGCCAAGCATTGCAAATGATAGAAGCTCGCATTCCAAAGCTGTCGCCGAAAAAAACCGCCGCGAAGGACAAAGAGATAAATCCTTCGCGAGTTCTTCGTGAAATAGGCCTCATTATTGTCAGAGATTGCCGGCGCCCGGTCAAGACTTTCCGGCCGGACTTCACGTTCCGTTTCGGAATCGCATGGAGGGATGAAGCGTCGCAGGCAGGCTTGGCCTTTGCCTGCCTGCGACCGGTCGTCCGGCAACATTTCCGGAGACGGCCTTTCCTGAAAACAACATTACTGGGCTATCGCCCGTCCGGCGCCGGGTTGCACGCCGCGATTGATGCAACTGCCGTCCCGCAGTCCCTGGCCTCGGCCTCGGCCTTGGGTCGCTCCCTTGCCTTTGCCATTCTGCAGACTGCCGGCTTGGCCCCGCTTCTGACCATATCCCTGGCCGTTGCGCGGGCCGTTGCCTTTGCCGTCGCGAAGCCCCTGCCCCTGTCCGCTGCCGTCGCGAGGACCCGCGCCGGGCGTTTCACACGGCGCCGACGTCTGTGCGACCGCCGACGGCGCAGTCGCCAACAATCCGAAAGCCAGTACTGCCGAAGCAGCGATTCCCAACATTTTTTTCTTCATAAATGCCTCCCTGTCATTTGCGCCGCCGAATGCATCCCGGCGCTGCTTTGTTTTGCGGTCCACCATGTTCCGCGTTCGATCTTTTAGTTTGCAATTCTCGTGCCAATGCGTTTTGCCGCGATATTGCGGGGCAGGGCCGATTGCGCGATGCATCTTTTGCACAACACGCCGAAAACAGTGCAAAAATTGCACACGGCCCAACTGAGCGCGGCCCTTGAGGTTTTGAAGGAAGCCGCCAGGCAAGAATTCAAGAACTTGGGGTCTCTATAGGCTATTCATATCTGTTTGACAGGTTTTGCGCAACCGTGTAGTTTGTGAAAGGAGGGGTCGACTATGAGCCGCAAAAACAGCCTGAAGCGTCGAGAGTTTTTGCAGCGTTCTACGGCTATGGTTGTCGCCGGGCTGGGAGGGACTTTCGACGGCCGGGCTGCGGCTGTTGATTCCATAGAGGAAGCTGCGGGAAAAGTGGAGACGCTGCCGCGCAGAAAGCTAGGCTACAGCGGCCGCGAAGTCTCGATCCTGATCGGATTCGGCGGCATGGATCCGTCTCTGGTGGATGCCGGCGTTCGATGCGGGATGAACTATTGGCACATGGCCAACCGGTGGACGGGGGCTGGAATGCCCGCGACCATCCTGAAAAACCGCGAGGCGCACTACTGCCAGGTGACGGTGGATCGCGTCGGCGGGAACCACGAAACCGGCCGCATCGACGAAGAATCGCATTGTGCATTCGTCAAGGAAGCGCTTGCTCAAAGCAAACTCGGGTATTTCGACGACATGCAGTTCCATTTTGGCTACCACAACGCCGCCGAAGTCAAAAACAATCGGGGATTCGTCCGCGCCTTTGAACGGCTCAAAAAGGAAGGGCTGGTGAAGCACCTCTGCCTGTCCCAGCACGGCTATGCAGGCAATGCGCGTGTGCCGGGCGGAGAAAACGCGGCCGAAGTCCTGACCGCTGTCGTCGAAGACGGTCTTTACGAACACGCCCAGATCATGTATTCCTACGGCGAGGATCCGGCCATAAACCGTTTTTTGGAATTTGCGCGGAAGAAGAATTTCGGAACGATCGCCATGAAAACAGCCCGCGGCATCGGTCGCATGAAGCAGGAAGCCGGATTTATGGACAAGCTGCCCGCAGGGACGGCGCCGCACAATGCGCTGACGCGATGGCTTACGACCGCATCCAAAATCGACCTCGCCGTCATCCGTGTGCGGAACCTTGCTGAATTCGCTGAAACCTATTCCGGCGCCGGGAAAACTCTGCGCGCCGCCGATGCCCGGGCGATCGACCTCATGACGGCCAGGGCGGACGAGACAGCCTGCCGTCTTTGTACGGAGTGCCAGCCGCACTGCCCGCAGCATGTGCCAATTGCTGAGATTCTGCGCTTTGAGCGCTATGCTTCGGACGACGGCGATATAGCAGCCGCCCGGACGCTTTACGCCAAGCTCGATTGCAGGGCGGACGCCTGCGTTTCCTGCGGCAGTTGCATGGATCACTGCCCGCAGAAGCTCCGTATTCCCGAAAGGCTGGCGGAGGCGCATGCTCTGCTGGGGCGCGTTTGAAAGCGCCGGTTTTCTGAATTCCGATGTGGCCATCGCAGGGCCGCCATCGATGCTATTAAAGGTAATTTGCGCTCTGGTCGCCGCGCAAGAAAGAATCCATGCCTGAAGAAAAAACAAGCCGCCGTCAATTCCTTGAACGCTCTTCTCGAGCCGGCCTGGCCGCGTTGGCGACCTCCGGCGCCGGCCTGTGGCTCTGGTCAAGGAACCGGCATCCCCGGAAAGAGTTGGCCGGAGCTCAAGTCCGCAGCTACCTGGTCGACCTTCCCGAAACCACGCCGCCTGTCGTGACCGTGACGGGCGGTTCTCCCGAGCAGCTTGTGTCGCAAGCCGTCCAGGCGTTGGGAGGCATGAATCGCTTCGTGTCCAGGGGCGATGTCGTGGTTCTCAAGCCGAATATCGGATGGGATAGAGTTCCGCAGCAGGCGGCCAACACCAATCCGGATCTTGTCCGCAAGGTCGTTGAGCTCTGCTTTGAAGCGGGCGCGCATAAGGTGGTCGTGACCGACGTTTCCTGCAACGATCCGCGCCGCTGCTTCCAGCGCAGCGGGATCGCCGCAAGCGCCGAGGCCGCAGGCGCCTCGGTCGTGCTGCCGGAAGAAAGGAAGTTCCGCGACTACCGTTTCAACGGCGAACTCCTTTCCGTATGGCCGGTTTTCACGCCGATCGTGGAAGCGGACAAGGTCATCAACCTTCCCGTCGTGAAACATCACAACCTTTGCCGCGCCACCATGGGATTGAAAAACTGGTACGGCATGCTGGGCGGGAGAAGAAACCAGCTGCATCAAAATATCGATGTCAGCGTCGTCGATCTGGCGACCTTCATTCGTCCGACCCTGACGATACTGGACGCTTATAGAGTTCTGGTTTCCAACGGCCCCCAGGGAGGGAATCTCAACGACGTTCGGGTCATGAAAACAATTGCTGCCGGGACGGATCCGGTCGCAATCGACGCTTTTGGGGCAAGCCTGCTCGGCCTTCGGACGGAACAGCTCCCTTATCTGGCGATTGCGCAGAAGAGGGGCCTCGGCCGAATGGATCTCGGGCAAATGAATGTGAAGAGCATCCGGTTGACATGACCGCCGGTGTTGTTGTGTGCAGGCAATACAAAACTCAGGGCGTTCGCTTCAAGGCCAAATTTGGGCTCGCCCTGTCAAGTCCGCCAAGCCTGTGTCGCTGACCGCGCAAGGCGCAACAAGGTTTTCCCATGAATGCCGTGAACGAAAGCAAAGGTTCTGTTGAAAAATCGAAGGTTTCGCAGGGTTCGGCCCGAGGCAGGCGGATTCGATGGGTCCGCAGGATTTCTCAGGGCTTTTTTCTTGCTCTATTCTTCTTTCTTCTTTTCCAGACTGAATTTCGCGGCAATTTCGACCAGACTTCCTCGGAAATGATACGGCTGCAATATCCGGTGAGCCTCTTCCTTGAAATGGATCCCCTGGTGGCTGTTTCGACCGCGCTTTCCTCGCACGCGATTTACAACAAAGTGGCTCTTGCCTTGATTATCCTCGCAGGAACGATTTTCATCGGACGGTTTTTCTGCGGATGGGTCTGCCCTCTGGGAACGCTGAATCAGTTTTTTTCCAGTTTCAGGCCGGAACGGAAAGGGATGGCGAGGATCGAGTCCAATCGTTACAAAAAGTGGATGTCCACCAAGTACTATCTGCTGTTTGCGTTCCTCGCCCTCTCGCTGTTTACTTCTCTGCAGATAGGATTGATCGATCCCATCGCCTTTTTGGTCCGCTCGCTGACGACCTCCATTCTGCCGGGGATCAGCGCAGCCCTCCGGTTCGCATTCGATTCTCTTTACGCGTCCAACATCGGCGCGCTGCAGTTCGTCGCGGACGCCGGGTATTTCGTTTTCGGCGCCAACCTTTTGAGCTACAAACCTCAGTATTACCATGTCGGTTTTCTTATCGGAGGCATCTTCCTCGCGGTCCTGGCGCTGAACCGCTTCATCACACGATTCTGGTGCCGGGGCATTTGCCCTTTGGGCGCCCTAATGGGCTTGTTCTCCCGGTGGGCGATCTTCGGCATGGAAAAGGATCACGCCAGATGCGACGATTGCAATCGCTGCCTGCTTCACTGCCAGGGCGCATGCGACCCTCAGGGCAAAGTCCCGTGGAGGCAGGCCGAATGTCATCTGTGTTTCAATTGCGAAAGCGTCTGCCCGCACGATGCCCTGAAGTTTAAATTTTTCCCGAAGCAGGAACGGCAATCCATTAATGTCAAACCGGACCTGAAGAGGCGGCGCGTGATGGAAAGCTTCGCCGCAGGATTCGTGGCGCTGCCCTTGTTTCGCGCCAGCCTGGGCCTTGTCAAAAAACGCAACGAACGCCTGATCCGGCCTCCCGGGTCGCTCGAGGAAGAAGAGTTCCTCGCCCGGTGCATCCGATGCGGCCAATGCATGAAAGTGTGCCCCACCAACGCCATCCAGCCGGCGCTGCACGAATCGGGAATCGAAGGGATCTGGACGCCCATGCTAGTCATGAGGGCGGGCTATTGTGAATATAATTGCGTTTTATGCGGTGAAGTCTGTCCCACGGGGGCCATCTGGAAAATTACGGAAGCTGAAAAGATCGGAAAATCTCTCAAGACAGGCGATCCCGATCCGACTGCCAAGCCTATCAAAATCGGCACGGCGTTCTTCGACCGGGGGCGGTGCCTTCCCTGGGCGATGGATATTCCCTGCATCGTCTGCGAGGAGTTTTGCCCGACGTCTCCCAAGGCCATCTGGGTTCTGGCGGAAACGGCGACGCGCTCGGACGGGACCGTCGTTACGGTGCAACGCCCGCGCGTCGACGTCGACCGCTGCGTCGGCTGCGGCATCTGCGAGAATGCCTGCCCGGTGCAGGATCGCCCTGCAATCTATGTAACCAATATTGGGGAGACGCGCTCGCGGACAAACCAGATCCGCCTGGAAAGCGGCGCCTATAAATAGAACTTTGCCGCCCGTCTGTAGCGTCATGGAGGAATCGATATGAAATCCGGAAAAGCCTGCATCCGTCTGGCCTTTATCTTTGTCCTTGCTTCTTTTATTTCTTGCTCAAGCAAGGAAGAAAAGTCCGTTAAAACCGATCTGCAAAAAACCCAGGCAGCTCTCAATCCCGACGACCGGAAAATGCTGGCGCTGCTGCCCGAAGACAATGCCGTGCCGGGATGGGTTCGCGGTTCCGAGGTCCGCTTCTTTAATCCCGACGACCTGTTTGAATACATCAACGGCGCCGCCGAAAATTACCTTATCTACGGTTTTGAGGAAGTCGTGACAACGGAATACAAGCATCCGCAGAAGCCGTCCGAGGCGGTTGTGGAAGTTTACCGGATGAAAGATCCTCGCAACGCCTTCGGCATCTACGCGTCGGAACTGAATCCCGATTCGGAATTTTTGAAGGTCGGCTCTGAAGGATATGTCGGAGGCACCGCGCTTCATTTCTGGTCCGGGCCGTATTATTCCAAGATAACCGTTTTTCAGGAGAGCGAGGACCTGAAACAGGAGATGAAGAGTTTCGCACAGCGCCTGAGCGAGAAAATCGGGGAGCCTGGAAAGTCTTTGCCTGAAATAGACGCGCTGCCGGCTAAAGACCGGATTCCTCATTCCGTCCGCTATCTGCCGAAAGACATCCTTGGCCAGACCTATCTGACCCAGGGATTCGAAGCGCGCTATAGAAAAGGGGGCGACGAATTCAAAATCATCGTCGCTTCGCCGGGCGACAGCGAAGCCGCGAAAGAGGCTATGGCCAGGTACCGGCAATTCACCTCGACCAGCGGAAGCGTGCTGCGCGACCTGACGGCGCCTGCCGACGGCGGGTTCCTGGGCAAAGACAACTATTACGGGAACATGGCGGCGCTACGAAGCGGCAACCGCATCGTCATAGCTCTCGGCGGTTCATCGGCGGAATTCGCGTTGTCCCAGGCAAGCGCCTGCCTGAAATAGGAGGGGTTTTTTTCGCCGCCGCATCCCGCACCGGGCGCCGGGCGCAATGCCTGAATGAAGAAAAGCCTCTGAGGAATGCACGGAGAACACGGGGAAGGCCTGTTCCCGCGTTCTCCGCAGCAGGAGGGTCTGCTTTAAAGGTACATGGCCCTCAGATCGCCGATATTCGCGGCGATATCGACGTCGTTGACGCAGCGCGCGCTGCAATCCCGGCACGATCGGCAAAGCTGCAAATTCGCGTTTTCAGCAATTTCGTCCAGCGTGGACCGGGCATGGAAGAAATTGCCATAGCGCGCCGCATACATATGGGTGCGCATCAGCGCCGGAATGTCCGCGCCGCGGGAGCAGGTTTTCACACAGAGGCCGCATTGCTGGCAGAACTGCATTTCAGCTCGAAGGTTTTTCTCCTCCAGAAACTTCTTCTCTTGCTCCGTGTATTCGAGCCCGAAGGCGACAGAGAAATCCTCCGTCATATGTTCGAAGTTGGTATATCCCGGAATCGCCGTCGTCACTTCCGGGTGATTCAATACCCACTTGAGAGCCGCGGTCTGGTTGACGGTCGCGCCCGAACCGGGGCCGCGCCGTCCGGATGCCTGAGTTTTCATGGCAATGATTCCGACGCCGCTGGCAGCCGCATTCTTGACGGCGTCGATCAAGGCGCTGTCCCCCGCCTGCGTGAAATTAAAGGACACGGTGATGGAATCGTAAAACTTTGTTTTTGCGGCGTCATTGAGGACGGCGGCTTGCATGGAGTGCGTGGACACTCCTACAAAGCGCGCGCGTTTCTGCTTTTTTGCTTCGCTCAACGCCTGCAGGACCCCGGGATCATTCATGTCGCTAACGCTGGGTCCATGCATGAGCAGGAGGTCGACATAGTCGCTTTGGAGCCTTTTCAGGCACCCGTCGAAATCGGCGAGCATCTGTTTGCTGATTTCTTCGGCAGTGGCGGTTGGAGACGTCCGCGGTTTTCTAATCTTGGTTTGAATGAAAACCTTGTCGCGCACTCCAAGGTTTTTAATGACGGAACCGATCATTTCTTCGTTTCGCCCGCCCTGGTATCCCATGGCGGTGTCGAAGAGGCGAACGCCGATCTCGTAGGATCGTTTCACCACCTCGGGATTGTCGGCGTTCATCACTCCCATGCTTACGATGGGGACCTGCAATCCCGTCCGACCCAGCTTGCGCCGGATAATGGAAGCCTTCGCCTGAGGACTCGCCGTGACGGGGGCGAACCCCGGCAGCGGCAGGGCTACGGGCGAAAGGGCGAGAGCGCTTGCGGATAGAAATTTTCTTCTGCTTAAATTTTCAGCGAACGTCATAAAATCAAATCTCCTTCTGTGAGTTGCTTCCTGCTAGGGGCCCATGGGGCGATCCGGTTGCGCGAAAATCAAGGGAATCTGCCGCAGGAATGCCATCCATAGCTTTCAGGCTATATGCATAATCAAAGCGACCGTCTCCTTCGGCGGCATTCCGACAAGGATAAAGGCCATCGGCGCTTTGCTTCCAATCTGCGCGGCGGGGAAATTTTCGAGGCGGCATCGGCAAATCCCTTGATTCCATTTTACATCCATGCCTGTCCGGGAAAGCTATTTGCCGATCCTGATGAGCAGCGCCTATCAGGTTCCCACTTCCCGAGACTCCTGACAATCTGTTCAATATTTATGGCACATCGGCGGGCAAGGGTCAATCCCGACAGGATGAGTTTAGCTTAATCCTGCAATTCGGCGGTCTTAGGGCATAAAACCATACTAAAGTTCTATTCCTTGCCGAATCCGGTGGCACTTTCGGGCAATTCAAATATCCTTCAAGTTCTATTTCAATTCGGCGTCTGTATCCATAGCATAGAAGAGGGTAAAAGCGCCTTAGTGTTTTTTCGCGTCAGCCCGGCCGAACGGCAAACGGGAGACCGCAGCCGCAGGTTGCCGGGACGCGGACCAAAGTCGCACCTTCTGTGGCAGGATGCTTCGACGGGCGGGAATTTGAACGGATTATGAATGGGACGGCTTGGGCCGGAATACGGCAGCCCAGGCTGTGGGCGCAGGAGACTTCAATACAGGCGGAATCAGGGACATCCCCATAGCGAAACGCTGCGAGCGCCCATTGCCTGGATGCGCCGGAAGAGTCCAACGGGACCGTTTCGCCAATTAGCTTGTTGATCGACTGGGATCGCCGGCGGCGCTGATGCGCCAGGGAAAAGTTGCGTTTCGAAATCCCGGTTTGTCAAATGTGTATGACATTTTTAAACGGAAGGTGGCCATTCCATGCGAAAACATAAATTCTTCCAACATGCGATTGAGCCCGCTGTGCGGCTTTCAGTTCTATTTTGTCTTACATTCGGGCTGATGGCCCCGTGTATCTATGGATCCGGAAAGGTATGGATCAGTAATGGGCCTGCGGGCGAAAACCCCAGAGCCCTGGCGATCGATCCAACCTCGCCGCAGACGATCTATGCAGGCGTTCAGCACAACGGCGTATTCAAGAGCACGGATGGGGGAGGCAGCTGGATGGCCGTCAATACAGGCTTGACCGGTCTTGAGATATCCTCGCTGGCGATCGATCCCGCAACGCCGCAAACACTTTATGCCGGAGCCAGCAGCGGGGTTTTCAAGAGCGAGGACGGCGGAGGCAGTTGGTCTGCCGTCAACGCCGGCTTGACCAACGCCGTTGTCGGGGCGCTGGCGATCGATCCTTCAACGCCGCAAACGGTTTATGCCGGCACATTGGGCGGTGTGTTCAAGAGCGAAGACGGCGGAGGCAGCTGGGTCCCGGTCAACTCGGGCTTGACCGACACTCACGTTATTTCCCTGGCGATCGACCCTTCCTCGCCGCAGACGGTCTATGCAGGCGCCTGGGGCGGCGCGTTCAAGAGCGAAGACGGCGGGGGTAGCTGGATCCCGGTCAACTCGGGTTTGACCAGCACCGTTGTCTATGCTTTCGCTATCGACCCGACTCATCCTCAAACAGTCTATGCAGCTACCTGGGGCGGAGCTTTTAAAAGCGACGATGGCGGCGGCAGCTGGACGGCCGTCAACGCCGGCCTGAACAACACCAATGTGATTTGTATGACAATCGATCCTTCGGCGCCGCAGACGATTTACGCCGGCACCGGAGGCGGCGTGTTCAAGAGCGGGGACGGAGCGAGCCATTGGGTGGCTGTCAACACAGGCTTGCCGGACACCTATATCACGACGCTGGCAGTCGACCCTTCGGCGTCGCAGACGGTCTATGCCGGCGCCTATTTCGGCGGGGTTTTCAAGAGTGCGGATGGAGGCGGCGGCTGGATTGCCGTCAATGCAGGTTTGAACGGCATTTCAATCAGCTCCCTGGCGATCAGTCCTTCCTCGCCGCAGACGATTTATGCAGGCGCTTTGGGCGGGGCGTTCAAGACCGAGGACGGCGGGAACAGCTGGACTGAAGTCAGTATGGGCCCTTTGCTCAATTACATTTTGGCCCTGGCCATCGATCCTTCGACGCCGCAGACGGTCTATGCCGGCGCCCCGGCCGGCGGGGCGTTCAAGAGCGAAGACGGCGGGAGCAGCTGGATTGCAATCAATACGGGTCTGACCAGCGTCGATGTTTATTCCCTGGCGATCGACCCTTCTTTGCCGCAGACGGTTTACGCCGGCACATCGGGCGGGGTGTTCAAGAGCGAAGACGGCGGGGGCGGCTGGGCTGAATCCAGCTCGGGCTTGACCGACACTCACGTTATTTCATTGGCGATCGACCCGTCATCGCCACAGACGGTTTATGCCGGGACTCGCGGCGGCGTGTTCAAGAGCACGGATGGCGGCGGCGGCTGGATTGCCGTCAATGCAGGTTTGACCGGAGGCGAGATATCCGCCCTGGCGATTGATCCGGCGTCGCCGCAAACGATTTATGCCGGAGTCTTTGACGGCGGCGTATTCAAAAGCGTCGATGGGGGCGTCGTTTGGACCGTGAG
Source organism: uncultured Acidobacteriota bacterium (assembly GCA_964642735.1). GTDB lineage: Bacteria > Acidobacteriota > UBA6911 > UBA6911 > UBA6911 > UBA6911. The sequence goes on from CAZXSV010000060.1 coordinate 25,996, forward strand.
CAGCGACGGATTGACGAATGCGAAGATACGAACCCTCGCGATCCATCCGCAGAATCCGGCAATAGTGTATGCAGGCTCTGCCGGCGGAGGAGTTTTCAAAAGCGCGGATGGCGGAGGCGCCTGGACGGCAATCAACATGGGCTTGGCCGGCGCGGATGTATTTTCTCTGGCGATCGATCCTTCTTCGCCGCAGACAGTTTACGCAGGCATTCTGGACGGAGGAGGCCTTTATAAGTTTTCCAACGCCGTCGATGCCGATTTTAACAACGACCGGGAACCGGACATCCTCTGGCGGAACGCTTCTTCGGGCGAGATATTCGTGTGGTTCATGGACGGAGCTGTTCGGGCAGGGGCCGGCTTTCTGCCGACGGTTGCGGACGCAAACCGCAGGATAGCCGGAATTTCGGATTTCAACGGCGACGGCAAGCTCGACATCCTGTGGCGGAATGCGGAGACGGGCGAAAACTACGTCTGGCTTATGGACGGAATGAATGTCTCGCTCGAAGCCCAGA
>CAZXSV010000061.1:0-26449 GCA_964642735.1 uncultured Acidobacteriota bacterium
TTCGGTTTCGGTGGCTGCTCCCACTTTGATCACGGCCACGCCGCCGACCAGTTTGGCCAACCGTTCCTGCAGCTTTTCGCGATCGTAATCCGACGTGGTTTCATCGATTTGAACGCGCAGCTGTTTTACGCGGCCTTCAATGTCGGCGTGTTTCCCGGAGCCTTCAATGATGGTGGTGTTGTCTTTGTCGATGCTGATCTTCTTCGCACGGCCAAGATCTTCCAGCCGTACGTTTTCGAGTTTGATGCCAAGGTCTTCGGAAATCACTTTGCCGCCCGTCAGGATCCCGATGTCTTCCAGCATGGCTTTGCGCCGATCCCCGAATCCGGGGGCTTTAACTGCGGCGACCTGCAGCGTTCCGCGCAGCTTGTTGACCACCAGGGTTGCAAGCGCTTCGCCTTCAATGTCTTCGGCGATGATCAGAAGCGGGCGTCCGCTTTTGGCCACCTGTTCCAACAGGGGAAGGAGGTCCTTCATCGAGCTGATCTTCTTCTCATTGAGCAGAATCAGAGCGTCGTTCAGTTCGGCTTCCATTCTCTCCGGATCCGTGACGAAATAAGGGGAGAGATATCCGCGGTCGAACTGCATGCCTTCGACGACTTCGAGAGATGTTTCGATGGATTTGGCTTCTTCAACGGTGATGACACCGTCTTTCCCGACTTTTTTCATCGCCTCGGCGATGATTCCGCCGATCGTCTTGTCGTTGTTCGCCGATACGGCGCCCACCTGAGAAATCATTTCGCCTTTGACAGGCTTGCTCAGCTTTTTCAATTCACTGACGGCGGCTTCCACAGCCTTTTCGATCCCGCGCTTCAGCGCCATGGGATTGGCGCCGGCGGCGACATTTTTCACGCCTTCACGGAAGATGGCCTGGGCCAGAACGGTGGCGGTGGTCGTCCCGTCGCCCGCTACATCCGAGGTCTTGGACGCCACTTCGCGAACCATCTGTGCGCCCATATTCTCCATCCCGTCCTTCAATTCGATTTCTTTGGCGACAGTCACGCCGTCTTTGGTGATCGTGGGCGATCCGAACTTCTTGTCCAAAACCACATTGCGGCCCTTTGGGCCCAGCGTAATCTTTACGGCATCCGCGAGCTGGTTTACTCCCCGGAGGATCGCTTGACGGGACTGCTCGCCATGAATAATTTCCTTAGCCATTTCTAAACGCTCCTTTATCTCCAAATTTTGATGCTGAGTTATTTCCCAAGAACCGCAAGAATTTCGTCTTCACGCATAATCACATAGTCCTGGTCGTCGATCTTGATCTCGGTGCCGGAATATTTGCCGAAGAGAATCCTGTCGCCCGCTTTGACGTCCATCGGGGCCCGCTTCCCGTCGTCCATGATTTTTCCCGGACCTGCGGCAATGACCTCTCCCTCCATGGGTTTTTCTTTCGCGGTGTCGGGGATGATGATTCCACCCTTAACCACTTCCTTTTCCTCTACCCGTTTAACAAGAACCCGGTCATGCAAAGGCCTGACATTCATAAATTATCTCCTCTCCAGAAGGTTGCTTATAAGAACTTCTCGTTAGGATTAGCACTCACTCGAAGTGAGCGCTAATAGTATAAGAGCGAAGTTCCGATTGTCAATCTCGTGGCGAAAAATTCTATAAACAATTGATAAATAATACTTTACAATAGAAACGGAAGCGGTTTATTGCGGGCGAAGCCGGCGTTTCATCCGTTGCCGGACCTTTTTCGAAAGAGTATTGCGATGAATTCCCAGCCTGGAGGCGGAACGAATCAGATTGCCGTCATTTTTCCGCAGGACTTCCGCGATAAAGCAGCGCTCGAAATGCTCCATAGCCTCTGAATACAGAATGCCCTTGTCCACCATTTCCCGGCAAAGGATTTCGAGGCGCTCTTTCAGGCGCAATTGCGGTTTAACTTCGGGATCGCTCATTTCTCGCTCCTGCTCCGGTTCCAGGTTTGCAGCACTTTCCGGTACTGTTCGTTGAATTTTGTTTTCAGGCTTTGCGGGACGACAAGAACAGCCGCCCTGGCGCCGGCGAGAAGGTAGGGCGCAAGAACGGAATGAGCCAGCATTTTTTCGCTGATCGGGAAAGCGACGAAGCCGACAACCAGGATTGAGGAAATGGCCCATCCGCGAATTAGGCCGAAAATTCCCCCCAACAGGCGATCGAACCATTTCAACGACACTGCCGACAGGAAACGATTGATCACAAACGAAACGATTGCGCCGGCCAAAATGCAGCCAAGGAAAATGATCGAAAATCCGAGCAGGTTCGCGACGGATTCCGTCCTGCTGTAGTGGATCAATATTTTCGACGCGGCGGGATAGTAAAGCACGGCCATAAAGAATCCGCCGACGAGTGCGACAATGCTGATAATTTCCCGGGTGAGCCCTTTACGCAAGGCAAAGAAGATGGAGATTAAAATGACGCCGGCGAATGCCACATCCGGAAACGTCCATTCGCTGAAATGCATTCCCGTCGTCCTCCATGCTGCCAACCTTCATGAATAATCCGGGCTAAAACTCTAATCGAGCCGCTTGCCGGAAAGCAAGCGGTAAGCTTCGAGATACTTCGCCGTCGTTCCCCGGACGACTTCGGGCGGGAGTTCGGGCCCGGGCGGCTTCTTGTCGAAGCGGATCCGCTCGAGGTAATCGCGCACGAATTGCTTGTCAAACGAAGGTTGAGATCTTCCCGGAAAATATTCGGCTTGCGGCCAAAACCGGGAGGAGTCCGGAGTGAGGAGTTCGTCGCAGAGAATTATTTTGCCGTCGTAAATCCCGAACTCAAACTTCACGTCCGCGATGATGATGCCTTTGGACAACGCATACTCGACAGCCCGATTGTAAATCCGGATGGTGAGGTCCCGCAGTCTGGCGGCGTTTTCGCTCCCGACGATTTTGCAGGCATCCTCGAACGAAATATTCAGGTCATGCCCTGTTTCGGCTTTGGTCGCCGGCGTGAAGATCGGCGCCGGAAGGCGGTCGCACTCTTTCAATCCTTTGGGGAGGGGGATTCCGCAAACGGAGCCGCTTTCCCGGTATTCGTTCCAGCCGGATCCTGCCAGATAGCCGCGCGCGACGCACTCGACGGCGAACATGTCCGCTTTGACCGAGAGCATGCTTCGCAAATTCAAAACATCCCGGAACTTCTGCAGATCTTTTGGAAACTCGTTCACATCGGCGCTGATCAAGTGGTGGGGCGCAATATCTTTCATCATGTCGAACCAGAACTTCGACAACTGCGTCAGGACGGCGCCTTTCATGGGAATGGGCGTGGGAAGGACCACATCGAAGGCGGAAATCCTGTCCGTTGCAACAATCAGCAGCTTGTCTTCATATTCATAAACGTCTCGAACTTTTCCGCGCCGAAGCAGCCGCAGCCCGCCGAGATCTGTCTGAACGCAAATATTGGATTGGCCAGTCATATTATATCCCCCTCGCTAATTTACGATTGACCATGGACCATTGAAAGCAAAAAAAGCAGCCGCCAGAATCGGGCATCCCCTATTGTCGTTTCCTGGCGGTCGACCCGGTTTTTTAAAACGCAGAACGTCAAACAAGGAATCTGGAATTTCAAAGTGCGACTGCGCAGGATACACACCCCCGACTGAAAATTCCGTGATCGACATCCCGGGTTTCCGGCGCTTTTACCCTGGATCCCGACCGCCTTCTGCAGATATTGAATCCGATGTTTCCGACCGCCAGCGGTCCCAAGGTTCAGGCGATTCGACGCTGCCGGAAATCGACTCCCAGGATCTTGGAAACGCCCGGCTCTTCCATGGTCACTCCATAAAGCGTCTGGGCGATTTCCATCGTGTTTTTGTTGTGAGTGATGATGATGAACTGGGTGTCCCGGCTCAGTTCCGCGAGCAATTTTGTGAACCGGCCGACGTTGGCGTCGTCGAGCGGCGCATCGACTTCGTCCAGGACGCAGAGCGGGCTCGGCCGATAACGGAATATCGCGATCAGCAGCGCCAGCGCCGTCAGGGCTTTTTCGCCTCCGGAAAGCAGCAGAACGTTTTGCAGGCGTTTCCCGGGCGGTTGGGCTATGATGTCGATGCCGCTTTCCAGAACGTCTCCCTCGTCCAGCAGCCGGAGGTCGCACTGGCCGCCGCCGAACAGAATCTGAAACACTTCCTGAAAATTCTTCCTGATGGCTTTGAAAGCTTCATCGAACTGCTCCACCGAACGGCGATTGATCTCCGAAATAGCCTTTTGGGTGTCCGCGATCGATTTTTCTATATCGAGCCGCTGGCTGTTGAGGAACTGGTAGCGTTGATCCAGCTCTTTGTATTCTTCGAGGGCGCGCATGTTGATCGCGCCGAAATTTTCAATGACTTCGCGCAACCGCTCGTGCGATTGCACGACATCCTGGTAATCCCTGGACCAGTCGGATTCCCCGATTTCCGCGACAAGTTCGGAGACCGGGACGTGAAACTCCTCCTGGCAGCTTCTTTCCAGGTGTTCAACGTCGCTCTCCAGCCGCGTTTTTTCGATTTCGATTTTGTTGCGCCCGGCCATCGCCTCTTCGCGCGCCGCGTGAAGCTGGCGCAGCTTTTCATCAAAACCCGCCAGCAAAGAGCGTTGTTCGGAAAGCCCGTGCTGCTCTTTTTCCAATTCCAGCCCGGTTTCCTGGATGATCCGGCTGCAGTCTTCGATCCTTTGTTTGATTTCCCGCTGAGCGAGCTCCAGTTCGCTGATGCGCTTGAAAGCAAGCTCCGCTTCCGAACGATTGGTTTCGAGCCGTGTGCTGATTTCGCCGGATTCCGCAGCCAGGCGGCGCAGATCGGACTCCATGGCGGATCGGCGCTCCTTTTTGACGGCATGGCTGGAGAGAAGAATTCCAAGCTCTTTGGATAAATCGGCGCTGTCGGACCTTAAAGACTGGAGCCGGGCGTTCAGTTCCTGCAATTCCTCGGATCCTGTTCCGCTGCGCTGTTCAAGCTCGGCGATTCCTGCGGCCGCTTCCTTCATTTTCGATTCGAGGTCGCCTTTTTCCGCCGTGAGCTGGGCGATTTCAGATTGGGCGATGCTTTCAATCTGGCCCAGTTTCTCCAAATCGTTTTCCAGCCGCGCGATTTCATGTCCGGAGAGAGCCGTTTCCACGTCGAGTTTGCGCGTTTCCGCCGAGAGGGATTTGGACGATTCGACCACAAGCGCCTGTTCGCTTTTGAGACGCGCAATTTCTTCCTTGATGGACTCGATTTTCCTGACGAGGGCGTTGAGTTTCTTCCCCAGGTCCCGCTTTTCGCGTTTCAATGCCAGGAAGCCCGCCATGGATTTTCGTTCGCCTACAGCCGACAGAGTCCCTCGCGGCGAGTAGGATTCTCCCGAAAGCGTCAGGAACCCGGAAACGGACGAGCTTTCGGCGATCCGGAAAGCGGTATTCAAATCTGAAACCATCATCGTGGAAGCGTAGTCGGGAAGAGCTCTTTCGAAAGCCTGTTTTACATCCGGGCTCATATGAAGCAGGTCGTCAAGATACCCGACGACTCCGTCTCCGGACAGCTGGGGACGAGGCGGCACGGGCGCGTGGCTGCTGTGGCCGTTTCGGATCGTCATGAACGTGCATTTGCCGGCGCCGATGCGTTTAAGCCTCTCCACGGAGTGGACGGCGTCTTCGCGGTTTTCCACAAGAATGTATTGAAGAGGGTCGTTGAGGTAATCTTCCAGCGCCGCTTCATATGCGGGATCGGCTTCAATGTAATCTGCCAGTGTTTTCGCCTGGCACGCGTCTTCGCCGGGAATTCGGGTGGATAAATATTTCTGAACCCCTTCCGAGTAATTGCTGCGTCTTCTTTCGATTTCTTCGAGCGAAGAGTACCGGTGCTGCATCAAGCCATGCTCGTTGACCTGCGCAGACAAATCCGCAGAAGTCTGTTCGATGCGGACCGCGAGTTCTCCCGCCCTGGATTCAAGCTCTTCGAAGGTTTTGGCGACCTCTTTTTGTCTCGAGACTTTCTGTTGATGGTTTTGTCGGGCTTTTTCCAGTTCCGCAGCGCGGCTGCTCCGCTCCTGCGCCTTTTCCTGAAGCTCGCTTTCCAGCCGGCCCGTCCGTGTGGAGATTCGAGCCAAGTTCTCCTGGCAGCGGACCTGCACGTTTTTCAAATCCGAAAGCCTCCCGGCGCCGCTTATAAGGAAAGCGCGCATTTCGTCGATTTTCCCTTCGGTCTCCCGAATCGCCTCCTGCACGATCTCGCTTTTGACCTGTTCCGACTGCAGACGTTCTTCTTCTTTCGCAAGCTCCTCGACGAGAAGTCCGGCCGATGCGCGCAGCCGCTCGATTTCGTGCTGGATGAGCCGCCCGCGTTCCTCGACGGCTTTTTTCTCCCTTTCAAGGTCTCCCGATCGTGTCATCAGGTTTTTAATCTGGATTTCCTGATTTTCCAGCATATTTTGAGCATTTCCGGCTTCCACTTTAAGGCCGGACAGTTGCTCGCGGACGCGGTTGACCGCTTCTTCCTGCGAATGACAGTCTCGCCACGCCGATTCGCGTGAAACTTCAGCGTTTTCCAGTTGGGAAAGGATTGCGTTTTCCCGATCCTGCGCCTCCCCGAATCGCGATTTGCACTCCGTCATCAGGACGGCGAGCCGCTTCTCCTCCATCCCGACTTTCAGGCGCTGTATCGATCGAAGCTCTTCCCTTAAACGGCTGTAACGGCGGGCCTTTGCAGCCTGCCTCCGGAGCGAGTTGAGCTGACGCACCACTTCACGAATGATGTCCTCGGCGCGGACAAGGTTTTGCTGCGCCAATTCCAGCTTCATTTCCGCGGAATATCGCCGGCTCTTAAAGAGCGTAATGCGCGCCGCTTCTTCGATCAGACTCCGCCGTTCGGCGGGTTTCGAGCTGAGAATCTGGCCGATTCTTCCCTGTTCCAGAATTGCGTAGGAATTCGGACCCAGCCCCGTGCCCTCAAATAAAGCCTGGATGTCCTTCAATCGACAACGCCGGCCGTCGAGGCAATATTCGCTCTCTCCGGAGCGATAAAGCCTTCTGCTGACGGTGAATTCCTCCGGGTTCAATTCCGGAGCTCCGCTGATGTTCAGCGGGCCGGAAAGAGAAAGAGTCAGCGCCACTTCAGCAAAACCCGTAGGCTTGCGGGCCTGGGTGCCGTTGAAAATCACCCCTTCCATTTTATCGGTTCGGAGCGATTTCGCGCTCTGCTCCCCGACAACCCAGCTGATGGCGTCGGCGATGTTGCTTTTGCCGCAGCCGTTTGGACCGACGATAGCAGTGACCCCTTCATTGAAGGGGATATGAGTGCGGTCGCAGAATGATTTGAATCCGACGAGCTCCAGCTTTTTTATTTGATTCATGAGATCCTGCACCTGTCTAAAAAATGATCGATGAAAAAACAATAAAACGGTTTTGGAAAATCCTCGCCCGGCCGCAGTTTTCCCGATTACTGAAGGTTGACTTGAAAGAAATTGGCCACATGCCGGTCGTAATTCTTGAGGTCTTCGCCGCTCATCACGTGAACCCTTGATTTCTTAAGGGAAAGCAGCTCCTTCTGCGGCCTTAGTTTGTTGTACAGAGCAAAAGTCAATCGCCCCAGACTTTTGCGGTTTTCCCCCTGGATAAAAAGAATCATCCGGTCGGAAAGATCCTGCAACGGGATCGGCGCCTTTATGGCTTTAGAAACTCCCATGTGAATCAGACCGAACGCCTGACGGCACCCGAATTGAAAGAACGGATGCTTCAGACCGAAGTCTTCGCCAATCCGAAGATCCAGAAAGTCGAAAACGGATTCAAAAGCCCCATCCGCTGCGATCGCCCGCACTTCAGGAACAGAAGCAGCCGCTATGAGGGCGGCAGTCGCCCCGACGTCTACTCCCCAAAGCCCAAGGCGCATCCGATCGCTTTCCGGACGGCTTTGAAGAAATTGAACGGCGTTGAGCACATCGTCGCTTTCCTTCAATCCGAGCGAGCTGGTTTTGCGGACCGGATCTCCGCTGCCTCGCTGGGCGTAGATCAAAAGATTGAATCCGTTCCCGTGCAGAATCGCAGCCAAACTCAAAACATCCGACCGGCTCATTCCATAGCCGGGAATCAGGACTATTCCCGGCGCCCCTCTCAGTCCCGGAATCCACCAGCCGGCAATCTCCGACCGGTCTCCCGATGGGAAAGAAATGTCCAGCGAGGGCAGCAGGTAATACGAGGGATTGACGGGCTCCGGGACAACCGCCGGGTGCGTAACCTTATAAACCAAAATGCCATAGAGCGCTAAAACACCGGCAAACAGAATCGCTGCGGGCGGAAGGGCGATCTTGAGAAATTTTTTTACCCGACCCTTTGCCGCCAGACGCTGGTTCATCGCCTAAACCCCGATTGTTCCATCCTTTAGCAGCCGGATGCTCCTGGTCTTGCACCTAGTTGTTTTATACACTTTTTAACGTGGGTCAATATAGCACACAGGAAGGGTCCCCCAAAAGGAAAAATCACAATATATGGAGGGTCGTGCAACGGTCAACTACTATATGTTGAGCCTGAAGCGGAACGTCGGATGGAATGGAATTTCAATTGGGATAAATCTTCCCGGGTGTTGATATTAGCCAGATCCGAGTCTTCGAAATGGCCTTCTTCCGGCGCCACCCACCTTATCGAGAGAGGGCTGTCGAGGAAGTTTTCGACGACCTTGTTGGCGCCTCGCCGGAGCGCGCTCTCGACGTAGGGAAGGCATGTTCTCCGGTAGATGGCGCATAGAGGATGAGCCAAGCCGTCTGTTGTACGCGGTATGGCGGCGTCGTGTCCTTCAACCAGCGAAATGAGTCCCCGCAAAAAAGATTCCCCAAGATTGGGCAGATCGCAGGCGAGAATAAGATAAAGGGACCGCACGTCCCAAAGCATCGCGGAATGAAAACCCGCCAGTGGCCCGTGCCCGGTGAATTGATCGGGTATTACCGGAATATCGAGGAAACTGTAGCTGGCGCTGTCATTGGACGAGATAAGGATTCGGTCGGTTATCGGGCGGATCCGGTCCGCAATGATTTGTATAAGAGGCCTGCCGCGGACCTTGCAAAGGGCTTTATTAAAGCCCATCCGGCTGCTTTTCCCTCCTGCAAGAATTACGGCGCACAGATCGGTTTCGGTCACAGCAAGAAAGTAGGACAGAGCATGCCAAAGATCAAGCACATTGACGATTGAAATCCGACAGTCTTTATTCCTGATCAGCAATGAGCGCGCAATCGAATGGTTTTGAAAGCCTCGGCGACTTCTTTTTTTGATTGCAGCCGTTGCATGAGCATCTTCGCTCCGGGCAATGCGAAAGGTTGATGCAGCGGCGGCAGGCAGCGGCGAATGAAGCGGACAGGTTTCGGTCTCTGCCTCTGTTCGAAAAGAGCCGGTTCTATCAGATTTATTTGCGGCAGGAGTTTTGGATTTATGGCAAAATAAACCCGCATCCGGCAGCGAGAGTTTCCTGTCGATTACATTCTGATCTGGAGTTGAAATGAACGTTAAAGAATGGAACAGCGGTGAAATTACCATCAAGATTGACTATGACAAGTGCGTCGGCCACGGGGATTGCGCTGATGGATGCCCGTCCAGCGTGTATGAACTGAAGGACGGCAAGGCAGCGCCGGTCCATATCGAGGAATGCATTCAGTGCTGCGCCTGCGTGGAGGCTTGCCCCGAACATGCGATTGCGCACAGCGCCAGCGAGTGAGAAGGCCCTGTTTTCTGGTTTTAACCCGCATCATTCATATTTTTTCCGGCAAACTTTCCTGCAGGAAAAAACGCTTTTCGAAGCAGGCATTCGCTGAGAAAGAAACCCGATTTCCGCATCGGATCCAGACTGCGGGCCCGCGTCCGCCCCGTCGGCAAATCTGTTATACTTATAGTTTTTGAAAGGTGCGACGGATGACCAAAAGACGGCTCCTCTGGGCGTTTGCGGCTCTTGCGCTGCTGACGCCATCCCTCCTGGCAGGATTGGCAAAAAATGCATTTTTTAAAATCGAAGACCTCCGGCCGGGAATGAAGGGGGTCGGAAGAACCTGCTTTCTGGGCGACAAACCTGAGGAATTCCAGGCTGAAATCCTTGGAGTCTTGCGCGGCGTCAATCCCGGCGCCAATGCCGTCCTTGCAAGGCTCAGCGGGGGGCAGATCGAGAAAACGGGCGTTTTCGAGGGGATGAGCGGAAGCCCTGTTTTTATCGACGGCAAACTGCTGGGCGCAGTCGCGTTTTCCTTCTCTTTTGCAAAAGAGGCGGTTTGCGGAATCACACCGATCCAGGAAATGATCGATGCGTTCGAGGCGGAAGACGATTTGATTTCGCGGCCCAAGGCGCTTCCTAAAAAGAGCTCTCTTTGGAAGTATAGAATTGCGCCGCCGGATCCGGCAAAAGGCGCAGCCGGCCGGCTGGAGGGGGTGGATTCGCGACAGGCAATAGCCTCGATGGGCGGCCATGCGCTGATTCCGATTGCAATGCCTCTCAGTCTTGGCGGCCTGGACGGCAGAACTGTCGAAGCCTTTGCTCCCCAATTCCGAGCGATGGGGCTGTCGCTTTTTCAGGGTGCCGGAATCTCGAAGATGCCGTCGACGACCTCCAACGGGAAAGAGCCCCCTGATCCGCCTCTCGAACCCGGATCGAATCTTGTCGTGTCTCTGATCACCGGCGATCTTGACGTCTCGGCCGGCGGAACAGTGACGTACGTCGACGGAGAAAGGATTTATGCTTTCGGCCACAATCTGTTTCAATTGGGTTTTACTGAATTGCCCATGCACAGAGCCAAAGCGATAGCTGTCTTCCCCAGTCTGGAGAGCTCCTTCAAAATCCTGGAAGCGGGCGACGTAGCCGGCGCCATCCGTCAGGACAGGGGGACCGGAGTTTATGGCGTTCTTGGAGAGAAGCCCCGGATGGTGCCGCTCAGCGTCAATCTCACCAACAGCAGGGGCGCCCAGAGGGAGTTTAAATATGGACTGGCGCGGGATTCGTTTCTTACGCCGATTCTGGTCAACCTGGCGGTCTACAACACGATCATTTCTTCTGAGCGGGCTCAGGGGTATATGACGTTGAAGGTTGCAGGAAGAATCCACATAAGAAATGAACAGCCGGTGGAACTCAACAGCCGTTTTTCTTCGGACGGCGGCGCGCCCAATTCCGCGTCGCTTTCTGTCGCGGCGCCGGTTAATTACATAATGGCTGCCGGGTACGAAAATTTGGATCTCGAAAGGATCGACCTGGATATTTCTACTCAGGAAACTGATCAAACGGCCGTCCTGGACTCGATCCGTTCCAATCGCACCGAAATCAGAGCCGGCGAGACATTGAATCTTACCGTGTCTTGCAAGAAAGCCAACGGCGAGACGCTGCAGGACGAATACCCGGTGAAAATTCCGGAAAGCATCACTCCCGGGCCCTTGAATTTGATGGTGGCGGACGGAACCGCGCTGATGTCGCTGGAAGAGGAAGAAGAAGGCGATCTCATTGTTCCGCGAAACCTGACCCATCTTATCCGGCTCATCAATAACATTCGAAAAAACGACCGCCTGTACTTGCGGATTTATCGCCAGGAGCCGGGCGTAGCCGTCAAGGGAGAAGGATTGCCCGGCTTGCCGCCATCCATGCTCTCCATCCTCCGGTCGGATCGAAAGTCGGACTCATTGATCCCAATCCGCACTTCGACCTTCGTGGAATATGAGATGCCCGGCGCCGAGCATATTGCCGCCGGCGTGAAAGTGCTGGGAGTGACGGTTAAACCCTGAACTGTTCAACAGCGTCATTGATTCTCGATCTCGATCCTGATGAAGAATATTCGAAAGATGTCATTTGAAAAAGTCCTTGCGGATGGAGCCGTCATGTCAAATAAGGGACTCGCGTGGATAGTTTTATGCTGTATCGCCCCAGTTCTCGCCATGTCCGTCACTCCTCAATTCTGGGAAAATTTTTCACAGCGCGAATTGCTTCAAGGCCGGCTGGATCGCGTGTCTCTTTCGTCGGACGGAAAATTATTTTTAGCGCCCTCGTATGATTTGTTTTTCGATACGGGCCAGCCCTACATTTTTTCGATGGTCCGCGATAAAGCGGGCAATCTTTATGTCGGCACCGGCGATGAAGGGAAGGTTTTCAAAGTCGATCCCAACGGGAAGGGATCTTTATATTTTCAATCCAAAGAGCTGAACGTTTTTTCTTTGGCGCTGGATTCCTCCGACACGCTTTATGCGGGGACTTCGCCTGACGGCAAGGTCTATAAGGTTGCAGGGCCCAATCAATCTGTCGAATTTTGCAATCCGGAGGAGAAATACATCTGGTCGATGGTTTTCGATTCTCCGGACAACCTCTACATCGGAACCGGAGCGTCCGGAGCTATTTTCAAAGTCGATAAAAACGGCAACAAATCGGTTTTCTACAACTGCGCGGACAATCACGTGACGGCCCTTTTAAGAGAAAACAACAACCGCCTTTTGGCCGGGACTTCACCCGCCGGACTTGTTGTCGAGATCTCTCCGGACGGCAAAGGCTTTACCCTGATCGATACTCCTGGTGAAGAGGTGCATGCCCTCGCAGTCGATCGCCTGGGCACGATCTATGCGGTTTCTTCATCCTCGCGCGATGTTTCAAAATCCGTTCAGGCGAAACCGAAGAGCTCCGGGGCTGCAGCGGCAAATCCCGTGACTGTGGTCTCGATTGAAGCCGCCGTCAGTTTGGCGGGAATTCCCGATGAGACGAGATCGAAGACGGCCGCATCCGTGGATGAAAAGGATTCTGCGGCATTCAAATCCGCCGTGTATGCAATCACCCGGGACGGCGGCGCGGAGTTAATTTTCCAGTCCAACAGCCAAATTGCATACGACGCCGTCGTCGGCGGCGATGGATCGCTTCTTCTTTCAACCGGGCCCAAGGGACGTCTGCTGTCGGTCGATGCCGCCAAGCGGGTTGCTGTCGTTACCGACACCCCGGAAGAGGACATGACGAGGCTGCTGGCGGCGGGGGACATTACGTATGTCGCCGGCAGCAACGAAGGGAAGGTCTATCGGTTGCAGAGCCAAAGAGCTCAAACCGGATCATTCGAATCGAAAACGCTTGACGCAAAGACAGTCGCATCCTGGGGAAAGATCGCCTGGCGCATGGCCGGCGCCGCCGGGACAAGCGCCGAGATTTCCACCAGGAGCGGAAATACGGAAAAGGCGGACAGTTCGTGGAGCCCCTGGAGCGAACCGTACAGATCGCCGGGACAGCAGATTTCCAGCCCCCGCGCGAGGTATTTGCAGTGGCGGGCTTCCTTCAGGCGAAACGCCGGCCTCAATCAGCCGCCGGATGCGCTGGACCGGGTGCAAATCGCTTATTTGCAGCAAAACCTTCGGCCCGAGGTCGATAGCATCGAAGCGCTGCCTTACGGCGTTGAACTCCAAAAACAATCGTCGCTTGCGATGGGAATGCCGCTTGTAACGCCGGCCGCCACTTCGGATGGCCGCTCGCTGAACGCCCCCAGGGAGCGCGGGAAAGAAAGACAGCCTCTCGCTCCCCGCCAGGCCCTTCAGCCCGGCGCCCAGTCTTTCACGTGGAAGGCTTCCGATGAAAATGAAGATTCCCTGGAGTACTCGCTCTATTTTAAAGGGGAAGGCGAGACCGATTGGAAACTGCTGGCCAAGAAGGTTGTCGACGCTTTTTATACGCTCAACGCCGCTTCTCTTCCCGATGGACCCTACAGGCTGAAAGTCGTTGCGAGCGACGCTCCCTCCAATCCTTTCGACAAATTCCTGATAGGCGAGAAGATCTCCGAGCCGTTTATCATTGCAAACTCGCCGCCGCAGGTGGAAATAGTCGACAGCAGAGTCAACGGCAAAAAAGTGGAAGTGCAGTTCCGCGTCCGCATGCAGGCCGGAAACATCGCCACAGCTGAATTTTCAATTGACGGGGACGAGTGGAATCTGATTTTCCCTTCCGACGGCATAGCCGATTCAGCTCAGGAGGACTACCGGTTTGCAACCTGGGAGCTTCCTTCGGGCGAGCATCTGGTCGCAATCCGCGCGAGCGACAGGGGCGGGAACACCGGCACAGCCAAGGCGGTTGTGAAAATTCCTTAAAACAGGCTTTCCCGTTGAAAATAAAAGATTTGTTATATTTTTACAAATAAACGCTCATTCTTCCGGTTGTCAATCGTATATTGTCAGTGAATTGAATCCCAGTTGCACGATGCGGTTCTTTCCATGTATCGTTAAACGCGGGTGTAAGGCGAAGAATGTTTTCGGATCATCTTTTTGGGTCGGGAATCAATATGAAGACAACAGGTTTCAAATCGTTTTTTGCTTGTTTTGCATCTCTCTCCATCGTTTTTTGCGCTCTGCCGGGATTTGCACAAAACAGCGCGATCATCGTGAAGTGCGTCGATGCAGCTTCGAATCCGGTTCAGGGCGTCAACGTCGTGATCATCCCGGTGGGCAATCCGAAAGCCAAAGATAAAAAATCGGATTCGAAAGGAGAAGCCGAGTTTACAAGGCTGGATGACGGAACCTATCGCGTCATCGGGCGCAAGGACGGATTCGAACCGGCATTCTTCGAATTCATTGCGCTCAAAGGATCGGTGGAATCCGTTACGCTGAAACTCGCCGCCGGCCCCGACCGGAAGCTGTATTTTGAAGATCCCGCTCTGACCCAGAAAGCGGCGGAATTGATGAGTCAGGCGCTCGGGTTTTATGGCGAAAAAAAGTTTTCCGATGCGGAAAAGACGCTTGAACAGGCGGTTGCACTGGACCCTTCCAATCCCGAAGCTTTCCGTTATCTTGGCGTGACAATGCTCCAGCTGTCGAAGTTCGATCGGGCGGTGGAAGCATTCAATAAAGCGATCAACGTCGCGCGCGTGTTTGCCGCGGCGCCGCAAGAGCCAGGCAGGCCGACCCCCGCCCAGTGCCAGCAGATCATCGAAAACGTGCAGGAATTGTTGAAACAAATGCCCCTCAACCGGGGGAAAAGCGCCTATCGGCAACAGCAATTTGACGCCGCTATCGCCGATTTCAGGGAGGCCCTGAAATCCGATCCGAACAATACGGAGGTTTATTATTACCTGGCGGCCTCGATGGCCAGCTCCCAAAAATATGACGAAGCGCTTTCGATGATCGACAAAGCCATCGGCCTCAAGCCCGGCGTCAAAGATTTTGAGGACTTGAAAAGCAAGATATCCGATCTGAAAAAAAATGCCGAAATCGCCAGGGCCAATACGGTGCTCAAAGATGGGAATGCCCTGCTGGAGGGCGGCGACGCGGCGGGCGCCCTCAGGAAATTCGAAGAGGCTAGGAGCATGGTGCCGCCGAACAGCCAGTCGGTCATCTACAAGCAGATTGGCAAGGCTCAGGCAAAGCTGAACCAGCCCGAGGCGGCTGTCGAGGCTTTCAAAAAAGCGGTCGAGCTTGCCCAGAATCAAAATGCGGCGATGGACCACCGCAAAGCTTTTGCTCAGTTTTATCTGGATCAGAAAAAATATGAAGAGGCCGTGAACGTTCTTATGGAAATTAAGGACGGGGGATCCCAGGATGCGGAACAAAACCTTTGGACGATTTTCACGAATTCAAAGGATACGGAGCCCGAGCTTGCCGCGATTGTCCTGGAGCGGGTGCTGAAGATGAACCCGCAGAACGCCGACGCTTATTTCGAACTCGGCCAGCTGTATTATATCGAGGGCAAGGCAAAGGACAGCCGCACCAAAGAGCTGTTTGCAAAGTACATGGAAACGGGGAAAGATCAGGACAAGCTGGAACGCGTCAAAAATATGCTGGTTATAATCAACCGACGCAGCAAATAACGTTCGACGATTGGCAATGGACGATTTTAATCAAGCGGAAACGGAACCCTGCAGCATGATTGAAATCGTCCGTCGCGGACCAGAAACCGTCGATCAGACTCGGGCTGAACTGTTATGAATAAGGAATGGATCTCGGAAAAGGGCGCAAGCTTGACGGCTTTTGCAATAGGGCTGGGATTCATAGCATTGTCTTTTGTTCACAGCCGGTATCGCTATCTCCATCTTTGCGTCGCGGTTTTCGCTATTGTTTACGGTTATAAACAATTCAAAAAGCGCGTCACGCCCTTTGAAAGACGCGAACGGGAGATTCGCAGAAAACGTCTGTGAATCGGCGCATTCCCAAAAGCTCTGTCCGGCCGGATCGTTTCCGGAACTGCCTGCGTCCTTTGACGTCCAGGATTATTCCTTCGCGGGTTTCGACTTCCGTTTTTCACTCTTGACTTTTTTGGGCGCGGCTGCGGAAACTTTTCTTTTCCTCCTGGCCGTCTTGGGGGCCGCAGTCTCCTCAGGCGTCAGACTCTCGGCAGGCGACCCGGGTTCGGCGTCGGGCTGCTCCGGGAGAATCTCCGCGATCGGTTCGGGGACAGGAAGCTCCTGCTGCAGGTAAGACTCCGGCGAATGCATTTCCGGTTCCGCCTGCATGATTTCATGATCAGGTTCGGCGGGTTCAACCGCCGCCGCTTCCGGGTTTAATGGAGGCTGAGCCGCTTGCGGGAAGCGGTCGCCGGGGAAAATCCGCAGCACTCCCTGCCTGTTTCGTTCCACGCGCAGCAATCCCTCTCGATGGCCCTGACGCACCAATTCGTAGGCGCTGGAAAAGCCGTGCTTTCTTTCGTCGAAGGGAGAGGCGAGCGATCGAATGAACTGTTTGAAGGAACGCAGGTACATCGGCCAGTGCGGTCTTAGTTTCGATTCCCGGATGAGTTCTTCCAGCATTCGGATCGCTTCAACTTGCTGGACAGGGTTCGCGGGAGGCTCGGCAGGAACGGGAATATCAGCGGGCGGGGCTTCCGCGGCTTCAGGGGCCTCTGGCTCCGGGGCTTCCTGTCTGGCGCTTTCATGGATTTCTCTCAACTCGACCAGCAGGCTCCGGTCAACCTGTTTCAGATTGACGAAACCGGCGTCTGCCAGCTTCTGAATGAAATCCCTGAAACTGCTGACGCCGTAATCCCTTTCCGAGAAAGTGGAGTCGAGTTGAAGAAGCGTGCTTTTTAAAAGCCCGAGTTGAGGCGACACTTCCCGGTCGGAAAGAATTTTCAAGGCCCGGCGGATCAGCGGCAGAGCGTTTTCCAGAGAGGAAGGAGAGCTGATCCCCTGCGCTTTGCCGTGATATCTTCGGACTCCCGATTGAATTCCGACGAGATTTTCGTAGGAGATGAATTCGTGGCAGTTTTTCTGCAGAATCAGACTGGTAAAAGCCCGACCTCCCACGACGAAAACGATTTTGTCGTACTGCTTCAGTTTTTCGACGAGCGCGATAAAATCGCTGTCGCCTCCCACGATGACAAAAGCGTTGATATGGTTGCGCGTGAACGCCATTTCCAGGGCGTCCAACGCCAGCGCGATGTCCGCCCCGTTCTTGTCTCCGCCCGGGGTTAAATTCCGCTGCACCATCTGCACGGCATGCTGGGTCATCGCCCTGCTGTAATCCTCGGCGCGCTTCCAGTCGCCATAGGCGACCTTGGTGACCACTTCTCCCTTTTCCTTTATGGCCTCCAAAACGGTTCCAATGTCGAAATTCCGGTTCAGGGATTGTTTCACGCCGATCGAAATATTGTCGAAATCAATAAAAACTGCGATTTTCAGATGTTCTTCGCTCGAATTTTCCATAAATTTTCCTGTCTTGATAGATTACAACATTCTGCGAAATAATTCGACGGTTGGATGAAGATGAGTGCAAAACTTTTCGTTTGAATGTTTCGGCGCCCGGGCCGGTCGTTCAATGCTTCCTTTACATGTCCGGAATCCCGTGATAGTTTCGCCGGGTCTCAAGGGAGATCCCATGGAGCAGCAACTGGCGGAACAATGGATGCGGGAAGCATTGATGGAGGCGCGCAAGGCGGAAGAGGAAGGGGAAGTCCCGGTCGGCGCAGTGGTTCTTCTGAACGAGAAGATTATCGGCCGGAGCCATAACAGCTCGATCCAGCTTTGCGATCCTACCGCTCACGCCGAGATCGTAGCGCTGCGGCAGGCCGGGCGGAATATAAAAAATTATCGGCTGCCGGGCGTCATTCTGGTCGTTACGATCGAACCGTGCATTATGTGCATGGGCGCATTGATTCAGGCCAGAGTGGAGGAAATCATTTACGGGGCGCCGGATCCCAAAGCCGGCGCAGTGAAATCCTGCTTCCAGCTGTCGGGCGACCCTCGGCTGAATCATACGATAAGGATCGCATCGGGAATCCTGGAGGCCGAGTGCGGCGACATCCTGAGAAATTTCTTCGCCTCCCGCCGGCGGATCAACGAATGATAGTCCCGATCCGCCCCGGTTTGATGGAGCTGATTTTATCGACCACATGATAAAGGGGGATGCGGGGATCCCAGGACCAATAAACAATCATCGGCGTCCCGATCACGTCTTCCAGGGGGACGAATCCCCAGAACCGGCTGTCGAGGCTGTTGTCGCGGTTGTCTCCGAGAGCGAATACATAATCTCTTTGGACTGCGTAGCTTGAAACCTCCCGGCCGTCGATCAGGATCCTGTCTCCGTTCATGTCCGCAGAATGCCCTTCGCGGCGTATGAAGGTCTCCCATGCCGGGAAGGTGCGGGCGTCGAGAACGAGGGACATCCCTTTTTGCGGTACGACAATCGGTCCGTAATTGTCCTGGTTGAAATTGGCGCCGCGAGGGAAAACATCCGGATTGCCGATTCCCGGAGAAAAGGAATAATCGCGTTCGAATCTGCCGTGCGGCGGATTCGAGAAGACCTTGCCGTTGACATAAACCGTCTTATTTTCAATCCGGACAGTGTCTCCGGGGAGAGCGGCGCAACGCTTCAGATACCACGTTTGCGGCGGTTTTTCGGCCATGTCTCTTGGCCCCGGCCAATCGAATACGATGACGTCGCCCCTTTTCACGTCGCGCAGCCCCGGAACCCGCAGATGAGGTATCCGGATCGAGGTCAGCGGGATTGTGTAAGGCGTCGATCCGCCATAGATGAATTTGTTCACAAACAGGAAATCGCCTGTTTTTACCGTGTCCTCCATCGAGCCGGTAGGCACCTCAAAGGAAGCCAGAACGAAACTGTTGATGATGAGCACTGCGACAAATGCATAGAGCAATTCCCTAAAAAATCCGCCTGCGGTTTGCTTCGGCGGTTTCGTGTCCTTCCGTTTCATTCAAAAACCTCCCGATTCTTTTTAATGGCCGTCTTCCGCCACCGGCGGCTTTGAAACTGCCGAAGCCGCTACTTGCCAGGCAAGCCGCCGATGAGCGACTCAAGCTCCGCGATTGCCGCGGCGGCATTCACGCCCAGATTAATTTTTATCGCGCGCCTGCCCCGGTTTTGCAGCGCCTGGAAATCGCCTTCCGCCTGCGCCCCTATCAGTTTGCCGAAAGTGTAATTTTTCCCGGGGACCTGCAGGTCCTCTTCGACTCGATCCACCAGTTGAATAAATACGCCGTTGTCAGGCCCGCCTTTGTGCAGCTGCCCGGTTGAATGCAGGAATCGCGGGCCGAATCCCACTGTCGTGGCGGCGCGCAGACTGTCCCTCAGTCTGTTGCGCAGGTTTTCAAGCGCACTGGAAACCTGAGGTTCGGGGTTCAGATAAGCCTGGAGGGCGAGATAATCCCCCGGCTGGATTCCTTCGAACAGCTTTTTCAATGCGTTCGAAAGCAGCGATTTCGGCGCCAGGCTGAAGACGCCGTTCGCCTGCAGGGCTTCGCCGCCCGATCGTTGCATCGCCTTGCGGGCAAGGTCTTTGGCAAGTTGAACGTCCGGCTGGTCGAATGGATTGATTTTCAGGATCGAACCCGCGGCGGCAGTCGCAAACTCCCAGCGGAACATTTCCCGGCCAAGATCGATTCGTTCGGGAAGATGGATTCGGACAACGGGATGGCCTGCCGCCTGGAGAGCATCCAGCGTTTGTCCGAGTTGTCCTGAGCCGGGCAAAAGGGAAATTTCGACAAAAAGCCTGTCGGGGCCGTATGCGTCCGCCGGTCCGGGGATTTCGCCGGCGACAGGAACGAACCCTTTGTCGTTTTTGCCCACGCTCTCCGCGATCAGTTGCTCCAGCCAAAGCGGGAATGAAGAAAATTCCCGGCCGGTGACGAAAGTGATCTTGTCCTGCCCGGCGATTCCGAGCTCTCCCAGGACGGCGCCCAGCAGAATTCCCGGATTTTGCAAAAGATCGGAGGCGTTTTTGCAGGCTTCCGCCATTTTTAAAGCATGATCCAGCATCGTTTCAATAGGGACGCCGATCAACGCGGCCGGAACCATTCCGAAAACAGACAGAGCCGAATAACGCCCTCCCACATCTTCCGGCGCAAAAAATACGCGGCGGAAGCTTTCGTCTTTTGCCAGCTGCGCCAGAGAAGTTCCCGGGTCGGTAATGGCGACAAAATTGCGCCCGGGCTGAGGAGAGAGGCGGCTTGCCCGATCCCAAAAATATGCGAACAGGCTGAGGGTTTCGATCGTGGTTCCCGACTTGCTGGATACGAGGAAGAGAGTCTTGAGCGGATCAATCCTGGAATCCACGGCCTTGACGGCGGCCGGGTGGGTGCTGTCGAGCACAATAAGCTCCGGCCAGCCCCGGACGCCGCCGAAAACGTCCTGAAAAACGGCCGGTGCAAGACTGGACCCTCCCATTCCCAGCAGGACCACATGCCGGCATCCTTCGTCCCGAGCCTCGCGGGCAAACGCGAGGATGTCGCCGGAGAGTTTCAACATCGATTCGGGCAGGGTCAGCCAACCCAGGCGGTCGACGATTTCAACCGGAGATTTTTCGGGAGACCAGACGGACGGGTCCTTGCGCCATATCCTTGAAACAAAGTCGCTTGTCGACCAGCTGTTCAGTCGACATTCCACAGCGGACTGCCTGGGTGCGGGCAATGCTTTCATCATGTTGTACAATCCGTCGGTCATGGCTGCTTATCTCCAATCTTTGGATACGGAAATGGATCGCTTCGAGTTCAATCATTTATCCGGTCAGCGTATGTCAGCGCAATTCGGCGGACAAGACAAATCTGCATGGGGCGCAAACGTTGGATCGTGCCGGCTGCTATGAAAAAGCGCCGCCGGATTGAAGTCAGGGGACGATGTCCAGGGAAAGATTTAACGCCGGCGCGCTGTGGGTGATCCATCCGATCGAAATCAAATCTACGCCGGCGGCGGCGACTGTCCGGACGTTTTGCGGCGTGATCCCCCCGGAAGCTTCCGTAATGACCTTGCCTTTTGCCATCTTGACAGCCTCGGCCAGGGTTTCCGGAGACATGTTGTCGAGAAGCACCGCGTCGATTTTTTCTTTCAGGGCAATTTCCAGTTGTGCGACCGTATCGACTTCCACCTCGATTTTAACCATGTGGCCTATTCGTCTGTCGATTCGCCGAACAGCCTCGGCGATGCCTCCGGCCGCCTGTATATGGTTGTCTTTGATAAGGATGGCGTCGTCGAGCCCGAACCGGTGATTGGCGCCGCCTCCCGCGCGCACCGCATACTTCTCAAGCGCCCTGAGGCCGGGAGTCGTTTTCCTGGTGCAGACGATGCGGGCGGAGCAGGGCGCGATGGAGGCGACGATGTCCCGCGTCGCCGTAGCGATGCCGGAAAGGTGCGTCAGAAAATTCAGCGCGGTTCTCTCGGCGGTCAGAATCGGACGCGCGGCGCCCCGGACCGATGCCAGAATCTCCCCGGGACCGACGTCGCACCCATCGCCGATTCGGGTTTCAAACTCCAGTTTTGGATCCAGATAGAGGAAAGCGTGACGGGCGATCGCCATTCCGGCGATCCGGCCGGGCGCCCGCGCCACAATCAATCCGGAAACCTGATCCTCCGGAGAAAAAATAGCGTTGGTCGTTATGTCTCCCGCTCTGCCGAGGTCTTCGACGAAGGCTCGATGGACCTGGTCTTCATAAAAAACCGGATAAAGAGGGGGAAGATTTTCAGCAAGGTATTTGTTATTGGACATATTAGCGGGCCGCCGGCCTTCCCAGATCGAGCATCCGTTGCACAGCCGCCCGAGCGCGAACGGCGACCGCTGCATCCACCTCTACCGTATGCTCCATGGTCTTAAGCGAATTTAAAATATTGGGCAGAGAAATAAGCCTCATGTGGGGGCAATGATGGCATGGGCGGACAAACTCGACTGTGGGAAAGTCGATCGCGACATTGTCGCTCATCGAGCATTCAGTCGCCATCAGAACTTGCCGGGGCATTCGGGCGGCGATTTCACGAATCATGCCGGCGGTGGATCCCACATAGTCCGCCTCGGCCAAAACGCCCGGCGAGCACTCCGGATGCGCAAGAATTATTATTCCGGGGTACTGTTGGCGATAAAATAAGAGGTCGCCGGCCTTGAACTTTTCATGCACTTCGCAATGGCCCTTCCACAGGATTATTTCCACATCGGTCCTGCCGGCGACATATTGTCCCAGGAACTCATCCGGAAGGAAAATGACCCGGTCGGATCCCAGCGAATTCACGACTTCCACGGCGTTGGCCGAAGTGCAGCATATATCGGATTCGGCCTTGACCTCCGCCGAGGTGTTAACATAAGTGACAACCGGGACGCCGGGATATTGCCGGCGCAAGCGGCGGACATCCTCGCCCGCGATCGACGAGGCGAGCGAACAGCCGGCCCGGGGATCGGGAATCAGCACCGTTTTGGAGGGATTCAGCAGCTTGGCTGTCTCGGCCATGAAATGAACGCCGCAGACAACAATGACTTCAGCTTCGGCTTTGGCCGCTTCGACGGCCAATGCGAGCGAATCTCCGGTCAGGTCGGAAACGCCATGATAGATTTCGGGAGTCTGATAATTGTGCGCCAGGATTACGGCTTTGCGTTTAAGCTTCCACTCCAGAATTTCGTTGATCCATGGCGCATGGGCGCTTATCCGTTCGTAGTTCAACGCCTCCGGATCGACAATCTCTGTCCTATGCATCACTGAAATATCGTTGGGCGCCACCGGTTGCCGCCTCTCTTATACTCATAATGAGCATATATGGTTCATAAAAAAACAGCCTCAATTCAGGCCAACACCGACTTATACTAATACTGAGCATAAGTCTTTGTCAACTGAAATCAGCGCCGAGCTGGCGCTCGTGTTTGTAATAGCGGCGATACATGCGCCGAACGACAACGCAGACGAGGTCGCCCCGCCGGGCAGGCCGGGCGCTTCAAGGAGATTGCAGGTTGATTTACGAACACGAGCTATCAGCGCACACGAATCAGGCGGCATTGTCGTTTGCGCCGCCCCGCCGGATTTTGCACAGGAATATTTTCGGCGCCGGATGTAAAATTTGGTAAAATCTTTTCAGGCAGGTTTTGCTTGCAGGCCCGGTTTTCTGAAAGAGAAACTGCTCTGAAAAATGCAAATATCAATGGATATCGAAAGAACTGCGGGACGATTCTGCAATTCTTATATTGAAAATTAAACTGCCTTCTCTTTTTAGGTGGACCGTACCGGAAGTTTAAAAATTGTTTATGTGCTTATTACGCAGTATTTTACCTGTAAGAGCTCTTTAATTATCGAATTATGTTGCTCAATTTTAAAATAGTCTTATATTGTTAAATAATAAGTAGATATTATATCTATGAAATAGTATATCAGAAATGGGAGGGATTTATGAGAATGCTGGCGCTGCTGGTTTTTTCAACAATTCTGCCCTGTGCATTGGCTCAGCAGAGCGGCAACACTGCAGGCACGGGTTCCACAACGGCAACGCAGTCCTCGACGAGCAGGACTGTCGTTATCTTTCCAACCGAGACGCAAAGCGCCGGTCAGGCTCAAAAAAATGAAGAGCTTATATTCATTTCAGGCGAGGTTATTATGGAGGACGGCACGCCTCCTCCCTTCGGCGCCGTCATAGAACGGGAATGCGGAGGGGTAGTCGTTAAAGAGGCTGCCGTCGATCCTGCCGGACGCTTCAGCTATCAGATCGGGGATCAAAACCGGCTTGGGCGCATCTTCCCGGACGCAAGCCAACCTATTGGTCAGGATCCGATCGATCGAGTCGATCCCTTTGTGAATCCTGAAACTCAGAAAGCCATTTCCGATTTAATTACGGTTCCGTTGACTACAAAGCTTGTGGGCTGCGAGATGAGGGCTCAGCTTCCGGGCTATCGCTCCACAAGAGTTCAATGGCAGGGCAGTCCCAGATCAGGAATCATCGATGTCGGAACGATCATTCTTTACCCGGTGTCAAGAGTGCAGGGCGCCACGGTCAGCGCGACCAATATGCGGGCCCCAAAAAACGCCAAAAAAGCTCTGGAAAATGCACGGAAAGCTTTCAAAAAAAATGATTTTAATGAATCGGAAAAATTGCTGAAGAGCGCGATTGAAATATATCCGGAGTATGCGCAAGCGTGGCTGGATCTTGGCGAGAGCTTTGGAAAGCAAGGGCTCAACGAAGAAGCCCGCAATGCCTACAGGCGAGCCATCGATATCGACAAACTGTTTTTGGGGCCCTATGTCAAGCTGGCTCACCTGTACGCCAACGAGGGAAAATGGAAGGAATCGGCTGAAACTTCGGATCGGGCTTTGACGCTGGATCCCATCAATCTTCCCGAGGCGTATTACCTGAATGCGCTCGCATATTTTAATTTGAACGACCTGGGCGCCGCGGAAAAAAGCGCTCGACGGGGATTGCGCATGGATCTGGAAAATCGCCTCCCTTCCTTGAATATTGTTTTGGCGGACGTCCTCGAAAAAAAGAAAGACCTGGAGGGATCGATTGCGGCATTGAAAACGTATCTTAACTCCTGGCCCGGCGCTCCGGACGCGGATCAGATCCGTTCGCGGATTCAGGAAAGAGAACATAATGCCCATGCCGAGTCCGGCAACGCTCGGCCTTGACGCTACACAATGAGGAGCGTCAAAGCCATCACGGCCATGCCGCTGATCAATCCATAAACGGATTGATGGCCGGTGCTGTATTTTTTTGCGTGCGGCACCAGTTGGTCCAGCGAAATGAAAACCATGACGCCGGCGGTCGAGGCGAAAACAATGTCCATCGCAGGATCCGTGAGGAAGGAACGCAGCGCCAGGTATCCGACGAGCGCTCCCAACGGCTCTGAAACTCCCGAAAGGAAAGAGTACCAGAAAGCTTTTTTGCGATTCCCGGTCGCATAATAGATCGGGATCGAAATGGAAATTCCTTCCGGTATGTTATGAAGAGCGATGGCAAACGCTATCGAAATTCCTATCGCCCTGTCCGACATTGCGGCGAAAAAAGTCGCTATACCTTCTGGAAAATTGTGAATGCCGATAGCCAGAGCGGTAAGCAAGCCAAGCCGCTGCAGGTGAAGGGCTTCGTCTCCGGCCATCTCCTCTACAAGCCCGGCTTCATGCGGGTTCTCATAAGAAGGTATGAGAAAATCGATGGCCGCGATCAGAACCATCCCGCCCAAAAAACTGGCGATGCTGATGGCGCCGCCTTGAAATTTTCCATAAATGGAAATGAGAGAAGTCTGGGCCCTGCCGAACAGTTCGACAAAAGAAATATAGAGCATGACTCCGGCCGAAAAACCCAGCGCTGCGGAAAGAAGGTTCCGCCTGGTGTGGCGGGTAAGGTAGGCCAGCGCGCTGCCGATGCCGGTGGCGCACCCTGCAATCGCCGTGAGTAGAAATGCGTATCCAACCGATGGATTCATTTCATGAATTCTACAATGCCTTCTTCATGCTTCGAAAGCGAATTTCTGCTATGTTATCTGTTCCGGGAACGAAAACCTCACGGGATCAAGACCGCTTTGGAGAGAAAATATGGGAAAGATAAAAATCGAATTAAAAGCCGGGCCGCTGCCAATACTGGGCGCATACCCGATTATCCTGATCGGGGTGAACGTAAACGGCATTCCTGATTTCGCCACGGTGGCATGGACGGGCGTTGCGGCGAGCGTTCCGCCTGCCATCACAATCGCTCTGCAGCATCATCGCCATTCACTGAAAGGAATCCGTCAAAACATGGTTTTTTCAGTGAACATCCCTTCCGTCAGCCAGGTCAAGGAAACCGATTACTGCGGCCTTGCTTCCGGAGCGAGAATCGATAAAGCGAAAGACTGCCGGTTCAAGGTTTTCTACGGGCAGCTGGAAAACGCTCCCTTCATCGAGCAATGTCCGGTCAACCACGCCTGTGAAGTGATACAAATCCTCAGCCTCGGCAGCCATGAACTGATCGTCGGAAAAATCGTGGAAACTCATGTTTCGGAACACTGTATTGTCGACGGCCGGGTCGACGCCATTCAAACGCAGCCTTTTGTGTTCGCCGGCCGGGGATACTATGCGATAGGGGAAAGGATCGGAGACGCCTTCCATAGCGGGATCTCGATAAATCCGGACGCCAGGCTGGACACTCTGGAAGAGTTCAAAAAAGCCGGGAAGACTGAAAAGCCGTAAATAAATAGCTGACCGCACTGTTTCGGGTTCGTCCGGATCTTCCCAAATCAGTCGGAGGAGAGGCGGAAAAACAACAGACGGACACGCAGACAGGACTGCGGGACAGTCGTGGCCGGAAGCCGGGGAATGGTGAGGGAATGTATTCTCCGGCAGCTCAGCTTCGCGACTGCCCGCATCAAGGGGCTAGC
>CAZXSV010000062.1:0-26386 GCA_964642735.1 uncultured Acidobacteriota bacterium
CAAACTGGTCGGCGGCGTGGCCGTGATCAAAGTGGGAGCAGCCACCGAAACCGAACTCAAGGAAAAGAAGGCTCGCGTTGAAGACGCCATGCACGCCACACGTGCGGCCGTGGAAGAAGGCATCGTTCCCGGAGGCGGCGTAGCCCTGCTTCGCGTTATTACTCCGCTGGAAAAGCTCAAACTCGAGGGCGATGAGAAGGTGGGAGTGAACATCGTTCGCAGAGCTCTTGAAGAACCGCTCAGGATGATCGCAGTCAACGCCGGCCATGAAGGCGCCGTCGTCGCCGAGAAAGTTCGGCAGAACGCCGACCCCAACTTCGGCTTCAACGCCGATTCCGAGCAGTATGAAAACCTGGTCGACTCGGGCGTCATCGATCCTACAAAGGTCACCCGAACGGCTCTGCAGAATGCGGCCTCCATCGCCGCCCTGCTCCTGACGACGGAAGCTTTGGTCAGTGAGATCAAAGAAGAAGAAAAAACTCCGCCAATGCCTCCCGGAGGCGGCGGAATGGGCGGCATGTACTGATAGCCGTTCCCGGTTCAAGGGTTTCCCGTTTCCGGCTAGCCGGAAACGGGAAACCCTTCTTGCTTTTTTTTTATTCCCCTGCAAAACTAAGCGCGCAATGAAGACCGTGGCCAGTCACGCGCTTGGATCCATAATCCTGTTAATCGCCATTTCAGCAGGCACAATCTTTTTCCGGCTCGGATCGCTGCCGCTGTCGGGACCGGACGAACCCCGCTACGCCCGCGTCGCTCAGGAAATGCAGGCTCAGGGACTCTGGATCACACCGGTCCTTGAAGGCAAGCCCTGGCTTGAGAAGCCCCCCCTCTATTACTGGATGACTATTCCCTTCCTGTCGTTTTTCAACGCGGATGAGCGCGCAGCGCGCAGCGGGCCCGCCGTCAGCGCTTTGGTCGCCGCACTTGCGATTTTTTGGCTTGGATCGGTTTTATGGTCCAGGCTTGCAGGCCTGCTTGGGGCGTCCATTCTGCTGACGAGCCTGGGATTCGCCGGATTCGGCAGGAGCGCGTCCACCGACATGCCTTTTACCTGTTTTTTCACCCTCGCGATGGCGTTTCTTGCCGCGGAGTTGAAAAACAAGTCCGGACCGGTTTTATGGGCTTATGTTTTTCTCGGCCTTTCAATATTGGGCAAAGGGCCCGTTGCCATCGTGCTTGCCGCCGGGATTGCCCTTTGCTTCTGGTTTCTGGACGACAAAGGCATCGCTTTCAGCCGCTGGCGAATCTGGACCGGAAGCGTTGTCGCTGCCGCGATATGCGTCCCTTGGTTCTGGCTGGTTTTTCGCGAAAACGGTTTTGCCTTTATATCCACCTTCTTTCTCAACCACAACGTCGCCCGGTTCGTGACAGGTCTCCATCACCATTCTCAGCCGTTTTATTATTTTGTTCCCGTTCTCGTCGCGCTGATGTTTCCATGGAGCGGCTGGCTTTTTTTGCTTTTTCGATCTCCGCTGAAACAGCTGCGCCGGTGGCGGGAATGGAATTCGGGCATGCTGTTCCTCTTCTGTTGGGCTTTTGTTCCGGTGATTTTTTTCTCTTTCTCCGATTCCAAACTCGCCGGGTATGTTTTGCCTTCGCTCCCCCCTGTCGCGTTGATGCTCGGAGTCCGTTTTTCCCATCTCATTGAAGAGAACGCGAAAAAGTCCGGGGAGATTCAGGCCGGCATTTATCTCTCGCTGGGCTTTTCAATCGCTTTTGCGGTCGCCGCGCCGATCTATTTCCGGCAGGAATATGCGGACATCGTTCCCGGCCTGCTGCTGGGAATCGCCGTTCTGACGCCGTCTCTCATTGCATTCGGGATGAGAAGAAAGGAAAACAGGCGCGGGATCTTCAAGATTTTTGCATTCCAGGGTTTATTGGCGATCATGATCGCCGCTCAGTTTGCGTTCCCGGTTTTGGGCGCATGGCATTCTTCGCGCGATATTGCCGCCCGGGCGTTGGAAGCTCGGAAAACAGGCGAACCGATCGCCACCTATGGCTTCTACCACCATTCTTTCAATTATTACACCGGGTATGGCATCGCAGGAGAGTTTTACGATCCGGAATCCATGAGCCGTTTTGCGCAACGATATCCCAGCTCCCTGGTCGCAACGTCAACGGACGGGCCCAGGACGCTCTTGAGCATGCCGGGATTTTCCTTTGCCTTGCTGGGAAAACAGGGAAGAATTCTGCTGTTTCGAATCAGCCGAAACAACGTCGGCCAATAAAAATGGGGACGCCGCCCTATTTTTACTGGAAGGTATATCCTACCGTCAATTTGAAATCAGGGCTGTCCCAAGCGCCGATTTTCAATTCCCCAAAAAAGCCTCGCTTGTGTTCGAGTCCGAGCAGGAAGTTAAAGCCTCCTCTTGCGTCGGTATCGCCGGAATATCGAAAAACATTAATAGCGGGCCCGGCGCCAAAGTACGCCGAATATTGAGATTGAGACAGAGGGACTTTGTAGGCAAACTCAAAATTCAGAGCCAGTCCGGTGATGTCGCTGCCGACGCCGGCTTCGAAATTCGGACGGAAAGTAAGCTTGTCGACAAACGGATCGGATGCGAAATGAGCGCCAAAATGGAATTGATCCGGATCGACGGTGGCGCCCGCCCGCAATCCAAATCCGGTCTGCGCCATTGCGCCGGCGGAAATAAATAAAGCCATTGTTGCGGCTGCCAGGATGATCCATCGAACGTTGCGCATCGGTCAATCTCCTCAAGTTTTGTTCGTCAAGCGCATGGAGCGGCGGGAAACGTCAACCTTCCATTCCCATTTTCCGCTCGCCTTTTTAGCATGCTTTGCTCTTCGGCGGCAATAATTTGTAAAATACGGGCGGGATCGAGCCCCATTGACGGCGGGTCGCCGCTTCCTGTAATCTGCACCTCCTGATCGGGAGAATATTATGCTTAAATTGCACAACACCCTCACCGGCGCCGATGAAACGTTTCATCCCCTGGAAGAAGGCGTCGTAAGGTTTTACACCTGCGGGCCGACTGTTTACGACTACGCCCATGTCGGAAATTTCCGGACGTTCGTCTTCCAGGACCTCCTGCGCAGATATTTAGAATATCTTAATTACCGGGTCGTCCACGTGATGAATATCACAGACGTCGATGATAAAACCATTCTGAACTCCCGTAAACAGGGAATGAGCCTGAAGGAATACACAGCCAAATATACGCAGGCTTTCCTTGAAGACTGCAACAAGCTTAGGATTGAACGCCCTCAGACAATGCCCAAAGCCACCGAGCACATCCCCGAAATGGTCGCTTTGATCCAAAAACTGGAGGAAAAGGGCTACACCTACCGCAAAGACGGTTCGGTCTACTTCAACATAAGCCGGTTCGCCGGATACGGGAGGCTCAGCAAAACGGATTTCAGCGGCGCACAATCGGGCGTTCGCGTCGACTCCGATAAATACGACAAGGAAAACGCCCGGGATTTCGTTCTTTGGAAAGCCAAAAAAGAAGGGGAGGACTTCTGGGAAACGGAAATAGGCCCCGGAAGGCCCGGATGGCACATTGAGTGCTCGGCTATGAGCATGAAATACCTGGGGCAGACGTTCGACATCCATTGCGGCGGCGTTGATTTGATATTTCCCCATCACGAAAATGAGATCGCTCAGAGCGAATGTGCGACCGGGCATCCCTTCGTCCGGTACTGGGTGCATCCGGAATTCCTTATTGTCGAGGGGGAAAAAATGTCGAAATCCCTCGGGAATTTCCATACGCTTCGCGACCTGCTGGCCCAAGGGCATTCCCCTGAATCCATCCGGTATCTTTTGCTTTCGGTTCATTATCGCAAACAGTTGAATTTCACGGCGGACGGGTTGCGGCAAGCGCAGGCGTCGATCCGGCGACTGGAAGACTTCATCCTCCGAGCCCGGGAAAAAGCGACGCCTGAAAAAGCTTCTCCGGACTTTGAAAATGAAGTGCATTCGTTTCGAGAGCGTTTTAAAGAAGCGCTGGACGACGACCTCAACACTTCCGCAGCCCTGGCGTCTGTTTTTGAATTTGTGCGTGCCGCAAATCAAAGAGACAGCCAGAATGAATTCGGCCCCGGCGACGCCCGGCTGGCCCTGGAATTCATTGAAGAAATCGATCGCATCCTGAATGTGATCCGGATGAAGTCAGAACTGCTGGATGAAGATATCGCCGCCCGGATAGAGGCGCGCCAGGAAGCGCGCCGGCGAAGGGATTTCGCCGAAGCCGACCGGATTCGAGACTGGCTTTTATCCAAGGGAATCCTTCTGGAAGACACGCGCGAAGGCGTTCGCTGGAAGCGAAGCCCCTAGTCAGCAGCCCGTCTGGGGACCGTCACTGATTTTCAGTTCCGAGTTTTACAAGCCCTTTGCGCCAGCCGTAGCAGAGCAGAAGTATTCCGCGCGAATAGTTGGCGACTCCCTCTCGGATTCCATGCGTCTTGAGGTATTGGTCATAAGCGCGCCATCCGATTTTGCTGAAGAGCTCGATACGGCGATTCCTGACGGCTTCGTCCCAGCGGATCAGATCGCGCTTTGCCGGTGTCGGCAATTCATTGAAGGCGAACTTTCGGCCGGCGGCGTCAAGCCGGCCGGCAAGATCAACATAAGCTCCGAGAGCGCAGGCATATCGCGCAAAAGGGTCGCCGGCCTGAATTCCCGCCGCGTAGCCGGCGAATGAAGCTTCATCTTCAGCGCACAATCCCGCAATATGCCCCAATTCATGCGCGGCCGTGCATACGAAAGCGGCGTCGGGCAAACCTCCATCCACCAGAGCCTCCAGCGTAAAAGGCGAGCATACGCCCCCAACGCCAACTGACAGCAGCCATCCCTGATGGGCGGCTTTCACCCGGGAAGGCAAAACAATCGGCTGCCGGTCCCATGATTCGACGGTCTTTGCCATCGAAACGGAAATCGAAGCGACAGCCCGACCGACATCCCGCTCCTGTGGAGGCGCGAGGTCGCGCCGGATGTTTTGAAGCAGAAGACGCCGGAGTTTGTCCGCCTCCTCATCCGAGACTGGCGCGGCAGGCAGTTCGAGCCGCTGCAATAGAGGGATCCGATGATAGCCGGCGCCCCAGAAAGCGATGAACCAAACCCAAAGAAGCGGCAGGATCAAAAACAGACTCTTCAATCCCGGCATTAGGACGGTTTTGCCGCGCAGCCAGGCTTTGCATATAAACGCAGCCAATGCGATCATCCCCGCCGCAACAAGAATGCCGACGATGGGAGTTTGGAAAGGCTGGGTTAAAGGAATGGCAAAGCTTAATATCCGTCGATACCAAAACAGGCTGAAAAGTTGTTCGACGGCCGCTTTTGAAGGCGGAAAAATAAACCACCCCAGCGCTAAAATCCAAAGAACCGCCCCCGAGACCATGTAAAACCGGCGCCCGCGGGAAGCTTTGCCATTATTCATAAAACGATCCAAGGCCTCAAAAAACCGTGCATCCCTGTCAGTTCGAATGCAGCCGGATCAATCAAACCTTCAAAATAATAGACGATCCGGGCCGATAAGGTTAAGCTTGAATGATGATCGAAATTGAAATCCCCGGATGGACGACGCTTCGGTTGCAGCATCTCGTGCTGGATGTCAACGGAACCATCGCAAAAGACGGACGGTTGATTGAAGGCGTGGCGGAGCGGCTCGATGCGCTCCGGACCAAACTCGGACTCCACCTTGTTACCGCGGATACGCACGGCGCGCAGGAAGCGATCGACTTGGCTCTTGGCCTCGCGGCGAGCAGAATCCCGATGAGGGATCAGGCGAAAGCGAAGCGCAATTACGTCGAACGATTGGGTCCCGATTCGGTCGCGGCCGTCGGAAACGGCGCGAACGATTCCGGCATGCTCGAACGTTCCGCCCTGGGAATCCTGGTTGTCGGCCCGGAAGGCGCCGCAGTGGAAGCCCTGTTGAAGGCCAAAGCAGTCGCGCCGGATATCAATGCCGCACTCGATTTGCTGCTTTTCCCCAAAAGACTGGTTGCCACTTTGCGGCGCTAGAACTTCGGGCCTGCCAATGAATAAAGGTTACATTTTGCTGCTGACCCCCAGGCCCTAATTCTCTTCACCGGATAAAATCCTGTGGAGGCGTTTTGTCCACTCCGGCAGGGCAAAATCGGGCAGCTGACCGGCGCCTGAGGCGGTCACATAAAAATTGTTTTCGGCCCGCGCGTGAAAAGTCGCTATTTTGGCGGAATGAATGTGCAGCCCGCATCGCGAAAGGCTTCTCGTCATTATGTAAAGAAGCCCCTGCAGGTCTCGGGCTACAATATGGACTACCGTGTGCTCTTCCGATAGATCGTTGCGCAGGTCAATGACATCCAATGGAATTCCGGCGGGCGGATTCTTTCCCGCCTGTTTCAGGAACTGTTCGATGGACTGGTCCCCCGCAAGCATTTCCTTAAGAGACGCACGAATGCGCCGGGCTTTATGCTCGGATATCTGCATCCCATTTGCCCGTATCCAAAGCGTGTCAAGGACGACAGGCGGCTCTCTGTCCATTGTAAAAGCCTGAGCTTTATGGATGTCGACGCCGCAGCCGTAGAGCGCGCCTGTAATTTTAGCCAGCATTCCCGGCTCGGGATCGTCATAGGCGCAAACAGTCAGCTCTGAATAGTCTTCTCCCGGCCGGTTGTAAAAATCGAGGACGATCCGTTCCGCTTCCAGCCTGTCGAGAAGCTGCAGGTGCGATGCGATTTCGTCCAGGGGCGTATTCAGAACATAGCTCGACGGCAT
Source organism: uncultured Acidobacteriota bacterium (assembly GCA_964642735.1). Taxonomy (GTDB): domain Bacteria; phylum Acidobacteriota; class UBA6911; order UBA6911; family UBA6911; genus UBA6911. The sequence goes on from CAZXSV010000062.1 coordinate 6,716, forward strand.
CGCCTGGCAGTGCTTTAAAACGGCTTCTTCATCCCCGGAGGGATGAAGCGCCGTCAGTTTTTTCCTGATGAATCCGATCCGGTCTTCGAAAGGCGGATCGCAGGGAGATTCTGCGGACGTCCGGACGAAATGGTCCTGAACCCTGCGGAACAGCTCTTCCAGGTCCCGGAAATCCATCGATGTCCAGACATTATCGGCGACCGCGCGTGTATCGACATAGGTGAAAACATACAGGTGCCGCAGAGCTTCGACGTTCTCCACAGTTTCCGCGACCTTTTGAATGACGCCGCCGGAATTCAAATCGTGAAGCCTTGCGGTGCGGACCAGAAGCAGGTGCTGCCGGATGATGACGTCCAGAATCTCTCTCTTTTCCGGAGCGAGGTTCAGCCTGGCCGAGACGGCCCTGGCTGTTTCCGCGCTGTCTTTGCAATGATCGCGCGTCGGGAGAAGCTTCCCGCTGTCGTGAATCAAGGCGGCCAGGAACAACATGTCCGGATGAGCGCATTGATTCAGCAGTTCCGTGAAACGCTGCCCTTCGGGGTCCTGCCCGGAGCGCAGGCGTTCAAGATGCTCGACTATTTTGAGCGAGTGCTCGCCCACCGTATAGCGGTGCGCCGGATCCGGCGGAACAAAACGCAACGCGCCCGAAAAATCAGGGACGAAGCGGTCCAGGATTCCATTCTCCGCCAGAGACCTTAAAGCGGCGGCGACGCCCCGGCTTTCACCGAGCATTTGATTGAAAGCCCAGATTTCCTCTACGGCGGGCGGACCGGATTGAACCGCTTCTTCGCGCGCTTCTCCAAGCCGTTTCAAATCGCGCAGGCTGACCGGTATCGAGTAGCGCTGAGAGTTGAGGAAAAGCGAAACAGCGGAAACCGCAGAGTCCCGGGAGTCCTCGGGCAGGTAAAGAGCGCCGTTTTCCAGCCGGATATTCTGGATTTTATACGGCCCTTCAAGAAGCGTCTGAACGGCGGTTTCGCGGAACCTGGCCAGACATTCCGCATTGGCATAATGCCGCGACAGCCAGGTTTGAGCGGAGCAATCATTCAATTCCCGGGCGATCCGGTCCTGGTAATTATTGATCAGAACATCCGAGAGTTTGCCCGCAGCCAGATGAAGCCAGGTTCGAGCCCGCCAAAACCACTCGGCGGCTTCCCGCAGCTCGCCAATCCGCCGGTCCGACAGGCCCGCCCGATCGACCAAAGCGCTTTCCAGCGAATCGCCGTCGACGCCGAAAAGCAGTTGAAAGATCCATCGGCCCCGATGCAAATCCCGGAGCGAACCGGCGCCTTCCTTCAGGCTCGGTTCAACGGAGTAAATGGAGCCTGAACCGGGGCGCGGCGATTCCAGCATGATATCCAACGGAGACAACAGCCGGCCAATTCGCGCGGCAAGCGCTTCGGACAGCGAGCGGTCCCCGCAAATATGCCGTATGTCCAGAAGAGAAGTTTTTGTCGCTACGTCCCAGGCCGCCGCATCCGCTAACGGGCGGAAGGAGTAGCCGACGTGGACGTCGCGCAAAGACAGAAAAACATCCATGACGAGCTTAAAAGCCGTGTGGATGACGGCTTCAACCCAGGGATCCTCTTCCTCGGAAGGAATGAAAGAGATGTCAATGTCCGAATAGGGATGGAGTTCCCTCCGACCGTACCCCCCGGTCGCAACAATCGCCAATCCTGAGCGCCCGGCGGGCGCGGATTCGCCGGATGCGGCGCTGCAGGAAATTGCATAAATCTCTTTCAGAAGCCCGTCGACAAGATCCGCATTGGCTTGAAGCAAAGCGCGCGAAGGGGAAGTCCAATTCAGGCTTTGGAACAACTCCGCCCTCCCGTCCTGGAATTTTCGCCGAAGGAGCTCGATTTCTTTTTGCATAGACAGGGTCGAAAATTTTTTTTAACCGCTTTATTCCGATTCCGGATCAACTCGCCGATTGATTATAGCGGATTTCTTTCGGAGAAAATGGTTCATCGCGTTTTCCGATGAAACGCTGAATGATTGGAGCGCGAGAGGAAATACTCGAAAGATTCGCCGTTCCCCGCATTTTTTCGCGAAAACTGCCTGCCCTCAGCCGCCTCGCGTTTCTTGCCGGACAGAAAAAAAGGGAGGCTGAATTGCTTCGCCTCCCTTTTACGGGCACAAAATTCGAGGGACACTATTTAATACTGACAAGCGACAGACGTGTTTCACAATTAATTAAATATTTCACATAAAAGCTGATTGCGCTATTTTTAACACTTGAAATCAAAACGCATGCCCCCCTGCCCGAAATAAAGCTCATCGCCTGATTTCAGGCGAATTCCGCGGGAGTTGCCGGCAGGAACTTCAATAGACCGACCTTCACGCACAACCCTTGTTCCATATCGACTTGCCTCATCCATGATCCTGAATTCCTTTTTCTCAAAGTCGTACCAAATCCTGGCATGGATGCGGCCTACGGTCGAGTTAATGTCATCGCCATTGTCGAGGAAAACCACGTCGTTCTTCCGGACCAGTCTTCCTTCCAAATCCGTGACTTCCGACAGGCGCCCGATCAGGATTCGCTCCTTTTTCAACCGGTAGTGAGCCTGTTCGACAGAGCCTTTTATGATCTCCAGACTTGTTTCGGGAATTTCCTTCGGCTGCGACGGATCAAGTTTGACAAAATTCATCCGGAACAACTCTCCGGGGAGGTCGTCCGATGCATCCGGGCCCGCGGGTTTGTGCAGTTCGATCCTAATATTCAGATTCTCGCATCGCTGGACCTGCATTTCCCTCAGCTTGTTGCGGATATCCGCTTTCAACGAACCCTTCGCAAGAAACGCCATATCGAAAATGTCATATTGAGCCATCGTCGCCGGATAAAGGCTGATTTCTAATTTTTCAAATGAAAAAAGCTTTCCACCCTTGTCAATGGCGACTCTGGACTCGACTTGTTCAAGGATCTGGCGCCGGATCTCAAGAGGCGTTTGAGCGGCTTCTGTCCCGAAAGCGTTTTCGATGCGTTTGCGTATGTCTTGCTCCGCTTTCAAAATCCTGTCCCAGATTTTCATTTTATCTCCGCAACAGTCCCAGTTCGGCGGCGGCATCGGCTATTTCAGCCGCCGCCGGAGCGGCGGCTCGTCCGCCATAGCGCCCGTTTTCGATCAGGACCGCAAAAGCAATTTTTTTGGCGCCGGCGCCATAGGGCGCAAATCCGACGAACCATGCGTGCGCCGGCTTGTTTAGAATTTCAGCCGTGCCGGTTTTACCGGCTATCGCGACTTGCGCGCGAGCGGCTTCTCTCCCTGTCCCTTCCGTAACCGCTCGTCTCATGTACTGCGCGAGTTCGGCAGCCTTGTCGGCAGCAAGACACCGCCTGGGCTCCGGCACGCTCTTATCAAGCAAAATCCGGGCAGCCGCCGCTTCCCCGCCGTTCGCAATCGCTCCCGCGACCCGCGCCATTTGCAAAGGAGAAGCCAGAACCTGTCCTTGTCCGTAAGAGGCTTGAGGGAGCGCATCCTTGAGCCGATCGGCCGTATTGGGCGAAGCGACCCGGATCCCGAATATTTCCGCTGTTTTTAAAAGTCTTTCGGGTCCGACCGCATAAGCGCCGAGCTGGGCAAAAAAGGCGTTGCAGGAGTGAATTAGACCGCGGGCCAAATCGACCTTGCCGTGCGGCGTCTTATCCAATACATCATCCCGTATCGGCTTCCCCCAGCCCCGGACGTAATTGCCGATACGGCCGTCCGGAAGCCGTTTGCATTCGTAAACAACCGCCGATTTCTCTGCGGGAGACCCCATCGCCGCGATGGCCGTAACCAGTTTGAAGGAGGATCCCGGCGGGTACAGGCCATAGCGGGGGCGGTCCAGGAGGCTGCTGCTCCAAGGCGAATCTTTTAAATCTCCGTCGGATTCGGCCGCCGTCGCAGCTTTGGCCAAATCCACGAAAGGATAGGAGACCGAAGCCAGCACATCCCCGCTGGCGGCATCGATGACGACTGCAGCCCCGGCGCGGGTTTTCGTCGCGAGGATGTATTTTTCCAAAATCGCCGCGACCCGGACCTGCAGCCGGGCGTCGATGGAGAGCCGGATGTCCCGATCCCGATTCAGGATTTCCTGCACCTGCTTCTGATTCGGCCTTTGGCGATGCCGGACCAGCGGAACCAGTTCCCGGTAATCCCGCCGCCAGACCGGGCGAGCCGGCCCGCCGGGTTTGTCCTGAACGCGGGCGATCCTGGCGTGATCGTCAAATCCCTGCAGCGTCGCATTGGAGTCCCGTTCAACATAAGTGCTGTTTGGGGCGCCCCAGTTGATGCGGGTCTGAAGGTCGCCCAAAAGGTGAAACGTCAAGTCGCCGAAAGGGTATAGCCTGCTCCCGCCAAAACGGAGAGCCTTGCCCGGATCCACGTCGGCCTGGCGGTACTGGGCGCGATAGGATTGGAGCAATGATGCGGAGCTCGTCGCCAGAGGCAAACCGTTGCGGTCGAATATGGATCCTCGAGGGATGCCGGCCGCGGCCTCCAAAATCCTGGGATTGTGGACATATCGGCGATGGCCGTCCGCTTGCACGACCAGGGCGCCGCGCCCCAAAAATTCATCCGATTGGAAAATCTGAACGCGCGCCGCCTGCGCCACGATCAGTATGCCGGCGGCGGAAAGCAGCATTGCAAGATGCGCCACAGGTTTTCGGAACGGCTCGCTCTGAACGGCTGCGGATGAATTCCTGGACAGGGACGCCAGAATCCCCAGGATTATAAAACCCGAAATTGCCGAAGATTTGCCGTAATTTATAAAGGGAGTCACGACCCCGGACAGGGGAACGATTCCCAGGATCCCGGCCGAGATGAAAGCCGCCTGCAGCGCAATCAATAGAGCGGCGGAAAGACCAAGGAACATCGAATAAATCCCGCTGCTGCGAAGCGAGATGCGCAGCGCCCGATGGACCAGAACGGCGTAGGCCGCCCAGATGCAGAGCAGCCCGATAAATCCAAGCTCCTCGCCCAGCGCTGCAAGAACAAGGTCCGTGTGAGCTGCGGGCGCGGTGGCGGGGCTTCCCAAGCCAAGCCCGGTTCCGAAAAGACCGCCAGTGGAAAAACTCCAGAAAGACTGGGCGAGATGGTCTCCCCCGGACCGGATATAGTTGTCCCAGGGGGACAGCCACATGGAAAGACGCGCCGCCACCGTGCGTGGGACTTTCAGCTCGTAGCCGATCCAGATCGCCGCCATCAGAAAAGCCGAGGAAACCAGCGCCCCGGCTGCACGCGAACGGGCAACCGCATAGAGAATCAAAAACAGCAACGACATCACCAGAGCCGGGCCCAGATCTCTCTCAAGAAAGAAAAATGCAACGGCGGCTGCGACCGCCACAATCAGAGGGAGGGCGTATCGAAGTTTGGGAACCTGGAATCCGCGCAAAAATGCCGGCAGCGTTCCGGGCGCCTGCCTCAGCTCGCGCAAAAATTCCCAACGGTCCGCGAAGTAACCTGCCAGGAAAAATAAAATCAGCAGCTTGACGAACTCGACCGGCTGAAACTGAAACGGCCCGATCTGGAGGTTGACTTTCGCGTCGCTGAGTCCGGGCCCGGCGCCGAAAACGATCAACGCCAGCGAGAGGACGAAGCTGAGCAGCAGCGGAACATAAGCCAGCCTCTTCAAAGGGGACCGCTCATAATCCGGGAGGCTGGCCAGAAACGCCAAAACGCATCCCGCTCCCACTCCAATGGCGTAATCGGGAAAAAGCAGGGCGTCGCGCAAGGGATCGCGAAGACGCATCATCATCAGAAACCCGAGCCCGCTCAGGAAATGCACTGCAGGAAGCAGCAGCTGATCGCATGAAAAACGCCGAGCGCGCCACGCAACATGAAGCAGATAAAAGCCGAAGAAGAATGCGCCGCCGTAGATTAAAACCAGCCGGTGGAAATCCTGGCTTTTACGGACGCAGACAAGGGGGCGCATCTGCCTCAGTTGAGCGGAAGTCAGGATCGGGATGGAATCTTCTCCGCTCTTCTTGAGTCGTTCTCTGAAAACGCTGGAAGCGCCTAATTTTTTTATTTGCGCCTGCGTCGCCCGGACGGCGCGCAACTCGCTTACGGATCCGATCGATCCGCGGTCTCGCAAGAATGCGGCGATGGAGGAAGCCGCAAAACTGCGATCCTTGGAATCGTCGAAAAACTGCAGCGCGGGAAGAAGGTCTGCGGACGAGCGCCGATTGTTCAGATCGAGCGCCCGGCCCGGCGTCCCGCGGGATTGCGCCGACAAGACCAGTCCCGTTCCCGCCATCAAAATGACGGTAATCAGGAGCATGAGGAACAGTTCCAGATTGCGGCCGCCGTACCGGGCCGATGCTCGATCTGAGGTTCTGCTTCGCGTGACAGCCATAACGATCAAAAATAATCCGGAATAAAAACCGGGGTTCTATGGATTCGAATCCGTTTTAACCCGGCTTGAAACATGCCAAACCCGATTCGCATCGGGTCCGGAAATAAACGACAAATACGTTGGACGGCGCCGGCCTGCAGGGCCCTTGTTTATCAAAACCAATTCCATGGCTTCAGGAAATTGTCCCCCTCCAGTTCCGCAAGCTTTCGATCCACTTCTTCCAGTGATTCCTGAATGAGAGGTATCTGTTTGGCGCTATTCCCCCATGGGGATATCTGGAGATAAATTTTCAGCGCTTCGTCGAAATTGCTTTTTGCCTTCTTCAGGGAATCCTTCTCACGATCGGTCCCCTGCACCAGGCTTGCATTTTCCAGCGACTGGAGCCCTCTTTTTCGATAAGCCTCCGCCATCATCGACAACTCTCTCTTTCCGAAGCTGATCCCCAATTGCCGCGCGCGTTCGAGAGCCTGAGTTCCGCGCTCCATCTCGCCAAGATTATGTATATAAGTCCGGGCCAATCCCAGGTAAGGATCCGGCCAGTCCGGCTGCGAAGCCGAGGCGCGTTGAAAAGAGGCGACGGCGTCGAAGTCTTTGCGGTTGATTCGCTGGATGTGGCCGGCGGCATATTCAAGCATCGCGCGCGATTTTGAATTGTCGCGATCCAACTGGATGGCGCGGGTCATATATTTTTTACATCGGATCCAATCGCCTTCCCTGACCCTTGTGACGTCGCTGTTGCGGTATTCGAGGCAAATCTGCTCGCATCTCTCGCTCAGGACCTTCTCGAGAGGGTTGTGCAGGATCAAGCGGGCGAAACCGAAGGGGCTGCGGCGCCGAATCCTCTGATACCGGTCCCAGGCATTGTCCGCGTTGATACGCCCTTCAACCAGCTCCGATCTGAGCCGGAAAGCCGCGCGATCTCCGATAAACTCCCATCCGCCCAGGATCAGCAATGCGCCCAGGCCGCCGATCCAAAGCCATTTTTTTGCCCGCGGATAGCTTTTTTTCGGATTCTCCAAAACGGGTTCCGCCGAGATCGCCGCTTTTTGCGCCGGAGGTTCAATCAGCGGCGCTTCGACCCTTGTGCGTTTGGTTTCATTTTCTTGTCCGCTTTCCGCTGCGCTCGTTCTCCGGGTCTCTTCATTTTCCCGCGAGGCCAGAGTCTCGCCGCCGGTCAGAAAAGCCGTAAGGTCGGATTCAAAGCTTTGCGCATCCTGATAGCGGGCCGATGGGAAACGGTTGAGCGATTTGACGATAATCTGACTCAACACAAACGGGCAGGCGTCTCCAAGAGGCCGGATGGCGGCATGAGACCGGATCGTCGCTTCGAGCCCTTCCGTATTGGATGCCTCGTAGGGGAGCCGGCCTTCCACCATTTCATACAACACGACGCCGAGGGCCCAGAGGTCCGACATTTCGTCGATGCGCCCCGTATCGAGGCGCTCGGGCGAAGAGTATGCGGCGCTCCCAAAAACATTTCCGGTCAACTTGCGGGTGACCGACAGTCCTTTGGCAATCCCGAAATCGAGAATCCGGACTTTTCCCGACGCATCGATTCTTATGTTCTTGGGTTTGATGTCGCCATGCACAATGGCGCGCAGATCACGCCCGTCGACCTGAAGCGACATGGAATGAGCGTTGCGCAAAATGCCGCACAACTCCAGCGCAATTCCGGCGGCGTCTCTGGGTTTGATCGCTCCGGAAGCGATCAGCGTCGACAAATCGCTCCCCTCGACAAACTCCATCTCGATAAAAAGATAGCCTTCAAGTTCGCCGCAGGCGTAGATGCTCGGCACCCGCGGATCGACCATGCTCAGGCGCCGTTGAAGCTCGGCGCCCAGGCGTTCGGCCCCCACGATTTCATGGGATTCCTCGCTCGGCCCCATCTCAACAAGCTTCAATGCGATGCGCCGGCTGTTCCCCGTCTGGACGGCAAGATAAACGTCCGCCATCCCGCCGCGCCCGAGCTTTTCGAGGATCTGGTAGTCGCCTATCTTTTGCAAAAAACTCTTCATCCGGAGTCCGTTCCCAATCGCCAATCGTCAATTATCGATTCCCGCATCCTGTTGCGACGTCCAGAATCCGTTGCTGCGACAAAATCCTGCCGCCTGATTCGGCGCGAAACTCCATCAGTTCCGCTCCACAACAACAGCCCTGGCCGGCTTTGCGAAACCGACAAAAAGGTTGTCCATCATCCGGCTCTTGAGGTCTTCCCTTTGAAGCCGTATGGCTTCAGCTCCGTTCCCCGAGAAAACATTCCGTTTCACTTCAGGATTGGAACGGCCGACAATGTACAAACCGGGAGCAACGTTCCTTTTATTTCCAGATACGCCGTTTGCGTGTACGACATTGCCTGTCAGAAAAGGCCTGGCTTCTCCCGCTACCAGAATGCCCGGGCCGGCGTTCTTATGGATATAGGCTGCCGCGACAGTCCCGGAAGAATTGCCGTCGATAAGAATTCCGGCTGCGCGCGCACCGGTGACTTCAATGCCGGAAAAATAAACGCCGGAGTCGGACATCCGGATTCCATAGGGCAGGCCCGCTCCCGGGTCCGCTTTGATCGCCAGTCCTGAAACGCTTGCTTTTTTGATTCCCTGCGCGGCGATGGCCGCATCCGCCCCGGGGACGATCTGCACAAGCCGCAAAACCGCTTTGCCCGGCGAACTCGCGGCGACATCCACTCCCTCTTTCAATCGAATCGCTTCCTGATATTCGCCGTCGGCGATTTCGATGCGGTCGCCGGACTGGGCGGCTTCCATCGCCTTGTTTATAGTCGGGTATTCCGGGCTGGAAGGCGCCACGACCAGCACCCTCGATGGCCGGAACTGCACTTCAGGCGGCGTTTTTTCTCCAGCGGGTTTGACGCCGGACAGAAAATAGCCTGCCAGCAGTCCTGCTAAAAGGCCGTAGCACAAAAAGGCCCATCGACGCCGCAGGCAGGACAACAGGCTGCCGGAGGCGCCCGGCGCCGGCTCTTTCCGGGCTTCGCAGGATGAGGCGAAATCCTCTCCTTCGACCACAATGACGGAAATATTGTCTTTCCCTCCCGCCGCATTCGCTTTCTCGATCAGACTGCGGACGCAATCCCGGGGATTTCCGGCAAATTTCAGAACGGTCTCGAGAATCTCTCCGGAGGCGAGCATGTCGCTGAGCCCGTCGGAACAAAAGACCAGAGCCGCATCGCTGTCGAATGGGGTTTGGATATATTCAATGAAATCCGCATCGTCGGGCTTGTGCATCTGAGAGCCGACATCCCGAAAAACTTCATTGCGACGCGGATGGCGCATCGCCTCCAATTCGGAGATGGCGCCCGCGTCCTCTCTTTGGCCGATCGGCGAATGGTCGGGGGTTAGTTTGCGAATTCGCTTTCGTTGGACTCGGTAAAGCCGGGAATCGCCCACGTGACCGATGTGGAGCATGCCTTCGTCAAGGACTGCAGCGGTAAGAACGCATGCCATGCCGCGCCAGGAGGGATTGCTTTCGGCAAGGCGGCAGATCTCATTGTTGGCGCCGGCAATAGCTTCTCTCAACCTGCGCTCTACGGAACCGGTCTTCTGATGCAGCCTGGCGGCGATCGCGTCCACCGCATGCTGGGCGGCCACTTCGCCCGCGGCCTCTCCTCCCATGCCGTCCGCGACGACGAAAACGCCCCGGTCGGGCTCGCACAGAATCCGGTCCTCATTATTTTCCCGCCTGCCGGTGTGAGTATCCCCCCAGGCTTTGAAACCGAATGGGCTGTCTGTTTTTTGCACGGCGGCTATCTCGAACGAATGGTTTGAATGTGCGCATAGACGAGGACAGCGACGGCCAAAACCGCCGCAACCAGAAATCCGTATCGCGCCCAATATAGAAAAGTCATAATCGCTGGAATTCGATTTTCATCCTGTCGGCGAGCGTAATTTCCGCTTTGGACGGGAGAAGAATCCATTCTTTAGGGGCAAGCTTGCCGCCGTTGACGGAAGTCCCGAATTTGCTGACATCCTGAATGTAGAATTCTCCCGTTTCGCTGTCCTGCCTGAGATAGAAATGCTGGCGCGATATATCGGCGGGGCCGTTCAATTCGAGGTCGCAAAAATCGGACTGTCCGCCGCGGCCAACGGAAATTTCGGCGGCTCGCATGAAATATTCGCGGTCCTGGCCGTCTTTGTCTTTGAAAGTCAATCTGGCCAGGGGCGGCGCCCCATCCTGACCGTCTGCAGGCTGCTGGCGTTTGCCAAGCTTCCGGGTCTCCCCTCCGCTGGTGCGGATTGTCTTGATCCTTTGGGTCAGGCTGCCTTCGCCGTATTCGACGGGGGACGGCAGGGCCAGACGGGAATCGACCAAGAGGTCTCCAGGAGAGAGCTCCTCATCCTCGTCCGGATAGAATTGAACCGCCCAATTCTTTTCAGAGGCTTCATACTTTGTCGGGCCGGATTGAATCCCCGGCAAAAACGCAAATTTCTTTTTGCCGAGGTTGGCCAGTTCTTTGTTCAGGGCTTCGATGCATTCCTCCCTTATGCTGGGGAAAATGCCGGAAAGCCTGTTGTAATCGTCCGGATGGAGGTAAACATCGTAATGGCTGGGCACAAGAGTCCGGTAAAGCAGGGGCTCGGCGGACTCGCGCATATTGTCCAATATCGCAAGGATGACATCTCTTCCGGTAGCTTTAGGGTTCATAGTATATTGCCGCCAAATAGTAGAGTTTATCGCAACATCTCACATTTTTCGAGTCCCGGAGTTGTCCTGGGTTGCAGCGAGCCGACTGCGGCGGCATGTGAAAATGTTTTTTCCAGTGGATGTGGCTGAAAGTTTCAGGCATTATTTTCCACTGGACGATTTGGATATGCGCTGGATTTTGCGATCGAAAATACACAAAGCGACAGTGACGGAAGCCAATGTCGATTACATTGGAAGCATCACTATCGATGAAGATCTCATCAAGCGGGTCGGCTTCTGGCCGGGGGAAAAAGTCCTGGTGGTCAGCAATACCACGGGAAGGCGGCTTGAGACTTACGTCATTGTCGGCGAAGCAGGTTCGGGCGTCATCTGCATGAACGGCGCAGCCGCGCACATCATGAAGGTCGGCGAGGAAATCATCGTCATGGGTTTCGAACTTTCCGCCGAACCGATCGCTCCCACGATCGTCCTTGTCGATCGCGCCAACCGCTTCCTCAAGTACCTGTGAAACAGACCCGGAGAGACGCCGCGCCCGCTTCACCGCCTTCAATTAATCTTCCGCAGAAGCAGCGCTTCTCAACTTCTTGACGCCGGAACGATGTTTTTTCTGATGAAGCCTCTTCAGCTTCGAGGCGGCCGTCGGATGAGACTTGCGCCGGGGTTTCGGCGCAATGCAGGCTTTCTCGATCAATTGAAACAGCCGCTGCAAGGCGTCTTCCCGGTTCTGCTGCTGCGTGCGGAACCGCTTGGCCTCAATGACAATCTCGCCCGCCGAAGTCAGCCGCTTTCCTGCCAACCCGAACAGCCGCTCCCGCACGCCGGATTTAATCGATCGGGAATTGCGGGCGTCAAAGCGAAGCTGAACGGCTGTCGCCACTTTGTTGACGTTCTGCCCCCCCGGTCCCGAAGCGCGGATAAAATCGAAATGAATTTCATCCGGCCGGATTTTAATCGAGTGGTTTTTCATTGTCCCTCCGGATTCAAGACTCTAATGCCCGAAGAGTTCGGGAGGCAAGAACATATTTCTGATTTTCGATCGACGATTTTCCAATCGCTGCCAAACTCTCGATCGGAACAATCCCCCGTTCGGCCCGGAACCGATAAAACCGCAATTTTCCATTTCCTACCTGTTTCTTCAGCGATACATGAGATACGGAGACGCCGCTCTGCTTTCGATCCAGAGGCAGGGACGTCTCAGTTTTTGCAATTTCCGGCGACTTTGGTCGATCTGAATAATGGCAAGAATTTTATACAAAAGGATGCATTTCTGGTAGGATCGAGCCGTCAGGCCAGGATCGTCGGCCGCTTTCCCGGCGACTGGCATCGAGGTCAATTCAGACAGGGTGCGGACATGTCGAGATCTTCAACCAGAAGCGTTTTATCGGGTTTTCCGGTTTCGATGCTCCTGCTTATTTTGTTTTTGTCCGGCTGCTCGATCAAAAAAATAGCCATCAATAAAATCGGCGACGCGCTTGCCCAAAGCGGGACTACATTCGCATCCGATGAGGATCCGGAATTGGTGAAAGACGCTCTCCCGTTCAGCCTGAAGCTGATCGAGAGCCTGCTTGCGGAAAGCCCGCGCCATCGAGGCCTCCTGTTCGCTGCGTCCAGCGGATTTACCCAATACGCTTACGCCTTCATCAAAGAAGAGGCGGACGAAACGGAACCCGTGGATTTTTCGGAAGCCGCCAGGAAACGGGCTCGGGCCCGGCGGCTGTTTCTGCGCGCACGCGACTATGGGCTTCGCGGCCTGGAAACGGCTCATCCCGGAATTTCAGCGGCTTTGAACAAAGACCCCAAGGCCGCGGTCAGGAATGCGAAGCAGGCCGACGTCCCGCTGTTGTACTGGACGGCCGCTTCCTGGGGTTTGGCCATTACGCTGTCTAAAAACGAACCCGCTCTGATCGCCGATCAACCGGTTGTGGAAGCCCTGATCGACCGGGCGCTTGAGCTCAAAGAGGACTTCGACCATGGGGCGATTCATTCCTTCCTGATATCCTATGAACCGGTGAGACAGGGGGCGGAAGGAGATCCTCTGGAGCGGGCCCGCAAGCATTTCGAAAGAGCCATGGCTCTTTCAGGCGGTTTTCAAGCGGGCCCTTTGGTTTCGCTTGCCGAATCGGTTTCAATCGCCAGGCAGGATCTGAAGGAATTTCAGTCCCTGCTGGAGAGAGCCCTGGCAGTGGACGTGGACGCCAAACCGGAATACAGGCTGGCCAACCTTGTCATGCAGCGCCGCGCCCGCTGGCTGCTTTCAAGAACCGAAGAACTGTTCCTCATTGAAGAAGAAAAACAGCCGGCTGCAGACGTCCAGGCGCCGGCGGTTGAAGGGGATTGATGGAGATTTATATGAAGAAATTCTATGTGCGGTTCGCATGGATGCGGGCGTTGATTTTGGGATGTCTGATCGCCGCCGGCGCCCCTGTGGATGCCAGTCCCGCTCCCGCCGTGACCATCCGCCTGGGCACTCTGGCGCCGAGCGGCAGTTCGTTTCATGCCGCCCTTGTTGAAATGGGCCAGAAATGGCGCGACGCCAGCGGAGGCTCGGTCAAGCTGACGATCTATCCCGATGGCACGCAGGGGGGAGAGGCGAACATGGTGCGGCTGATGCGAGCCGGCGCCCTGTCGGCAGGTCTGTTCACCGTGGTGGGGATAAGCGAAATAGATTCCTCCGTCGGAGGGCTTTCATTCCTGCCGCTGACATTTCAATCCTGGAACGAATACGATTACGTTCTCGAAAAACTTTCGCCCCGATTGGAAAAAATCCTGCTGGACAAGGGATTTGTCGTCCTATTCTGGGGCGACGCCGGCTATGTGAGGTTTTTCTCAAAGACGCCCGCAATGCATCCGGATGATTTCAAGAAGTTCAAGCTGTTCACGTGGGCCGGCAACGCTTTTCAAGTGGATCTGATGAGATCGCTCGGCTACCATCCCGTGCCCTTGGAAACAGCGAGCATTTTGCCCGGCTTGAGAACAGGCCTCATCGACGCCATTCCTCTCCCGCCGAACCAGGCGCTGCTTGGCCAGGTCTATACCGTCGCCAACAACATGCTCGATCTGAAATGGACTGTCCTGTCCGGCGCGGCAATTATCCGCAAAGACGTCTGGAATAAAATCCCGGCGGACGTCCAGAAACAACTCCGTTCGGCGGCCGTCGCCGCAGGCCAAAAAATTCGGGCCAGCGACCGCAAGGAGGACGATGAATCCGTTGCGGCGATGCGGAAAAAAGGGCTGACTGTGCACACGCCCGGCCCCACGGTCGAGGAGGAATGGCGGCTATTGACCAAAACCATCTATCCCAAAATCCGGGGGAAGGAAGTTCCCGCGGACATCTTCGACGATGTGCTGCGGCTTGTCGAAGAATATCGGGCCAAAGGATCCCGGAAATGAGAGAATCCTCCACCGGAATTGCAGGGCCGGATTCCAAAAACTCCCCAAAAGGATGGCGCGGCGGCCTCAGAACGGGTGAAAATCTGGCGATAACCTTCTGCCTGGCCGCAATGGCATTGCTTCCCTTGCTCGACATCGTTCTTCGACGCACGACGATTGTGCTGCCCGGATCCAGCGCCATTCAATGCCATCTGACGCTGTTTATCTGCATGATCGGCGGCGCCATAGCCGCGCGTGAAGGACGGCTTTTATCTCTTTCGACGGCAACAGCGTTTTTAAAAGGGAAATTCAAAGCGGCGGCCGCTTTGTTCAGCAGCGCGGTCGCTGCCGCTTTTACGGTCATGCTGACGGTCGCCGGATGCAGGTTTGTGCTTCAGGAGCGCGATGCGGGGAACGTGCTTGCTTATGGCGTGCCGATCTGGCTGGCTCAAGCGATTTTGCCTCTGGGCTTCGCCGCTATTGCGGTGCGGCTTATCCGGCGGTCCTCGGATCGATGGGCCGGACGCATTGCCGCCCTATTCATCGCATGCCTGATCCTCGCAGCGGCATCGTGGCTGCCGGTGGATCCATCCCGAATGATCCTCCCCGGCCTTTTGCTGCTTTTGGCCGCCACCATCCTCGGGTCGCCCATTTTCGTGACGCTTGGCGGAGTCGCCTTGATTCTCCTTTGGGGCGATTCATTCCCGATCGAAATGATGCCCATCCGGCATTATGAACAGGTCACCAATGCGTCGCTGCCCGCCATCCCGATGTTCACCCTGGCCGGCTATTTTTTGGCTGAGGGCGGCGCCGCGAAAAGGCTCGTCCGCGTCTTTCATGCTCTGGTCGGACATTTCCGCGGCGGCCCTGCCATCGCCGCCGTTTGTGTTTGCGCTTTTTTCACCA
Source organism: uncultured Acidobacteriota bacterium (assembly GCA_964642735.1). Lineage (GTDB taxonomy): Bacteria > Acidobacteriota > UBA6911 > UBA6911 > UBA6911 > UBA6911. The sequence goes on from CAZXSV010000062.1 coordinate 21,983, forward strand.
GCTTTACCGGCGCCTCCGGCGTGACGATTCTGGCCCTCGGGGGGCTGCTCATGCCGGTTCTGCTGGCCGCGCGCTACTCGGAGAAAAACGCTCTTGGCCTTTTGACAGGATCGGGATCGATCGGCCTGCTTTTTCCGCCCTGCCTGCCGGTCATTCTTTACGCGATCATCGCCAAAATCGAAATCAATCAAATGTTCCTGGGCGGCATTGTTCCCGGCGTCCTGATGGTTGTTGCAGCCTCAATCTGGGGGATAATGCAGAGCCCAAAGAACAAAGTCGAAACGGCCTCCTTCCAATGGGCCGAAGCGAGAAACTCGCTGTGGCAGGCGAAATGGGAGCTGCTTCTGCCGGTCGTCGCATGCGCCGCCCTTTTCAGCGGCTATGCCACGGCGGTCGAAGCGGCTGCGATCACGGCTCTGTACGCTTTTATTGTGGAGTGCTGGATCTATAAAGACCTGAGCGTCGCTCGCGACGCGCCCAGGGTCATGGCCGAATGCGGACTGCTGGTGGGCGCCATCCTGATTATTCTTGGCGTCGCCCTCGGCTTCACGGGCTACCTGATTCAGGCTCAGGTTCCCGAGCAGCTGATTTCCTGGGTGAAGAGCACGGTGGACTCGCCGCTTGTTTTTCTCCTCGCGCTGAACTTCTTTTTGATCCTTGTCGGATGCCTGATGGATATTTTTTCGGCCATCATCGTTGTGGCGCCGCTCATGATTCCTCTCGGCGCGGCGTTTGGCATCGATCCCGTGCATCTCGGCATTATTTTCCTGGCTAATCTCGAACTGGGCTATTTGACTCCCCCGGTAGGCATGAACCTGTTCTTGTCTTCCTACCGTTTCAACAAGTCGATGCCTGAATTGTGGAGCTCCATTGTGCCGATTCTGCTCGTGCTGCTTGGCGGAGTGTTGTTGATCACCTATGTGCCTTTTCTGTCCACATTTCTGCCGCGGCTGTTCCGTTGATTCAAGGAGACTGCAATGAATGTCGCAGACGCTTTCAGAGAAGCCTCGCTTTATTTCCCGAACAAAAAAGCCCTTATCTTTGAAGACAGAAGCTATACGTATTCGGAAATGAACCGAATCGTCAACGGCGTCGCCCGATACCTGCTGGACCTGGGAGCGTCGAAGGGAGATCGGGTCGCCATCTACATGGCAAACAGGCCGGAGTGGATGATGTTTTATTACGGCGCGGCGAGGATCGGCGCCGTTTCCGTGTGCGTGCCCGGCGCCTACAGGAAAGAAGAAATGAAGGGAGTGGTGAACAATTCCCGCTGCTCGATTCTCGTGACGTCCGCAAGCCTCTCTTCGCAGATCCCCCCGTCCGAAACGACGCCCTCGATAAGAAAAACGATTTATGTCGAGGACGACGAGGCTTTTCAGTCCATTATGAGGGGCGAAAAGACCGCAGAGCCGGTTGTGGACAGTGCGACAACCGGCGACGATCCCTGCTCGATTCTCTACACCGGCGGCACGACCGGCGTGCCGAAAGGCGCGGTTTTGACCCACCGGAACCTTTTGTACAGCGCCCAGAACGTCGCCTATCACGAAAGACTGATCCCGGAGGACATCGGCGTCAACTTCCTGCCTCTGAATCATGTCTTCGCCCAATGCCACATCATGAACACGTATTTTTGCAGCGGCGCCACGCTTGTCCTCTTTGCGGGCTTCGACATGGACAAAGTGACGGCCGCCGTAACGGAACGCCAGGTGACGCGCTTCTACGCCGTTCCCACGGTGTTCATCCGCTACCTGAACAACGCCGGCGCCAGGGAGCGACTGAAAAGCCTGCGCTACGTTTTTTCGGGCGGCACGAGCATGCCGGCCGAAATCGTGCGCCAATGGGTGGACTCCTTCGGCATCCCCATTCACGAAGCCTACGGGATGACGGAAGCCGCTTCCTGCGTGACCTTCAACCACCTGTTCCGCCACAAAATCGGATCGATCGGAATGCCGGCGGGCGTCGTGGAGGTGAAAATCGTGGACTGCAGGGGAAACGGGATGAAGCAGGGAGATCAGGGGGAAATTGTCATTCGGGGCCCCAACGTGATGCAGGGATATTTTGAACAGCCCGCAGAGAACGCCCTGGCGCTGCGCGACGGATGGTTTTATTCAGGCGACATCGGCGCCTACGACCACGAGGGATACCTTTTTATAGTCGACCGCATCAAGGACGTTATCATCACCGGGGGTGAAAACGTCTATCCCAAGGAAGTCGAGGACACTCTCCATAAACACAAAGCGGTCAATGAATGCGGAGTCGTCGGCTTTCCCGATCCGGAGTACGGAGAGGCCGTAACCGCATTTGTCGCCTTGAAGCCCGGCGCATCGGTCGATGAACAGACGCTAATTGCTTTCTGCAAAGAGCGGATCGCCCGATACAAGGCGCCCAAGAAAATCCATTTTGTCGCCGACCTCCCCAAAACTCCCCAGGGGAAAATACTCCGGAGAGAACTCAGAAAGCTGGGGAAGTGAATCCTTTGCAGGCCGGAAATACTCCGAGCGGCAAGATCAAAAATGCAGATTGATTTTATCGCTCCAATTCCGGGCATTCACGTCTTGCGGGGCTAATTTCCCATATCACGACTTGGGGCCTGCGCAAAAATAAGTTCGCATTTTGGCGCGAGCGCCGGGCGGACAGATGCAAGGCGCCGCGACGGGGGCGATGAGGCGCCATCGTCGAGGCGCGGCGACGAAGCAGATGCCCGCCCGCCGCCGCGCCCCGCAGGGCTGCTGGCTCTCAGAATTGCAAATATCTATGTCACTTTTTCGCATGTTCAACCAACCTGAGAGCCAGCAGCAAAATGTGAAGTTTTTGCGCAGGCCCTTAGCCGGGAATCATGGATAGACCGCTTTGGGCAGGATTGCCTGGCGAAGCAACTTTGTTAAGGGCATTGCCATCCAAAAGGGCATCGATCCCCGTGGAATTTTTCCAAACGCTTTCCCCCTCTTCCGGAAATGAATCACGATCAGCGGTTGATCGACCAAGGCCCGGCAAATTGGGAAAAGCCTCAGGCGGCCATTGATAATCCGGCGTAAATAGCGTAGAATTGCAATTGAATCGAATCTCCCGGATCCGCCGTATTCATCCTCACACAAGAGCTTCGATAGGCTTTCATTTTCGTCCTTTCAGAAGGAGACGATTCATGTTGAAGGATCATGTTCTGCAGCTGAGATATCTCGGGACAATGCCGCAAACCGGATTTGTTGAATACGGGTTCAGCATTGAAAGCAAAGACAAGAGCGTTCGACAGGTTGTCCTGACCATAGACGAATGCTTTTTCTTGAAACACGATTTACAGATCCAGGAAGCTCCCGACCTCTGCTATCAGAAAATCCTCATGAATCTGGACGATGAAAAAGCCGACAGCCCCATCCCGCTTCGCTTTCCCGTGACCTCATCGGACATCGCCATTTACCGGGACCTGCACCCGACCGTCAAGGCGCGTAAATTTTCACGAGTTGAAAAGAAATAGCGCCGGCGCGACCGCCCGCCGTGGAATGCTCGAGTTTATGCCTGAGCATATAGGAACAAGGCGGCCAGCATCAGGGGACAAGCGCGGGAATTCAGCAAGGACGGCATTGTCCACCAGGATTGGCGGTCGGCCCTTCTTGCCGCAAAAGCGAAATATCGGATTCTTCATGAATTTGGCCCTGGTTTAAGGCGGATCCCGGAGAGCCACGGACGGCTCGAGCCATCGCCGGAGTTGTTGAAGATAAAACAGACAACGAATGCGGGGCGAGAATTGCATCAAAGCAAAAGTCTCGAAGCGAAAGAAGACGCGGATCTGATGAAAAAGAAATCCTAATGCGAACAGCCCGTTCATCGGATTGCAGGCGTCGGAGAGGACTGCAGGATGGAGAAAAAATATTATCTGGCATTTCTTTTGGGAGCGGTCGCATTCAGCTTGTTATGCTTGGGGGCGATTTACCGCTCAACGGATGCAATACTGCTATTTGCCGCGCTTTCTTCTTCACTGATTGTCTTCCTCTGGTGGCTGTTTGATCGGGCCGCGTTGGAGCGGCGGATCAAGCGACTCGAAGCCCGTTCCGAGATAGCGGACAACCGACGGGTCGTAGCGCAGAACCATCTCGCGGAAGTTGAACACAAATTAGAAAAGGTTGAAACAAGATTTGCATCCTCCGAAAGCGTCAAATAAGCATCGACGGGTCCGTCGCCGGCGCACCCTTGTGTGATCAATTTTGACCGGCCGCATGAGCAATAGCGGACAGACGCCGGAATGCCTTTCAATTACGATGATTCACTGGAGCGCCTGTTTAGGGCCTGTCAATGAATAACGTTTACACTTTGGCGCGAGCGCCGGGCGGACAGATGCAAGGCGCCGCGACGCAGGCGATGCGGCGCCATCGTCGAGGAGCGACCTATGAAGATTGACTCACGCACCAT
>CAZXSV010000063.1:0-26019 GCA_964642735.1 uncultured Acidobacteriota bacterium
GTCAAATTTTCCCAAGGGCTTTGAGGACTCTGTCGGGGGTCGTGGGGTAATCCAGAACCCATTTGCCGGTTGCGTTGAAAATCGCGGAGGCAGTGATTCCGGACAGGGCGGCGCCGGGGTTTTCTCCTATTCCAAAGGCGCCGAAAGCGGCGTACCCAAGACGGCTTTCATTGAGCCCGCACTGGACGAGCGGGTAGTCGTTCATCGTGCCGATGCGGTAATTGATAAGGTCGTGATTCAAAGCCACTCCGGTGCGGGGGCACCAGACATGCTCCTCCGTGCCGCTCCTGCCCAGGCCCATGATTGCGCCGCCATATTGTTGCGCCAAAGCTCCTTCCGGGTTGAACAGATGGCCGACGTCATTGACGCATACGACGTCCGTGACATCCACCATTCCGGTTTCGGGATCCACCTCGACTTCGATAAAATGCGCCTGCCTGCCCATGGCATATTGGGTTGGGTCCGGCTTGCCGTCCATTGTCATCCTGTCCGCCGTGCCGACGACGGGGTGCGCGATGGCGGGATCGACATCCCAGAATATGTCCGCCACCTCGCGTATGCTTTTCCGGTTCTTCGGATTGGCTTTCTCAAAAACCATGCTGTTCTTGATATCGAGCTCTTGGGATTTTTTGCCCGGGAAGGCCGGCGGCTGGGCAGTTTTGAAAAAGTGGCTTGTGTTGTAGGCAGGAGTGGGTTGGACCGCATATTCCAAAATTTTTTTCTTCAGTTCTTTGGCGGCCAGGACCAGTTGGGTGGTTATGTAGGCGGTCGAAAAGGATCCGCCCGGCTGCCACATATAAAACTGGCTCGTTTCCACGCGTCTTTCATGAACGACCGTGTCCTCGTACTTCAGTCCCAGTTCCGTCGCGACGACATGGCGCGCAGCCGATTCCGCATCGACGCCGAGATCGCTGCGCACGCCGATAATCGAGGCTATGCCGTTGCGCAGCGAAAGGCACGCGTAAGTCATGGCAGGCGCCGGCGACTGCCAGGTCCATTCGTTGATTTGCATGAACCCCAGGCCGTGCATCTTACCGTTGGGAAGCATTCTGGCGCCGGGAGGATGCCATTTCCTATTCCAGCCGATCGCTTCCTTCCCTTTCTCGAGGACTTCTTTGAGGCTCCACCGCTGCGGGAACCCGTTTTCCTTCTGGTAGCGCGCGACCCACTCCCAGTCGTGGCCCCGGCAGCCGTCGTTTTTCAGCGCGACCTCGGTCGGGTCCAGGCCGAATTCGGCGGCGACCTTGTCGAACATGACGGTGTGCGGAACGGTGCAGTGGGAGCCGTGCCGGATGCATATCAAATGTCCTTTGTTGACCAGCCCCCACTCCTGGCTGCCGCGGATGTTGGGTATCCGGGTGCATTCATAGGTCTTTTCGACGGCGGGATTCCGGGCGCCGACCATATGCCAGTGAAAAGCGGTGATGGTTCCGTCCCGCCTCGCGCCGACTTTGCACCGGTAAGTTCCCGCGTCGTCCCCCAGCACGTAATGATTGCTTTCATCATAGACAAGCTTCACCGGCCTTCCGTCCGCGCGTTTGGCGAGAATGACGGCGAGACGGGTGAAGCAGCACGAGTAGGCAAGCCAGGAGAAGCCTCCGTAGTAGGAGCCTTGATAAGGCATCGTCACCGTAATTTTGGCCCAATCGGCCAGCGGCGGGATATGCTTCCCTCTGGAATCCTGCGGATAAATCAAAAACCACTGCGGGATGTCCTGGTGATGGACCCACATATCCAGGAAGTCGCCCCGCCATTGCGCGACGCAAACAGCCGGTTCGACGCCGGCCGCCGAGTTCATTTCCCTGGTTATCTTGTACTCGATTATCCTGTCCGCCTCGGCAAATCCCTTATCCACGCTGCCGTATTCCACATCCTCCGCCAGGACCGTATTCGGCTCTCTGGCTTTTTCATTGATTCGCCGCACTTCCGACATGATTTTTACGGCGTTCGGCTTGACCGATTCCTCCATGTCGAGGATGAAAGGCCTCTCCTCCCATTGGATTTCCATGAGCCTCAGCGCCCGGTCGCATATTTCTTCGCTATCGGCCACGACCGCGACGCCCATGGGGTGCTGATAAAAATCGCTCGTCCCGGGGAGGGTGAGGATGTCGTAGTTGCCTGAAGCTTCGTACCATGCGCCGATTCCGGTATCGTGCGCTACGTCGGCGTCGTCGAACTTGAGGATGTCCCGGACGCCGGGGAGAGCCTGCGCTCTGCTTGTATCGATGCCGGCGATTTTGGCGTGCGCGTAGGGAGAATTCAGGATTTTGGCGTAAAGCATGCCGGGCAGGCAGATGTCGCGGGTGAAAACAGCTTTCCCGCTCACCCTTTCATGGGCGTCCTGGCGGGAAATCCCCCTCCGCTCGTTCTCGCTTCCTTCTGGAATCGCCCATGTCCACGGCCGGTATTCTTCCATCCTCTATTCCTGAAATTCCGATAATTCGAATTTTGATCGGATGGCTTCCAGAACGCCTTCTCCGACCGCATGGGATTTGTCTGAAACCTGGCGACAAAAGCTATCGTCGTCGCGGGGATCGATGTCTCCAATTCTCATGCCTCTTTTCACCGTCAAGCCCGAATGAATCAATCCGCGCAAAACGCCATGGAAAGAAGCCGACACAAAATGCTCGCCAATTTGTGCGACCGTCTGTCCCGCCGCCACGTGATCCCCGATCCTGGCGAAAGTTTCGACCAGCCCGTCCGCGGGAGCGCGCAAAACACGCGCTTCCTGGTGTCCGCCGATCGACTCGGGGCTGCCGGTATTGGATTGAGGAGCGCCCTGCCAGATGACCCTGCCGACGGCGCTGCCGCGATTTGTCTCGATGACGGCGTCGCAGTTGTCGCCGGCAATGAACCCGGGACCCAACCCGATCAATAATTGAACCGGATTGAAAGGGCGCCTCATGCGTGTTTTCATCATGCGTGCGTCAACCACAACCTTGGGCCGCAGAAACTCCACTGCAAAGCCGTTCGGATCAACCAGAACGGGGATCCGTCCTTCCATGAGCACGTCTTTGATGCACTGAGCTTCCTCCGGGTCGTCGACCCGGCATGCCGTGCAGCCTTCCACTTCAATGCTGCCGGTATATACGGCCGTAGCGAAAGAAACCCGACGGCGAATTGCCAGAGGCTCAGGCAGTTCGGTGATGACAACAGCCAATCCGGAGCGATGCAGGCGCAGGGCTGCGCCGCTGGCGAGTTCGCCCCCGCCGCGAATGATAATGAATGACATAGCCATACCCGTAGTTATTTGTGGTCCAAGAGCACATCACGATCCTAGCCCCTTCCGCATTCTTCCGTCAAGCTGATTGGATCGAGAGCCCGCGCAAATGAGAGAGCCCTCCGGCGGGGGAGGATTCCGCGTACTCAACAGTACGTCGAGAAATCCTGCGAGCGCAACACATTAGACATGCCCGGATACGCAGCCACAGCAGAATCTTCATGAATTATCCGGGCTAAGCCGGTCGCTGATGGACGGCGCCGAGATAGGGTTGGAGAGAATTGCGAACACGTGTCCCGGCCGCGGGAACGAATAGGCCGCCGCGCCATGGAAAGGCGACAAAGAAGACAGCGGATATCAGGATGGTTTCGCTATGTTGAAGAATAAAGCGCATTTAGGAGCAATTCGGGCGGTTTTACCGTTTTGCCGCCATTGATGTAAATGTGTATTACATTTTTCAATCGAGCGCGAATGTTTATAAGATTCGTATTATCAATTAGATAAAAGAACCGCCATCCCGGAAACCCAATAGCCGGCAAGATTTTTTGTAGCCGATCCTTTACAAAATAGAAGCCAGAAAATCCCGCTCGATTCACGTAATCTCTTTATTTACTATGGCTTGTAATTTTGGCATCTCTTTTGCCTTATCAGAGAGGTGCAACTGATCAAAACTTAAAGGAGAGAGCAATGAGCTATTTTAGAATCGTCAAAACATTGGCATTGTCAGCGTTGTTAGGAATGAGTCTTGTTTCGTTCGCCAATGCCGTTCCAATCGGCGTATCCAGCGCAACAGGCAGCGGTTCGTACAATAATAACGTCAGTCTGCTGATTGACGGCGTTATTCCTGGAGAAGGGAGCGCATGGACAAATGGAACGAATGTATGGTGGCAGGGCACTGCTCCCGCTTTCACTTTGGATTTTGGCGCCACATATAATCTGGAAGACATGCTCATCCAGGTCGACAACAATGACTCCTACAGGATTGATTACTCCATAGACGGTTCCGCCTGGAACAACCTCTTTAACATTTCCGCGGGCGCAGGGAATATTGGATGGGGGATGGACACTTTCGATCAAAACGATATTAACTTCACACCGGTGGAAGCCCGATACGTCCGCGCGTATGCAACGGGCGGCGATAATAGCTACGCCATCTCCGAAATCCAGGCCTTTGGATTGCAGGCCAGCGCCGTTCCCGAACCTACAACATTCATTCTTCTTGGGACAGGGCTCTTAGGAATCGTAGGCTTGAGAAGAAGGAAAAGCTAAGCTTTCATTCAAACGAACGCCTGATCCAAACATCCGCCGGGAATGAAACTGTTCCCGGCGGATTTATATTTTACATGGATTTCGACGCGCTTTGAATCGACCCCTCGACACGGATGACGTTGATTCATTCGTAATTCGAAATTATTTTAGTGGGTTCCGTACAGTATGGCGCCCTGCTTGAGAAGGATTCCCTGCAACTCCGAAACATCCTGCTCGAGTTGCCGCGGGGTGATTCCCTTTCCTGCGCAAACGGCCGCGGCAACTCCGGCGGCCTGTCCGGTTACCATAGTCTCCTGCAAAAATCTTTTATAAGAATCCCTGTCGGTGGAAATGGCTTTGCCGGCGACGAGAAGGTTCTCGATCGTTCTGGGAACAAGGCATCGGTAGGGTATGTCGTACGATCCCCCGTCTTTGGGATAGACGATGCCCTCGTAAGTTATGGTCTCGCTGGTGGCGACGTGCTTGGCGCCTGAAGAAAAAGAGCTTTTGCCGATGACGTCCTTGAATTTTCGGGCTTCCGCAACGTCCTGCTTGCGCAGAACGTAATCGCCCATAATTCTTCTGCTCTCCCGTATTCTCAATTCAGGACAAACCCTCGAGAGATAGGCGCTCTCGAATCCGGGCATATATTTTTTGATAAACTTCAGCGCCATTCCGACCTGCCTTCTGCATTCCACTTCGCAGTAGGTCAGGTCCCTGACATCCGTGGGATCCGCATTCCCCACCTGGGAGGAATGCTGAAAATGCGCCTGGAATTTGCCGTTGTCTCTGGGCATGATGAAAAAACCCACGCCGCTGAACGGATGCCATTCCCCGGCGGCTAGGGCTTTGTCTCTTATCGTGTAGTAACCCATGAAGTTGCTTATCTCGACGATATCTTTGACTTGCCGGATTCTTTCGGTTACCTGTTCCGGGGTCCAATTCAGATACGGGTGCGTCATGGGATTGAACTCGTAGGCGGCATTGTCTTTGACATATTGCAGCACTTTGTCCCAGTCGACGCCGTCGACGGTAAAGGAAACGGTGTGGGGTTCAAGCTGGTCTTTGGGAACCTGTTCGAAGGGGGCGCCGGCACGGGCGGCGATTTCGCCTTCGCCGGTGCAATCGATGGTTACTTTTCCCAAAACCCCCTGTCTGCCCGAGGGATTCTCGACAATCACTCCGCGGACCGAATCGCCTTTTTTCAAAACATCGACGGCGAGAGAATGAAGCAGCAGATGGACGCCGCTTTCGGTCATCATTTCGAAAATTAAAAGGCCCCAATAGTCCGGATCGACCAGTGAAAAGCTATAGCCTGCTCTGAAATCGGGCGTATTGTGGGGCAGCGCGTGCCCTTCTTTCAGCAGCCGATTGTGGGTTTCCTCCATGATGCCGCCGATGATTTGCTCGCAGCGCGGATTGAACATGTAAGCATAAGCGAAACCGGGAGGTCCGGAGACGTTCATCTGGCCGCCGAGAGCGCCCAGCCGTTCGATCAGGACCGTTTTGGCGCCGGCGCGGGCAGACGCGATAGCGGCAGCAACGCCTGAAGTCCCTCCTCCCACAACAACCACGTCATATTCGCCGTAAATTTCCATGCCATGCCTTCCTTCTAAGCTGCCGATGCCACAGGCTAAAATAAAATCGCCTCCCGAAAGCGGCCATTCTCAGGAAGGCCCGGATAGGCGGCGCTGTCGCCTTGATGAAAAAAAGCCGCCACAGACTTTCGTCCATGGCGGCTTTATTTATCCGTCAATCAAACTTGGTTTACCCAAGCTTGCCTTGCGACTGCAGGTAATCCGCGACATGCTTCATGCCCAGCCCTTCAAGGGTTTTGCGTGTGGGATATCCGGAATCAGGATTCCATCCTTCCACGTTATAGAAATGGGTCTTGAACTGATCGACTCCTTCTTTGGAGAAGTAGAGTTCGCGGCAGTTTTGAAATTCCCATTTATCGCCGTTGAGTATGGGCAGCGTTGTGGCATAGCCGCAATAGGAGGCACCGGGCTTGTAATAATACCCGGTGAAATTCTCCATTTTCTTATGCCTGCCCTGCAACGCAAAAATCGCCCGTTTCAAAGTCCAGGCCCGCCGGCCGATTTCCAATCCGTCTTCGAAAGTGTGATTTCTTCCGGTGACGGCTTTCAGCAATTTGGGTTCAATCTCGGGCGTGTGCCCTCTTTTTTCGGGATGCGCGGCGCTATAGAGGCTGCAGAATCCCCAATCGCACAAACCCACCGATTCTTTGTAATAGTTCCAGTAGTGCTGGTGCCAGGCGACCCACTCGGCTTTGTGTTTGGAATAAATCCCGGTTTTGTAAGCCTGGTCGCCCTTCCAGGTATAATCGAACCAAAGCGGTTCGTTCTTAAGCGTCCCGGCGGCGTAGGCTTTTACATGGGGTTCAGCATCTCCCGATCGCCCCCAGGAGATATCGTGGCTGTTGATGTCCCTGGAATCGAGAAGGTTTCCGTAAGCCCACTCGACTCCGGGCATGGACCAGTGATCCATATACCCCCACATCGTCAACCGGCAAAGAGTGCTGAGATCATCCGGCAGCCTTCCCAGCTTCTCCGCGAATCGGGCGGTCCCTTCCGCCAGAAGATTGCCGATGCCAAGGCGCTTGGCCAGGGCGATCCCGTAAATCTCCATGAACTCCTTTTTGCCGAAATCGTTCATTGGAAGCGGAGACATGTCATGCTGGGTGCCGGGGCCGATGATCTTCATGTCATACATCTTCTTCATATACCAGCCCAGCGCGGAATAAGCAGGAATCTTCGGCTGAATAACAAATTCCTTATTATGGGAAGTGTCGAATTCCATGGGGCCCATGAAGCAGGTTTCCATGGCGTTTATTCCGAGTTGCTGAACGATGTCGGTCCCTTTTTGGTTCACATCGGTAGGAACTTTGGCCCCCTGGAGAGTGTACCAGGTCGACTCGGCGCAATCGTCGGAATCCATGCTGTAAATCCGGTTTCGGTTGTGACAGACTCTGCCGGTGCCGCAACCCGCGCAAGCCGATGAAACGGCGTTGCCGCCGCCGAATCCGCCCATGCCGCCGCCGCCGCGACGCCAGGTTTTATCCCACCATTCCCGGGTGTCTCGCAAGCCTTTGGGATCGGCTATCTTGATGCCGCCGCTGCCGACGACAGCGACTGCTTTAAGATTTTTGGAGCCAAAAACGCCGCCGAATCCGCCCTGCCCGGCGCCGCTGCCGCCGCCATGCACTAAGGAGGCAACGCGGGTCATGTTTTCGCCCGCCGGCCCGATGGTGACAATGGCAGGCCTTTGCAAGGTAAGTCCGGTGTCCAACTTCTGCCATTCCTGGCCGTAACGGACGCCTGTTCTCTTCCAAATCTCTTCCTGGCACTCCCACGTGGTAAGGCCCCATAGATCCCTGGCATTTTCGAATGTGACCTTGTCGTCAACAATGTTGATATAAACGGGAGAGTCCGCTTTTCCGACAACAGCGACTCCATCCCAGCCGGCCATTTTGAGCATCATGGCGAATACGCCGCCGAAGTTGCTGTGGCCGAACCACTGGATGGGATAGCATTGGGGAGACATTCCGGATACGCTCGTTCTGGCGGCTTGAGGAATGCCTGTTCCGGACAGGGGGCCGGACATCAGAAAGACAATGTTTCTGGGATCGAATGCGTCCTGCATATCCCAGCCTGTCGATGCGACATATTCCCAAAAAATGGCCGTTGAGGTGCCATGCCCGCCGCCGTACATTTCGTATTTTTCAGAATCCAAAGGGGTAGCGGTTTTTTTCGTAAGATCAGCTAAAAGAATTTTGCCTCCGAAACCTGGTGTAGCCATAGTATCCTCCTTCCTTTGTTTTATGATTTAGGCGCTGTCGGCGCCGGCGGATTAGATTTAGGTTTAGCTCCCGGAGCTCCAAAACCGCCAAAACCACCCATGCCCCCAGGTTTGCGGGCCGGCTGCAGGTCTCGATCGTAGCCGCTGATATCAGCTTGGGAAGGAAGCTCATTCACTATTTTCAGGGCGCTTGCGGGACAAGCTTCGACGCAGGCTTGTGTTCCGCCCACACCACCCTTCTTGTTGTAATAAGGGGTGTCCACGCACATGTCGCATTTTGTGGATTTCTTTATCGCGGAATTCCAAATGGTGCGATGAGGAATGTGCGGACAAGACTTAATGCACATTTCGCATCCAATGCACTTCTTGGAATCAATCATGCGAATGTTGCCGTTTTCAGCGCTGATGTGTGCGGCGCCCACAGGGCAATTTTTCACGCACAGAGGATCCGGACACTGTCGGCATACATGAATCTGGATGTCGAAAGGGTATTTATTAAGAACAGCCCGATGAACTTGAATCCGGGACTGGGATAAGTTGGATTCACCATTATGGACGATGGAGCATGCCATCATACAGTTGTAGCAGCCATAGCAGTGCTTGCTGTCGTATACCAAATACATGGTCGACTGCGCGTACTTTTTTGAATCGTCTGCAGAGGAAGCAGGATTTGCTGTCGCCAGAACGGTCAACGCTCCTCCGGCGATTGCGGTCCCGCCGCCTCTCACAAAATCACGCCTTGAAAATATTTTTTCTTCTTTCTTTTTGTCTCCAGCCATGGATGACACCTCTTTCACTATGGGTTTATTATATCTACGACAAACCTTCCCATTTATCTCATCGCAAAACTCTTTTTTATCTATGCCAAGCTTTTGATTTCATTATATATGGAACAAAATCCGCAGAAGTTTCGGTCCGTTTGGCGCCGCAGCCTCGGATCCGGAACAGTTTCATGGTCTCAGCGCGGAATAATTGATTCTTACTACGCGACATCAGGCGGAAATGCTGCCTCATATTCGAGAAATGATCCTTTATATAAGTTAATCTTAAATTGATTTTCAGGATTGCGTCAAGGAAAATAAATGCGCCCGAATGGCTGAAGCGGCGCAACTCGCGGGTTTCTCTGACTCCAATCAGGCTTTCATTATGGATCGCGCGATTTGCTCGGCCTGCTGCAGGTATGGATCGGGAACTCCTACGACGCCTCCCCCTCCCACGCCGACGGCGCGAATGGCATAGGTTTCCCCGAATGCCATCGCTCGTTTCAGGTAATCCTGGTATTTTTTGGGGATTTCGGCAAAAAGGCTCTCCAGCGGCGCGCCCTGGGTTAGGATGAAAACCAGCTTTTTCCCGGCAGGAACGCGGGAGGGATTGCCTTCAGACAGATAGCCGGGTTTCAAATAGGAAAAGGTTCGGTCGATAAAACACTTAACCTGGCCGGGGACGTCCGAGCAGTAAACCGGCATGGCCATGACAACCACATCCGCTTCCTTCAGCGACTCCAGGACGCCCGAAAGGCCGTCCTGGAGCACGCAATTTTCGGAAATCGTCTTGCAGGACATGCAGCCCTGGCAGCCGCGATAATCGAGATCATTCAGCACAACCGTCTCTACTTGGGCGCCCAGGCTTTCGGCTGCCTGAGTGAATCGGGCCGCGATTGCCGCGCTATTGCTGTTTGGACGAGGGCTTCCGAGAAGGCAGCTGATCTTCATTTTCCGACTCCATCCAAGATTCCGGCATCGTTCGATTAGCCCGTTTGCGCGCATGCGGCGCTTTCGAGCGCCTGAAAAACGACTCGTGAGAGCGGCTTTGACCGGCGGATGCGCACGGTCGCGTCCGTGCGTCTGTTCCGGCACAGACTCTATGCAAAAAGCTGCTGAGCTCTCATCAGGCGATCGCGGACCGCAACTCCGTTCGGGCACTGAATCACGCATTCGGAACAGTCGCCGCAGCGCACCTCCCGAATTTCTTTCGGCAGTCCCCTGAAATTCGCCAGCGCCTGATGGTAGTTGCCGGCGAAATCATTGTAGGCAAGATAGCGCAGCACATCCGTGACCGGCACGCCCTTCGGGCATTTCCCCTTGCACTCATAGCACATCCGGCAGTAAAGGGGGCGGATCTGTTCGTTCATCACGAACAGCAGTTTTTCATCCGCCGGGGTATAAGGTTCGGACATCGCCCTGACGTTCATTTCCAGTTCCGAGATCTTCTGCATGAACGGAACCGTCGTGCCGATGGCAGGATTTCTCAATACCCATTTAATGCCTGCGAGCGGACCCGCTGTCTCCTTGCTGGCCGGCGCATTGGCGAACGATTTTAAATTGAGACCGGTCAACCCGACGACGACCTTCATCGCGATAACTCCGATGCCCGCGCTTTGCAGTTTTTTTATCGCCGCATCCCTATAGTATCCCCCAATCGGGTAGCTGTAGGTGGTTTGCATGACATCGAAGACTTTGGTTTTGATGAGAAAGTCCGCCATATTGTTCGGGTCGTGGCAGCTGAAACCGAGGAAACGCGCTTTCCCCGACTTTTTGCATCTCGTCATGGCTTCCAGAGCGTCGTCGGAAATGGATGCCGGCGTATCCCGCGCGTGCAGGTGCCAAATATCCACATAATCCGTTCCCAGAGCTTTGAGGCTTTCTTCCAGGTCCTTCAGGATCTGCTCTTTTTTATAATTGCCGGATTTGGTGGCGATATGGATTTTGTCTCTTTTTCCTTTGATGACTCCCGCAAAAATGCTTTCACTGTCGCCGTAGTCCCTCGAGGTGTCGAAATAGTTGACGCCCAATTCAATGGCGCGCGCAACAACTTCGGGAACCGGCTTGAATCCTATGCCGTAGCCGACACCGGAGACCTTTAATCCCGTTTTGCCCAAAGTCCTGTACGCCGCTTTGGGCGACGATTTCGGCGCCTGGATGTTGGAAACCAAACTTGCGGCAGGAAGCGCTAAGCCCGCCTGCAGAAATTGTCTTCTTGATTTATCGGAGTTCACAGGGCCTCCTTTGGAGAGAAACAGCCGTTCTTGACAATACCTTACTACCAAAAGCCGGGACAGTCACCGAAATTTTGGATCCCCCGTCTCCCGCCGCAAAAAAAAGGGAGCCATGCGTTGAAGTTTTGATGGCTTTCAACGCATGGCTCCCTTGATTTTCGCCATGGATCCTAAAACTGAGCGGGTCAGTTCGCGACAGCCAGTTCCAACCGGCCGCCATAATGATTCTCAAGCTTTTCCTGAAGGCGGCCCCATTTCGGATGAAAGATGGTTTCATCCATAGTCTTCAGGCCGGGAGCTATCTTCGGTCTGAATTCCATCATTCTCAAGATGTCTTTTTCCAAATCTACCCCGGGGGCGATTTCGATCAGGATCAGTTCTTTGTTTACCAGCCGGAAGACTCCTCTTTCAGTGACAAAGAGAACCGGATAATTTTTGCGCATTGCAAATTCGCCGCTGAAGGTAATCTGTTCCACCTTCTCGACGAATTTCCTTCCGATGCCTTCTTTGACGATCCGAAGCTTTCCGTCTTCAACAACTTCTTCCGACCCGGTGGCGAACATTCCGCAAAAAACCACTTTTTTCGAATTTTGAGTTATGTTGATGAATCCCCCAGGGCCGGCGACGCGGTTGCCGAACCTGCTGACGTTGACATCGCCGGATTTATCCGCTTGGGCCAGACCGACAAACGTGACATCCAGCCCGCCGCCATCGTAAAAGTCGAACATGGAGGCATGTTCGATCATGGCTTCTGCGTTAATCGCGCCGCCAAAATCCAGACCGATGGAAGGAACGCCGCCAAAGACGCCCAACTCCGTCGTGGTCGTAACCTTGCCGGTCAGTCCTTCTTCCGCAATCACGCTGGGGATCACCGCCGGAATGCCGACTCCGAGGTTGATCACGTCTCCAATTTCGAGTTCAAGAGCCGCCCTCCGGCCGATAACCTTGCGAGCGTCCAGCGGGATCCTGGGTATCCCGTCCATCGGCACTTTGATATGGCCCGCAAGAACGGGATTGAAATAGGTCTGCTGCGTCTGATGATGATTTTCAGGCTTTGCGATCACGACATAGTCGATCAAGGTTCCCGGGACCTTGATGTTTTTTGGATGAAGAGTATTGGCCATAGCCAAGTCATGAGCCTGAGCTATAACGATGCCGCCGCTGTTTTTGGCGGCCATCGCCAGAGGAAGCGCTTCCATGACAACGGGTTCGTTGTCCATATTGAGATTGCCATTTTCATCGGCAACCGTTCCCCGTATAAGCGCCACGTGCACCGGAAAAGGTTTGTAGAACAACTGCTCCTGTCCGTTAATTTCGATAACCGAAACCAGATCTTCTTTTGTGATCGAAGTGATCTTGGCGCCCTCGATTCTCGGGTCGACAAACGTGCCGAGCCCGACCGAAGTGATTACACCGATTTTTTTTCCGGCGATCGCTCTCCACAGCTGGCAGATCACGCCCTGAGGCAGCAGGTAGCATTCGATTTTATTGTTTTCAATCAAATGGATCATGTTGGGCGAAGTCAGGGTGTGCCCGCAAATCAGCCTCCTGGTCAATCCTTCGTGGCCCAGGTGAGTAGTCCCTCTTTTTTTGTAATCGCCGCAGGTGCAGCTGTGAACCAGGGTAATATCTCTCGGGTGTCCGGATCGTTGAAACCGTTCTTCGATAGCTATCGCGATCTCTTCCGCCCATCCGGACAATCCCTGGGTGCTGGCGCCGATGGTCACGCCATCCTGTATCAGCATGGCCGCATCCTGGGCAGTGATTACTTTTGACATTTTTTGACTCCCTATCCGCTTTCAGGCGTACATCGCTCCATATCGCTAAAAACAGCTCGATCCCCATTTTCGGAGACGATTCAATCCATTTTTAGATTTTAAGGAACGAACCGAATATTTTATTGCGGCTCACTGAAGAACCCAAAAGCGCATTTTGCTCCATTTTCGTATGCTTTATTCACAAAACGAATACAGAATAGCTCCATAAGACAGGATACCTCAACTAAATTTTCACTTTGCCTGCATCGTTGGGGAGAAAATGCAGGAGAATTGAATTTTGTGAGGGGTTTCTAAACTCCGCTGGTTGGAGCTGAAGGTTTCGCGGCAGCCTCCGTTTTGGCGTACGTCAGCGCCGCAAAACCCAATCTACATAAATCGATAGACAAATATCTCCATTCCTGGAGATGCAGACGCACTCCGGACAACGCTTGAAGCTTGCTTCCAACAAATGGCGGTTACTGGAAATCAGACGGCGTCTTCTTCGTCTGTTTCCCTAAATTCTTGTAAATAATCGAGATCGGAGTCATTATCGTCGTCGTCGTAACCGAAGATCTGCCCTCCGGTCCTTTCTCGAATCGGGCCTTTTTTACCGCCCATTTCCCCTTTGGCGCCGTAATTTGTTTTGCGTTTTCGAGCCGGCTTGGCGTCGGCGCCGAAATTGCGGCGTCTTTCCGATCGGCCGACTTTCCCGCTCTCCAACGGGTTTTGGGAAAACTCCGGGTTGCCCAGAGAAGGCCTTGGGCTGAAACCGGAGCTTGCGCCTCCCGATGCCGGCCTCATTGGGGATCGGGATCCAAATCCTGAATCCGGGCGATTTTCCCGAGCCCGGGCTTCATTGATCGTGATATTCCGTCCCTTGTAGGGTTGATTGTTTAAACGGCGGGTCGCTTCCCCGGCTAGCGCCGGGTCGCTAAACTCAACAAAGGCAAATCCTCGTCGCTTTCCCGTTTCGCGGTCGACGGGGATAATCACATTCGAGAGTGGTCCAATCGTTGAAAAAAATTCCCTCAAATCCGGTTCAGTCGTATCATAGGGAAGGTTCCCTACAAACAAGCGTACAGGCATTGCTCTCCCTTAAAGCCCAAGAAATACGCAAACAGCGCACGTTCGTCACGGATGTGAAAGATTTGGGTTTCATGCGTATTGGCTCGGGGTCATTATTATGAGTTGGCGCTGTATATTTCTCAACCTCGGCAACGACGGGGGGGATTGAAGACGCCCCCGGCTGCTTGATGCATCTTACACCAAAGAACACCCTTGCGGCAAATACTGGAATATAAAAAATTTCCAAGCCGCTCCCTATCGTTATTCCTCGGCAGAATCGAAATAATGATTATAATAAATTTTGTGACTCGGATTTCGAATCGAGCCGGAGCTTAATTTTTCGTAAATATCCCGGGCGGCAGTACGAATGGTCTGACGGGATTTGAATCCCAGAGTCTGCTCCAACCGGGCAAAGGACACCCGGTAATCGCGGGCGTCGAGATTGGAGTTGTCCTTCGTGATGGGAATGTTTCCCAGCGCTTCTCCAATAATTTCGGCGACTTCGTCAATCCTGTAATTCTGACCGTCGGACCCGACATTGAATACCCGGCCGCCGACTTCGTCCAGATTCGCGTTCAGGCATCGGATATAAACGTCGGCGGCGTCTTCAACCCCGAGCAAGGGACGCCATTGTCTTCCGCCAAACACCTGTATTTTCCGCTCCATAAAAGACTTCATGCTCATCGTGTTGACGACCAGGTCAAAGCGCATCCGCGGAGAGTAGCCGTAAAGAGTCCCCATGCGGAGGACCGTCGGGCTGAAATAATCATCCCCCATCCCCAGGATGATCCTTTCCGACTCGATCTTGGTGCGCGCGTAAAGAGAAACAGGATTCAGCGGCGAGTCTTCATCCAGCAGATCGCCGCCCACTCCGTAAACGCTGCAGGTCGAAGCGTAGAGGAATCGATTGATATGGTGCAGTCTGCAGGCGGAAGCCAGCGCCTGGGCCGCCAGCACATTGGTCTCGATCGTTTCGGTCGGCCGGACTTTCGAAGCCGGATCGCCGACGATGGCGGCCAGCAAAACAACAGCGTCAATGTCCGCAAGCGAACTTACACAGGTATGGATATTGCGCAGATCTCCTTCCACGATCTCGAGATTGTCGTCGTCGGCAAGAGCGTCCAGAGATTTCCGGCCGTAAATAAAACTGTCCAGCACCCTGACCCGGAAGCCGCGCTTCAGAAGCCTTTGGGTTAAAACGCTGCCAAGGAATCCCGCGCCTCCTACAACCAGAACTCTCCTGGCGGGCCCCGATGTGTGCGAATTGGAAAGCCCGTGCAACTGTCCGATGTCTTCCGACGAAAAAATTTCCCGAATGCTTCCGTCGGGACCTACCAGAGGAAGAAAATGCACTCCGACCAGCTCCATATCGGAAAGCGTTGCGTTGGCTATGAACCGGTCGCTCAAAGTCGCCTCGGTGAGCCGGTATTCATGTTTGAGCGGATAAAGGCCGATTTCTTCTTCTCCGCGAACGCCGCTGATCAATAGCCGGCGAAGGTCCGCCATGGCTACGCCGCCAAGATAGACTCCTTTTTCATCCACGACGAAGGCGGCGTCGAAGGAACTGCGCTCGATCAATTGTATTGCCTTCTGGATCGAGGTCCTTCGGTCCAGACACTCCATGGAATATTTCATTTTCTTGAACTCGTCCGTGCGCGCCGCGACGCCCCGGCGCCCCGGCTTGCCAAAACAGAAGGTCAAACATTATTTTTCAAAAACCACTCGACATAGGCGCGCATAGCATCTTCATAATCCAGCTCCGGCGCCCAGCCCAGAAGATCCCGAGCTTTCTCCGAGGATATAAAACGCCCTTTGAAATTCCCCTTGCGATCCTCGACGAAGCTCAGATCGGCTTTCTTATTCAAAATTGCCTCCAGCGTTCTCACGATCTGGACGACGCTGATTTTCTTCTTGCCGTTCAGATTAAAAATCTGATTTTCCGCCGCAGGGCTCAAGCAGGCCGCGTTGCCTTTCGCAAGATCTTTGACATAGATGAACTGTCGGGTCTGGCTGCCGTCTCCATGAATGGAGATCGGCTCTCCGCGGACGATGCGCCGGATGAAAATAGGCGTGACCGTTTCGGGGCGCGCCCGCTCGCCGAAAGGAATGCCGTAGCGCATGATGGTGCAACTCACGCCGTAAAGAGCCTGGTAGTTTTTGCAGAAAAGCTCCGCGGCAATCTTCGATGAGGTGTAAATGTGGTCCGGATTCCCGGTGTAAGGGGTTTCCTCCGTAATGACGGTTTCTTCATCCGATTCCGGGAGAGAACCGTATACCCACTCGGTCGATGCAAGAATCACTCTGGCGGCGGACGTGCGCCTGGCCGCATCCAGAACCGAAAGCGTTGCACTCGCAGTTATGTCGTTGGAAAACCGGGGGCTCTCGTAGAACCGGTTCACATTCGCCTCGGCGGCGATTAAATACACAATGTCCCCGGCTTTAAAGAGCTGCGTCATTCGGTCGACGTCCCGGGTGTCTCCACGGACGAATGCGCATGGCTGGCCATAGCGCGGCGCTTCGAGATCGTAAATCACCACTTCATGGCTTTGTTGAAGCAAAACATCCACCACATGAGATCCGATGAATCCCGATCCGCCCGCAACCACTATTTTCATTTCCCAATCCGTTTCCGGTTTGCGGCTTGGCGCCCAAACAGCCAACGCGAAGCCGCAAACGCAAAGCTCATTTCCCGTGAATGCAATAGAGACGGCTCTGACTTCTTAGAAAGATCTCGCCGCCCACAATAGCCGGAGTGGCGATGAACATCTGGTCGGTCAATTTATTGGCGGCCAGAATTTCAAACTTTTCGCCCATCCTGACGACAAAAATGTTCCCGTCCTCATCCGCCATATACAGCTTTCCATTGGCGCCCACCGGCGAGGATTTGAAGTTGGCTGCGTTAGGAATACGCGACTGATGATAATAAGGTTCGCCGGTGCTGGCGTTGAGGCAGCTGAATTTTGCATCATCGGTCAAAAAATAAAGCTTGTTGTCGTGAATTACGGGGGACGGCGTGTAGGAAGTGCCTTTATTCTGACTCCACACGACCGCGTCGGAGCCGGTCAAATCGCCTTCCCTGCCAAGCCGGATTGCGATCAAGTTTGGCCCTCTCGTATACCCGGTCATGGCGAATATCAAGTCGTTCTGGCGCACAGGGTGCGGAATCGGATTCTCGCCGAGGCCTCCGCATTGCCAGATTTCTTTCCCCGTCTCGAAATCATAGCTGCGCACCCTCTTGGTTGCGCTGACGACGATCTGTTTCTTTCCCTTATAATCCACGACAAGCGGCGCCGACCAGTTGGTCTTCTCGTCCCGGTCCGCCCTCCATATTTCTTTCCCGGAATTCTTGTCGAGCACAACCATAAAGGAAGAAGCCGGAGGGTTTGCACCCGGATCGCCTTCATGGTCAAAGACCAGGATCAAACGGTCGCCGGAAAGCACCGGCGCCATTCCTTCGCCAAAAGCCATTCTCATCCGCATCTTGACGTTGAAATCTTTTTGCCAGACAAGCTTCCCGTCCATGTCGTAGCAATAGACGCCGCGCGAACCGAAGAAGGCATACACGCGCTTGCCGTCGGTGACAGGCGAATTGGAGGCGAAGCTTCCATATTGACCGTGATGGGACTCGTGCGGCGTCGCGGTTTTGGCCGTGCGCCGCCACAGTTCATTGCCCGTTTTTTTATCGATGCAAAGGACGACAAAATCGTTCTCAACCGGCGGTGGTCCGCCAAATCCCATGCGGCCTCTTGCGGGCGGCGCCGCCGGCGCCCCGGACTGGGCCGGAGATCCCGTCGGGATCGCGGTCGTCAGGAAAATCCTGTCGCCCCATAGCACCGGGCTCGAACTGCCCCGTCCCGGAACGTCAATTTTCCATTTGATGTTTTGGGTGTCGCTCCAGTTCAGGGGAGCGTCCCCCACCGCCATTCCATCCGCAGCAGGCCCCCGCCAGTACGGCCAATCTCCATCGTTGGGAGCAACGCTCCACGCAAAGGCGCAGAAAAGCAATAAAACCAGGGCATTTTTCACGCTTATGTCCTCCAACCGCTGCATAGCTTCCTTGTTCCAGACAAAGACGTCAAGAGAAACTTCAATGCCCGAGACCGAGAACAGCCGGTCGAAAGAGCGCCCTGCTGTGATATAAACAGATCCGGGCGCCGCTCATTGCATAGATTTTGCGTGTTTTGCGCATCAAGCATGGGAAACAATCCCGCCTTCGCCTTTGCGGCCGAGTCGCTTGGCCGGGCTTTGGCCGCAAGGCAAATCGGATTGGTCCACGGCGGCGGAAAGGCCGGATTGACGGGTGCAATCGCCGATGCCGTGGTGGAAAGCGGCGGCCAGGCCGTTGGAGTCATGCCTCAGGGGCTTGTGGAAGAATCAAAACATGGGAGAAAAAAGCATATGATCCGAGTGTCTGTTCTTTACGCTCAAGGCGGAAAATTCGATTTCGACTATTACGCGAACAACCATATGAAACTGGTTCATAGACTGCTGGATCCTTTCGGCCTGGTGAAAACCGAGGTCGACAAAGGGATGGAATCCGCGCCCTATGCCGCCATCGGACACCTCGTATTCAAATCCAAGGAGGATATGCAGAGGGGGCTGCATGCCCATGATCCGGAACTTGCCGCCGATCTGGTCCATTTCAGCGACATCAAGCCGCAGTTCCAGATCAGCGAGATCATCGCCTAACAGCTCGTGGTGAAAGTACAATAGGCCGCGCGCATAGGTGTTGCGGGCAAGATCAAG
This sequence comes from uncultured Acidobacteriota bacterium, assembly GCA_964642735.1. GTDB lineage: Bacteria > Acidobacteriota > UBA6911 > UBA6911 > UBA6911 > UBA6911. Next base: position 18,851 of record CAZXSV010000063.1, read on the forward strand.
GCGCGAGGAGGAGGCGATGCAGGGACATCGTTGACGACGAGCAACGCAGATATTGCCCGCAATACCTACGCGCCCAAAGGGTTCTGGCGGCGCAGGAGCATCCCCTGGCTGGCGCTCTTCGACGATGTCCCGCATCAGCCCTGTCGCGCCGCCCAGAACGCGGCCCATTGTACTTTCACCACGAGCTGCTTGCCCGGATTTTTCATGAAGCTTCGTGAATCCGGGCTAGCAAGCTGAATTCTGAACGCTCTCGCGGACAAACAAATATTCCACGATTCCGTTCTTCAGCCGGAAGGAGTCGGACGTCCGGAATTGATTCAAAAGAAGCGTGACGGCCCGGGGCTGATAGCGGGGACACGCTCGTTTTCCCGGGCTGTTGTTTTCGTAAACAAGGCTGCGCTCGTCGACTATTTTATATACGGTTATTTCCTCAGGCATCTGCGGCTGATCATAAATCAGGAAAAACAGAATCGTCCCCGGCCTGCAGAAACGGGAAAGATGGTTCACCAGACTGCTCAGCGCGGACATTTCGATGTAATTCAGCAGGTCCCAGGCAAGGATTACGTCGAAAAGGCGGCCTTCAGGCAAATCCAGAATGCGACTCCATTCGGATTCCGGAAAGGGGCGGTCTTCTGAAAGGGGCGGCAGCGGCAGGCTGGCGCGCAAATCCGCAATAAACATGAAACTGCCGTAACGGGACCAGAATTCAATATTGGCGCTGCGCGCCGGTCCAAGCTCCAGCACTCCGGGACAGGACGTCCCTTCAAGCTTCTGGCACAACGCTTCGAAGCCAAGCGAATTATGGACGACTGCCGGAAAGCCGGATTTCTGTATCATTCCGCGAAGGCCGAATTATACGATTTTGCCGATAACGCCGGACCTTTCAGGCGCTGCGCTTGCGGCCGGTTTTTCCTTGGGGCTCATGTCAATGCTGCCCTTGAAATTGGATCCGTCCTCAAGTGCAACCCTGGGGGAAATAATGTTCCCCCGCACGGTTCCGGACTGCTTCACAATCAGCTGCTCTTCGCCGAACAGGTTTCCTTCAACGTTCCCCTCGATCGTAATAATCTTTCCGTGAATATCGGCCTTGATCCGCCCGTTCTTGCCGACGGTGACGCTGTGATGCCGGAATTCGATTTTCCCTTCCACCCGCCCTTCAATCAGAAGGTCTTCCTCTCCGACCAATTCGCCTGTGATCGAAATCGTGGACCCGATTGCCGCCCGGACGGATTGGACCAAAGCGGCGGCGCGGGCCGGAGCGGGAGGCGGCGTCTGCGGGACAGGCGCGGGTTGAGGTTTGGACTCATCGGTTGTTTCTGTTTTTTTCCACATGGGGCGCAGCTCCTGCAATAGTTTATTGGACAGGCATTGTATGCCCTTCGGAAATGCTCGCTGTGACGCAACTCACAGCATACGAGTTCCCAGTTTAAATCTCCCGGGTCCGGGGTCAATGATTTTCAACCGAACCATCGCCTATCGGCCGAGACCGTCATCGACGCCGTTCCCGCTAAGCGAAAACAATTTTCGGCGTTCTTCTTTCGGGCATCCGGCAATACTTCGCTTCAGGGTAGCCCAGCATCAATGGATAATGGTGCGGATGTTCCGCCGGGACTCCCACGGCTTCCTTAATCTGGGGCGAATGAAGCATCGCTCCATACAGCAGGCCCGCCCAGCAGGCGCCAAGCCCCATCGCCGGCGCCATCAGGTCCAGATAGGATAGCGCTAAAATTAAATCCCCGAAGCCGTTGACCGCTTGCATCGGCGCCGAAGCGACCACAACAACAGGCGCGTTTCTCAGCACGGTGTCAAACCCCGCGTCCCAGGCAGCCACCATCATCGGCAGGTATGGAATCGCAGCGGCTGTTTTGGGGTCTTGAATCATCTGACGCACCCATTCCACGGTCAGCCCGGCTATTTTTTTGATTTTGGCGGCGTCGGTCAAAACCAGCCATTCCACCGGTTGGCTGTTCCCGGCCGTGGGAGCGTAGCGGGCTATTTCGATAAGCCGCCGGACGGTGTTTTTGTCCACCGGCCTGGCCTGATAAACGCGGATGGAACGGCGCGATCGCAGAAACTGTTCCGCCTGTTTCATGCTGATTTTGAGTTCCTCGAGAATTTCAGGCGAGTTTTCTATCCGGACTTTTTTATGGCTGAGAGCCCCGTGCGGACAGACCGCCACGCAATGCCCGCATTCCACGCATGCAGCATCCATCCCGGGCCTTATTTCCGGGAATCCGCCCTCAGGAAGCTGAATCAGCATTCCGGGGCATTCGGCCGCGCATATCTCATCCTTTGTGCATTTTTCTTTATCAACAATCAAAAGCCCCATTGAACCCTGCCCCTATACCGGCGACTGCCGCCGAATCTAAACGAAAAGACGGATGTCGGTCGGGAGCATGCCTGCAGCCTGAGCGGCTTCCAGCCCCAGATCTCCATCCTCAAACACCTGGCAATATTCCGGCTCAACGCCAAGCCGCCGCGCCGATTCCAGGAAAATGTCCGGGGCCGGCTTATGCCCGATATTGTCGTCAGCCGTCAGGATCGCCTCGAACAATTCCTTAATGCCCAATACGTTCAATTCAAAATCCACAATTTCCCGGACGCCGCCGGAAGCGACTGCCATCGGCAGTTTTTCCCTGTATCGGTCGACAACGTCGAGGACTGGCCGGATTGGCTTGAGCCCGTCGGCGTGGGACCGGAAAAACTCATGTTTTGCCCGGACAGTATCCTGCGGGTGCAGATTCGTCCCAAAATGCTCGTTGTACAAGGAAACGAGGCGTTCCTCCGGCGTGCCTTTTTTGGCAAAGAAAAAATCAAAATCCCAGGCGCCTCCTCCCGCCGCAATGACATGCTCCCACGCCTTCATATGCAATGGCATGGAGTCCACCAGAGTCCCATCACAATCGAAGATGAGACCCCGGATGCATCCCGGCACTTCAATCCTGCTCATGCTTATCTTTACCCCCGTTGATCTCCAGCATCCCTCATTCGGGGGCTGAAAGCCTAAAACCGGAAATGGAGAACCGCAAACCTAAAAGGGATTCTCGGTCGGATAAAAGGCTCCTTTGGGAAGATTGAAATAGACATCGCCTAAGCCAAGCATCCTGCAGGCCGCATAAAGCGTTTTGCCCGCATGTTTAAATGCGATCGCGGTATGGTGGGGAAAGCGTTTTTCAAGAAGAACGTGGCGATAGAAACGCCCCATTTCTCTGATCGCAAAGACTCCGATGGAACCGAATGACTTGGGATTGACGTCCAGCACTTCCCCATTGGCGACGTAGGCCTGAACATGCGCTTCGGGAGTCGACTGGATTCGAAAGATGGAAATGGCGCCGGGCTTTATGCGCCCCTCCAGAGTCCCGCGAGTGACGTCGGGGTTCTTTCCCGGCTCCTGCAAACGGTGCATGATCAGCTGATACTTCAATGCCGGCGCAATCAGACATTCGGCGGATGTGTTTCCGCAGTGAAACCCCATCCACAAATCGCTGATCTGATAATCGCCGATGGCGGTTTTGTTCTCCTCGAACATGTCTTTGGGAACCGAATTGTTGACGTCCAGCAAAGCCGGCGGAACTCCGGTTGCGCACACGACCATGTATTCGCTGAGCGCCCCGTACACATCCGCTTCGCAGGCTGCGGGAATGCCTTTGGCTGCAAGGCGGGAGTTCAGATAGCAGGGAACATGGCCAAAATGCTTTTCGAACGCCGGCCAGCATTTATTGGCGAACGCCGCATAGGAGGAAGCGCCCAGATTCGCCTGCATGAATTTCTCAAGAGCGCATTCATACCGGGCCAATTTGCCGACAAGGTCCGGGTAAGCGTTCCCTTTGCCCAGTTCGGCGTCGATTTCTCCGGAGACCCTCTTGATTTCAGGGTTTTCGGCCGCCTCCCGGACCAAAGCGTAAAGGTCCAGTTCGCTGTTTTCCATTATTTCAACGCCAAGATCGTACAGCGGCTGAATTGGAGCGTGGCAGGTCAAAAAGTCGAATGGGCGCGGTCCGAAAGTGATGATTTTCAGGTTTCGAACTCCCTGGACGACGCGCGCAACGGGAATAAAATCGGCCGCCATTTCCGCGACATCGTCCGGATCTCCGACCGGATATTCCGGCATGTACGGTCGAAGGCGCCGCAGACCGCTGTTATAGGAAGCGCTAAGAAGGCCGCAGTAGGCGTCTCCCCTGCCATGGATCAGATCTTTGCCGCTGTCCTCCGCCGCAGCGACCATCATGACAGGACCGGAAAATTTTTGGGCCATCAGGGTCGTCGGGCCTTCCGGGCCGAAATTGCCCAGATACAGCACAAGGGCGTTGATCCCTTTTTTCCGAGTTTCATCCAAAGCCTTGAGAACATCCCCTTCATTTTCGATTATCGTCTCGATCTCGATGATGGGAACGCCCTTCCGCGCGCAGGACGCGACGACGCGGCTGCGCCGCTTTTGCGACAGCTCGATTGGAAAACAGTCGCGGCTGACCGCGACGACGCCTAATTTAATGTCGGGTATGTTTTTCATTGCAGTGCCACCTCAATTCTTTTGGCCATAATAAGCCTTGGGTCCATGTTTCCGCTGATAATGTTTTTCCTGGATATAAGAAGGTATCGCCGAAAGTTCGGGATTCAGCTGCAGAGCCCCCAGGGCCATTTGGGCTATTTTTTCCAGGATCAGACTGTTGTTTACGGCATCCGCAGCGTTCTTTCCCCATGCAAAAGGAGCATGGCCGGCGACCAGCACCCCGGGCGTATCCTCCGGGTTCAACCCGGCGAACCGCTCGACGATGATCCTGCCCGTCTCGCGTTCATATCCCCTGTCGACTTCGTCCCGGGTCAGGAATCTGGTCGCCGGAACGGGCCCATTGAAATGATCCGCGTGAGTCGTTCCAAAACAGGGAATTTCCCGGCATGCCTGAGCAAAAATGGTTGCATAGATGCTGTGCGTGTGGACGACACCGCCGATCGCAGGAAACGATTTGTATAATTCCAGATGGGCAGGAGTGTCGGAAGACGGACGCAGGCGGCCGTCCAAAACGTTGCCTTCCAGATCGACAATCACGATATCTCCGGATGTCATGGCGTCGTAGGCGACGCCGCTCGGCTTGATGGCCATGCAGCCATGCCGGCGATCGACGCCGCTGACATTCCCCCACGTGAGAGCCGTCAGGCCGCAGCGCATCAATTCAATGTTTGCCTGAAACACTTCCGCTTTAAGCTGCTCGTACATCCCTGATCCCCGGGAAAAAAACACGCCTCTCTTTTTTCATTTATCCAAACAGGTCTGCAATCCCATTTTCTATTTGTCACCGCGACAGCCGCGCTTCATCGCGGATGTCGAGAAGCCTTTTCATGACGTTATGCATCGGCCCGGACCACTGCCGAACGCCAAAGCTATCGTGCAGCTGACGATAGAGAGAATAGACCTGTCGGTACGTCTGATGGTTCTCGGGAATGGGCCGGTATTGCCCGCCGATGCCTACCATGGCGCCCTGAGCCGCGGCGACTGAATCGTAACCGCCCTCGCGGGCGCCTGCGGCCACGGCTGCAAAAACAGCGGCGCCCAGGGCGGGCGCCTGCTCGCTGCGCGCAATCTTCATCGGGCGTCCGGATATGTCCGCATAGATTTGCATTAACAGAGGATTTTTGGCTGCAAGCCCCCCGCAGCTGACCACTTCCTGGACCAAAACGCCGTATTCCTCGATGCGATCGATAATAGCCAAAGCCCCGAAGCCGGTCGCTTCAAGCAGCGCGCGGTAGATCTCGTGCGGCTGCGTGTGAAGAGTCTGACCGACCAGCAATCCGGAAAGCCGGACGTCCACAAGAATTGTCCGGTTCCCGTTATTCCAGTCGAGGGCGAGCAGTCCGGATTCTCCGGGCTTCAAGGCGGCGGCGGCCTTTTCGAGAGATGCAAACTGTTCGGCCGGAGTTCTGCCGTATTTTTCCGGCACAAGGTTGTTCACAAACCAGAGGAAAATGTCGCCCACGCCGGATTGCCCCGCCTCGATTCCGTAATAGCCGTCCATGACGGACCCGTCGACAATTCCGCAAACGCCGGGAATATCCCGCAGAACTTCGCTGTTCGGGTGGATCATGATGTCGCAGGTGCTTGTTCCGATGATCTTCACAAGAGTCCCGGGCGCAATCCCGGCCCCGACAGCGCCCATATGGGCGTCGAAGGCGCCCACCGCCACCGTAGTCGATCGGGGAAGCCCCAGCCTTTGAGCCCATGAGTCCGAGAGCTCTCCCGCCCGATGATCAGCCGTATAGGCATTGTCGTAAAGCCGGTCGCGAAGAGCGCCCAAACCCGGCGAAAGCTTGTCGAGGAATTCCTTGTCCGGCAGTCCCTGCCAGGATGGATTGAACATGGCCTTGTGCCCGGCTGCACAGACGCTCCGCTTCAATTGTCGCGGCGAAAGTTTTCCGGTCAGGACCGCGGGGATCCAATCGCATATTTCCACCCAGCTATAGGCCGCTTCAAAAACATCTTTGGCAGAATTTTTGCAGTGCAGGATCTTGCTCCACCACCATTCCGATGAATAGGTCCCTCCGATTTTTGAAAGGTATTGCGGGCGGATGGTCGAGGCCAGTTCCGTAATTTGCGCCGCTTCCTTGTAACTCGTATGATCCTTCCAGAGCCATGCCATGGCGGCGGGATTGTTCCTAAACCTGGCCTGAAAACAGAGAGCCTGCCCGGATTCGTCGACCGGCATCGGGCTGCTGCCTGTCGTATCGATTCCAATGCCCAGGACGGCTTCGGAACTGAATTCCGGATCTTCTTTTCTTGCGGCCTCCATGGCGCCTCGGATCACAGCCTCGATCCCAACGAGATAGTCCGCCGGATTCTGTCTGGCCAGGTTCGGATCCAGCGAATCTAAGATGACCCCCGCCTCTCCTGAAGGATAGGGGAAAACAGAGCCGGCAAGCTCCTTTCCGGTTGACACGTTTACCAGAAGAGACCGGCAGGAGTTGGTGCCGAAATCAACGCCGATCGCATACCGCGCCATAAATCATCTCCAACCAAGCCACGCCTTCGGCGCGCTTCAGCATTTTACTCCAGAACCCGTCCCGACGACCCGTCCTGTTCATTAAGAGCCTGTCAATGAATAACTTTTACCTTTTGGCGCGCGCGCCGGGCGGACAGATGCAAGGCGCCGCGACGGGGGCGATGCGGCGCCATCGTC
>CAZXSV010000064.1:0-25264 GCA_964642735.1 uncultured Acidobacteriota bacterium
CGGGCCAGGGGCTCGCGCAACAATAACTTCCCATTCTGCTGCTGGCTTCCAGGATGCGCACCGTGTGCCGACAGGGGCATAGGAAATTGGAATCCTGGCAGCCGGCGGCCCTCCGGGGCGCGGCGGCGGGCGGGCATCTGCTGCGTTGCCGCTCCTCGACGATGTCCCCGCATCGCCTGCGTCGCGGCGCCTTGCATCTGCCCGCCCGGCGCTCGCGCCAAAATGCAACCTTTATTCATTTACAGGCCCTTACGCCACATCAAAAGCACGCTGAGATCGTCGGATCCATAGTGAATCGATATTTGGCTGTCCTATTCACCGTGCGCCTTTCTTCAGCGGTTGAATTCGTTGTTCTTAAGGTTCGTCCTCGATATGCCCGAGATGCCGGAAATTGAAACAATTGCACGCAAACTCCGGAAGGTTTTGATCGGAAAGAAGATCGCGGAAGTCCGACTTTCCGGCAAACCGTTGCGCAAACCTGTCGCGGAAACATTTGCGGCAAACCTGTCCGGAAGGACAATTCAAAAGATTATGCGGAGGGGGAAATACCTCGTTTTGGAATTGGATCCGCACGGCTTCTGGCTGATGCATCTGGGAATGAGCGGAAGAGTGCTGTATCATGCGTCTGCAGGAGAGAGCGCTGGCCATACTCATGCGGTCATCCGGTTTACTGATTCGGCCGAACTGCAATACCGGGACCCGCGCCGGTTTGGGCTGCTTGCATTTTACGAAACGCTGCAACCGGGCGGGATGACGGAGATCAGGTCTCTGGGAATGGATCCCCTCAGTTCCCGGTTCAACCGGGATTGGCTATGGCCTTTGCTGCGGAAAAGCCGCCGGGAGGTGAAATCCTTTCTGCTGGATCAGCGCCGGATTGCCGGCCTGGGAAATATATACGCGTGCGAGGCGTTGTTTCTTGCCCGGATTCATCCCGCCCGTCGATGCCATACCCTGACATTGGACGAGGCCGGCCGGCTTGCGGAAGGGGTGAAAAATGCGCTGCGTTTGGCGATCCGGAATCGAGGGACCAGCTTCTCTGATTTTATGGATTCCGATGGCAAACCGGGCGGCAATCAGGCCAATCTCAAGGTATTTCAAAGAGAAGGAAAACAATGCCCCTGTTGCGGCTTTCCCATCCACAGAATAAAACAAGGGAACAGGAGCTCTTTTTTTTGCATTCGCTGCCAGGGATAAAAACAGAGGGAAGGAGTATTGGAGATGCCGGAATCGTATCGAAAGTGTTCGCATTGCAAAGGCACTGGTAAATGCCGGGCCTGTCACGGTGAAGGCCGGCTTGGGCTCCAGAAGGGCAAGGTCTGCACTTCATGCTATCCTCACGGAAGCGGCAAGTGTCAGAATTGCCGCGGTATGGGAGGCTTTGACTCTTCAGGCAAACCCGCCCCACAAAATTGACGATTGACGATCAAAAACCTTTTCAATCGTCAATGGTCAATGGTCAATGGTTTTTTATGTTGCTGGCGATCGATATCGGCAATACGAACATCACGCTGGGTCTCTTCAGGGGAGACGAACTCGGATCCCGCTGGAGGCTTGCCTCCAGCCCGGAAAAAACGTCCGATGAGTATGGAGCTTTGCTGCTGAATTTGTTCAAACGCTCGGGCGTTGGGGCCGGAGACATTCATGCGGCGGCAATGGCTTCGGTCGTTCCTCCGCTGACCGGAGTGCTGGCAAAATCCTGCAGTTCTTTTCTCTCATGCGAACCGATGATCGTGGATTCGTCCGTTATGACCGGCGTAAGGATCCTGTATGACGATCCCGGCCAGGTCGGCGCCGACAGGATCGTGGATGCAGTCGCGGCATTCAAGCTTTATGGCGGCCCTGCATGTATTGTGGATTTCGGCACGGCGACGACGTTTGATGCGATTTCACGGGAGGGGGATTATCTGGGAGGCGCAATCGTCCCCGGCATCCGGATAGCCGCAGAGGCGTTATTCCAGAGAGCTTCCAAGCTGCCTAAAGTGGATTTTTATCGTCCCCCCGCTGCAATAGGCCGCAACACCGCTCATTCACTCCAATCCGGACTCCTGTTCGGATACGTGGGCGTTGTCGAGGGTATGATCGAGCGTTTCAGGAGCGAACTGGGCGCCGATCTGAAGGTAATCGGAACCGGCGGTTTGGCTGAAACTGTCGCCAAAGAGACGAAAGCTATTTCAATCCTGGCGCCCTGGCTTACCCTGGACGGGCTTAAAATCATTTATGAATTGAATAAAAAGGTGTCGTAGCCTCATCAGGCGCTTGTCTTCATGCGCACGGCCGGAAGCTCCTGGTCCGCGGCGGTTTTCCCATACAGGGAAATCGCATAGCTGCGCAAACTATCGATAACGGGAATCAGCCGCTGCAATTCTTCGTAGAGTTTTTCGATATCCGTTCGAATCTTTCCGGGACAATTTTCGTCAAGGATCAGGAGTTGGGCGAATCCCATCATCACGGCGAGCGGATTGTTAAGATCGTGCGCAATAACGCGCAGCTTCGCGGCGATATCCGCCGTTGCCAGGCCGTCTTTGCTTTGCAGCGAAACCGGAGAGTCAAAGTTCGAAATCAGCAAATAGCCTTGCTGGCACCCATCCCGGCTCCCAAGCATTGTGAGGGCGCCGCGCGCTTTGTAAGTTTCGCCGCTGCGATCCCTGTGGACAATTTCTCCGCCCCAGGCGCCCCATTCTCTCGCCGACTTTAAAATAAAAGGAATTTCAAATGCGGAGGAATCATCCAGAATCCGGGTGACAGGCAAGCCCGCCAGTTCCTGCGCCGAATAGCCGGTGAACTGCTCGGCGCCGGATGACAAAGAGGTGATCAGCGCCTCAGGCGAAAGTGTAGCGGCCAGCCATCGGGAAGAACCGGGAAGCGACTGCATAGCGTCCTGTCGATTGAGTTCTCCATTCCTATCGTCACTTCCGGCAAGCGCATTAGCAGTTTTAAATCAATCAAAACAAGAGCTTTGCAGCCTCAAATTTCGGCTTTCTTCGGATCGTCAGTACCGAACGGAAGTCAACTCTTCCATAGCTTTAGGATGGATGCGGATTTTTCCGGCTTTAGTCATTTCCTCTTCAGTTTTGGTCAGGTATTCCTGGAAGTAGGCGTCTTTCTTCGCCGAAAGAATCTGTTCCTTCAAATTGGATTTATCTTTCTGGAATGCAGTTTCATCAAAAGGCGAACGCGATTTGTACTGAAGCACGGCGACATTATCCATCAAGGCTATCGGGCTGCTGACTCCGTTGGGCGCCAGGTCAAAGGCGGACGAGTTGAATGCGGGATTGGCGCCGATTTCCGGATCCGGCGTTCCATCAAGTTTGAAGGATTGGCTGGTTTTTACGGTCCACCCCAGATCTTTGGCGACTTTTTCCAGGCTTCCCTGTTTGGCGGCCAGCTCGGAAATTCTGTTTGCTTCAGCCTGCATCAGTTCCCCGGCTTTGCTTTCCGCGTAGTCTCGTTCCACATGAGATCTCGATTCGGCGAATTCTCCCGGCCTTGCCGCTTTTATTTCGAGCAGCCTGGGGACTGCGAAACCGAGCGGATGCTCTATGGCTTTGCCAATGGCGTTCACTTCCTTCAGCTCAAACGCCGCGTCCTTGAGAGCCTGGGAAATTCCGAATTGGAAAGCGTTGTCGTCTCTATTGAAAAATCCCGTCTCGTTGAGATTGGCGAGGGCGCCCAAGCCGGCGCTCGCCGCTTTCAGATCTTTTTGTTTTTCAGCGATCCTGGCTGCTTGTTCTGCTTTTTCCCTTGCGAGATCCTGAGCTTTTTTGAGCTGGATGGAGTCGATGATGCCGCTTCGGTTGGACTCAAGCGTGGGCGTTTCGCGGCGCAAAAGCTTGATAATGTGGTAGCCGGCGTCGGTTCGGACGACATTGGAAATTTCGCCGGGATTGAGTGCGAATGCCGCGTCTTCAAATTCCTTGGGCAGGCCGCCGTTTTTTTGGAAAGGCGCCATGATGCCGCCCTGTCCGGCGCTGACAGAGTCTTTAGAGTAGTTTTTTGCCAAAGCGGCGAAATCTTTGCCTGACTTCGCCATCGCCAGGACTTTCTCAGCAGTCGTTTGAGATTCGGCGTCTTTCGATAGATCGTCCGGTCTGATCAGAATGTGAGCGACCTGCACGGTTTCTTCATGGGATTTCTGGTTCCATTCTCTCAAAATCTCCTGTTCGCTTACCGTAACAGTCGGTATGATTTGAGAGGCCGGCACCAGAAGATACTGAATCCGGCGCGTCTCTTTAACCCCATAGGCGTCCTTGTGCGCGTTGAAATACGCCATCAAATCCGCTTCGGACGGTTTTATTCGCTTTTTGAATTCATCCTTCTTCAAGAGAAGGTAATAGACCTGCATTTCCTGATTGGTTCTTGAAAACTGGTTTCTCAGTTCGCTCTCGTCGACTTCGATGGAATCGGTGACAATGTTCCGAACTTTCTCTGAAAGCTCGGAAAAGCGGATTTCGTTCTCGAAATCGGCCAGCGAAATGCCGTTGGCGGAAAGAATGGCTTTATAGCTTTCGACCCCTATGAATTTGCCCTGGTCCTGCAGCAGGGGGTAAGTTTCGATCGCCGTCTGAACCTCGGAATCGCTTACTTTAAGGTTCATGCGATCGGCAATGTCTTCGATTATTTTCATGACGATAAGCGATCGCAGCACCTGGCTGGATATCCCAAGCGATTTCAAGGTCTCGGGATCGATATTGCGTCCGTAGTTCTTCAGGGCGGCGGCATAAGCCTTCCTTGCATCGTACATAGAGATATTTCGGCCGTCGACCGTTGCAACCGCTGAATCCGTTCCGCCGCCCATATTCATGTTGGGGACGAAGAACACCAGCATGCTTATCGCCAAAGCGAAAATTACCAGCCAAAGGATGAATTTCAGCCTTTTTTTGCGGCGCATTAGATCCAGCATGGGAATTAGAGCCTCCAAAGTTGATTATTAAAGCGCGCATTATAGCACACAGGCGCTTAAAAGCTACCAGGCGTCCGCTTTCAGGCGTCAGGAAATAAGTATGGATTTGCGAAGAGATTAGGGCGATTTTATCAAAAGCCGCGCGTCCGGGACCGCCGCTTTTTTATTTCGGAATATCTGATAATACACTTCCCCGATAATTCCGATGAGAATGAGAGCACGAAATTTGTGTGCCGGTGTGCGAACTGTCTCGCGTCAATGAGCGCCCAGAGCGGAATATATGCTTGTGCTCGAAGGGGCATTTATTTATTCGGTTTCCAGGCATGTTAAGCGGGCATTCCGATACCGCGCCCCGTATTGAAGCCAAAAAGCGGAGCGGTGGAATTTTAAAAGCAGGATTTGCGGTTTTGTTGGTTGTAGCGGCAGCTGCTGTGTGGCAATTCAGGATTTTCAAACAATCTCCTGTTCCAGCCCCGGATCGGCTTCGCGGGGGGGCGGCGGTTCAATCGAGAAATGCCTCGCAGGCTGAGGCAAGACCCGAAGCAAAACTCCGGGGTGAAGCGCGGCCGCATCTGGCACTCCATAAAATCGTTCAATTCGGCAGAACGCTCGAACTGGTCGGGAGCGCTGAGGCAGGAAGCAGACTGACGGTAAACAATGAATCGATCGAGGTGTCGGGAGACGGCTCTTTTAAGCATTTTACGAAACCATTCACCGAATCCGGCGACAGGGTCCGGTTGGAAATAAAAGCGACCGATCTGGCAGGACGGACTCGAAACTTAACAGCCTTTCACAGCTTCCATTCGAGCGGCGAGAACAGATAAAATGTTTGAGCAATCGAAAATCGGGATTGTCTATAGAAGCCGGCCTCCGGAACTTTTTATAGACAAGGTCCCTGAGGGGATCCCATGGAAATTCGAGCTCTTTCAAGAAGCTTCGCTCTTCAACGGTCCGTCGTCGCCCCGCAAAGACTATCTGGCCGTGTTTTTCGATTTAAACGTCGAAACTCCGGATATTGAGCGCCACATCAACAATCTGTTTCCGGGAGCTGAAATTGTCGGTTTCACAAGCTCCGGCGGCCGGGATGGAGCTTGTCTTGACAAAAACGATGAGGGGCTGCAAATCGTTCATCTGCCAATGCTCTTTAATCTTGCCCGGCATTTGCTTGAGGATTTCGAGCGGACGCGCAAACATAAGAAAGAACTGGCGGCGGTGCAGAGACGGGCGGATGACGTCCAGGACTTTTTTGAAGCTTATGTCAATACCATCGAGTCTTCTGCGGCCGCCGCGGACAGAAAAGAAGGGCTCAGCAGACTGATCGACAAGATCCTGGCCCATATTCGAGCGGAGGAATGCGTCGTTTATTTGTTCGGCGAGGGAAGTTCGACGTTGCAGCGCGCCTATTGCACCGGAAATATCCAGGATTTCGATTTGTTTGAGCGGCATGCCAATAGCTCCATTGTGCAAAAGGTGTTAAATAGCGGCGTTCCCTACCTGAATAATCATTATTCATTTGAACTGAAAGTCCCGTTCAGCAAAGATAGCGTTTTTATACGGTCGGTTGTTTGCTATTCTCTCCAGCTTGGGGGAGAGAAAATCGGCGTTATCGAGCTGGTCAATAAAATCTCCGGCGCTTTCACCAAAGACGACCTGGCGCTTCTGGAAATCATGCTCAATCCGCTGGCGACTGCCATCAGGACGCTGGCCACATTCGAACGGGCGGAGCGGCTCACAATAACCGACGACTTAACAAAGCTTTACAACTATCGTTATTTGATGCAATATCTTGAGGCTGATGTAAGACGTTGTTTACGCTACAAGAAAAAAGTATCCTTGCTGTTCATTGATGTTGATGGATTCAAGAGAATCAACGATACTTTCGGACATTTGGTGGGCAGTCAGGCTCTGTCGGAAATGGGCCAGGTTTTCCGGGGAATAGTGCGAGAAACAGATGTGGTTGGAAGATATGGAGGGGATGAATTTGTTATTGTTCTGCCGGAAACTCCTTTAAACGGTGCGCTGATCATCGCGGAGCGGATTCGGAAAAAAGTGGAAGAGTGCGAATTCGTCGCACAGAATTTGTGCATCCGCCTGACTGTGAGCCTCGGAGTCGCCAATTGCCCAAAGCACACGCTTACGGCAGAGGGTTTGATTAAAAAGGCGGATGCAGCCATGTACCGCGCCAAGGAGCTTTCAAAGAACAGCATCAAAGTCGCCGTCTAGAAGCTATGAACTTAAGATCCATTTTTGGTTTTTTTTCAAGCGATTTGGCTATAGATCTTGGGACTGCGAATACTCTTGTTTATGCAAAAGGGCGTGGAATAGTCGTCAACGAGCCATCCATCGTCGCTCTTGATAAAAACAACAAGAAAGTCCTTGCCGTCGGGCACGCGGCCAAAGAGATGCTCGGGCGCACGCCGGCCGACATTGTGGCTGTTAAGCCAATGAAGGACGGGGTTATTGCGGATTTTGACGTCACCGAGGTCATGCTCAAATATTTCATCAAGGAAGCTCACAGCCGGAATCATCTTCTCAGCCCCAGGATCGTCATCGGCATTCCTTCGGAAATCACTCAGGTTGAGAAACGGGCCGTCCAGGAATCGGCTCTGCGGGCCAAAGCCAGCGAAGTCTATCTTGTGGAGCAGGCGATTGTCGCCGCAATCGGCGCGGGCATGCCGATCACGGAAGCGTGTGGAAACATGATCGTGGACATTGGCGGAGGCACCACGGATATTGCGGTTATTTCACTTTCCGGCATAGTTTACAGCCGCTCCGTCCGAGTCGCAGGAAATGAAATGGATGAAGCGATCATTCAATACATCAAGCGCAAACATAATCTGCTGATAGGCGAGCGCACGGCGGAAACCATCAAAATGCAATTGGGTTCGGCCGGACCTCTGGAAAAGCCGTTAACAATGGAAATTAAAGGCCGCAATCTTATCGAAGGCGTGCCCAAAACCGTAACCATCACCGACGATGAAATTCGGGAAGCGCTCAGCGACAGCATCGCTATTATCATCAATGCGATCAAGGTTGCACTGGAGCGCACTCCGCCTGAATTGTCCGCCGACATCATGGATAGAGGCATTGTATTGACCGGAGGAGGCGCTCTGCTGAAGCGTTTCGACAAAAGGCTGGCATCGGAAACAGGACTCCCGGTGTTCGTCGCCGAGGATCCGCTTTCATCCGTCGTCCTTGGGACGAGCAAGATGCTGACCGATCTCAAATTGTTCCGGAGAATCTGTGTCCAGTGATTTGTCCTCGAAAGTAAATAAAGAGCGGGCTGTGGTTGTGCTGATTCCTCTGCTCGTCCTGCAGCTGGCTCTTCTTTCGCTACAGATAGAAAATCCCTCCGGAATTTTGTTCTTCAAAAGCTGGACGCTCGCCGCCCAGGCGCCTTTTATCTCCGTTTCATCAGGATTCGCCGGCGGAGTTCAGCGCATCTGGCGCAACTACTTCTGGACGGTGGGAGCTCGCGCGGAAAACGAGCAATTAAAAGAAACTGTTCGCCGTCTTTCGCTCCTGAACAATTCCTACCAGGAGATCCAAAACGAAAACATCCGGCTGCGCCGCCTTTTGGCTCTCAACGACGCCAATTCCTTCAAGACAATCGGCGCCCGGGTTGTCGCCCGAACCCCAAGCTTTTTGTCGAATATCATTTACATCAATCGCGGATCCTCAGACGGAGTCTTTCACGACTCCCCGGTGTTGTCCGGCGACGGCATTGTCGGGAGGACTATTCTGGTGACGAAGCATCAATCTCAGGTCCAGCTGATTTCAAATCCGGACGCTTCCATGGGAGTCGTAATCGAGAGAACCAGGACTCCCGGCGTCTTAAAAGGATCCGGGGATATAATGCTGAATCTGGATTATATTGGAAACAGCGAAGAGGTCAATGTCGGCGACATCGTCCTGAGCTCCGGATTGGATGGAATTTATCCCAAGGGGCTGCCGATCGGCAAAGTAGTGGATTCGCAAAAAGGGAAAGGCGTTTTCAGGAAGATTAGAGTGGCGCCGGGAGCAGACCTGATTCGGCTTGAAGAGGTTTCAGTGCTTCTTTCCGGCCCTTCCGAGGCGCCCTCCGGCTTTTAGATCGTCGCCGGGGACATGGCTGTAAAACTATGAAATACATATTTCTTGCGGTTACATCGTTTCTGGCTATCGTCGCCCAGATGATCGCAGGGAACAACTTTTTCCTGTTTAATTTTCTCGACCTGTCCCTGATCCTTATTGCATACTGGGCTGTATATCGCAACCGCACACAGGCTCTGTTCATCGGCGCCCTGACCGGACTTCTTCTGGACGCAGCCATGGGCTGGCCGCTTGGGTATAACGGATTTGGGAGGACTTTGGCCGCCTTTACAATCGGGCAGTCCTGGAAAAGATTCAATACCCGGGAGCCTTGGGTAAGGTTTTCAATCATCGCCGCCTCTTCCTGTCTAAGCTCCTTGAGCATGTTTGTTTTATTCCATCTGATGCAACGCGCCGCCAGCAGGATTTTTCTCGGCGCCTCTCTGATACAGGCGTTCATTACAGCGGGGATCGGCATTGCTCTCTTCGCGGGTCTGGACACTTACAGAAGAACACAGACGAATAAAGCCCATTAATCCATTGACGATTGACGATTGAAAATTAAAAACAAGGGCGCCGGGCAATCGTTGAGAGTCGAATATCAGACTATGTTTAAAAACATAAGATCAACAAATCGTTAAATCGAAACCAAATTAGTATATTGTTTATTAAATAAATTGACGATTTGTTAGTTGATGAATGAAAGTTTAAATTCTGATTTATTGTGAGTGGAAATAGTCAATCGTCAATCCTCAATAGTCAATCGTAAAGCCGTGGTTCTTCAGCAGGATGCCAATAAGCAGTTGATTCAGCAGCGCTTGAATTTATTCCGCCTGCCTGTTTTGGCTATTTTCTTCCTACTTGCCGCCCGCCTCTGGCAATTGCAGATCATTCAGGGGAATGAATATGCCTTAAAAGCCGAGCACAATCGAATTCGGAGCATTGAACTCCTGGCGCCCCGCGGCGCGATATCGGACCGAAACAAGACGCCGCTGGTGGAAAACCGGCCTTCCTTCGACGTGCTCCTTTATAGAGAAGAGATTAAGGACATGGATGCGACGAAGCTTTTCATTACAGAGAAGCTTGGCGTGGATGCGGAGGACCTGGCGTCCAAGCTGCGTCGCAGCAAAAGCAGCGGATTATATCGTCCCATACTCATCAAGGAAGACGCCGGGATGGAGGACATTTCCATAATTGAAGCCCACCGGAGCGATCACCCGGAAGTTCAACTCGGACCTGAACCCCGCAGGCTCTATCATCATGGAAAGCTTGCAGCGCATCTGCTTGGGTATGTCGGCGAGATTTCCGAACAGGATCTGAATGCGAATGCATTCCCGGGTTCCAGGGTTGGCTCTCTGGTTGGAAAAACCGGGATAGAGCGGACATATGACAGTATTTTAACGGGAAAAGACGGCCAAAGGCAGGTTTTGGTCGACAGCCTCGGTCGGGAAGCCGGCCTTGTCAATGAAGTGGAAGCCATAATCGGCAACGAAGTTCAACTGACGATCGATTTGGATTTGCAATCCATTGCCGAAACAGGTCTGGAGGGAAAAGTCGGGGCAATCGTCGCCATGGATCCGCGCAATGGCGAGGTCCTGGCTATGGCAAGCTCTCCTTCTTTCGATCCCAATGCCTTTTCTCCGCGCATCTCATCGGATGAATGGAAAAGCCTGAGAGACGACCCCGGCCGTCCGATGCAGAATCGGGCGATACAAAACAGCTATTCGCCTGGATCCATATTCAAACTCATTATGGCGAACGCCGGGCTCGAAGAGGGGCTCCTGGATGACGACCCTGCAATCCTTTGCCGAGGCAGCGCCGGCTACTACGGGCGTATCTTCCACTGCCATGATAAAAAGGGACACGGCGCCCTGCGCCTGGAGCAGGCTATAGCAAAATCCTGCAACATTTTCTTTTATGAATTGGGTCGAAGGCTTGGAATTTCAAAAATATCCGAGCACGCGCGCGCCCTTGGCCTGGGAGAACGATCCGGGGTGGACCTGCCCGGCGAACGAAGCGGCATAATGCCCAGTCCGGAATGGAAAATGAAAGCGCAGCGCTCCAAATGGTTCGCGGGAGAAACAATTTCCGTCGCCATCGGCCAGGGCGCCGTAAGCACCACGCCGCTGCAAATTGCCAGAGCGATCAGCGCTATTGCGACGGGCGGTCTGGTTGCAACCCCGCACCTTTTGCTTCGGGCGGAAGGCGAGCGCAGGTTTCAGTGGCCTGTGCGCCGCATTCCCATCAGCGAAGCAAAAACCCGAAGAATTCGGGAAGGGATGTGGTTGAGCGTCAATAATTGGGGGACCGGGCATAACGCAGCCGTCCCGGGCCTTGATGTTTGCGGAAAGACCGGAACCGTTCAGGTCGTGGGGAACGAAAACAAAAGCCGCATGCGCGAGGGAATTGAAGACCACTCCTGGTTTGCGGGTTTTGCCTCCCGGGACAATCCCGAAATAACAGTGGTCGTATTTATCGAACACGGAGGAAAGGGAGGCGTAGCCGCCGCTCCTCTGGCAAAAGATATTTTCAGGGCTCATTTTGAAAAGAAAAATATTCCAGATCCCCGGCATAAGAAGCCTGAAGCCGTGAACACGGACGCCAGGATAGCCGTTAAGAGGGATTCGGGCGCTGCGGCAAATTAATCTAATTTGGATCGCCCATCCCGGCATCTGTATCTATAAATGCTGAGCCTCAATGATGATCAATTTCGACAGACGCGTTTTATTGGGATTTGATTGGCTGTGGTTCCTTGCGTTGCTGGCCCTGTCGGCCGCAGGCGCCACCGCAATCTGGAGCACTACCGATGGAACCAGCCTGAATACATATTTCGGCAAGCAGGTCGTCTACTTGTGCTGCGCCATTGCGGCTTTTTTCATTCTGCTCTATTTCGACTATCATTTTTTTTCCGATTTTATCGGCGTCATCTATGCCGCCGGGATGGCGGTACTGGTGCTGGTGCTCATTTTCGGCCATTCCATCCACAGCAATAAGAGCTGGATCGACCTTGGGATGTTTTCCCTACAACCCTCGGAAATTGTCAAAGTGATTGCTGTCATTGCACTTGCGAAGTACTACTCTGAATTCGAGCGCGAATATTTGGGGCTGCGGGAACTGCTCGTCGGGGGATTGATCGTGTTCGTTCCAACCCTGCTGGTGATTCTGCAAGGCGATCTTGGCACCGCTCTCACTTTCTTCCCCATTTATGCCGTTCTTTCTTTCATGGCCGGCATTAAGCGGAAACATATTATTTTTCTGCTCATTGCAGTCGCAATTGCGGCGCCGGCCGGCTGGTTTATGCTCCGCGGCTATCAGAAAAATCGAATTGAAAACGTCTTCAATCCGGAGCGCGATCCGCGTGGCATAGGATATCAGACAAAACAATCGGAAATCGCCATTGGTTCCGGAAAGCTTCTGGGCAAAGGGTTTAAGCAAGGATCCCAGGGCAACCTCGGCTTTTTGCCGGCACGTCACACCGATTCTGTTTTCGCCGTGCTTGCGGAAGAAAAGGGGTTTGTCGGAAGCATTGCGCTCCTGGGGCTTTTTCTTTTTCTTTTTTTCAGGCTTTTCCGGGCGGCGAGAGAAGCCAAAGATAAGATCGGCGCCATGATTGTGGCCGGGGTTCTCGCCATCCTGTTGTTTCACGTTTTCATAAATATCGGAGTGGTGGAAGGTTTGCTTCCCATAATCGGGATCCCGCTTCCCTTTGTGAGCGCCGGCGGTTCCGCGCTTATATCCTATTATGCGGCGATGAGCCTTTGCATGAACGTAAGGATGCGCCGATATGTTAACTGACAGGTTCTTGACCGGAGCGCTTGCATTCGGTTCGCAACCCAACTACCATGTTCTTTTTAAAGGCTGGAATAAACGAAGCAATTATCGTTTTTAATGACTTTAGGTTTTTTGGATTTTGTTGAATTTCAACGAGATAAGGTTTTTTGACCGGACGCGCCTGGACATTATTCAGGCGATGGCGCCTGGGATAAGGGTTTTTATTCGGGATTTTTGTTTGCGCGACGACTCATGGGTTCGGCAAATTTTCGGGAGGAGCACGCTTCCGGAGGATTTTGATATTGAAAACGCTTTGCCTGATTGTTTGCCGCGATTTTGAATGTTAGCATCGCGCCTGATCCCTGGATATCGCAGATTAAAACTGAAGCATATTTTCAGTTTTTTGCAGTTTGATTTATCGACGGCAATCCGTATCTCTGCAGCAGCCCGCCCAAGGTCCGCTTGAATCCTCAGCGCGTCCAGAACGATTGGAGCGACAATAATGATCAAAGAAATGATCGTTTCCAGCACGGCTTTGGAAACGAAAATAGCCATTCTTGAAGACGACCAACTGGCCGAGCTGTACATCGAACGCAACCGGAACCGCGGCATCCTGGCGAACATGTATAAGGGAAAAGTGACGAAAGTGCTTCCCGGGATGCAATCGGCGTTCGTCAACATCGGTCTGGAAAAGGATGCATTCCTGTATGTTTCCGATTTTGTTGAGGAAAACGAGGAATGCGATCAGGTTTATCCAGCCGCCGAAGAAGAACAGGCGGCTGCCATAGCGGAAACGGAAATTCAGGAGCGTTCGCAACGGAGGGAACGTAAAACCGAAAGGGGCCGTTGGCGCGACCGGCGGGAACGAACTGAAAGCAATCGTCAACCCGCCTCGCCGAATGTGAATTCCGAAGAAGTCCCGCAGGGGCGTTTGGAAAGCTGGAGCATTAGCGCGGAAACGGAGCGCGAGATTGAATCTCATCTGGAAGCCGATTCCTTATATACGCCCTCAACAATCCCGGAGGTATTGCCCAACGCGCTGCCGGCGCGGTCCATGGAGGCGCCGTCCGACCCCGAAAGCATTATGGCCGAATTTTCCGATGCTTCATCCCAAACCGAGAGAGAAACCGCGTTCGCTCCTTCTGTCCCGGAAGAGGAAGTCGTTTCCGAGATATCCCGGGAATCCGCGTCCATAAGGGATGATGGAGAAATATTGCCTTTTGCCGTGGATCAGCCAAATTCCAGGACGGGATTTGTGCGCCGCCGCGGCGGAGCTGCCACGCGGCGAAAACGCTATACCGCGGCTCGCCATACTCACAAAAATGAGCATCAGTCTATCGACGACATGCTGCACGAGGGACAGGAAGTTTTAGTTCAAGTGGCTAAGGAGCCGATAGCCAAAAAAGGCGCCCGCGTCACCAGCCATATTGCGCTTCCGGGCAGATACCTGGTCTACATGCCCACAGTCGATCACATCGGAGTCTCCCGTAAGATAGGATCGGAAACCGAAAGGCTGCGGCTTAAAGACATAATTCTCAAGCACCGGGACATTTTCCCCGGCGGCGTCATTGTCCGCACCGCGGCAGAAGAGCATTCCGAGGAGGATCTGGTCAATGATCTGACCTTTCTGGTGCGCCTGTGGGAAGATATCAGAAATCGGGCGGAAAAAGTCTCCGCCCCGTCGCTCGTTCATGCTGAAATGAACCTGGTTCAACGGCTCCTCCGAGATCAATTTTCTTTTGAATTCGCCGCCATCAGGGTCGATGACGAGCTGGAATACCAGAGGGTCGTGGAGTTCGTGGATAAAATCTTTCCCAATTTGGTGCATCGGGTCAAACTCCATACCAAGCCGAACCATATTTTCGATGAATACAACATCACTCCGGAAATTGACAAGCTCCTTCAGCCGAAAATCTGGCTGAAGTCGGGTGGATATATTGTGATCAATCAAACGGAAGCTCTCGTCAGCATCGACATCAATACCGGAAAATTTGTCGGCCGCGGCAACAGCCTGGAGGAGACCATCACCCGTACCAATCTCGAGGCGGCCAAGGAAATCGTGCGGCAGATCAGGCTTCGGGACCTGGGCGGCATCATTGTCATCGATTTCATCGATATGGACGAGCGAAAAAACCGCAAGCGTGTCATGGAAGCGTTGTCCGAAGAGATCGCCAAGGATAAATCCCCCAGCAAGATTCTGGAATTTAACGAGTTCGGATTGGTCGCGGTGACCAGGAAAAGAGTGAAACAGTCTCTGGAGCGCACCTTGTGTCAGCCATGCCCTTATTGCACCGGGTCCGGAATGGTGAAGTCAGTGGCTACAACCTGCTACAGCATCTACCACGAATTGGAAAAAATGCAGCCGGTTCTGGACGACAGGTCTGAATTGATGATCCGGGTTCATCCGGATGTGGCTCGCGCGCTGCGGGAAACGGAGTCTCCCGTAATCGAGGAGATCCGCCATGTGCTGAATCGCGACGTAATCGTCAAAGCCGATCCGACGCTTCACATTGAGCACTTCAACATCGTGACATAAAAAAGCGCCACGGATCCCAAATCAGAGGAATTTGTTCAATCCGTGGCATTTTTTGCTCTTATAATTCCGCTTTTTTTGCTTCGTCCCAGAGAGCGTCCATTTCGGCAAGGGAAGCATTCCGCAGTTCCCGTCCCTGACGCTTGATCGCAGATTCGATGTAGCGGAACCGCCGGGAAAATTTTTCGTTGCTCCGTCTTAATGCTGTTTCGGGATCAATTTTCAGAAATCGAGCTGCATTCACCGCAACAAACAGCAGGTCGCCTGCTTCTTCCGCCATTTTGAGCGCGTCCTGTTTCGATTGAGCCTCCAGAAGCTCCGCGGACTCTTCCTGCAGTTTCGTCAGAATGTCCTCCAGCCGGTTCCAGTCAAATCCGACTCGGGAGGCTTTTGCTGTCATCTGATAGGCTCTGTGTAAAGCGGGCAGCTTGGACGGGATCCCGTCCAGAAGCGATCTTTCCGATTCCGGAGTTGAAGAGGATTGGATCCCTTTTTCCGCAGCCTTGATGTCTTCCCAATTTTTCAGGACGTCTTCCGAAGTCTTCAGGTCGGCGTCCCCGAAAATGTGCGGATGACGGCGGACCATTTTTTCATGAGAGCGGTTTATGACGTCGGCCAGGTTGAATTCTCCCCGCTCCTGAGCGATCTGCGAATGGAATACGACCTGAAACAATAGATCGCCCAATTCATCTTTCAATTCGGGCGGATCGTCCGCATCGAGCGCATCGAGAACCTCGTAAGCTTCTTCAATCAGCATCGGCTTCAAGGACTCTCTCGTTTGTTCCCTGTCCCAGGGGCATCCATTCTCTCCTCGCAATTGCTCCACGAGGCTGACCAGTTTCGAAATATCAGCATTTTTGTCTTTCATCTTCATATTATCTTCGGAACGGCTCTTTTGGGCAACATAGCGATTTTATAATTGGCTCTATGCTATCCGGCTGGCGAGACGCCGCTGTCTCTCCGGGGACAATCCAGGTTAGCGTAAAAATATAATTGCATATATAATCGGCGCTCCTTGGCATCTTCGTGTATTCGCAGCTAATATCCAGGCGCAGGGCAGGATGAATGACAGGCGGCAATGATGGAATGAACGAACAAGTTTCACAGCCCTCGATCGGCGGCTCAGGCCGCTTTCAAGCCAATCTGCGCGCTGCAATCTCATGGTTTTTCATCATTGCGACGATTCTGTTTTCGCAAATGCCGCAGTTTAAGGCTGCAAAGACGCCGCCGGACAACGCTCCGGATCTGCCGCTGGAGTTGACCGGGAAGTATATTGTCGGGGCCAAGCAGCTCCTGGGGCGGCGTCCGGAGCTTATCGGCCGTTTTGAGGAGATGGCGCGGAATCTGCAAAAAAATCAAAGCGCCAGGAGAGAGCTTAGGGTTGTTCCGATCCTGGTTGAAATTTCCGGCAAAGAGGCTGCTCTGTCCGAACTCGAGCGGTTTGCAGCTCATCAGACCGACGCCGCTCTCGTTCGGGATGCGTCTCTGTTGATGCGGCTTTATCGGCACGGAGAATCTTCGCTCGGACTGCAGCAGCGTCTGGAGATCCAACGCTTAGGATGGATTGGCCGGCTTTCCTTAAGCCAGGATAAGCCCGCTTCCGATCCGGCGCGGAGCGAGATCCTTCGATCGGCGCTTCGCACCATGTTTTTCTTGATAGCCATGACGGTCGGGATGCTGGCCGCCATTGCGGCTGGTCTGATTCTGCTTATTCTCGCGATCGTTTCGAGGATCAAAGGGCGCCTGCAAAGCAGTTTCGCGCCGCCGGAGAATCCAGGTCCGCTGCTGGAGGCATTTGCGATTTACCTGACCGGTTTCATGGGACTGCCGGCGCTGATGGCATGGCTGTTTCCCGGAATTCGTTTAGGAGCGCTTTTGGCGGCGATTCCTGCCGTTGTCCTGGCGCTTCTCTGGCCGCGCTTTCGAGGGTCAGACTGGAAAGATTGCCGTGCGGCGATCGGATGGCGGCGCGGGCAGGGATTTTTCCGTGAAATAAGCGCCGGAATTCTCGGCTATATCGCCGGACTGCCTCTCCTGCTGTGCGCGGCCGGCATCGCCGCGATGATTTCCCGGTTCACCGGAAGCGCGCCCATTCATCCCATTATATACGAACTTGGCCGCGGCCCCCTCTTCCTGCTGTTTGGCGCCCTGTTGGCTTGTGTATGGGCGCCGGTTGTGGAGGAGACTTTTTTCCGCGGGATGCTGTTCGCGTATTTCCGCCGCCATGCCCATTGGGCCGTTTCGGGCATTCTAACCGGGCTGCTGTTCGCCATCGTCCACCCGCAGGGATGGGCGGGCGTTCCACTGATCGCGGCCATTGGTTTCAACCTGAGCGTCATCCGCGAGTGGCGCGGCGAGATCATCGCCTCGATGAGCGCCCACGCCATGAATAATGCCACCGCCCTTCTCTTTTTTATAGCTTTGAATTAGCCAGCCGCCTTATTCTATGAAGCAATCCGGGAGGTCTCTATGAAAAGGTTGGCGGCGGCATTTATAATTGTCGCTTCATTTTCATTGGCTTATGCGGAAAACTGGCCTTCCTGGCGCGGTCCGGGCGGCCTTGGAATCTCTTCGGAGAGGGGCATTCCCGCCAGATGGGATCCGGCGAAAAACATCAAGTGGAAGACGGCTGTGTCGGGATTGGGCCATTCATCGCCGATTGTCTGGGGCGACAGAATTATTGTCTCCACGGCCGTCAACAGCAATCAGGCGGAACAAGACTGGCAAAAGGGCTTTCCCATGGTCAACCGGAAACCCGATCAGTCAAGCGTTTCATGGAAGGTCCTGTGTTTCAACAGAGAAACCGGGAAGCTTCTTTGGGAGCAAACGGCGATCGCTCGCAAGCCTGTCAACGGCCGCCATATCAAGAACAGCTATGCTTCCCAATCGCCTGTCACCGACGGAACTTATGTCTTTGCATTTTTCGGCGACCAGGGGATGTATTGCTATGATTTCAGCGGGAAGCTCATATGGAGCGCCGATCTTGGCGCTTTCACAATGCGCAATGACTGGGGCATGGGCAGCTCTCCAGTGCTTTATAAAAATTTCGTAATCCAGACCTGCGATCAGGAAACCGGAAAATCTTTCATTGTTGCACTGGACAAGAAAACGGGGAAAACCGCTTGGAAAATGGAACGGGACGAGCTTTCATCCTGGAGCACGCCATTTGTTTACGATCAGGGCGCTCGTCCGGAGCTGATCGTTAATGCGACCAAGGCGGTTCGAAGCTACGATCCGGAAACCGGCAAGCTTCTATGGGAATGCCGCTTGCCTGCGACGTCCATCACGACTCCCGCTCCGACCTTCGTGAACGGGTTGATCATAGTATCCTCCGGCTTCATTAGAGACCCGGTTCGTCCGATTACTGCCTTTAAACCAGGCGCTTCAGGGAATATCGAGGCGTCCTCGAAATCAATTGCCTGGCGCCAAGAAACGGGAGCGCCCTATATCCCGTCGCCGATCGCGTATGCCGGACGCATTTACGTCGTGCTCGACCAGGGAATGATTTCCTGCTATGACGCCGGCACTGGAAAGGAGATCTATGGCAGAACGCGGATCGATGTCGGCGCCGCCTTTTCGGCGTCGCCCGTGGCCATGGACGGCAGGCTTTTTTGTTCGAGCGAGGACGGCGATGTGTTTGTCATAAAGGCGGGCGATCAATATGAGCTTCTGGCGAAGAACTCGCTCGGCGAGGGCATCATGGCGTCGCCTGCAGTTTCCGGCGGCAATATGTTCATTCGGACAATCAAGAGTCTTATCTGCATCCAGTGATGAAAAATATCAAGCGCTGTCCGTGGCCGGGCAATGATCCGTTGATGATCGATTACCACGACAATGAATGGGGCGTGCCGCTGCATGACGACCAAAAGCTTTTCGAGTTTCTGGTCCTTGAGGGAATGCAGGCGGGCTTGAGCTGGTCCACCGTCCTCCGAAAAAGAGAAAATTTCCGCCGGGCGTTCGAAGGTTTCGAACCGGCGGCTGTTGCAGGCTTCACCTCGAAGAATGTCGCGCGGCTTCTAACCGATGCGGGCATTATCCGCAACCGCTTGAAAATCGAAGCGGCGATTGCAAACGCCCGGCGATTTCTGGAGGTTCAGAAGGAATTTGGCTCGTTTGATCGCTATATATGGCAGTTCATAGATGGCAAACCGATCCGGAATTGTTTTCGGTCTAACTCCGAAATTCCGGCGACTTCTCCGGAATCGGACCGGATCAGCAAAGATATGAAGCAGCGCGGATTCAGATTCGTCGGCTCCACCATAATTTACGCGCACATGCAGGCCACCGGCATGGTGAATGATCATCTGACCAGCTGTTTCCGCTATGGATGGGTGGATCCATCGGGATCGGCTCGATCGGCAACTCACAGGAGAAAATAAGATGGGAACCATTTTGGGCAGTATCGCAAGTCAGCCAGGAGCTTCGGCTGTGGCGGATTGGGCGCAGCTCACTCCGGAACAAAAGCGGCAGCGGCGGCTTGACAATTTCGTAAATGCGGATCTTCCTTTTGTCAGCGAAAAAGCAAGAAGCAATTACAGGATGCGAGCGCAGAGGCTGGTGGATGTTTTTAGCGTCCGGGAACCCGATAGAGTCCCGTTGAATTTGCCCGTTGGGAACCTCCCTTACAATAATTACGGCATCAACCTGCGCACGGCCATGTATGACTATGACAAGGCGATGAAGGCTTGCCAAAAATTCAACGAGGAGTATTCCGAAGAGCTGGAATACTGGGCCGCTCCGTGGATCACACCCGGCAAGATCTTGGATCTGTTTGATTACAAACTCTATTCATGGCCAGGCCACCGCCTTGGGGAGAATGTTCCTTCCGTTCAGTTCATGGAAGCCGAATATATGAAAGCGGACGAGTATGACGATCTCATTCTCGATCCTTCCGATTATTGGCTGAGAACCTATATCCCTCGTGTCTTTGGGGCATTGGAGCCGCTCCGAATGTTCCGGCCGGCGACGGACATGGTGGAAATCGTCAATCTGGTGCAATTCATGCCTTTGGCGACTCCGGAAATGCAGACTATGTTGCAGAAGTTGATCGATGTGGGCAAGGAATATCAGGCGATGATGCAGGCAATGGCCGCCGCCGGCCCGTCCGGCGCCGCCCGCGGCTATCCGGCTGCTTTCGGAGCTTTCTGCAAGGCGCCGTTCGACACCCTCGGCGACACGCTTCGCGGGACTCAGCCGATACTGAAAGATATGTATCGCCGGCCCGGCAAGCTCCTCGAAGCTTTGGATGTTGTGGCCGACTTTACAATCAAGTCCGTGTTGACCGCGCCCAACATTTCAAGCATTTTCATGATCACATACCCTCTGCACAAAGGCGCCGACGGATGGATGTCGCCAAAGCAATTCGATACTTTCTACTGGCCTTCTCTGAAAAAAGTGATGGACGCTTTTATCCAAGAAGGCATCGTTCAACACATGTTCGCTGAAGGAGGCTACAACACGCGGCTGGAAAGCGTGAACGAGTTCAACAAGGGCGAGGTCTGCTGGTATTTCGACCGGACCGATATGGCTAAAGCCAAAAAAATACTGGGCGGCAAATGCGCCATCCAGGGGAATGTGCCCTCGTCTCTCCTGGTCACCGGCTCGCCTGAAGATATGAAAGCCTATTGCCGCAAACTGATCGAGGATTGCGGTCCGGGCGGCGGCTATATAATGTCCGCCGGCGCCGTCGCGGAAAATCCCAGGCTGGACAATTTGCGCGCCATGGTGGCCGTCTGCAGGGAATACGGAGTTTATCGGAAGTAAAACCTTTGGACGATTGACGACCGGATCCCTGCGTCCGATTCAAATCGTCAATCGTCAACCTTCCACCGTCCAATGATGAACCAGGAAAGTTTGATCAGGACTGCTCTGGATTCGAAAGCGTCCCACGCTGCAATTTTGGACGTTTCCCAAATCCGGTTCCACGAGGATTTCCGCAAGGCTTGTGAGAAAAACTTCTGCCGCAAATACGACACCAATTGGATGGGGCCGCCGGCCATCGGGCCGATAGAAAAGCTGATGCAGCGGGCGGCGCTCTATAAAAAGGGCTTATTGTTTCAGACCGTGCACGCAACAAACGGCAGCTTTGACATGAAGGGCATGCTCGAAGGCGCCAAAGCTCATCAGGCGGTTTTTCGGGAGCTTTTAAAAACAATCCGAAAACAATATCCCGAAAATGGCATCCTCCCTCTCGACGCAGGATGCTGCAGCTTATGCGAAAAATGCGCCTATCTCGACCGCCAGCCGTGCCGGCGCCCCGACGAGGCGGTATCTTCCGTTGAAGCATACGGCATCAACGTCCTGGCGCTTCAGAAGAGCGCCGGGCTTCCTTACAGCCATGGCAAGAATAAAATCTGCTATGTCGGTCTGATCCTTTTTAATCCGGATTGATCCAATCGCAATAATAGAATCGATTGTCGCGCAGAAGCTTTTCGCCGCGGATCGCTTGAACCGGATGGTGGAAAATCGGCCCGTCATAAACAAACGTGTGGAATTCCCCATTCTCGCCGCAGGGATCGACGCCCGATGGCAAATCGCTCAGAAATGCGGCGTCATATTCGCGTCCCGCAAATTCCCGGCTCAGCATTTGGGTGTCGACGCATGCAATGACGGCGCGAAATCCCAGTTGGATGAACCGCCCGGCAAGGTTCTCCGTATTCAAGCCCCATAACGGGAAAATAGCTTTCATCCCGATCCGCGCCATGCGCTCTTCCCGATAGGACCTCACATCCTGCAGGAAAAGATCGCCGAAAGCCGCTTCTGAAATCCCCTCCCGGCCGAATCTTTCCAGGACGCGCCTCATCCGGTCTTCATAAATTTCGTTGGAGCAATTTCGAGGGATGGGTATTTCCTCGAGAGGAATTTTGAGCGCCTCCCCCTGTTCAGCAAGCAGTTTTCTGTGAACGCCGTGCATGCTGACCCGGCCGTCCCCTTCCGTGACGGTCGTCAGCAGCGCTGCAACCTCGACGTCCGGCCTCTGTTTAAGTTCATAGAGCGCCAGGGCGCAATCCTTCCCGCCGCTCCAGGCAAGCAACATTCTCCTTTTCATAGCTTTCCCATCCGCGGCGCCGCAAGATGACAATCCTTCGCGCCACCGGTTGTGATATCATCCCTTGTCTCCAAAGAAAAGGGGAAGGAGGCGCAAGTGGCCGAAAAGTGCGAATTTTTCCAGGAAAAAATCGTCTACTTCGAAAAACCCGGGCGTCGAAACACAATGAAAACGCTGGAGCTTGCGTTGGAGCGGGCCGGGTCGCGCGGAATTAGGAAAGTCGTTCTCGCCTCCACCACGGGCGAAACCGCTTTGATCGCTGCCGAGCATTTTAAAGATGCCGGCGTCAGGCTGACCGTTGTGCCTCATCAATATGGGTTTCGCGCCGGCCAACGTTTTCCCGAAGCCCTGGTCGCCGAACTGGAAGAAAAAGGCCACCGCGTCTGCTTCGGCACCATGCTTTTTCACACGGACGATCTGTACGCGTCGAAAGTCCCTTCCTTGATGGCAATGCTGCTGCGCACTTTCTGCCAGGGGATGAAGGTCGTCCATGAGATACTGCTGATGGCGGCCAACAGCGGATACATTGCGGCCGGAGAAAAAGTCATTGCCGTGGCGGGCACCGGGCGAGGCGCCGATACGGCCGTCGTTGCCATTGCAGCTCCCTCCTCCAGGCTGCACGAACTTCACATTGTGGAGATTGTGTGCAAGCCGCTGGAGACTCTTTCCTGGCCGCTGGCCGGCGGACCGCCGCCTCCGGTTGTGGAAGCGAAGACTTAATCCGAATTATTTAAGAAGCTTCGTGGCGAGGCGCGCACACATGCCCGGATCCGCTGCAGTGGAAGCTTTATGAATGATGCGGGATAATCGGTCAGCCGGGCTGGATCGCCGGCCGGATGCGAAGCCGCTGGAACCTGCGGATTGTGGATGAATCCGCACGCGAAACGGTTTCAGGCAAGAATATCTGTTTCTCGGGAAGGTCTGCCGACGTGGCGCCGGCGCTCCCGGAAAGAACTCGAATGCTCAGGTGAAAGAATTATGCAGATGAAATCTATCGACAAGAAGGACACGAGAAAGCTGGAACTCATGGCTCGTGCGATCCGGTTTAACATCATCCAAATGGTCGGCGTCGGCCAAAGGGGGCATCTGGGAGGGTCCTGCTCGATTGCGGATGTTGTGACGGCGCTCTATTTTTCCAAGATGCGTCACGATCCTCTCAATCCTTCCTGGCCCGACCGCGACCGTTTTTTGCTGAGCAAAGGCCACGCCGCGCTCGTGCAGTACGCCGCCCTTGCCGAGTGCGGGTATTTCCCGAAAGAGGAATTGAAAAACACAAAACGTTACGGATCCATTCTGCAAGGGCACCCCGACCTGAAAAGCACTCCCGGCGTTGAAGCCAATACCGGGTCGCTTGGCCAGGGCCTTTCCATCGCCTGCGGCATTGCCGCGGGCCTTAGGATCGACGGCCGCCAGAGCCGGGTTTATTGTGTCATTGGCGACGGTGAAGTGGCCGAAGGACAGATCTGGGAAGCCGCCATGGCGGCTTCGGCTTTCAAACTGGACCATCTGGTCGCCATCCTGGATCGCAATGGACTGCAGGCGACCGGCGCCGTCGCTCAGCGCTTCGACACCAATCCTCAGCCGGAGAAATGGCGCGCCTTCGGGTGGCAGGTAATGGAGATCGACGGCCATGACATGGCCGGGATCCTCAACGCTCTGGAGGAAGCGGACCAGACCAACGGGCAGCCCAAGATGATCATCGCGCGAACGGTGAAAGGATCGGGAATTCCTTTTGCCGAAAACAGGGTTGAGTTCCATAACGGGCTTCTGGATAAAGCGCAATACGAAGCTGCTTGCGAGCTTTTCGGCTCGGGAAGGGATAAGAACCAATGAAGATGCAAAATCCTCGGGAAGTTTATGGCAAAACCCTCGTCGAGCTGGGCCGCAGGAATCCCAACATCGTTGTGTTGGAAGCGGATTTGGGAAAATCCACGATGACCTGCTACTTCGAGCAGGAATTCCCGCAACGTTTTTTCGAAATGGGGATTGCCGAGGCCAACATGACTTCCTTCGCCGCAGGCCTGTGCTTGACCGGGAAAATCCCCTTTACCAATTCCTTCGCCGTTTTTGCAGCCGGCCGCGCTTTCGATCAGATTCGTCAGGGCATTTGCATCCCAGGGCTTAGAATCCGGATTGTGGGTTCGAGCTGCGGATTGTCCGATTTCGGCGACGGGTCGACCCACCAATCGGTCGAAGATATCGCGATCATGCGCGCTCTTCCAAACATGACCGTGCTGGCGCCCGCCGACGGCAATGAGACAAGGACGATGACACGCGCGCTTGCCGATTATCCGGGCCCTGTCTATATGCGCATCACGCGCAACGATCTTCCGGATGTGATGCCGGAGAATGAGCCTTTCGTCGCCGGCAAGCCGCATGCGATTCGTCAAGGATCCGACGTCGTCGTTTACGCTAACGGCCAAATGGTCAGCCACGCCCTGGAAGCGGCGGATATGTTGACAGGCGAAGGGATTTCTCTCCGAGTGGTCAATGTCAGTTCCATGAAGCCGGTCGACCGGGATGCCCTGGCCGCGATGGCGGACGGAGTCAAAGGCGTGATTACGGCCGAAGAGCATTCTCTCATCGGCGGCCTTGCCTCCCTGGTCAGCGAGGTTCTGCAGGGACGATCCGTCGCCATGAAGACAATCGGCATCAACGACCGTTTCGGACAATCCGCCCACAGCTATGAAGATCTGCTCAAAGCATACGGATTGACGCCGTCGCATATTGCCGCCGCTGCCAGACAGTTGATGGAATCCTGATTTGAAACAGCCGGTTTTCAGCCGCGGAAGGAATGCGACCGAAGGACCCGGAATGAGTGCGGAAGAATCTGGATTTTCGGCGTTTCCCATGCGTATTTTTCAGCGGTTTGGAAGCGGAGAAACCGCAAAAACTGCACTTTGCAGATGATACGGATGTGCGGGATGAACACTCAAGATTA